>NZ_PJBP01000158.1 GCF_002836415.1 Psychromonas sp. MB-3u-54 | reverse complement strand
AATGGGCTGTTATTAATAAATAGTGCTGAGAATACAACTTTATAGTTGTATTTTTATTAAACATTGCTATACAATTTGCAACCTGAAATTTAACGATAAATACGTATGGTACTTTGTTGAATGAAATGATTCATTCAAGCAGAGCAGCGATGCGGCCCAATAGAGGTTTTCCAAATGAAAAATGCTATTCATCCAGAATACAAAGAAATCACAGCGACTTGTTCATGTGGTAATATAGTTACTGTTGGCTCAACAGCTGGCAAAAATTTAACACTAGATATCTGTGGCGAATGTCACCCGTTCTACACTGGTACTCAACGTGTTGTTGATACTGGCGGTCGTATCGAAAAATTCAAAAATCGTTTTGGCGCTTTGGGTAAAAAATAAACCCTATCGGTTTGTTTTCCCTGTTAAAATGAAATTAAGAAGGTGCCTGTTGGCGCCTTTTTTTGTATCTGTGATTCAGGATTTAAACATTGTAATATGCAGCACTGTTAACCGTGTTGTTGATACTGGCGGTCGTATCGAAGATCGAAGCAAAGATAAGCAAAAATCGTTTTGGCGCTTTGGGTAAAAAATAAACCCTATCGGTTTATTTTCCCTGTTAAAATGAAATTAAGAAGGTGCCCGTTGGCTAATACCGTTCACCTTAAGTGAACGGTATTAACCTAAACGGTGGCCTTTTTTGTACATAATTATTAATTAAATATGTTGACGAATATATCTATAGTATCTACATTGTGTATACTGTAGGTACGCGGTTAACTTAAAGGGGAATTTTAATGACTGTTGCAATATCAAAATGGGGTAATAGTGCTGCACTTCGCCTACCTAAAAACATATTAGAAAATTTAGCTCTGCATATTGGTGACAAAGTTAACTTAGTTCAAAAAGGTAACACGGTTGTTATTGAGCCTTGTAAACCTAGCTTGGATGAGCTTTTGGATAAAGTGACTATTAATAATAGGCATGAAGCAATGTTCACGGATAAAATAGGTAATGAGCTTCTATGAGTTTTATTCCTAATGTCGGTGATATCGTGATCGTAGATTTCAACCCGCAAGCAGGGCACGAACAGGCGGGGAATCGTCCTGCTTTGGTACTAAGCACTAAAAAATTTAATAGTGTTACAGGATTTGCTTGGTTATGCCCTGTTACAAACCAGTCTAAAGGTTATCCTTTTGAAGTTGTAATCGAAGGAAGCAAAAAAACTACTGGCGTAATATTAACAGACCAACTTAAGTCCCTTGATTGGTCTGCAAGAAATCTTCATAAAGTGGATCATGTAAATTTAGCCTGCCTTAATAACGTTAAATCAATAATATCTACAATATTAAATATTTAAATATTCCCTCCCTGCTCTGATCTATAAAAGGCTACTTAAACGGTGGATTTTTTGCATTCACTAACATCTTAACTATTACACTATAACTCCCCGGTTCACATTTTGAACTAAGTATTGAAACCCTCCGGGTTAATCTTAAAATAATCCCATAGCGACTATCTAAAGAGATCAATCAGTAGAAAGGCAATCATAAAAGGGACTTCTTAAAACCTCTCAGTGTTCGATTTTAAAGGCTTTTATTTTGGGAAATAACGGCTATTTACCATAAGCGGTATATTTCGTGCATAACAGCATATGCTAAAATAACCAGTTCTTACAAAAATTAATGGAAAGAGTTAATTTTATATGATGGCAATAACACTGAAAGGAGTTTTTGAAAAAGCAGAAAGTTCCTGCTTTTGTAAAAAATACTATTGCACTACTTGTGGAGGAATTTCTAGCTTTGTAAGAAATTTGATCGCAGAAAATAAATTTAATGATACATTGGCTAATATAGATCAATTATTATTACTGCCATCTGATTTTAAAAGAATACAAGATCATGGATTTCCTAAAGAACAACAATGCACTAACTTCGTTTTATTTATTAAAGAGATAATATCGAAAATGCCGCTAACAGAGCAAGCTTACTTAATCAGTGATTGGAAGGTTAGTGCCTCTAAATTAGATAACTTTCTTCTTGATGGGATAGGTTATTATCTTGTTCCTGAACAACATAAAACAATGTGGTTACCTCTTTTAATTGAAAGGGCGAACTATGATAAATCAATAGAAGAAACCTTACGTATTAAATATCTATACAAAAGTTAAATAACTAAGAGTTATATAATGAGCCAAATACGTCATACTGATCCACATTACTGGTATTCAAATAATAAAGAACAACGGTTATCTGCATATTGTAATGCTCCTATAACAAGCAAAAAAAAATCGATGACGCTTTTAAAACGGACGGTTTGGAATTTCTAGAAGTTGCTATTTGGAACCCTGCCATTATCTCAGGAACTAATTATCATAAATTAATGTTTGATTGTATTAGATCCTATGAAAAGGAAGCGAAAATAGAATTCAGTGAAGAAAAAAATTCAAATTTCGTTCGGAATATTGAAGATATTAATAGAATTAATATGCATTATCATGAATTCATACATGAAGCATTCGGTTGTGATGTTAACGATATAGACGAGCACAATACAAACTCAGAATGGAACTATAAAAACAGAGCTAAATACACACAAAAAGATATTGATGAAGCATTAAGAAAAAAAATGTCGAATGGTATCAATTTGTAAAAACTGATTTTTTAAGCTCCCATAATTCGGACTTAGTAATAAGCATTATTTACGTTTTATTTGGTTTTTTCTTGGGCTGGATAATTTTTTCTTAATTTGCATTTACCATAACACCCGTTATATGCATTTTTAGAGGCCACCAGATGATAGCCTCTTTTGTGTATGGCTGTAAATTTTACTAGGGCGCTACGTGCCCCTTTGCGCCTCAGCCATTAAAAATTCCGCGCTCACTTTTCCCCGTCCTTAGGGCTGGTGGATAGATTAGATCTAATGTTACCCTGCTTAAAAACGGTCAGAGCAAATCCAAACTGGTCTCTGTCTTGTTGATACCGGCGGTTCTATCGAAGCTATCGGCATAAATAAGCAAAAATAAATAGCAATAACTGGACACCCATCTAATTGACCTCAATATGAATCAGCCCAAGTTGAACGTGGTAATATTAATCGTCATTGTAATTAATGGATGTCCGCAATTTTCCAATGAAGGTTAAACAGCTTTTTGCAGTTAATTTAATATAGCAGTGCCTTTTTTAATTTCCTGCTGCTGACAATAACCAATAATCTGGGTAAGAGGCAGTGGTTTGCTGTAATAATAGCCTTGTAAATAATCACATTTTAAATAACTTAATTCATCTGCAAGCTCTTTTGTTTCAACACCTGCAGCGACCACCGAACAGTTTGGCTGGTGTCCCATAAAAATAAGTGAATTAACAGTGGATTGCTTGTTTTGTTCTTGCAGCATTAAGCTTACAAAGCTGCGGTCAATCTTAATCTGATGAATAGGTAGCTCGAGCAGCATGGAAAGAGAAGAGTGCCCTGTACCAAAATCATCAATACTGATTAAAAACCCCTGCAGAGTGAGCCTCTGCAGTACCGCTTTGGTGGTCGCCATATCATTCATTGCTGCCGTTTCAGTCACCTCTAAAACCAACTGATGGGGTAAAACTCGGTTTTGTTTAATCAGTTTATCAAGCGCTATGGATAGGTAGTCATCCTGCAGATCCAGTGCGGATAAATTAAGATGGATGCAGGCTTCAAAACCGGATTTTTTAAGTACCTGCAACTTTTAGATATTTAAGGATTATTTTCTAAGGCGATTGCCGCCCGAGTAAGTTAACTTGCTAGATACTGACTATGGTGACGCTATTATCAAAATTCATTTTCTTCAATATCTTTTCTAATTCATTTATATCGTCTTTATCTACATGCCTCATATTCAGAACATATTTTTTTTGAGCAGAAATGTAAACAATATCTTCTTCTAAGATCACACTTTTTAAACGCAAGTTATCTTCACTATTTTTGAATGAAACTGACACGTACGTTCGTGCTTATCCAGAATATCTTCATAAATTGGTGTTCTCATCAGGATCAGATTTTCTATACAAGATGGCTCTGAATCCTAGACTGCAAATGACAAAATTAAGTCGATACTATGGTCATCGATATTAGGGTCTGTTGACCTTAGAAGTACAAATTTCGCTCAATCTAAAAGTGTTCTGAGCAAGGCATGAGGAGAGCAGCATAGTTATTCTATGTAAACGACAAATAACGCAGCGCATGACGCTTTTAGATGAACCAGAAGGGCTGCATTTGTGCGCCCGATCGTATGTGTTATCGCCTGCTTATGTAGAATAACTACACAACACAAACTCTGTCTTGTATGAATAACGCACAAGTCGCTGCAAAAATACACACGAAAGGTCAACAGACCCTAATGTTTTTCCTTAAGCCTAGCTCAGGTTATCCAGTGCCAAATTGAATATGGTTAACTACTTATCGCGATCCTTCAATCTAAGTCGAGTACGGATTATCCAGATTTCGTCGAGTCTTAATGCTTTATTCTAAACCATCGTTATCTCCCCATAATAAGCCGATAGACAAAACCATGAAAAAGAATAACTGAAAGGTACTAGCTTCGAGGATGAGCTAAGTCATCACTGGCTTGGTATTTTGGGCGTTGCAATATTAATCCACCCTGTATTCGCCGCCGAATTTAATTAAATCGACTTTATCACTATGCTGATCTTTGCTTTCACGGTATAACCCTTTGTCAGGAAAGTGTTATGTATTGGAGCTGTACTACTCGTGTAGGTTATACTCGCTATATTCAGGCTGTATAATTTTCCGCTGTGTTGAAATGGCTTTAAGTACAAATTTTCTGTTAAAATTGTTCTTGGCAGGATCTTGATTTTTGGCGAAAATATAATGCATTACCACCATGCTGTTCAAAAATAAGACTCGAAAATCGAACACGCCATAATAGTTTAAAAAAACAGCACCAACGAGAGTCAAAATGGCCGCAGGTAGGCAGTTTTTAAAAATATAAGATGAAATATTTACAATGATCTGCGTCATTCAGCTAACCGTATCAATTACTTATAACAGAGAAATACATGTCGAAAAAAATTGAAATTGCATTAGAAACAACCATTTTTAAAAGTCGTTGGTTGTTAGCTCCCTTTTACGTGGGTTTAATGCTTAGCATTATATTGTTGTTTGTTAAATTTGTTCAGGAATTTTGGCATATCGCAAGTAATGTCATCTCAATGCCGGAAAGTGACGTCGTGATTGGTATTCTGGCGCTGGTTGATTTATCACTTGTGGGTAGTTTATTACTGATGATTATCTTTAGCGGCTACGAAATTTTCATCTCGAAAATTGATCTGGGTGATCATGAAGACCGTCCTGAATGGATGGGAAAAGTTAACTTTTCAGGACTCAAACTGAAAGTGATAGGCGCAATTGTTGCGATCTCGGCAATTGACCTGTTGAAAATTTTTATGAATCTTCCCGCCAGCCTTTCGGACGAGCAAGCAAATTTAGTGATGTGGAAAGTTATCATTCACTTAACCTTTGTTGTTTCAGGGCTGATCTTCGCTTACATGGATAAAGTCGCCGGCGATACTAAGAAACATTAACCATTCGCTCAAAGCTAACCCATTGGCGATTAGCCTGCAGGTAGCGCGTTTTCTTGAGCATAACGGATTGTTGCTAAGCGATTCAGAAAACCGCTATCTGTTATTGATTGGGCGTAAACCGCCCAATGTCGAGCATTCAATAACCTGTAGACGGTCATTTATTGCTAGGAAAACTGCCCAATGTCGAGCATTCAATAACCTGTAGACGGTCATTTATTGCTAGGAAAACCGCCCAATGTCGAGCATTCAATAACCTGCAGACGGTCATTTATTGCTAGGAAAACTGCCCAATGCTGAGCATTTAATAACCTGCCGAGAGGCTGAAAAAGTTAAGTGTAATAAAGTGTAAAACTTATTGCTCCCTTCTTTTTTCGTTATCTAATAATGTCCGTTTACGCTCTAATCCCCAACGATATCCCCCCAACCCTCCATCGCTTTTTAAAACGCGATGACAAGGTATCAGCACGGCAATAGTATTTTTTCCGCAAGCGGTGCCTAGCGCACGGGCGGCTTTTGGGTTGTCGACTTGTGCAGCTACTTCACCGTAGCTAAGCACATCACCTTCCTTGATGCTCAATAAAAATTGCCAGACCTTAATTTGAAAGGCAGTGCCCCTTATATCTAGAGGCAAATCAGGTCTTGGATCGCCCTGGCTTATATGTTGATCGAGCGCTTTCATCCATGCATCAAGCTCAGGTGCGTTTTGTGATGCGGATACCATGAGTTTAGCTTTAGGAAATTCTGTCCTTAACGGGAATAACAAAGTACTTTCATTATAACCAAACTGTACGGAGCAGACACCTTTCTCTGTCGCGGCCATGATCATCAAACCAAGCAGCGAATTAGGGCATGCGTAGTTGATGACTTCACCGGCACCTCTTGCCCTATAGGCTTTGGGCGTCATGCCGATATTACGATCGTACACTCGACTAATGGATCCAAACCCGGCGGAATATATTGTATCGGTTACGCCATCACCTTTTTTTAATGAATACTTGAAATGGCGCATACGAACGGTATCTTGATAGACTTGAGGTGATATGGTGAATGTTTTTTTGAATGATTTTTGTAATCTAGAAGATGATAAATCCGCAATTTGTGCTAAGTTTGGCAGCGTTATTTTTTCATCAATGGGCATTAATTTAATGGATTTGGTATTAACTTCCCTACATTGTGAACAGC
>NZ_PJBP01000157.1 GCF_002836415.1 Psychromonas sp. MB-3u-54 | reverse complement strand
TATCAAGTACCCAGTCTAAGCGACCTGCAAAATAAAGCGCTTATTGTGATACTCAAATATTTATAGTAATTCCGCGATTTTGGCTGGTCATTTGTGCCCTTCTGCATCTTAGAAAATTAACTTGTTAACGCCGCTTAGTGGCAGTTTGCTGCACCGGGGCGTCGCTTTCGGTCTAAATGTTCACAGTATTCGGTTAATGCCGGTAAGGCACCCACCGCACCTTTAAATAAATGACCAAATTCGGTGGTGATTTTAAGCCAGTTGTCTGCAGGAATATTAAGTCGGTTTAGAATGCCTTGGCTGCTTGAACTGATGGACCGCACTTATCTTCTCGTATAATTCGACCGGTATCTTCAACAAGCATAATGTAGTCCTCCACACTAATACCAAAAGAACTAAAAGGTGATCACCCTTGCTGGTTAACATCAGCCCGTCAGGCATATTCAGGCGTTCATCACCTACAAACGTCAGTAATTCTGCTGACTGTTCACCTTTTATGGCTGAGTGAATTCTTCGCTGGATGCTGGTGTAATTTGAGGTTTCAGGGCTTGTCGCCATTTTGGCGCGAATGGGGTTTAAATCAACATACGCCATACAAGCGAGTATTGCGGCTTCATCAAGTAATGCCTGGGATTTAAAACGTCCTTCCTACTCATTTATAAGGAATAAATGAGAACACCTTTAGCTGGCCCGAAGGGTGAGCGCCATCGATGGTAGCGAATAAAATCGACCGGTACAGCTATTTTCTTTGTTCGCCTGTCTGGCAATCGGCTCACTGAGTGAGCGCATAAACCAGCTAATATCGATTAAACGTCGACGATATTCGGTAATAGTTATGGGTGGCTATATTATTTACTTATTCAAGTTAACACCCTCTTTTTACACATAACGCTAAAAATCAGCCGCACTGATTTTTAGCGTCGGCTGAATTTTTCTTGTTATGTATTAGCCCGGCTGTTTTACTTTCCTGAGGTAAGGCGTTAAAGTCTCCCAGCCATCTGGGTAAATTTTCTTAGCTTCTTCGTTATTTACTCCAGGCACGATAATCACATCTTCACCTTGTTGCCAATTCACCGGAGTGGCTACTTTGTGCTTGGCTGTAAGCTGCATGGAATCAATAACTCGAAGAATCTCATCAAAATTGCGACCTGTTGTCATAGGGTAAACAATCATAAGCTTTATGTTTTTATCTGGGCCAATTACAAATACCGACCGCACAGTAGCATTTGTCATGGCTGTACGACCTTCAGCGGCACCTGTCTCATCAGCGGGAAACATATTATATAGCTTTGCCACTTTTAGATCGGTATCCGCGATAACTGGGTAATTAACAGCGGAACCACCAACGTCTTCAACATCCTTAAGCCAATTGTCGTGGTCACCTGTTGAATCAATACTCAGCGCAATGATTTTGGTATTCCTTTTTTCAAATTCAGGCTGAATGTTAGCCATATAACCCAATTCGGTGGTACAAACAGGTGTAAAATCCTTAGGATGTGAAAACAACACAGCCCATCCATCTCCAATCCATTCATGGAAATCAATTTTTCCTTGAGTAGTTTCTACTTGAAAGTTTGGTGCTTGATCATTAATGCGTAACGACATGGATTTATCCTTTGGTTAGTTGAAAAAAATACTATTGATGAAATCTAACTATAGACAGTGTCTACTATTCGTAGGTAGCACTAGACGCATAACACTTTGCTCACCGGCGAGTCAGTTGGTGCTGTTTTTGCTGCTTTTTCTTTTAGAAAAAACCGCGACAACTGTATCGACTCCGCGTGCAGCAACTTATTATATGACTCTACTCCGCACTAATTCTAACAGCACGCTCAGTAGCAATTGTTGTTGCCAAATTTTGGTATTCATCTGAATTAGCGCCAACTAGAGCCAATTTGCCATTTGAATTTAGGTGAATTCCCCAACCAAAACGTTTTAACAATTTTGATCTACGAATATTGTAACTTTCTATTCTAAGATCAGTCCTATTTCGGCGAACGACATGGACCTCATGATGAAATTCCGATTCAGAATATTTATATGGGTTTTGAATTAAAACTTCATACGAAATCCTGTGAATAGTCCCGTCATCCTCTGGAATAATAGCCACTGTAGAATGTGCATCCTCAGAAATTAAAATTAATGTTTCTACCATATGTTCTCCTTAACTAACAATGTCACATAACAGTGTATTAGTCTGCATTCTCACCAATACATTTAAATATTTTTTTTTGATGATAATTATATGATAACAGACCTATAAAACAGATAGATAGATCAAGATCATGATTTTAAATTGATATTTTATATTGAGAAAATGACCCATCTGCATTTATAGAGACCTCTATAAATGCAATCCATTAAAAATTAACTACTTATTTTCAACAGGTTAAAGTATTAGGGATGTAAAAACAGTGCATCACAATTCTAAGCAACAATCGAAGCAATGCCAATCTAAGCAATGCCACCCATTTTTATAAAAAATAAAATAGCCTCCTTCAACATTCATTTCGGTAGTCTTTTATAGTTATTCAATTTATGCGGCTTTAGACTGTAAAATATGAGGAGTAAGGTCGTTTCAAACCAGCAGAAGCAGCTTGATATCAATCAAGCGAGAAATGACTTACAGGTGGTTGAAGAGTTAAGCTTTAAGCGCACAGCCAGCGTTGGCAGTTTGCTGCACCGTGGCGGCGCTTTCGGTCTAAATGTTCACCGTATTCAGTTAATGCCGGTAATGCAACCACCGCCCCTTTAAATAAACGACCAAATTCAGTGGTAATTTTAAGCCAGTTTTCTGCGGGATGTTAAGTCGGTTTAGAATACATTGGCTGCTTGAACTGATGGCACCGCGCTTATCTTCTCGTATAATTCGACCGGTATCTTCAACAAGCATAATGTAATCTTTGACACTAAACATCAGGCCGTCAGGCATGTTCAGGCATTCATCACCTACAAACGGCAGCAATTATGCTGGCTGTTCATCTTTTATGGCTGAGTGAATTCTTCGCTGAATGCTGGTGTGATCTGAGGTTTCAGGGGTTGGCGCGAATCGGGTTTAAATCAACATACGTCAGACAAGCTTTCGACTTTATCAGCATTCACTTTAAGCATAATATGCAGGTAATTACTCATGCCGGCATAAGCACAGATCTCAATCGCAAAGATAGTCTTAAGTTCTAAAATACGAGAGTCAACCCACTCCCGGCGATGTTCATAGTTTTCACCTGTCGTGCTATCGATGCCACATAAGAATGCTTTACGTACAACACGTGAACAGCAGTGATAATAAGGCGTATCATCTAAGCTCACTGTCGTTTGTCTTGGTCTGGCCATCATTTATTACCTGCAAGTAAATAAAGGTGACTAAAGACTAGGCTAGTGTACAAATATTCGTCAATAATTATGGGTGGCTATATTATTTATTGCATGACCCATCGTTCATTCATTGTCTGCCGGTTACTGCTATAGTGTGGTTTTATTTACATTGATAAAGAGAGTGTCTTAATGAGTATTTTTATTGCGATCCATACCTTGGCTGCAGTCATTTGGGTTGGCGGCATGTTTTTCGCCTATATGGCTCTGCGACCGGCGGCCGTAAAAGTCCTGGATCCGGCACAACGATCGATGTTGTGGTGCCATACCCTGTCGGTCTTTTTCCGCTGGGTGTGGGTGTGTGTAGTTGCGCTGCTGGTCACCGGCTACACCATGATTGGTAGTTATCTCGGCGGCATGGCTGCTGTGGGTTGGCATATCCATGCCATGCAAGGGCTGGGATTGCTGATGATGTTATTGTTCCTGCATATCTATTTTGCCCCCTACCGCAGGCTCAAGAAGGCGATTGACGCCGACGACACTGCGCAAGCCGGGCGGCGCGTTGGTCAAATCCGGATAATGGTCGGCATCAACCTGGTGCTGGGTTTACTGGTAGTGGTACTTGGCTCTGCCGGTCGATATCTCTGAGGTAAAATGATAATTTTAAATTCGTGGCTGATGCTGGTAAAACAAAAAAATAACAAGCCACTCATTATAAAACCGCCTGCTTTTTAAACCCATATTCAAGGTAGAAGTGCACCACCTTTAACAGCCTGTTCGTAGGGGGTGCATCATATATGTCTTGGAAAAACATAACCATTCGCGGCAAAAATTATAAGTTTTTGTAGTCAAAGGTCACCCTTTTTAATAAATCATGCTTTTTAGTAAAGCGCGCTATTAATTTTTCAATTGAGTCGTTTTCGACAAAAATCTCTTTGCTTTCTAAAAACGCTTTGTTGTATAGTTTAGACACTGAACGTTCACCAAGATCACAGGCTAACGTAACGACATGCTGTTTTTTACCACCCTTTAATGGACCCAAATTAATCGCAGCATAAAAGGCTGCGGCAACGTTAAGTGCACTCGAACTTCCTAATATCAGTGCATCTTGTTCGCGAACATAGTTAGCGATAGTAACAATGTCACTATCTGGTAACGTAAGAGTATGGTCAACGAAAGCCTGTCGGAAATTGTCAACTAAACGCATAATACCAATCCCTTCGGTAAAAGATCCCCCCTCTGTCGCAGTGTATTTTCCACTTTGCAAAAAATTATAAATTCCTGAGCCATTTGGATCTACGCAGATGGTGTTGATGTCTGCGTTTTTTTCTTTTAAATATTTTGTCACCCCACCAATTGTACCACCCGTTCCGGCTGCAGAAACAAAGATGCTCACTTCACCATTGGTTTGATGGAAAATCTCAGGACCGGTATGTAAATAATGAGCATCTGCGTTGGCGGTGTTTTCAAATTGATTGGCCCACCAAAAATTCGGGTTTTCATCAGCAATACGTTTTGCTGTATGGTAAAAATGATTAGGGTTAGAGAACGGGCAGGCGTCGACTAAAATTAATTCTGCGCCATGGAGCGCAATCATTTGTTCTTTTTCTTTGGTTTGTCCTTTTGGCATAACAACCTTAAGACCAAAACCGAGTGACTTAGCAACTATTGCCAGGCCTATACCGGTGTTGCCGGCGGTTCCTTCTACTATTGTCATGCCTGGTTTAAGCACGCCAGATTCCATTGCCGACAATACCATTTGCAGTGCTGCGCGATCTTTTACCGTTCCCCCTGGGTTTTGAAACTCACACTTAACGCTGATATCACATTGCGCCAAACGGCTTAAACTTGGAATGGTTAACAGGTCAGTATTGCCGATTATTTCTGATAATTTATTCGCATGACCATTTAGAGGCATAATTTAAATTCACTTACTTTTGTATGTTAGATAACATTAAGAACGATATTAGCCATTTGTAAATTTATTTTAGCTACTTTTGCAATCAATCGGGTCACAGACATTCACTAAAAAATTCAGACTACAAATTGGCTGTTAGAAGCATATAGCAGGCTTCTGAACGCTCACGTTTAGGTAATTATTACACGGAAAATTAAAAATATCCAATGACCGCAAGTAGGCACATATGCGAAGTTCGGCTTCGAAGCGATTTTCTGCTGCTCTGTGAGTCCTCCTTCAAGGGCAGCTTTATCGCATAGATAGGGGGCGGGAAAAACTCTCGTTCTCCCTGCCCTCCGAACTGTGCATGCGGTTCTCCCGCACAGAATAATTATGGGTGGCTATGTAACTTTTTTCGTATTTCTTTTGGCGCTCAAGTTTGGCTTCTTTTATTGCCTTTTTCACTGAGGCTGATAATTTTTTCTTTATTTTCGCCATATATCCAAACTATGAATGAAAGCTAACGCCTTGCTCACCAGCGAGTAAGTTGGTGCTGTTTTTGCTGCTTTTTCTTTTAGCAAAAACCGCGACAACTGTATCGAGTCTGCGTGCAGCAACTTGTTAAACCGCTTTTATATAGCTATAATAACCGAATAAAAGACCTATTAAGAGACCTTTATTATGACCACTAGAATTTTAGCTGACGTTGCAGCGAGTATCACTGAATTTAAAGCAAACCCAATGAAAGTAGCAGCAAGCGCCTATGGTTATCCTGTTGCAATACTTAACCGAAATGAGCCTGCATTTTACTGTGTTCCAGCAGAAGCTTACGAAATGCTGATGGATAAACTAGAAGATATTGAGCTTTTAACTTTAGCTAATGAACGTAAAAATGAATCTAGTATTACGGTAAATATCGATGACTTATAATCTCGAATTCAAAAAAACAGCATTGAAAGAATGGAACAAATTAGGTGCAACACTCAAACAACAATTTAAGAAAAAACTAATTGAACGATTGAGTAACCCACACATCCCATCCGCCAAATTATCAGGCGCTGATAACATGTACAAAATTAAACTCCAGCAGTCAGGCTATCGCCTAGTGTATCAAGTCGCAGATAATGTCATCACAGTAACAGTACTCGCAATCGGAAAAAGAGAACGTAGCGACGTATATAACAAAGCGGCGAGACGTATGAATGACTGATTGTGGTTTAACGCCTTGCTCACCGGCGAGTAAGTTGGTGCTGTTTTTGCTGCCTTTTCTTTTAGCAAAAACCGCGACAACTGTATCGAGTCCGAGTGCAGCAACTTGTTAGAATTTTATTTACGCTGCACCAATTAACATTACACCAATACCTGCTAATTGAATAAAAAATGGCTTTTTCGCAACGCCCCAATGCATGACAGTAAATGCAAGTACAACTGGGGTTATTAATAAGCAAGCTATTCCCCAAATAATACTTTCTTTAAATGCTTCAATTAAAAACAGGATTCCGCCAACTATCAAGATTAAAACCCCTATTACACCAATAATGTCAGCCATTATTTAAAACTCCTTTTTAAAAAATATTAAAAGCGAGAATCATTTTCGCAAGGTACACCATCATAATCACCATCCATTTTTGTATTTGGACAGTGAGTGATGAAGAACACTGCTTCTGTTCTCGAATTCATTTGACTGCAATATTGGCGACCATCACATGAATATTCTTTTTCATAAACAGTTTGAGCAGCTTTAACTTGTTTGCTTGGCACATTTAATAATTCAAGATCAGCATTCGTAATGACTGGATTACTTTGCTTTGCGTATATTTGCCAACCAGCTAAACCAATAAGCACTAATAATATTAACTTTTTCATTTAGATAACTCTTAACGTTGAGTAAATTCTAACGCCGCCATAAACGGCTAAAAATAGCTGGCTATACTTTGTGAGGCACGAACAAAAGCCAGCTTTTTTTTGTCCGATTTAATGGCC
>NZ_PJBP01000156.1 GCF_002836415.1 Psychromonas sp. MB-3u-54 | reverse complement strand
GAGAGCTGAAAGCTGCGAGCTGAAAGCTGAGAGCTGAAAGCTGAGAGCTGAAAGCTGAGAGCTGAAAGCTGAGAGCTGAAAGCTGAGAGCTGAAAGCTGCGAGCTGAAAGCTGCGAGCTGAAAGCTGCGAGCTGAAAGCTGCGAGCTGAAAGCTGAAAGCTGCGAGCTGCGAGCTGAAAGCTGCGAGCTGAAAGCTGCGAGCTGAAAGCTGAAAGCTGCGAGCTGAAAGCTGAGAGCTGAAAGCTGCGAGCTGAGAGCTGAAAGCTGAAAGCTGCGAGCTGAAAGCTGCGAGCTGCCCGCCACTCGTTACTCGCAGCTCCTAGCTGGAAAGGTATTGGTTAAAACAGACCCATAGGTGATGTGCTGTAGCTTACTAACAAGTTTTTCGTCTGCTGGTAATGATCGAGCATCATCTTATGTGTTTCACGACCGATGCCGGATTTTTTATATCCGCCAAAAGCTGAATGTGCTGGGTATAAATGGTAACAGTTAGTCCATACTCGTCCGGCCTGAATTCCTCGGCCCATTCGATGTGCAAGGTTGGCATCGCGTGTCCAAACCCCTGCGCCTAAACCGAAAATACTGTCATTGGCAATTTCCAGCGCTTCTGCTTCATCTTTAAAGGTGGTTACCGCGATAACTGGTCCGAAGATTTCTTCCTGGAAAATCCGCATGGAATTATCACCCTGCATGATAGTCGGCTGAATGTAAAAACCACTATTAAGTGACCCATCGAGGCTTTCTTTATTGCCGCCGGTCAGTACTTTAGCACCTTCTGTTACACCTATATCCAAGTAACTCATGATTTTATTAAACTGCTGTTCTGATGTCTGAGCGCCGACCATCGTATTGCTGTCCAGTGGGTTGCCGCGGATAATCTTTTGCGCTTTTTCAATCACTTTTACCATAAACTCATCGAAAATGTCTTCCTGAACTAAGGCACGGGAAGGACAAGTACAGACTTCTCCCTGGTTGAAAAATCCCAGTACAAAACCTTCCGCACATTTATCCAGATAATCATCTTCATGCTGGGTAATATCACCGAAAAATATATTTGGACATTTACCGCCAAGCTCAACGGTCGAGGGGATCATATTTTCTGCCGCGCATTTTAATATATGCTCGCCAACGGGTGTTGAACCGGTAAAGGCTATTTTCCCGATACGTTTGCTGGTCGCTAAAGCTTCACCGGCTTCTTTACCGTAACCATTAACAATGTTTAATACACCAGGTGGCAGTATGTCGGCAATTAATTCCATCAGCACCAAAATACTAGCGGGCGTTTGTTCTGCAGGTTTCAGCACAACACAGTTACCGGCCGCTAAGGCAGGTGCTAGTTTCCAACAAGCCATTAATATCGGGAAATTCCATGGAATAATTTGGCCAACAACCCCAAGAGGTTCGTGAAAATGATAAGCAACAGTATCGTCATCTATCTGTGACAAGCTACCTTCCTGCGCACGAATACAGCCTGCATAATAGCGAAAGTGATCGGAACTTAACGGTATATCTGCCCCCATTGTTTCACGAACCGACTTACCGTTATCCCAGGTTTCGGCAACAGCAAGAAGTTCAAGGTTGGCATCCATACGATCTGCGATTTTCAGTAAGGCATTGGCACGATCCTGCACGGAAGTACGTCCCCAGGCATCTTTGGCTGCATGTCCGGCATCAATTGCTAAGTCAATATCTTCAGCGCTCGAACGCGGAATCTGACAGATGACTTCGCCGGTGACTGGTGTTGTATTATTAAAATAATTACCTTTCACAGGAGCAACCCATTCTCCGCCGATAAAGTTTTCATATTTTTCTTTAAACGTAAGGACAGAATTTTGACTGCCTGGATTTGCATAGATCATAATGAACCTCTTATAGTCGGCCGATAAATTATCTGCCTGGTTATTTGTCTTTAGTCGAATGTGTTTTACGAGAGTTATAATAGCGCTATCAAGGCAGATACGACCATCCGCCATCGGCATGAAAAAAATCATACTTTAGGATGAGATACGGGGAAATATTGAACGAGTATTTGAATAAAGTAGCTTAACTAGGGTGAGTGAATTTAATTGACCACGTCAAGTCTAAAGGTATTACCACAGAGGGCGCAGAGGCGCTCTGCGCTACACCCAGTAATGACTAAAACAGAGTGAAGTGTGCGTGGTGCGTTCTATGCACCGCAAGCATTGGCAATTGGTGCTGAAGCGCACCCTACGAACTGTTGTCTTCTTCAGCTGAACCTATTAATTAGTTAATTTCTCTACAACTAAACAAGCTGCCGCTAAATCTGACAGTGCAGTGCCAACGGTTTTAAAAACAGTTATTTCTTCTTCTGTTTGCCGTCCCTTATGTTGACCTCTGGCAAGTTCAGACAGTTCAGCTTTGACATCATCCTTGTCAAACATCCCTTCCTCAATAGGTATTAATAACTCTCCCGCTTCACTTAAGACGTTTACACGGCTATCAACAAAAACACTGGCTTTAGTGATTAAAGCCGTATCGCATTCGCGGCGGTTTGGTGAATGATTGCCAACAAAGTCAGTGTGCGTGCCCGGTTTTACCCATTCACCTAAAATTAATGGCTCGCCGGCGCCCGTCGCACAACTGATAATATCAGCTTGACCTGCCGCACTTTCAAGATCGGTAATGACTGCAACACTGATCTCCGGCCGTTCGGTGCGTAACTGCTCAGCCACTTTTTCAGCTTTGTCGATGCTGCGCCCCCAAATATCTATATGGGTAATAGGTCGTACGGTCGCATGAGCTAATGCCATGTACGAAGCTAGGTTACCCGTACCGCAAACTAATAAACGACTGGCGTTTTTACGGGATAAATATTGACTGCCCAGAGCCGAGACGGCGGCCGTTCGCCAATAAGTGACACTGGAGCCGTCAACGAGGGCTAAGGGTTCTCCGGTTTCGCGTTTAAACATTAAAATCTTTGAATATAAGCGATCCAAGCCCTTCGGGCCATTTTCAGGAAAATGGGTAAAGGCTTTAACGCCAATCGCTTTGCTGTTCCAGGCGGGTAATACGGCAAATCCATCACTGTGGTCGCTGTCTTCTTGCAAAGAAAATACATTACGTTGCGGCATACCGTGAGTGCCTGCAAATGTTTCTTCTATTGCCGGGATCAATTCTTCAAAATTCATTGTCTGATGAACCTCAGACGCTTCAATTACATGCATTTCATGGCTTCCTTTGACAAATAATTATTTTACAACTATTTGATAGGGTATACCTTATCTGTACTGAAGTGAATAAAGCGGCTTCAAAATTTAGTCTTCGAAGCACCAAAATCCAAAGTTTGAAGGCTAGAAACTCGAACGCCCAAACGCCTTAAAGCGCGAAGGCCCGAAGGCTTGAAGCTAAAAACTCGAAGCCCGAAGACTCGAAGCGCGCCTTATAGCTTTTGTTTACTGCAGCGGCAATCGGTGCGCGGAGCGCACCCTACGGGCTAAAAACTCGAAGCTCGAGGCTCGAGGCTAGAAGGCCCGAAACTTGAAGCGCGCCTTCTAGCCTTACAGCTTTTGTTTTATCGCCTTCTAGCCTTTTTTCCCGCCCGCAGATCGAAATACTTACATTGCGGCTTTGAACATGGCGATCACTTCAGCGGTGTTCGCTTTACGCGGGTTGGTCAACATACAGGCATCGTTCTGAGCATTGCCGGCCATCACGGCAAGGTCAGCTTCTTTAACATTGAGTGCGGTCAAACCATTGGGGATGCCAACGTCTGCCGCCAGTCTGCGGATCGCAGCAATACCTTTAGCGGCAGCATCAACAACATTCAAACCGTCAATGTTTTCACCTATCGCCACAGCGATATCAGCGAAACGCCGTGGATTGGCGATCACGTTAAATTCACAGACCGACGGCAACAGAATAGCGTTACAGACACCGTGCGGCAGGTTGTAGAGACCACCGAGCTGATGGGCCATGGCATGGACGTAACCAAGGGAGGCATTATTGAAAGCCATTCCAGCGAGATATTCGGCATAAGCCATCTTGTCACGGCCTTCGAGGTTTTCACCGTTGGCGACAACCGGGCGCAGGTATTCTGCAACCAGCTGAATAGCTTTGATTGCACAGGCATCGGTGATCGGGGTCGCAATAGTGGAAACATAAGCTTCGACAGCGTGAGTCAGCGCATCCATACCCGTTGCGGCAGTCAAGGCGGCAGGCTTGCCAACCATCAGAACAGGATCATTGATGGCGATATTCGGCGTACAGCGCCAGTCGACGATAGCCATCTTCACTTTAGTCTCGGTATTGGTAATAATGCAGAAACGGGTCATCTCCGAAGCGGTACCGGCAGTCGTATTAATAGCGACAAAAGGAGGCATTGCCTTAGAGGTCATATTGGCGCCTTCGTAATCGTGGATCTTGCCGCCGTTGGTGGCAACCATGCCGATGCCCTTGGCACAGTCATGTGAGGAACCACCACCGAGAGAGATAATAGTGTCACATTTCTCACTTTGATAAACCTTCAGGCCATCAAGAACGTTTTTGTCGGTCGGATTTGGCTCGGCACCATCAAAGATAACCACGTCAATACCAGCGGCTTCAACATGTGCCTTGATTTGTTCAGCCATTCCCATCGCGACGATCCCCTTGTCGGTAACCAACAATACCTTGCTGCCACCCAGGGCTTTGACCTGCTCGCCAGTTTCCTTTGAAGAACCAATCCCCATAAGGGAAACCGTAGGTATATAAAATCCATAAGTTTGATCTGCTAAAGCCATTTTTTTCTCTCCGTTATTTTGTTTGTTAATACAGAATTAAGTAAAGTAAAACTTGGTTTTCAAGATAAGAGCCACAACGGTCAGACCGCGATTCAGTGGTTCAAAGCCTTGTACGGGAAGTACAATAACGCGATTAGGGCGAATACCACCATGCGCCATCGGCATGAAAAAACTCATACTTTGGGATGAGCGACGGGGGATAAGAGCTGCGAGCTAAGAGCTGCGAGCTAAGAGCTAAGAGCTAAGAGCTAAGAGCTAAGAGCTAAGAGCTGCGAGCTAAGAGCTGCGAGCTAAGAGCTAAGAGCTGCGAGCTGCGAGCTAAGAGCTGCGAGCTAAGAGCTAAGAGCTAAGAGCTAAGAGCTGCGAGCTGCGAGCTGCGAGAGGGCTATAAGGCGAGAAAGCTAGAAAGCTAGAAAGCTAGAAAGCTAGAAAGCTAGAAAGCTAGAAAGCTAGAAAGCTAGAAAGCTAGAAAGCGAGAGGGCGAGAGGGCGAGAGGGCGAGAAGCTCGAGACTCGAAAGCTCGAAAACTCGAAGACTCGAGGCTCGCTTTCCCCTGCGCAAGAATGCACCCTACTGATAATATAATACCAAACTCGTAGGGTGCGCTCCGCGCACCGATTAACGATGATGATGGTGCATACCAATAACTAAGCATGCGATAACGGAGTCTTTTGGAACTGAGCCTTCAGGCTCGGCGCTTGCGGTGCATAGAATGCACACTACCGATTAAGCACCAAGAGCTACGAGAAGGCGAGAAGGCGAGAAAGCTCGAAGCTCGAAGCTCGAAGCTCGAAGCTTGGGACTCGCTTTTCCCTGCACAGAATGCACCTTTAAAATAAGCAAAAAAAAATGGCAAACCCGTAAAGGTTTACCATTTTTTCAATATTAAATCAGCACCCTGTGGGCGCTAAAATATCACAGCAAATTAAAGTGCTACGATACTGTCTGCTTGCGGGCCTTTTTGACCTTGGCTTACAGTGAATTCTACTTTTTGGCCTTCAGCTAAAGTTTTGAAACCTTCGCTTGCAATAGCACTAAAGTGAGCGAATACATCTGGACCAGATGCTTGCTCGATAAAACCAAAACCTTTCGCTTCGTTGAACCATTTAACGGTTCCTTGTTCTTTGTTAGACATAATAATATCCTGTAATTTTAATGTATGGGTGCCTTCAAAAGGCTTGAATAGCGTAAAAACAGACTGGAACTTAAAAACTACAGAGCGAGGTATTATTAATATAACAACGTAATGGAGAATGTAAAAAAAAGGCTTTCTTTCTTGCTGACGGTCACTTTATATAACTCAAAATAAAAGTCAAGGGTTGTGTAAAGACAAAGGCTTAGGGTTAATTGAATTTCACGACAATTTTAAGATGTCTAAAAAGCCCGCTTTCGCCCCTCTGCTTAGAAGCGAAAAAAAGTAAACAACACTATTTTTTGCTCGCAATAACCAAAAATATCGGGAATTCATTGCCTTCTTTTACAACCGTGTGCGCGGTATGAAAACAGATATCTTTAAAGCCGTGTTTTTCTAGCAAAGCCTGAAATTCTTTTCGTTCAAAACCAAAATGAAAGACCCCTTCCGTGTTTGCCGGATGAAAGCCCCCGTCTTCTTTATCAAGATCAGCTAAGGCTACCATCGCGCCAGCCTTTAAATGCTCGCTAAAACGCTGAATAAGTTTATCCGCATCCTCGACATGATGCATTGCCATCGCACTCATGATCAAATCAAACTTTCCATCTATCGGTTTATCTACAATATTTTGGCAAAGTACGTCGACTTTACCCTGTAACTCAGGTTTTGATAAAAGTTGGCTTAACATGGATTCAGAAATATCCAAGGCAAGAATTTTTTGTACCGAGGGGGCAACATGAGAACTTATCAAACCCGTACCAGCACCAAAATCCATCACTTCCATCTTTGCATGAAGCGGTACATGTTTTAGAATTGCGGCACCGATAGCGTTCGAAAGCTGACGCCTAAAGTCATTGGCATCCCAATCTTTGGCTTTTTCATTAAAAAGATCGGTCATTAAATACCTCCATTATTTCGATAAAATTCATGATATTTTAGATCCTTTATATAGGTCACTGTCGTCGAATATTTAACGTATGAACCTAGTTGATATTAATTGCCACCCTAGATAAAAACAATCGCTTTATTGATTAATGCACTTGCTATTACCGGAATATTATTAAGCGAATGGTTGACAATGCTTAAGCAAGCTCTTAAGCAAACTCTTAAGCAAATAATAAACGAAACTGCTTGGGCGTGATCTGCTTACACTGTTTAAACTGGCGGTTAAAATTCGATAAATTAGTAAAACCAACCAGGTCGGCAATAACGGCAATACTGGTATTACCATTAATCAACAGTTCACAGGCTTTGCCGATCCTAAATTCTTTAACGTGATTAGAAAAGCTGCAGACAAAATGCCGCTCAAAAAGTCGATAAATGGTGCTTTCACTGACATGTACCTCATTACATAAATCAATAACTTGAATATGATTACGAAAATTTAATTCAATATAATCAGAAATTTTCCGTACTAGGGTTAACTCTTTGGGATTATCTTCGATCTTTGGCAGGCTATAGGCATTTAAACGTTTGACCTGTTTCGCTTCACTTAAAGTAACCAGCACTTCGATTAAACGGCTAAATTCCATCGCAGGCGTGAAAGTTTGATGTGCTTGTACAAGCTGAAATACCCGTTCAGCGGTCAATTCGTCAAACTGTAACCCTTGGGTTGAGCGGCTTAATAAAGATTTTAAATTATTAAGCTCAGGAAACTGATTAACCAGTTGGTTTATCCATTGCTGACTGAACCATAGGATATAAGTGCTGTTATTTGGGTTATCAGGCTTCGCCTGGTGGATCGCGGTGTGGGGGAGTTTCGGGCCAAAAACAAACAGGTTATTATGTGTTATTTCACCCATGTAGTCACCGGCAAACAACTTTCCGTTTAAATGGCGGTATAGTACAATTTCATATTCAAAATGATAATGCCAGTCAAACTGTGCATCACAACAATCATAGCGTTGGATTCGCCAGCTAAAATCTAGCTGATTGCTGACGTTTTCAATGGTTGGTTTCAATACAAGCACCTTTTTGTCATTAAAAATCACAAAATATGACTGAATAGTATCAGAAGAAGCCTAAAAAGAATCACTTATTCTGTTTGAAATTGTTAATTTACGCTTAGAAAC
>NZ_PJBP01000155.1 GCF_002836415.1 Psychromonas sp. MB-3u-54 | reverse complement strand
CGGTTATGCCAATAATAGTAATCAATAAGGAGTTAACATGAATTGGACTATTTCACCTGCAGAGGTTTTTGCTTATTCGCCTGTCGTACCAGTGATGGTCATCAATAATCTTGAAGATGCGCTGCCAATGGTCAAGGCGCTGGCGGCGGGGGGGATTAATATTTTTGAAGTGACCTTAAGAACAAAAGTGGCTTTAGAGGCGATTAAAGCTATCGCGACAGCGATGCCCGAGGCCATGATCGGCGCCGGCACTATTATCAATGCACAACAATATGACGCTGCCGTTGCAGCGGGGGCAAAATTTATTATTTCTCCCGGATACAGCCAAAGCTTATTAGAGCATGCTAAAACGGGCCCCGCGCCTTTGATTCCAGGAGTTTCGACACCTTCGGAGATTATTACCGCCTTAGCGTCAGGTTATGATCATCTGAAATTTTTTCCAGCCGAAGCAAATGGTGGTGCTGCTGCGTTAAAAGCCATTGCCGGGCCGTTACCTCAAGTGTCTTTTTGCCCAACGGGTGGAATAAACCTGGATAATGTTGCTGATTATATGGCACTCAATTGTGTAGTAACCGTGGGCGGTTCCTGGATGATGCCTAATGATGCTATTGCAGCGGGTAACTGGAATAAGGTCACCGAGCTTGCCAAGCAGGCGGTGTCTTTGATTACCAACTTAAAGACTTAACTTACTAACATTGCAGCAGATAACAGGGATAAGCTGACTGAGCTTGCCAAGCAGGCGGTGTCTTTGATTACCAACTTAAAGACTTAACTTACTAACATTGCAGCAGATAACTGGGATAAGCTCACCGAGCTTGCCAAGCAGGTGGTGTCTTTGATTACCAACTTAAAGACTTAACTTACTAACATTGCAGCGGGTAACTGGGATAAGCTCACCGAGCTTGCCAAGCAGGTGGTATCTTTGATTAAAAACTTAAAAACTTAAAGGCTTAATGATTAGCCGTTTAATCACTTCGTCTAATACAAGGCAGGCGTCATTTATTGATGGGTCTATCCCTGCTTTGATAGCGAAAGTTATATACTTTCACCCGCTTGGATTGCAAAGCCCGGCTGATCCCATGCACCAGCCATTTTTGTCTGTTTTGCAGAAGACAAGTCTCGCCAATAATAACTTGCGGACATTTTGGTCACGCTAGCAATATTGCTATATCCTGTGGGATGGTTTTTTCTTCTGCTTATTTTTATTCACCATCAAGGGGAAAAAAATGACTGCTTAATAGATCAGCAGCTGAGCTTGCGATAAATTGATTACCCCAAGCGGCGCTTTATCACAGGCTATTAACATTCGCAATAAATTGGTCTTACCTTTTGTGTTCAGCAGGATAAAATGAGCTATGGGCTATCAAGAGCAAGAGATATTTTTTGATTTATGTCAATATCACTAGACGTCGGGTAAAATAATTGTTAATTTAGATGGTTAAAAGTAAAATGGTAATACCAATTAACTCGCCGGCAAAGTTTCTGTTTATTAAGGACATTATGACTTACGCAAAAATCAAACAACCGAAACTTGCGGATGTGATTGAAAATCGTCTTGAAAGCATGATTCTAGATGGCTCTTTGGAGCTCGGTGAAAAATTACCTTCGGAACGTGAACTGTCTAAACAGTTTGATGTCTCCCGCCCTTCACTGCGTGAAGCGATGCAGCGCTTAGAGTCGAAAGGGTTACTTAACCGTCGTCAAGGCGGCGGAACCTATGTTAAAGAAGAGTTGCGCGAGCGTTTAACCGATCCTTTATTTGAACTGTTAAATACTCACCCTGAATCTCAATATGACTTACTTGAGTTTCGTTATGCACTGGAAGGTGTTTCTGCGTATTACGCAGCCCTGCGTGGCACCTCTGCTGATTTTGACAAAATCAAAAATAGTTTTGCGGCGATTGAAAAATCCCGTCAAGCACGCGATCTGGAAAAAGAAATTCAGCACGTCGCACAGTTTTATCTGTCCGTGATAGAGGCCGCTCACAACGTGGTTTTTTTACATTTAGCGCGTGGTATAAAATCCCTGCTGGAAAAAAATATCGCCGATAATGTGCAGCAACTTTATGGTTATCCTGAAGTGGCTGATAAAATTCATCAGCATCGTCTGCAGCTGCTGGAAGCGATTCTATCAAAACAACCCGCAAGCGCACAACAAGCATCAGCACAGCATTTAAGTTACATTGAAGAAACACGTCTTGTGATGTTACGTGAAGAGAGTTCATTTAAACGCGCATTAGGGCGTTTTTAACTTGCTAAAAAAACAGCTCAATCAAGTAACTATTTATATTACTTATTGCCGAGACGGCATTATCCAAAACGTGTTTTAAAACAGGTAATGGTTAATATAAATAGTTATACATCAAACGCTTAACCTTCGGGTTGAGATTTTCTAGTGATAAGAAGGAAAGTGTCATGACTGACATCCTAAATGATATTGATGCACAAGAAACGTCAGAATGGCTTGATGCCCTGACAACCATTCTTGAAGATGAAGGGACCGAGCGTGCTCAGTTCATCATTAAAAAAGTAACCGAACAAGCCCGTAAAGAGGGTGTTAAGTTACCAACGGACATTAATACAAATTATATTAATACTATTCCGCTTGCACAGCAGCCGGATTATCCTGGTGATGTCAAAATAGAAAGTCGCATTCGTTCTATTATCCGCTGGAATGCGATCATGATTGTGATGCGTGCTTCGAAAAAAGAGTTGGACTTAGGGGGGCACATGGCCTCTTACCAGTCTGCGGCGACATTCTACGAAGTCTGTTTTCACCATTTCTTTCGTGCAGCGAATGAAACCGATGGCGGAGATTTAGTTTATTACCAGGGTCATATCTCTCCCGGTATCTATGCGCGTGCATTTCTTGAAGGGCGTTTAAGCGCAGACCAACTTGATAACTTCCGTCAGGAAGTTGATGGTAAAGGATTACCTTCCTACCCGCATCCGAAACTATTACCTGAGTTTTGGCAGTTCCCGACCGTCTCGATGGGTCTTGGTCCAATTGCCGCTATTTATCAGGCACGTTTTCTAAAATATCTTGAAGGTCGTGATTTAAAACCAACCTCTAATCAGCGTGTTTATGCTTTTCTGGGTGACGGTGAGATGGATGAGCCGGAATCTCGTGGTTCTTTGTCCTTTGCTGCGCGTGAAAAACTGGATAACTTGTGTTTCTTAATTAACTGTAATTTACAGCGTTTAGATGGCCCGGTAATGGGTAACGGCAGCATTATTCAAGAACTTGAAGGCCTATTTCATGGTGCAGGCTGGAATGTTGTTAAAGTTATCTGGGGTGGCAACTGGGATTCTCTGCTTGCGCAGGATTCATCGGGTAAACTGCTGCAATTAATGGAAGAGACCGTTGATGGTGATTACCAAACCTTTAAATCAAAAGACGGTGCTTACGTCCGTGAACATTTCTTTGGTAAATACCCTGAAACAGCGGCATTAGTTGCAACCTGGACAGATGAAGAAATATTTGCACTTAAGCGCGGTGGTCATGATTCATCTAAAGTCTATGCTGCCTTTAAAAATGCCCAGGAGACTAAAGGTAAACCAACGGTTATTCTAGCGAAAACCGTTAAAGGTTACGGCATGGGCGCAGCGGCTGAGGGCAAAAACATTGCTCACGGCGTAAAGAAAATGAATGAATCACATATTCAAAGTTTACGTGACCGTTTAAACCTGCAGGATCTGTTAAGTGATGAGAAAGCGTCAACTCTCCCTTATTTAACACTGGAAGAAGGATCGGCAGAATACAAATACTTACACGGTCATCGTGAAGCGCTATCAGGTTACACGCCGAAACGTTCCACTAAGTTTTCTGGAAAACTTGAGATACCGGCGCTGGATAAATTCGCACCGCTGTTACAAGAGCAAAAACGTGAAATCTCAACGACCATGGCTTATGTACGTATATTAAACCTATTATTAAAAGACAAAAATATCGGTAAAAATATCGTCCCTATTATTGCCGATGAAGGTCGTACTTTTGGTATGGAAGGTCTATTCCGTCAAGTAGGTATCTACAATCCCGATGGTCAGGAATACACTCCGGAAGATCGCGGCGTTGTTTCTTACTACAAAGAAACAAAATCGGGTCAGGTACTTCAGGAAGGTATCAATGAACTAGGTTCAATGTCTTCTTGGGTAGCAGCTGCCACGTCTTACAGCACCAATGATTTACCGATGATTCCATTCTATATCTACTACTCTATGTTTGGTTTTCAGCGTATTGGCGATATGGCATGGATGGCGGGTGACCAACAGGCACGTGGTTTCCTAATCGGTGCGACTGCTGGTCGTACTACGCTAAATGGTGAAGGTTTACAGCACGAAGATGGTCACAGTCACATTCAGGCAAATACTATCCCGAACTGTATCTCTTATGATCCGACCTTTGTGTACGAGCTGGCCGTTATTATTCAAGATGGTATTGAGCGTATGTACGGTGAGAAGCAGGAGAATGTTTTCTACTACTTAACGGTGATGAACGAAAACTACGCCATGCCGGCAATGCCTGAAGGCGCTGAAGAGGGTATTCGTAAAGGTATCTATAAACTTCAATCACACACTGGCAGCAACAAGGTACAGTTATTAAGTTCAGGTACGATCATGAATGAAGTACGCCGAGCGGCCGTTATTCTAAGCGAAGAATATGACGTCGCGTCTGATATTTTCTCGGTGACTTCATTTAATGAATTAACCCGTGAAGGTCAGGATGCAGAGCGACACAACATGCTTAACCCGGAAGCTCCGCAAAAAGTGGCTTACATTACTCAGGTATTAGGTGATGAACCAACGATTGCTGCAACGGATTACATGAAAAACTACGCTGAGCAAGTACGTGCATTTATTCCAAGTGATTCATATAAAGTGCTTGGTACCGATGGTTTTGGTCGCAGTGACAGCCGTGAAAATTTACGTCGTCACTTTGAAGTGAATGCCGGTTATGTTGTTGTTGCGGCATTAGCAGAGCTTGCTAAGCGTGGTGATATCGAACGTTCAGTCGTTACTGAAGCCATCGCTAAATTTGCTATCGATGTAAACAAAACCAACCCATTATTTGCGTAAATCAAATGCGCTGTTATTAAACAATAACAGCGTCTTTTATTGATTAGGAAAATTATTATGTCTGAATTAAAAGAATTTTTACTACCTGATATTGGTGCCGATGCGGCTGATATTACTGATATTTTAGTATCTGTTGGTGACACTATTGCTGTGGAACAAGATATATTAACCATTGAAGGTGATAAAGCATCAATGGATGTTCCCTCATCGGTTGCCGGTGTTGTTAAAGAAATTAAAGTAAAAGTGGGAGACAGTGTTTCTGAAGGTAATCTTGTCTTGACGGTTGAAGTTGCTGGAGAAGCTGCTGCAGAGGCACCTGTTGCTGATGCACCTGCTGCACCCGTAGCAGAAGCGGCACCTGTTGCTGACGCACCTGCTGCAACTGCCCAGTTAAAAGAAATATCTGTTCCCGATATCGGTGGTGACGAAGTTGAAGTAACAGAAGTATTAGTTTCTGTTGGTGATAGCATAGCAGAAGAGCAAGATATCCTAACGGTTGAGGGTGACAAAGCGTCAATGGACGTCCCTGCACCGTTTGCAGGTGTGGTTAAAGAAATTAAAGTCGCTGCGGGTGATAAAGTTTCTGAAGGTTCATTAATTTTAGTGGTTGAAGTGCAAGGTGCTGCGGCTCCTGTTGCTGCTGCGCCAGTTGCTGCCGCTCCGGTTGCTCCTACTGCCGCTGTTGAAGCACCAAAAACTGCGCCTGCTGCTCAACTGAGCCCTTCACAGGTCTCTGTTGCCGGCTCAATCAAAGCGTCTCCTTCGGTGCGCCGTACTGCTCGAGAGTTTAACCTGGATCTTGCTGTTATTCCGGCAACGGGCATTAAAGGTCGTACGACTAAAGAAGACGTGCAGACTTATGTTAAAGCACAGTTATTGCTGGCTAAATCCGGTGGTGGTGGTGGTGGCGGCGGATTGCAAGTGCTTGCTTCTCCAAAAGTTGATTTCGCTAAATTTGGTGAAGTGGAAGTTAAGCCACTTTCACGCATCCAAAAAATATCAGGTCCGTCTCTGCACCGTAACTGGGTAACCATCCCGCATGTTACACAATTTGATGAAGTGGATATCACTGAACTTGAAGCGTTCCGTAAAGAACAAAATGCGATTGCGGTTAAACGTGACTTAGGTCTGAAAATCAGCCCGTTAGTCTTTATGATGAAAGCGGTGGCTAAAGCACTGCAACAATATCCTGATTTCAACTCTTCATTATCAGCAGATGGCGAAAGTTTAATCCTGAAAAAATACATCAATATCGGTATTGCGGTTGATACGCCAAACGGTCTGGTTGTACCCGTAGTAAAAGATGTAATAAACAAAGGAATTTATGATATCTCGCGTGAACTCGGAGAAATTTCGAAAAAAGCGCGTGCCGGTAAATTAACCACCAGAGATATGCAGGGTGGCAGCATGACTATCTCCAGTCTTGGCGGTATCGGCGGTACACAGTTTACCCCTATCGTAAATGCGCCTGAAGTTGCTATTTTAGGTGTCTCTAAGTCGGCGATGAAACCCTTATGGAATGGCAAAGAGTTTGAGCCTCGTCTGATGGTTCCACTTGCTCTTTCCTATGATCACCGTGTTATTGATGGTGCAGAAGGTGCTCGCTTCATTACTGCGATTAATAATTATCTGTCTGATTTGCGTACATTAATCCTATAATTATGTTAACAGGTCGGCATTTGTCGACCTTTTATTTTGCATTTATTTGACAATAAAATAGACTCGCAAAACTTCAATCGTTTTTCTGGCGTAACGGCTAAAATATAGAGGTCAAAATGAGTAAAGAAATTAAAGCACAAGTTGTAGTATTAGGTTCAGGTCCTGCAGGATATTCAGCCGCATTCCGCGCAGCTGACTTAGGATTAGAAACAGTTATAATAGAAAAATACAATACATTGGGTGGCGTTTGTTTGAATGTCGGTTGTATCCCCTCTAAAGCACTGTTACATGTATCAAAAGTAATAGAAGAAGCTAAAGCACTTTCTGAACATGGTGTTTTATTCGGTGAGCCGTCAACGGATATCGATAAAATTCGAATCTGGAAAGATAAAGTTGTTACGCAACTTACCGGTGGCCTGCAAGGCATGGCTAAAATGCGTAAAGTGACAGTAGTGAATGGTTTTGGTAAATTCACTGGTGCCAATACGATTGAAGCTCTGGATGGCGATGAAAAAACCACTGTTACTTTTGATAATGCAATTATTGCAGCGGGCTCCCGTCCGATTAAATTACCTTTCGTACCGCATGATGATCCGCGTGTATGGGATTCAACCGATGCACTAGAGCTGCGCTCAGTGCCAAAACGCCTGCTTGTTTTAGGTGGTGGTATTATCGGTCTGGAAATGGGAACTGTGTATAAATCACTAGGCTCTGACGTTGATGTCGTTGAGTTTGCAGACCAGTTAGTACCGGCTGCCGATATTGATATCGTGCAGGTTTACACTAAAAAAGTGAAGAGCAAATTCAATATTATGCTGTCCACTAAAGTGACTGCCGTTGAAGCCAAAGAAGATGCGCTTTATGTGTCTTTTGAAGGTAAGAATGCACCTAGCGAAGCAAAACCCTATGACGCTGTACTGGTTGCGGTTGGTCGTGTACCAAACGGTCTTTCTTTAGATGCTGAAAAAGCGGGTATTAATGTTACAGAACGCGGCTTTATTGAAGTTGATAAGCAGCTGCGCACTAACGTGCCGCACATCCATGGGATTGGCGATGTTGTCGGTCAGCCGATGCTTGCACATAAAGGGACTCATGAAGGACATGTTGCGGCAGAAGTGATTGCAGGTAAAAAACATTACTTTGATCCTAAAACAATCCCTTCAGTTGCTTACACTGAGCCGGAAATGGCTTGGGTTGGTCTGACTGAAAAAGAAGCAAAAGAGCAGGGTATTAACTATGAGAAATCTGTTTTCCCATGGGCTGCTTCCGGTCGTGCTATCGCATCTGATTGTACTGCGGGTATGACTAAGCTTATCTTTGATAAAGAAACTCATCGTGTTATCGGTGGTGCAGTAGTTGGTACTAATGCTGGCGAACTGTTAGGCGAAATTGGTCTGGCGATTGAGATGGGTTGTGATGCTGAAGATATTGCTTTAACTATTCATGCACACCCTACACTTAATGAGTCAGTTGGCCTTGCCGCTGAAATCTATGAAGGTTCGATTACAGATTTACCAAATGCAAAAGCGGTAAAAAAATCTAAATAATTGATTGTTTGAATCAAGATCAGAAAGGCGCTTTTTAAGCGCCTTTTTTTGTGGTTATGATTTAGCTACGAGTGTCGAGCTACGAGCTACGAGCTACG
>NZ_PJBP01000154.1 GCF_002836415.1 Psychromonas sp. MB-3u-54 | reverse complement strand
AGAAGCTAGAAGCTAGAAGCTAGAAGCTAGAAGCTCGAAGCTCGAAGCTCGAAGCTCGAAGCTCGAAGCTCGAAGCTCGAAGCTCGAAGCTCGAAGCTCGAAGCTCGAGGCTCGAGGCTCGAGGCTCGAGGCTGGAAAGCTATACGTTGGCCTTCACGCCTTCACGCCTTCTAGCTTTCTGGCTTTTCCTCCGCTCGCAACACTTCCACCAGCATCTGCACTGTTCTATTGCCTCTAAATTCATTGATATCTAAACGATAAACACAATATACATTTTTCACCATAGGATTTGGCCAAAACTCGACATCAATATTAAAGGCGATCGCCTCAATCGTTTTACCCTCGAACTCTAAGGTCATTTTTAAATGTTTACTGCCCACCAGCCGCTGCTGCAGCAGTTTAAATTCGCCATCAAAGAGAGGAGCAGGAAAGCCCTGACCCCATGGCCCCGCATCTCTTAACTCCTGCGCTTGTTCAAGACTAAACTGCTGTCCTTTTAATTGTCCATCACAAAGGATGATATTGTTTAGCAGATCATTATCAACCTGTTCTTCAAGTACCCTATTGAGTGTTTTACTGAATAACTCAAAGTCAGCCTCTTTTAAAGAGAGTCCCGCAGCCATTGCATGTCCCCCGAATTTTAAAATAACACCGGGTATTTTTTTATCCACTAAATCGAGCATATCACGAATATGTACGCCGGGAATGGAACGTGCAGATGCTTTAATTTCGCCATTATTGGCCTTAGCAAAGGCAAAGGTAGGACGGTAATATTTTTCTTTAATACGCGATGCCACTAACCCTATCACGCCCTGATGCCATTCCTTTTCAAATAAACAAATAGCATGGGGGATATTATTTTCATCCAGTGAAAAATTGGCTAAGGTTTTTAACGCTTCCTCCTGCATCCCCTGCTCAATCTCGCGACGCGACTGATTTAAAGCATCTAATTCATTAGCGAGTATATTTGCCTGCTCAACATTTTCACACAATAACAACTCAACACCGAAGCTCATTTCATCGAGGCGCCCGGCTGCATTTAATCTGGGCCCTAATGAAAAGCCCAAATCACTCGCGACTAACTGAGCTTGGTTTCTTTTGGCAACACTGATTAAAGCGCTGATCCCGACCCGGCAAACACCGGCACGAATTCGTGCCAATCCCTGATGGACTAACGTGCGGTTATTCGCATCAAGCACAACCACATCGGCAACCGTCCCTAAGGCCACTATATCTAATAATTTGGCTAAATTAGGCGCTTTAAGATGTGTAAAATAGTTTTTGTTTTGCATAAAAGCACGTAACGCCAGCATCACGTAAAAAGCGACACCGACACCCGCCAGATTTTTACTTGGAAAACTGCAGCCAACTTGATTCGGATTAACTATTGCGTCAGCTTGTGGAGTTTCCGCTCCAGGTAAGTGGTGATCTGTAATTAATAACTTCAGACCTTTATCTTTTGCATGTTTAGCACCAGAGATACTGGAAATACCATTATCGACCGTCATCAATACCTGTGCACCCTTGGTAATGGCTAAATCGACTATCTCCGGGCTTAATCCATAACCATAATCAAAACGATTGGGAATAAGATAATCAATATTGGTAAAACCTAAACCGCGTAACGCCAAAATACTCAGTGCAGTGCTGGTCGCACCATCGGCATCAAAATCACCTACTACTATTATTTTTTGTGACGTTAACAAGGCCTGATATAAAAGTTCACAGGCCGTTGTGATCCCTTTCAACTGTTGCGCATGAAGTAGACTTTGGGTGCTGTTATCTAATTCACTTGCACTGCTAATACCGCGATTGATATAAAGCTGAGTTAATAAAGGGGAGCAGGATAAGTTGATCGGAACAGGATCTAAAACGCTTCGTTTTTTGACTTGAACTGTAGGCATAATGGCTACCAAATACTTTTATAATAAGAATAGTCAACCACCCTATTTTAAAATGCAGGAATCTGCATTCTCAAATAGGGTCGCTATGTAAAGGCTATATATTGACGCTCTATAAAACTTGACGAAAAACAGCAGCGTTATTTTTTCTCTAACAGCTGCAGTAAACGCTCAGGGGGAAGATAACCGGGGGCAAGGGTACCATCTTCTAAAATCAAAGCCGGCGTACCATTTATTCCCAACAAGCGCCCAAGCTCATATTGCTCTTTTACGGTGTTTTCACAGTTTTCAAAAGGGATCTCGCGGCGTTTTTTAGCCATATTCATCGCATCGACGGGATCAGCTGAGCACCATATTGAGACCATAGTATGATAGGTCGAAGAATCAATCCCCGCACGCGGAAAGGCTAAATAACGGATCGTAATGCCCAGTTTATTATAACCTGCCATTTCTGAATGTAATTTCTGACAGTAACTACAGGTCGGATCGGTAAATACGGTGACAACGTGTTTTTCATCGGGCGCTTTAAAAACTATCATGTCTTTTTCAAAGGCGCTTATTTTATCGACATTTTCAACCACCTTTGCCCGACTTAATTGTGCTTTTTTCTGCTCAGTAATATTAACCATTCGATTATCTAAATCGTAAATACTGCCATACAATAAATGGGTTGCATCTTCACTAATATAATAAATATCACCATCGGAGATGACTTCATACAAGCCCTTTACGGCTGACTTCTTGACCGTGTCAACGGGGATCTTAAGGCTGTTCATTTTAGTCGTTATTTGCTCAATAACCGCAGAGGAGGGTGATTCAGACGTCGCCGAGACAGCTGAAAAACTGCTTAATAAAAAAACACAAATAACCCCTGTTTTTGAAAAAATAGTCGCCATACAAACCTCATATTGTTAGTGGAATAAAGAGAGTGTCTATTAGGCTTAATTATGCCTAGTAAGCACTGCTTTGTGAATATTTTAATTTGCCAGCAATAAATACTAGGGCCTGTTTTTTTGAGTGTTATACCAAGTGTATTAAAGAAGTGATCTTGTATTGCCCCGGAAAAATTAACGCTAGCAAGGCATGAGTTGCAGGAAGTAGTTATTCTCCTTTCAAAACTCATAACACAGATAGCGTTAATTTTAACCAGCAAGACTGATCATATTTTTAATGCATTTGGTATTATCCGAGATGACTTCCTTATGCCCTTGGATGATGCTCCTGATGCAGAGCTTTCAATCTGTCCTGTGCAATATGGGTGTAAATCTGCGTTGTAGAAAGGTTGCTGTGCCCCAATAGCATCTGCACCACACGCAGATCTGCGCCGTAATTTAATAAATGCGTTGCAAAGGCATGACGCAGTACATGCGGCGATAACGCAGCTTTATCTATGCCGCATAATTGTGCATAAAATTTAATACGATGCCAAAACGTTTGTCTCACCATCACAGAGCCGCGGCGACTTGGAAATAACACGTCGCTGCTTTGACCTTTTAACAGATCCGGACGCGCTTCCTCTATATAACGCTCAACCCAATAGATAGCCTCTTCGCCTAATGGCACCAACCGCGTTTTATCACCCTTCCCGGTGACGCGCACAACGCCTTGTTTTAAATTGATCTCTTCCATCGACAGCCCGACTAACTCGGAAACGCGCAAACCCGTCGCATAGAGGAGCTCAAGCATGGCTTTATCTCGAAATTGCACACTGTCGGATAAATCCGGTGAGGATAATAATCCGTCAACTTCGGACTCTGAAAGTGACTTAGGCAAGGGTTTGATTATTTTAGGGCTTTCAAGCTTAGCGCTGGGATCATCCTCGCGTATTTTTTCCCGGCATAAATATTGATAATAACGGCGTAAGGCACTCATTAAACGCGCAGTTGATGCATTTTTGTATTCTTTCTCTCCGCTCAGACGACAACTAAAAAAATCAATTAAATCTACTGACGAGGCTGAGCACAAACTAACCGATTTAGTGGCAAGAAAAATTTCAACCAAATGTAAATCATGACGATATGATTCTAGAGTATTTTGCGATAATCCCCTCTCTAACCATAATGAATCTAAAAATTGATCGATGCTTAATGCTTCCATTAAGACTCCCTTATCTGTAAATTAACACCGTTTTTAGTCTATCGGGCGTTATATATGAAAATCGGATTATTTTATGGTTCTAGTACTTGTTATACAGAAATTGCAGCTGAAAAGATTCAGGCTTGTATAGGTGAATCACTTGTTGAGATATTTAACATAAAAACAACCCCCATTAGCAGAATAAATGATTATGATATTCTTATTTTAGGCATTTCTACTTGGGATTATGGCGAGCTGCAGGAAGATTGGGGAGCACTGTGGAACGAACTTGAAGGGCTTAATCTCAAAAATAAAATTATCGCTTTATATGGTCTAGGGGATCAAGAGGGTTATAGTGAATGGTTTCTTGATGCCGTTGGTATGCTGCATGACGAACTGCTACCACAGGAACCTCTTTTTGTCGGTTACTGGCCAACAACAGGCTATGAATTTATTGCTTCAAAAGCCCTTTTACCCGATCAGCAGCACTTTATGGGATTGGCGCTTGACGAAGACTCACAATACGAATTAAGCGATCAACGTATCGATGAATGGTGTTTACAAATTTTACAAGAAATAGAACTATTACTATAATAAACAGAATAAGCCTTTATCACTGTTTGCTTGTCATTCCGTGATTTAGCAACAAACAATTCAGCATAAGCAGACTCTCTGTCATTATCATTGTGTTGAATTATCCCTTTTAGAAAAATAATCTCAACGCACAGCTTTATCGTGAAAGTGATAAAAAATACCGAAAATGTAATAAAATTACAACCAATCCCCGGCAATTGATTTAAATCAAATTTATTACATTATCCATTTGTTAAACTTCTTGTACTCTCAATAAACAGGAACGAAACGAGATGCTTGCAGAAAATAAATTAGAAGAACTACTGCCTCATCAACTAACCGAAAAAGCGGGTGAAATTGCATATAATAAAGCAACTAAAGCCCCCCTATCAGCTTTTTACCTCGCGGTTACTGCGGGTCTTTTTATCAGCCTCGCCTTTGTTTTTTATGTCACAGTCACCACCGGCAGTGAAAATGTCGCCTGGGGTCTTAGTAAATTTGCAGGTGGTGCCGCATTTAGTCTCGGCCTACTGTTAATCGTTGTCGTAGGCGGCGAACTTTTCACCAGCAGTACGCTAACGCTGATAGCTAAAGCGAGCAAACGCATCACCATGGCACAACTGCTTAAAAACTGGGTGATTGTTTATTTTGGTAACTTTATCGGCGCAACCTTCCTTGTTTTACTCATATTTTTTGCGGGTATGTACAATGCAGATCACGGGCAATGGGGATTAACAGTCTTACATATTGCCCAACATAAACTGCATCACTCCTTCATAGAAGCCGTTTCACTGGGTATTTTATGTAATATTATGGTTTGTCTGGCCGTGTGGATGGCATTTGGCGCACGCACTGTTAGCGATAAAATGTTTGCCGTATTTCTACCTGTCACCATGTTTGTTTCCTCTGGTTTTGAGCATAGTATTGCCAATATGTTTATGGTCCCTAGCGGCATTTTAATCCAGCAATTTGCTCCCGCAGAATTTTGGATCTCTATCGGAGAGAACGCCGGGCAATACTCAGACTTAACAATTTCCAATTTTATTTTCGATAACTTAATTCCAGTGACCATCGGTAACATTATTGGTGGGGGCGTAATAGTAGGTTTAATGCACTGGATGATCTATTTACGTCCAATGCAGAAAAAAAAATAAGCACTATAGAATCTATTTACAGTTCAACTCATACTAAATTCAACTCATACTAAATTCAACTACAAGGTAAATCGTTATGACTAAGCTTAATGAAGAATTGGCATCGGCATGGCAAGGTTTTGCTGGTGACGTTTGGAAAACTGACGTTAATGTTCGAGACTTCATCCAACAAAACTACACACCTTTTGACGGTGATGAAAGTTTCCTAGCGGGTGCAACCCAAGCCACTGATGCGCTTTGGGCTAAAGTGATGGAAGGAATCAAACTGGAAAACAGCACCCATGCGCCGGTTGATTTCGATACTGATATTGTTTCGACAATTACCGCTCATGATGCCGGTTACATCAACCAAGATTTAGAAACTATTGTTGGTCTGCAAACCGATGCGCCCTTAAAACGTGCGATTATCCCTAACGGCGGTATTCGTATGATCGAAGGTTCTTGTAAAGTTTATGGTAAAGAACTCGATCCAACTATTAATAAAATTTACTCTGAATTCCGTAAAACACATAACCAGGGTGTTTTTGATGTTTACACGGGTGATATCCTAAAATGTCGTAAATCAGGTATCTTAACCGGTTTGCCAGATGCTTACGGCCGTGGCCGCATTATCGGTGATTACCGTCGTGTTGCGCTGTACGGAATTGACTTCCTAATGGCCGACAAAGCAAAGCAGCATAAAAGCTTAGAAAAAGATTTACTTGCAGGAGCAACACTTGAAGAGACGCTCAAATTACGTGAAGAGATCTTTGAGCAATACCGAGCACTAGCACAAATCAAAGAGATGGCGGCTAAATACGGTTGTGATATCTCTCGCCCGGCAAAAAATGCCAAAGAAGCGATTCAGTGGACTTATTTCGGTTATCTGGCGGCAATAAAATCACAAAATGGCGCTGCGATGTCATTCGGTCGTACCATGAGCTTTCTTGATATCTATATCGAAAAAGACATGCAGGCAGGTGTACTTAACGAGACTGAAGCACAAGAGCTTATCGATCACTTGGTTATGAAATTACGTATGGTACGTTTCCTGCGTACACCTGAATACGATGATCTGTTCTCCGGCGATCCTATCTGGGCAACGGAATCTATTGGCGGTATGGGTGTTGACGGACGTACGCTAGTGACTAAAAGCAGCTTCCGTATTCTGCATACACAATACACTATGGGCCCTTCTCCTGAGCCGAATATTACTGTTCTATGGTCTGAAGCATTACCTATTAACTTCAAAAAATACTGCGCGAAAGTATCGATTGATACTTCTTCTATCCAGTATGAAAATGATGACTTAATGCGCAGCGATTTCGATAACGATGATTATGCTATCGCCTGTTGTGTCTCCCCGATGATTGTCGGTAAGCAGATGCAGTTCTTTGGTGCCCGTGCCAACCTTGCTAAAACCTTGCTTTACGCAATCAACGGCGGCGTAGATGAAAAATCTAAAGTGCAGGTTGGCCCTAATGCATTGCCGGCAATCACATCGAAAGTATTAGATTACGATGAAGTCTTCGCCAACCTTGACCACTTTATGGACTGGTTAGCTGAAACCTACGTCACTGCACTTAACTGTATTCATTATATGCATGACAAATACAGCTATGAAGCATCTCTAATGGCACTGCACGATCGTGATGTTGAACGTACTATGGCTTGTGGTATTGCCGGTCTTTCAATTGCCGCAGATTCACTTTCTGCGATTAAATACGCAACGGTTAAACCTGTGCGTGATGAAGACGGTATTGCAACTGATTTTGAGATCGAAGGTGATTACCCTAAATTTGGTAACAATGACCCGCGTGTCGATGAAATGGCTTGTGATCTTGTTGAACGTTTTATGAAAAAAATTCAATCTCACAAAATGTACCGCAATGCCCGTGCGACTCAGTCTATCCTTACTATTACCTCTAACGTGGTATACGGTAAGAAAACCGGTAATACACCCGACGGACGTCGCTCTGGCATGCCCTTTGCGCCTGGTGCTAACCCAATGCATGGTCGTGATGAAAAGGGTGCGGTTGCATCATTAACCTCTGTTTCTAAACTGCCATTTTCCTACGCTCAAGATGGTATTTCATATACTTTCTCAATCGTACCGAATGCATTAGGTAAAACTGACGATTCACAAAAAACAAACTTGGCGGGTCTGATGGACGGTTACTTTAAGCACACCCCTGAAATTGAAGGCGGTCAGCACTTAAACGTAAACGTAATGAACCGTGAAATGTTGGTCGATGCAATGGAAAATCCTGAAAAATACCCGCAGTTGACTATCCGTGTTTCCGGTTACGCCGTACGTTTTAACTCGTTAACTAAAGAACAGCAAAGCGATGTTATTTCACGTACCTTTACTGCAAGGTTGTAAAAAAATATTCAGGTAGAACCTAAACTCGAAGAGGCATCTTCAGTCTGCCTGCTATAATTGCAAAGGTTTCATCTGTACAGATGAAACCTTTCTTTTTATCTATTATAAAATATTTATTTGCTTGGTTTTTTTCCGTAAAATGCAAATCAAATAATCTATTTTTAAGGACTTCTAATGTCAGTAACCGGACGCGTTCATTCTGTTGAAAGTTGTGGTACCGTTGATGGACCGGGGATCCGTTTTATTATTTTTTTGCAGGGCTGTTTAATGCGCTGTAAATATTGTCATAATCGCGACACTTGGGATACCGAAGCCGGTAAAGAGATGAGCGTTGAAGAATTAATGGCCGAGCTGGTGCAATATCGCCATTACATGGAAGCATCGGGCGGCGGGATCACCGTTTCCGGGGGCGAAGCTATGCTCCAGCCTGAATTTATTAAAGCGATCTTTGAAGCCTGCCGTCTGGAGGGTATTCATACCTGCTTAGATACTAATGGTTTTGTGCGCCGAATCGATGACACGGTTAAAGGCGTGCTTGATGTCACTGATCTGGTGTTATTGGATATCAAACAGATGGACAATAATAAACATATCGATTTAACCCACGTCAGTAATAAATACACGCTTGAATTTGCTCACTATCTAGCAGAGCGTCATCAAGCTGTGTATTTACGTTATGTGGTTTTACCCGGTTATACCGATGCTATCGCTGACGTCCATGCTCTGGGTAAATTTATTGCGCCGATGAAAAATATCGAGAAAATAGAGCTGTTACCCTACCATGAATTAGGTAAGCATAAATGGACCGCAATGGGGGAAATCTAC
>NZ_PJBP01000153.1 GCF_002836415.1 Psychromonas sp. MB-3u-54 | reverse complement strand
GTGTAGCGCAGCGCCTCTGTGCCCTCTGTGGTAGTCGCTTTAAAGCCCTATGGTTCACCATCAGGGCTTTAATCATCACAACCGAAATTCAATCAAATATCGCGTAATTTACCAATCGCGCTCTGTAATGCAAAAGAGTAACCTTTTGCGCCTAAGCCACAAATAACACCCTGTGCAATATCAGATAAGTAAGAGTGATGACGGAAATTTTCACGTGCATGGACGTTGGAAAGGTGTACTTCTATAAAAGGAATATTAACCCCTAATAACGCATCACGAAGCGCAACACTGGTGTGCGTAAATGCGGCCGGATTAATAATAATAAAATCAATTTTCTCAAAGGCGTCGTGGATTTTTTCAATCAGTTCGTATTCACGGTTTGATTGTAAGTGTGATAATGCAACATTCTGCAGCGCAGCTTCATCGCTTAACTCTTTAATGATGTCACTAAGCGTCTTACTACCGTAGACCTCGGGTTCACGTTGTCCTAATAAATTAAGGTTAGGCCCATTTAAAACTAATATTTTTATTTGTTGTGCCATAAAAAAAGACTCCCAGAAACGATGTTCTGGAAGTCTATCTGCTCTGCTGGCGGCATGCCAGCAGAAATATCGCTAAAGTGTGCGGACTAGCTCGTTTCGCGATTCTCTTTAATAAGTTGATCAACAACACTTGGATCGGCCAGTGTTGAAATATCACCTAAAGAATCACTTTCACCCGTTGCTATTTTACGTAAAATACGGCGCATAATTTTACCTGAGCGTGTTTTAGGTAAACCTTCTGCCCAATGTAAAATATCAGGTGTTGCGATTGCGCCAATTTCTTTACGTACCCATTGTTTAACTTCAGCGTATAACTCAGGAGAAGGGTACTCACCCTCATTTAAGGTGACATAAGCATAGATACCCTGACCCTTAATTTCGTGTGGTACGCCAACAACGGCGGCTTCCGCTATTTTAGGGTGAGCAACTAACGCACTTTCTATTTCAGCGGTGCCCATACGGTGACCTGAAACGTTTAGTACGTCATCAACACGTCCGGTTATCCAGTAATATCCATCGCTGTCACGACGCGCGCCATCACCGGTAAAGTACATGCCTTTAAAAGTGCTGAAATAGGTTTGTTCGAAACGGTCATGGTTGTTATAAAGCGTGCGCATTTGTCCTGGCCAGCTATCTAGCATGACTAAGTTACCTGCAGCTTCACCTTCTAAAACAACGCCTTCGCTATCAACAATGGCGGGTTGAACACCAAAGAAGGGAAGGCTTGCAGAACCGGGTTTCAGGTCAGTTGCACCAGGCAGCGGCGTAATTAAGATGCCGCCGGTTTCAGTTTGCCACCAGGTATCAACGATAGGACAGCGCTTATCGCCTATTTTGTTGTAGTACCATTCCCATGCTTCAGGGTTAATGGGTTCTCCAACGGAGCCTAAAATACGTAATGAAGAACGGTGTGTCCCTTCAATCGCCTGATCACCTTTTGCCATCAGTGCCCGGATTGCCGTTGGCGCAGTGTAAAGAATAGAAACTTTGTGTTTATCAACAACTTCACTCATGCGTGCTGGAGTAGGGTAATTGGGTACACCCTCAAATATTAAGGTGGTTGCGCCGTTAGCAAGCGGGCCATAAACCGAATAACTGTGCCCGGTGATCCAGCCTACATCGGCAGTACACCAGTAAATATCACCTTCCTGGTAATCAAATACATATTTGAACGTCATGGCAGCATAAACCAAATAACCGCCGGTAGTATGGAGAACACCTTTAGGCGTCCCCGTGGAGCCCGAAGTATAGAGAATGAAAAGCGGATCTTCTGCATTCATCGCTTCCGGTTCACATTCACTTGATTCATCGGCACAAACTGATTCCCAGTCAAGATCTCGACCGACAACCCAATTGACTTCTCCACCGGTATTTTTAAAGACAATGACACTTTTTACGCAGTCTGTGCCGTCTCTTGTTAGTGCTTCATCAACATTTGCTTTAAGAGGAACAGCACGTCCACCGCGACGACCCTCGTCTGCGGTAATAACTATTTTTGCACTACTGTCGACAATACGTCCGGCAATCGCATCGGGCGAGAAACCACCAAAGACAATTGAATGAACCGCACCGATACGTGTACAGGCAAGCATGGCAACTGCCGCTTCCGGTGTCATTGGCATATATAAACAAACAACATCACCCTTTCTAACACCTTGGGATTTTAATACATTGGCAAACTGACAAACACGTTGATGCAGCTGCTTATAGGTTATTTTTTCTTCCTGATCTGCAGTGTCACCTTCCCAAAGAATGGCAACCTGGTCACCTTTAGTGGCAAGGTGTCTATCGATACAGTTAGCTGAAACATTAAGTTGTCCGTCTTCAAACCATTTGATGCTGACATGGCCCGAATCGTAGGAGCTATTTTTGACTTTTGTGTAAGGTTTAATCCAGTCTAAAATTTTACCTTTTTCACCCCAAAACGTGCTCGGATCGCTAATAGAAGCTTGATATTGTGTTAAATACTCTTCATTAGTCAGTAAGCTGTTTTTTGCAAGGTTATCTGTTACGGGGTAAATGTGCTCTTCACTCATGTTTAACTCCAGTTATTAAAATAAACCAATCACCTGCTAATGAGGAAATGATTGTAATTGCTGATTAATTCGGAAGTGAGTGTAAAGCAGAGCCAATGACTAAATTGTGAGGTAGCTAAAATTTGTTGCATTAAGGTTAATTTATAGAGTGATTAAAACTTGTTCTGCGATCTGTATCAATAGCAGCGGTCGCGATCTTTTTTTTTTGCGATAAGAAATCATGTTTTTTTTATTATAACTTCATTTTTATCCTTGCTCTCCTAAACTGAACTGGTGAAAATAAAATCTTTTACTATCATCTAAATGGGTATATTTAAAGCGCTTAAAAATATGGATTTGAAAATATGGCAGGGATGCTTAACAACCTCAGAATGGTTTTTACCTTCCTTTATTAGTTTCAATTCATTGTAAGTGATTAAAAAATTGAAGATTAATACCCATCCGGTAGAAGGTAAAAGGAAAATTTAATATCGTTTTAAACGTTATTAAGAGAGTCGTAGATAAAATCTAATGAGTCTTTTTATCTCAGTCCTCCGGATCGTCCTATTTCGTCATGACAAGATATTTCAATCTTGATCTATCTTAAATGACTTTTCTGGAGTCTATTAATGAACTCAATTAATCAATATAAAGGGTTTGTGGTATTAACTACGACGGTTTTGTTAAGTATCGCAAGCATTGCATTTACAGCACAGATGGCATCGACTCAACTGCTTGATAATAAAATTGTGGCTAATGATTACCGTAATAATCAGGCCTTTGTTAATGCGGAATCAGGTCTCAATTTGCTATTGAGTAGACTTGATGATCCCATCCTCGGACCTGATATTTTCAACAGTGCAACTTATAATGTCAGTACAACTTATACTGACAGTTCAACGGACAACCACTACAGCGTGCAGCTCACTTGGCTTAATACTAATACGCTGAAACTAGTCTCAACGGGTACTTCTATGGATGACAGTGCGCAGCGCATCATTTCCCTGCAGATTAAACCTGTAATGGGTTTTAATCTTCCTGCCGCAGCTGCTTCACTCAATGGCAGACTGAATCTGGATGCAGTGGCTATGGTTAATAATGGATGTGAAGGGGTTAGTGCCGCAGATTGTGAATCTCCGGGTAATTTTGCAGATTATCAACTGGTCAGTAAGTCTACAGTAGCACCGACGGATTTATGCCCCGGGCCTGTTAATGACGACAATTTTTATGAGCCAATAAATTCGGATAACTCGCTGGAAATAGGCTCAGTTGATGAGCAGGGTGACGTTATTCAATGGCCAAATAATATAGCCACCGGTTCTAATTTTTATGGAACAGCAGCTGCAGGTGGTTCAGCGGCCAGTTCACTGTTCGAAAGCACCTTTGGAGTGAGTAAAAATGCAGGTATCACGGCATTAAAAAATTCTGCTGACGTTGCGAAAATTGATATGACAGATGGCACCTTAAGTACAAGCTGCTCGGAACGCTTAGATGCGTTAGCACTAAACCATCCCGATATAGATACTATTTATATCACAGGAAATTGTGATATAGACCCAAATGATGCAGGTCAAAGTTCAACATCTGGCAATAGACACTTTACTCTCGGCACGGTGGAGAATCCCAAAATGGTCTTTATAGAAGGCGGAACCTTTCTCCTTCAACACGAGAACGGGGTGCCAAAGAAAGGAGCAGCCGTTATTGGCATGCTGTATTTCCTTTCTAGCGATCACAATGTTGTTGATCTTGGGGGGGTAAGAGTTAACGGAGCATTGTTAAGTGAATACAGTTGTTCGTATGATGTAACCCCCAATGTTGATAACGAGCAACCCTTTTCTGTACGTTATGACAAAACAGTGCTTAATACATTATACGGAAATATAGGTCGGAATCGCGCTATCTATAACGGTTATAGTATTGTGCAAGGGTCATGGAGGGATTTTTAATGTTTAAAAAAACAGCTCAAAATGGTTTTTTATTGGTTGAAATATTAGTGTCGTTATTAATAATTAGTTTAACCGCCGTGAATATAACCGGTTTACAAAAACTTATTGTTGAGCAAAATCGCGATAATGTGGCACATACTGAAGTGATTGCCCTGGCAAACCAGAAAATGAATGAATTACTCAGCTATGATAATGTTGCCCGTCTCGATGCGCTTGTAGGTGTTAATTTACCGACGGAGGAACCCGGCCTGACAACTTTTAATCTGGAATGGGCAGTCTCTTCCGATCTCGCTGACGGTGCTAGTATACGCACCGTTACACTGCAAATAAAGTGGGATGATTCAAAAGGCGATGAGCAGACTTATCTCTATTCAGAGAAAATTAATTTGGCGCAGTCAAGGGCTATTATTCTTGAATCTGAACTGCAAACTAATGATGTATTCTATTTTAACCCTAAACTAGAATACAAACAAAACGCCTTTGTTATTTATAATAGCGAATTATTTGAATCACAAAAGCATTTTTCTGCTGGCAGTGCTACTCCCCCCGAAACCGGCTCCGGTGATTGGGAAAGTCATGGTTTGATCACTAACTCGGATTTAGCCGCATTATTTTAGCCCCTCTGCAGCGCGTTCACTAGCAAAATGTTGAAGCTTTTTAGTATGTTAAAGCTTCAACATTAGCTTACTAATAATGAGGAGGTGCCATCTCTTCTTTTTCAGCTGCAAGTTGGTTCGGCTGGGCATCTTTTAATTTTATTGCCAGTACCGCCAGCTGTTCGCTAATTAATTGTAATTTACGCTGTTGTTGAAAGATCTCTTCATTTAAGGTCTCAATATTGTCTTCATGAAAGGCGACTTTCATTTCTAATTGTTCAATGCGTTTTTCCTGATCCATTCTGCTTCCTATCTTTTAGCGCAATAAGGCGTTTTTTAACTAAGTCATTAAGTATACTACTTCTGCTTTAAGAGATGTTTTTTTTCTATTTATAAATAAATATGAACTACTTCTGTGTTTACCTGTCAATAAACGGTGCGTTATAGCGCGCACCGGTAAAATCGATTTCAGAATTTATTGGCAAGGAAAATTTCATTATTGAGCCTCGTAAGTGTTCGCTTTGATAATGCGCAGGCTTATGCCGACCAGTATTACTGGTATTAATAAAAAAATTCTAAAATAAGATGTAATAACGAAACAACTATTTGATAATATTAACTATAAGGCGCTTTAATAAATCATATCGTTAATTGAATTTCCTTATCATTAGCGCTAGAGTTGTGAGAATCTGAAAATTTTAATCCTCGTTTTTTCTCTTTTTCAGAAAGAGAAAACAAAAAACAGTTAATTTAATAATAAGAAACAATTTGGAGTAACAATGAAAAATGTATTTAAAGTTTCGTTATTAGCCGCTGCGGTAGCATTTACTGTAGGGTGTGAAGACAAACCAGAGCCCGTCGCTCAAGTACAAGATAAAGTGGTAGAGAAAGTCGCTTTCGAAAATGATGCCGAAAAAGCTGCCTATGCAATTGGCGTCTCATTTTCGACACAGATTAAAGCTGGTATTGCTAAACAAGCTGAATTCGGATTAGAAACGCTTGATACAGAAGCGATTATTGCCGGTGTTACGGATTCGCTACGTGATACTTCTAAGCTAACCGAGGAAGAAGTGGTTGCAACCGTTAATGCTTATGGTGAACAGGTACAAGCTGCCGCAGAAGCAAAAATGAAAGAAAAAGGCGAAAAAATGGCTGAACAAGCAGCAGTGTTTTTAGCTGATAATGCCAAGGTCGAGGGCGTCACTGTGACTGACTCTGGTTTACAGTACTCAGTAATGACTGCCGCGGAAGGGTCTAAACCCCAAGCTGAAGACACAGTAACAGTGCATTATGTAGGAACCTTGGTTGACGGAACTGAATTTGACAGCTCAATCAGTCGTGGTGAACCTGCGAAGTTCCCGCTTAACCGTGTTATTCCCGGTTGGACTGAAGGTGTGCTGTTGATGAATGTTGGCGAAAAATACAAGTTTGTTATTCCAGCTGAATTAGCTTACGGAGAGCAGGGCGCAGGTTCAATTCCTCCTGGCGCAACCCTGATTTTTGAAGTTGAATTATTAGATATTGAAACGGCTAAAGCAGCAGTTCCTGCTGAATAATAATTAACATCAATCGTTAATATCAAGGCCGCTTTAGCGGCCTTTTTTTTGGCTATTAATTTTACAGCTTCCGATTCTTCGTGATCATCAGCTTTCACTTCATCAATTTCTACTTCCTCATATTTCACTTCATCAATTTCTACTTCATCATATTTCACTTTATCAACAAGAAAATACCAGACTAAGACGGCTCTTCAAGACTTTCCCTGCAAGTTACCATCATGTGTTTTTCCTTTGAAAAAATTAATTATATTTAATGACGGTCTTATTTGAACGCCAACTAGCACCAACCATGACAACAAACGTATAGCGCGTAGGGTGTCTGCTCAGATACTAAGCTGTCGCTTATTCGCTGCACCGATTATCGCTGCCCGCGGTGCATTGAATGCATCTACCGATAATCTCATAGCAAACGCATTAATAACGTAATCAGATTTACTATTCAAAATTATCCCGGCGGCTTTGATAGCGTAAATTTTTCATTTGAAGCAACTGGTCATAAATTTAATGCTTTTGGTATAAGTAGAGCACTCTGAACGGTTTAATTGATCCGTTTTATATTTTTAAAACCGGTTTTAAATACAGCATACAAGAAGGGTGGCTGATGCCGTATTGGTCAAACAGAATAAAAATTTAATCCGAACAATATAAAGTTAACGCTAACCGCTAACAACGACCCCTTTTTTAGTGCTTTCCTATCGCGAATGGTTGTCGAACTCCCCTTTAAATAGTGTATCCTTAGCGCATTAATTTATGGGGTGAAATATGTGGGATGTGATTATCATAGGTGCAGGTGCATCGGGGCTGATGTGTGCGATAGAAGCGGGCAAGCGCGGGCGTAAGGTTCTAGTGCTTGAACATGCTAAGCGGGCAGGTCAAAAAATAATTATGAGTGGTGGTGGACGTTGTAACTTCACCAATCTCTATACTGAACCGGGTAATTTTCTTTGTGATAATCCGCATTTTGTCAAATCGGCATTAAGCCGTTATACCCAGTGGGATTTTATTGCGCTGGTGGACAAACACCAAATAAGCTGGAATGAACGCGATCACGGACAACTATTCTGTGATGAGAGTGCCAAACAAATTGTTGCCATGTTACTTAATGAGGCGAAAGATGCCGGAGTTAAAGTCCAAGTCCAATGTGAAATATTCAGCCATAGTAAATTAGCGGATAACCATTTCTCCGTACAAACTAAATTAGGTGAATATCAATGCCAATCATTAGTGGTTGCAACGGGTGGCTTATCTTTACCTAAAATGGGGGCAACACCGCTGGCTTATAAAATTGCCGATCAATATCGAATACCGGTTAAAGCGACTCGGGCGGGATTAGTTCCTTTTACCCTGCAGCAGAGCCAAAAAGAAAAATTTACTGAATTATCCGGTATTAGTCTACCCGCACGGGCAACGTGCCGAGTAACTAACGGTAAAAAAAGTAAAGAAATCAGCTTTAGTGAAGCGTTGTTATTTACTCATCGCGGTTTAAGCGGCCCGGTTATTTTACAAATTTCAAATTACTGGCAGCCGGGTGAGAAAATAAGCTTAGATCTTCTACCTAATCTGGATCTTTTTGCTGAACTGTTACATGCCCAGAAAAATCATCCCGATCAGGCTTTGAAAACAGTGTTAGCGCAACAGCTACCTAAACGTGTGGTTGAGTGTTTATTAGCATTTTCAGAGATCGAAAGCTTACCGCTTAAACAGTATAACGAAAAGCAGCTTCAGGAGATCACACAACTCTTTCAGCACTGGTCTCCGCAAATCAACGGGACAGAGGGTTATCGCACCGCAGAAGTTACCCTTGGTGGTATTGATACGGATTTTGTTTCATCAAAAACCTTTGCCTGCAAAAACGTATCTGGCTTGTATTTTATCGGCGAAGCATTAGATGTGACCGGTTGGTTGGGAGGTTTTAACTTCCAATGGGCATGGGCATGCGGCTGGGCAGCAGGGCAGGAAGTTTAATTGTTTTTGGTCTTTTCCTAGCCAAATAGGTTTGTTTGTAGGCTTTCGCTTGTTCGCGTTCAATGTAGTTTTATCGCTGGTGGTTTCGCCCTGACGGCAACCTTACTTTTTCTTAGTGCCGAAAAAAAGTAGGCAAAAAGCGACACCCCTAGCCATTTTTTGATCTTGTACTGCCCAACCTCTTTTTAACGCACCATTTCGGACCGTACATCCCTGTACGGAGCCGAACTTAGCGAAATCCTCCATGATTTCACTTGCTAAAGCGTTTGTTCATTACAAGAAAAATGGAAGGGGATTGCGTAGCCGAATTTGTTTGGTGTTTTAAAA
>NZ_PJBP01000152.1 GCF_002836415.1 Psychromonas sp. MB-3u-54 | reverse complement strand
CGAGCGAGCAGATCCATGGTTGATTTATTGTCATTGCGGCTTTCAGCGGCTTTATCACCCAGCATTAAACGTTCTAAATAACGGGCGATAACATCAACTTCTAAATTGACTTGGGTGCCCACTTTATAGTTCACCATAGTCGTTTGCGATATTGTGTGCGGGATAATAGTCAATTTGAAAGCAGCGCCGTTAATTTCATTGGTGGTTAAACTCACGCCATCAACGGTAATGGATCCTTTTTCTGCGATATATTTAGCCAATTCATCGGGTGCTTTAATCCAGTATTCAACGGCATTGCCAAGGGGGTTAACGGATATCACTTCACCAACACCATCCACATGCCCGCTAACAATGTGTCCGCCAAAACGCTCATTCATTTGCATCGCTTTTTCTAAATTAAGCAAAAAACCGCTTTTGATTTGAGAAAAACCACTGCGCTTTAACGTCTCGTTAGAAAGATCAGCATCAAAGCCCTTACCACTTAACTTGGTCACCGTTAAGCAAACGCCATTATTGGAGATGCTATCACCCACTTTTACATCACTTAAATCAAGGCTCCCCGCATCGACGCTGATGGTGATATCTTTGGCATTGTTTTTAATGGCAGTGACCTTACCGACTGCCGCTATAATTCCTGTAAACATATTAACCCCTGTCACTTGTACTTGTAATGCGAATATCATTGCCAATTAAAACCACACTCTGCAGTGTTAGTTGCACAACCTCAATCATTTTTGAATAATCAGGCAAGTTTACTAAATCTCGCGCCTGACTGCCCATTAATTTTGGTGCCTGATAAAGAATAAATTGATCCACCAGCTGATGATTAAAAAACTCTCCCGCGAGCGTCGCCCCGGCTTCAACCCAAAGATCGTTGATTTCATAATCACTTAACTGGGTTAATAAGGCCCTAAGGTCAATCCGACCATGGCCATCATTCGTGCCGATCAGTTGTTCGACATCAGCGCTTAATTGATTTTTATTTTTTGGTAAATCGTCACGGGGAAACAGTGACACCAGCAATACTTTGCCTTCAAGTGAAAATAATTTTTCTTTAAGGGTGAGTGTATTGCGGGAATCTAAAATAATACGTATCGGTTGGCGTATTTCAGAAGGCGCCAATGTCAGATCAAAATCCGGATGCTTTTTTAAGCTTTCATAGCGCACATTTAAACTCGGATCATCGGCAATAACCGTTGCACTTCCGGTCAATATTGCACTTTGCAGTGCCCGGAAATATTGCACATCACAACGCGCGGCAGGGCCTGTTATCCACTGGCTTTGACCATTTTTAAGGGCTGTTTTTCCGTCTAAACTGCTGGCAAGTTTTACCGTGACACGAGGCTGTTTAACTCGCATCCGTTTAATAAAACCACGGTTTAAATCCATCGCTTCATTTTCAAGCAGACCAAGGTCAACTTGTATTCCCGCCTTCTTCAATATTTTAATCCCTTCTCCTGCGACCTTAGGGTTAGGGTCAACCATGGCAACGATCACGCGTTTGACCCCTGCTTTGGTTAAGGCTAGCGCGCAAGGAGGCGTACGGCCAAAGTGGGAACAGGGCTCTAAAGTCACGTAACAGGTTGCACCAATAGCTTTATCTTTAGCGATCGCAAGAGCATTCACTTCTGCGTGTCCTAAGCCAGCTTTTTGATGAAATCCTTCGCCCACTATTATATTATTTGCCACAATCACACAACCCACATTAGGATTGGGTGAGCTGGTGAAGCGCCCTTTTTTGGCCAGCAATATCGCGCGAGCCATATAAAATTTATCTAAGTCTGAAAAAACCGCAGTATTCATTAATATTCAATCTTCTACATTAACAAGAGTAAAAACAGTAAAAATTTTATTCTAATAAGGGTGATGCCATTAGGCTAAAAATCAGTCTCGAGCTTGGCTATTTCCTCACCAAACTCTTTAACATCTTTAAAGGAGCGGTAAACCGACGCAAAACGGATATAGGCAATTTTATCTAAACCCTTCAGTAATTCCATCACCAGTTCACCGACTATTTTAGAGGTCACTTCACGCTCGCCCGTCGCCCGCAGGGTTGATTTTAGTTTGTTAACCGCTGCATCAATGTCTTCCAGACTCACGGGTCTTTTCTCTAAAGCACGGTTAATACCGACCAGCAATTTGTCATCATTAAAGGGTTCACGACGGCCATCGGACTTGATTAAACGCGGCATTAACAGTTCTGCAAATTCATAGGTGGTAAAACGTTCATTACATTCATTGCAGCTGCGCCGGCGACGCACTTGAGATCCTTCTGAAACTAAGCGCGAGTCGATAACTTTAGTATCTTGAGCATTACAAAAAGGACAGTACATTTAATCTCACTCTTATTCAGAATTAATCAACCTTAAAAGTTGACTAGATCTATTGACAAATATCACAAATTTACTATGAATTTAATTTCAAGGTGTAATAGTAACCTGTTTAGCGCCTGTTTTAACAGTAATTTGCTTTATAGAGTCAAAAAAAGGGTAAAAAAAAGCTACGCGATGCGTAGCTTTTGAGCGCTTATTATTGAAAGATTATCCGTAAACAGGGCAAGCTTTACAAAGCGCAGCAACTTTAACTTTAACCGCTTCAATGGTTGAAGCAAGTTTAGCTTCATCTTTGATTGCATCAAGAATGTCACACATCCATAACGCAAGCTCAGCAGATTGTTGTGCATTAACACCACGACGTGCCAGTGCCGGCGTACCGATTCGTAGACCTGAAGTAACAAAAGGAGAACGCGGATCATTTGGCACAGAGTTTTTGTTAACCGTAATATGCGCATTACCCAAGGCAGCATCCGCTTCTTTACCGGTGATCTCCTGAGCGATTAAATCAACCAGGAATAAATGGTTTTCAGTACCGCCAGAAACGATTTTGTAACCACGCGCCAGGAAGGATTTAACCATGGCTTTTGCATTATCTAAAACCTGTTGCTGGTAAACAGCAAATTCAGGTTCAGCACATTCTTTAAATGCAACCGCTTTAGCTGCAATAACGTGCATTAGCGGACCACCTTGCTGGCCGGGGAAAACCGCTGAGTTTAATTTTTTCTCAATCGCTTCATTGGCTTTAGCAAGGATCAGGCCGCCACGCGGACCGCCTAAGGTTTTATGCGTTGTGGTAGTAACAACATCGGCAAAAGGCACTGGATTCGGGTAAAGACCCGCAGCCACTAGCCCTGCAACGTGCGCCATATCAACAAACAGATAAGCGCCTACTTTATCCGCTATTTCGCGAAATTTAGCCCAATCAACAATACCCGAATAAGCAGAAAAACCGGCAATGATCATGGTTGGTTTATGTTCGACAGCAAGACGTTCAATTTCCGCATAATCTAGAATACCCGTTTCAGGGGTGATTCCGTATTGCACAGCATTGTACATTTTACCGGAAAAACTGACGTGGGAACCATGGGTTAAATGTCCACCATGAGCAAGACTCATACCCAGAATAGTATCACCCGGTGCACAAAGCGCCTGGTAAACTGAAGCATTCGCTTGCGAACCTGAGTGAGGTTGAACGTTTGCATAATCAGCGCCAAATAAAGATTTAGCACGTTCAATGGCTAACGATTCAGCCACATCAACATATTCACAGCCGCCGTAATAACGTTTACCCGGGTAACCTTCTGCGTATTTATTAGTTAACTGACTACCTTGCGCTTCCATTACACGTGGACTGGTGTAATTTTCTGATGCAATCAGTTCAATGTGGTCTTCTTGGCGCTGAACTTCATCAGTAATTGACTGCCATAATTCTGGATCATAATCGGCAATATTCATATCACGGTTAAACATGCATAACTCCTGCTGGGTGTGGTTTAAAATCGGCTGATTTATTAATGTAACAAATTTCACCTAATCTTACCCTGTTGCATAGCGTAAACAAATGAATAATTTGGGGATTTAAAATGAAAATCCCCAAATTGAGTGGGATACCCGCAGAAATGGCCCTTTTATCTTAGGATCTGTTGACCTTTCGAGTACAAATTTCGTTCAATCTAAAAGTGTTCTGAGCAAGGCATGAGGAGAGCAGCATAGTTATTCTATGTAAACTTTGATCAACGCTGCGCAGGACGCTTTTAGATGAACTCAAGGGCAGCATTTGTGCGCACGATCATAGGCGTTATCACCTATTTATTTAGAATAACGACAAGTTGCAGGCTCTGCCTTGTATAAAGCACGCACCAATTTCTGCAAAAATGCACGCGAAAGGTCAACAGACCCTAACAACCTGTTTTATTTTCCGCTGCTTTGCCCTATCATCGGGATCCTGTCTTTTTCTTTCATTTAACAAGAGCAATCACTTATGGCACAGTTTATATACACAATGGATCAGGTGAGCAAGGTCGTCCCCCCCAAGCGTACTATTTTAAAAGATATCTCGCTGAGTTTCTTTCCGGGCGCAAAAATTGGCGTATTAGGTTTAAACGGTTCAGGTAAATCAACTTTATTACGTATTATGGCAGGTCTAGATAAAGAGTTTGCCGGTGAGGCGCGCGCTTTATCGGGCACAAAAATTGGTTATTTAGCGCAGGAGCCGGTATTAGATCTTAATAAAAACGTTCGCGAAATTATTGAAGAAGCGGTCAGTGAAGTTAAAAATGCGTTAACCTCACTCGATGCGCTTTATGCCGCTTATGCAGAGCCCGACGCGGACTTTGATGCACTGGCTAAACGTCAGGGTAAACTTGAAGCAATTATTCAAGCACATGACGGGCATAATTTAGAAAACCAGCTGGAGCGTGCCGCCGATGCCCTGCGCCTGCCGGCCTGGGATGCAAAAATTTCAATCCTTTCAGGTGGTGAGCGCCGCCGAGTGGCATTATGCCGCCTGTTGCTCGAAAAACCGGACATGCTACTACTGGATGAGCCGACTAACCATCTCGATGCAGAATCCGTTGCCTGGTTAGAGCGTTTCTTACATGACTATGAAGGCACTGTTGTAGCGATTACCCACGACCGGTATTTCTTAGATAATGTCGCCGGCTGGATTTTAGAATTAGACCGGGGTTACGGTATTCCATGGGAAGGTAACTACTCATCGTGGTTAGAGCAGAAAGATGCACGCTTAAAACAGGAAGCATCCCAGGAGAAAGCCCGCCAACGTCAAATTGAGCAGGAGCTCGAATGGGTTCGTTCAAATGCTAAAGGCCGTCAATCTAAAAGCAAATCGCGTTTATCCCGCTTTGAAGAGCTTAACAATCAGGACTTCCAAAAACGTAACGAAACCAATGAGCTGTTTATTCCACCGGGTCAGCGTTTAGGTGATCAGGTGATTGATGTTAATCATCTCAGTAAATCCTATGACGGTCGGGTTTTAATTGATGATTTAAGCTTCAGTATTCCCAAAGGTGCAATAGTTGGCATTATAGGTGCCAATGGTGCCGGTAAATCCACCCTGTTTAAAATGTTGTCCGGTGCTGAAACACCCGATTCAGGTGAAATCACTATAGGTGCAAGTGTGCAGCTGGCAAGTGTCGATCAGTTCCGTGATGATATGGATGATAAAATCAGCGTTTTTCAGGAAGTCTCCGGTGGCAGCGATATTATTAAAATTGGTAATATCGAAATTCCAAGTCGTGCCTACCTCGGGCGCTTCAACTTTAAAGGCGGCGATCAGCAGAAAATTGTGGGTAATTTATCCGGCGGTGAACGCGGTCGTTTACATCTTGCTAAATTACTTAAATCCGGCGGCAACGTGTTATTACTCGATGAACCCACCAATGATCTTGATATCGAAACACTGCGTGCTCTGGAAAATGCCCTGCTGGATTTTGCCGGTTGCGTCATGGTGATTTCACATGATCGCTGGTTCCTGGACAGAATCGCCACCCATATCATTGACTACCGCGATGAAGGGCAAGTGAATTTCTACGAAGGTAACTTTACCGATTACGAAGAATGGATGAAGAAAACCTACGGCGCCGCATCTGTCGAGCCACATCGTATAAAATACAAACGTATTTCGTAATATAGAAAATAAGCTCTGTTCCAGAACACAGCACTGCAATAAAAAAAGTCACTCGGTTGGAGTGACTTTTAAGGCTTAACTATCTTAGCCACCAAAGCTAAGGCTAAAAATTACTTCCACCCGTTGCTGGTACGGGTTCCTCTGGCATATCATTCTCAACTGTTGATACAGTAGTAAGAGCAGTATCATCTGCCACAGCCTTTACAGAAGCTTCTACATCAAAAGTCGCAACTTTAACCTTTGTAGAATCAGTAGCGATAGGATAATTAGAATTCACAGCAATTACTTCTGCTGCTACCGCTTTACTGGTTTCGATTATTTCTGTAACGGTTAACGTCGTGGTGTCCGAATAAACAAGCACATCACTAGTAACGTTATTAGTTGCGATCACTGAAGATACAGAATCTGGATAGTCTACTTTTAATTTGGTAATCGTACCTTCCATATCACGTGCCATGTCTAATGCATTAACACCAGTATCGTTGATAAGATCTGGATATAAATCAGTAACAACTTGCGTAACAATATCAGCGACGCTTTTTCCTGTAATATTATTCGCTGTATTAGCGTCAATCTGTTTAGCAATCAATGTTGTCAGAGGACTAAGCGTGATTGAATCACCCACTGATAATAACGCTCTAGGAATCACATAACTAATATTCGGCATTTTTTTATTATTAGAGGTATCAACTGAGTCAGCATTGCCCGTCGCAGTGAATGTACATAATTCCGGTGTGTTGAGAATTGCAAAATTAGAGCTGCTAACCGTACCATAATAATCAGTCTGTCCTAATTCTATTTTTCCTGCACCACAATCGGCAACCACATTCGCAAACTGAACAGGGCCATCATAGGCTTTAATCAATTTTCCCGACTGACCGCCACTGCAGGCAACTATAAAAGTACCAGCAATCAGTGCGGCTAAAATATTTTTTTTCATTATTGACATCCTTGCAATAGGTAAATTTGGATCAATCTCTATTCATATATTGCAACTTTATTGCAACTTTGTTTATTTTATTAAAAATTTCATTGTGCTTCAAAAAAGTAAAATCGAGGCAATGCTAACTTTATTTTGATTAAATAACTACTTAATAATATCAATCCAAGTAAGTAGTTAACGTCGAGGATCCCTCTCCTTCCCGGTCATTACAGAGGCCACTTATTAAAAAGTATAGATCAGTTGTCCGCTATCTTCTTACCCAATAACGGTTAACCTTAGCCAGATCGAAGTTATGCTATAAAACGGCTCTTGTATTGTTTTATTATATTGTTTTATATTTCACATTATGCTTATAATAATCCTTAAAATTAGGGCTTTACACGTAAACAACCAACTGATGGTGCAGAAGAACTTGTGCACCGGAGACAGGTGATACTGCTCCTAGCTGGTTTAAGCTTAAATCACTTAGATAACTAAGACCTTGACGTTACGCTTATATTACAAAGGATGTAATCAATTTATGCTCCCTTCGAACCGCACGTCTCTTTGCTTATTGACAATGTCAATAAGCAGTTTTCAGTGTTATGCCGCACTGGATAACCTGCCTTCTTTACAAAGTTTTACCGGGGCTGTACTAACACCCAATGCACAAGTATTAAAAACCGGGAAGGCTTCTTTTTTATATGGTCAGGGTGTTTATAAAGACGCACAAGCCCCCTACAAACACCAGATGCTGCTGTCTGTAGGTTTATTCCCAGGACTTGAAACAAGCGGACGCATTGTTGTTTCTGATGATTTTGATCACGGGAGTGACCTTTCCGCTTCACTAAAATACCAATTACCCTTAATTAAGCAATACACAGGTTTTGACCTTGCCTTTGGCGTACAGGATTTAGGCGGCGCGGCAAATAATTTCCAAGCCTATTATGCCGTGACTGATTATGAATTTACCGCCCTGCCCATTCGTTTAAGTGCGGGGGTCGGCCAATCAAAATTACCCGATAACATAATGAACGGTCCGTTTGCATCCATTGAGTATCAACCCTTTTCTTTTATGCAGCTGGCAGCAGAGCATGACAACACAGAACTGAACGTCGCAGCCAAAGTCTTTACTCCCCCTAAATCGTTACCTTTCGACTCTCAGGTCAGCCTCGAATATCAGTTGGCAACGGGACATGAGACAAATCAACAAGCGATGTGGGCAGCTAATTTGTCCGTGCCTATTTTGGGTTACAGCGATCGGGCTTTAAGTAAAAAAGAAAAAAGTCTAAGTACCTCATTAGAAGATAAATTATTGATTGAACAGTCATTACATGAGGTAAGCTCAGTAGCCTCACTTAAACACGCCTTAAAAAAAGAGGGTTTTCTTAATATTCAAGTGGGCATGGATAAAAACACTTTACTGATTGCTCTGGAAAACCGCCGATATAATCACAATGAAATCGATGCAATCGGGGTTGCCATGGCGATTATTAGTAACCACGCCGGGAAAGCAGTCTTTTCTGAACTTGGTAGCGACAATAATGAACAAAATGCCAAACTAATCATGTTAAAAAAAGGCATCCCTGTTGTTGCCGTAGAAAGCAACATGCACTGTTATCGTGAATTTATCCTTTCCGGTGATAATTGTGAGCAGCTTACCTTTACCAGTCATGAGCTTAGTAAAACTTATCGACAAACAGATTGGCAAGAAGATAAAATAGCATCCAGTTTCGGCCGTTCGCAAATAATTTTTTCACCTCTGGTGACACACGCTGTGGCAACGGAATATGGCGTTTATGATTATTCACTCGCACTTGGCACTAATTTAGTGACTACGCTATGGCCGGGTGCAGCCATCGATCTACGTTATGTATTGCCCTTGACTAACAGTGGAGATTTTGATGATGGAAAAATTTGGGGTGAGAAGCAATACCAAAGTGAAATAGATACAGCACTTTTCCATCAGGCATTCTCACTGCCCTTCAATGTTTTAAACCAAACCTCACTGGGTTATATTAAGTCCGGTTATGTGGGTGTCGCCAATGAAACCCTGTGGAATTCTCCACAGGGTTATCTCTCAATAGGTCTTGACGTTAACTATTTTGAGCCCACAGATAAGCACCTGAATTATAGAAAACTTGAGCATAAAAGGACTGTCTTAGGCTTTTACCAGCTTTCTTTACCGCAATTTAATTGGCAGGTAAAAGTGCAAGGAGGTACATTTTGGAATGGTGATACGGGGATCAAAATTTCCTCAATGCATTGGCTGGGTGATGTACGTGTTGATGCCAGTTACCAAAATACGCAAGTGACACAATATGATAATTCCCTTCCGGAAGAGTTTGCATCTATTAATATTTCTATTCCGCTAACTTTTTGGCGTGGTATGAAACCCGGTTATATTCAATTTAAAGGGGATAATAATTTCAATTATGGTGTACAAACACGTATTAATAATGAAGATGGCCATAATCAGCTCAACACAGGTTTAGGGAAAACCGTCAATATTAAACATGATATTGCTTCTCAATATTTAAACAGACAGCGTTTATCACCGAATTATCTGCAAGTAAATTCAGACAGATTAAGAAGCGCCTATCTGAAATATTTAACAACGCAATAAGCAAGTCATTAACCGTTAGAGAGATTCCCGAGCTTAATCGGGAATCCTTCAATGACCGTCATTCCTGAGCGCACTTATAAACGCAGATGATATGAGTATCAGGCGATCTGTGCTGACAACCGTGCATAATCATGAACGGGCGAGGCGTTCAATCTTCACCTTTAAAATACACAACAAATCACCCATGCGTCACTTTCTGCGCATTTTTTTGAGTTTCACCAAGCGCTTCAACGCGGTCATTTTTCTGAATATTTTAAGTCATATCCAGATTCGTGAAAGCAAGTATTGG
>NZ_PJBP01000151.1 GCF_002836415.1 Psychromonas sp. MB-3u-54 | reverse complement strand
ATAGCAGTTAACTATTAAACTCTCAGCCCTTTAAATTCAGGCATTAAAGAAACAAGATGTTGACTGTATTGATGTTGTGGTGTGTTAAATAATTGCTCGGTAGGGGCAATTTCTAACAGTTTCCCCTTTTGCATAACCCCAATACGATCACACACTTGACGTATAACGGGCAGATCATGACTGATAAATAACATGGTCAAATTCAGTTCATCCTGAAGATCTTTTAACAAGTTCAATATTTGCCCCTGTACAGAGACGTCTAAAGCGGATGTTGGTTCATCACAGATTAATAAACGCGGTCTGGTTGCTAAAGCACGCGCAATAGAGATACGCTGGCGTTGACCGCCTGAAAATTCATGGGGATATTTCACCCCCGCCATGCGCCCGAGCCCAACATGATCTAATAAGTCATGCACAATTTGACGCGTTTCAGCTTCTGATTGTGCGAGTTTATGAAAGCGTATCGGTTCGGCAATAATATCGAAGATACGCATGCGAGGATTCATTGAAGTATAGGGATTTTGAAATACCATCTGCATTTGACGGCGAATTGGCCGGCGCTCTTTTTCTGATTTGATTGCGGTTAAATCAATACCTTCAAAGGAAATCTTACCTGCATTTGGTTTATACAAACCGGCAATAACACGTGCGACAGTCGATTTTCCTGAACCGGACTCACCCACGAGACCGAAGGTTTCGCCTTCGTTAATGTGAAAACTAATATTATCATTAGCTTGGACATATTCACGGCGGCTCTCAAACATTGAGTCCTTGGTAGTAAAACGTAAACTGACATCTTCCACATTTAATAGCGGGCCGCTATATTCACGCTGATCTTCACTTTGACCTAACCAATGGGTTTTTATATCCAGTTTCTTCATTTCGCCCGCTTCCTCTATGTAATTTACCAGAGGAAATCGGTCTAGCTTAATATCTGAACGGGGTACAGCTGAGATCAGGCTGCGTGTATAATCATGATCGGGATTGCCAAGCACTTTTTCCGTTAGCCCGAACTCAACCAAATCACCACGATACATCACCGCAACTTTATCCGTTACATTAGAGACCACGCCCATATCATGGGTAACCAGCATACAGCCAACATTTTTTTCAATGCACAGATTACGGATCAGGGTTAGTATTTGATCCTGAATGGACACGTCCAGTGCCGTCGTCGGTTCATCGGCGATAATTAAATCAGGCTCACCGGAGAGTGCTATCGCGATAACAACACGCTGGCGCATACCGCCTGAAAATTGATGAGGATACTGTTTGATCCTTAAATGCGCATCGGGAATGCCGACTTGCTCCATCAAATTAAGCGCGCGTTGATAAGCTTCTTTTCCGCTCACCTTTAGATTGGCGCGAATGGTTTCTGTTAATTGTCTTTCAACGGTGAAAAGAGGATTGAGAGAGGTCATTGGATCTTGAAAAATAAAACCTATTTTTGAGCCGCGAACCGAGCGCATTTGCTGATCGCTTAAACCGGAAATTTTTTCCCCGTCTAAATAAATATCACCACTGGCAATAACACCAGGCGGACTCAGCAGATCAATAATGCCATTACCAACGGTCGACTTACCGGCACCTGACTCACCAACAACGCCGACAATTTCTCCTCTTTCAATGGAAAAAGAAAGGGATTTAACGGCAGCATGGACTCCATGACGAGATGGATACTCAATGCGCAGATTTGTTACTTCTAATAAAGACATGACAATTACCTACCACTAGATGAAATAGCATCTGGCTTCAAAAAAAATTATTACCATTCAGCATCTGTTACAGGACTAGATAAAAAACATATCTAATAACAAAACGCTATATGAGAGTGCGAGGTATATTATTCAATATATTTAATTTTGCAATGCGCCAGATTAGGCATAAAGAAAAGCATTAATACTAAAAAAACAATCTTCAGAACATTATTTAGACTCTAAAAACAGACCGTTAGCGGCTCTTAAACAGTGGCCTATACGAAATAAAGCAAAATATATGCCCACAAAAAAATTATTATCTTTTTAATTTTTTCCACACTCTTTTATGTAAATTATTTTCAATATAAGCCTACTGGCGCTTGATCGAGTCTTTTTTTTGTAAAAAAATCATGGTCAATTTTATTCGGGGAAAACAAGTCAAATTGAAGTCAAAATGCTCTCTATTGGTGCTGAATATTCTGCTTTGGGGCATCATTTAACGGGTTGCATAATAATGTTTATAACAGTATAAAAATTAAGCTGTGGGCACTGTAAATGCGGCCTATTAAATTTCATGAAACGTGAAACACATCACGTCAGCTTATGTTTATGGGGATAGATACAAGCGGGTATTACAGCAATTCTCTTAACTATCTGCTCAATATTGCTGGTTAAAATAATTAAGACAGGAAGATGCAAAAAACAAAAGTTACCTTTTCCCGCCTTATTTTTATTATTTTACCGAGTACTGCGAACTGTCCAATACTCGATTGAGTAAAGCAAAAAATGACGTTCTGGCATTAATTTGCGAACTGTTCTTGATGCCAGTGATTAAAACGGGGCATTAACATCAGCGCTAACAAGATAAGAGATCCCCCTCCCATTAATAAAATCGCCGCGTAGGGCGCGGTTAAGTCGGTCTGCTGAATCAAACCGGCCAGCAATGCGGCACCACTCATTTGAATACAGCCAAGCATCGCGCTTGCCGTACCGGCACGTTCACCAAATCTGGACAACGCCATACTCGTAGCAGGTCCGAGCAATAAAGCAAAACCAATACATAACAACATCATCGGCAGCATAAATGCAAATGCGCCAGCGAGTCCGCTGGCGGGCCCCCATTGCTGAACAAATAACTGCAACAATGCTGACAGGATAAAGGTCAGCAAAGCAATCAGCACAGTCACGCGATTCCCGAGACGCTTAATAACCACGGGAGCGGCGAAGCACGCAGCGATATTAACCAGCGCATTCAGACCAAATAAAAGACTAAAACTCAATTCAGAAACACCTAAATGCCGAATTAACCAATCGGGCGCATAGGAAACATAAGTTAAAATCACCGCCATCCCGGTCATGCAGGTCAATGCGTAAAAGAGAAAATGACTGTCCTGCAGTACCGGCTTAAATCGTGACCAGTGATATAACGCGCCGCTGCTCTGGGTATTTTTTGGCCGCGTTTCCGGTAAGCGATAGAAGACGATCAGCAGAATAATAAGCGCGTAAATCGCCATAAAGAGAAAGGTTGAACGCCAGCCAAACTGTAATGCGAGTAATCCACCCAGAGTAGGTGCCAATGCGGGGATCACACAGATCATGCCGTTCAAATAACTGTAATAATGCGCTCCTTCTTTGGCCGAAAAACTATCACGTACCGCACTAAATACCACTATCGATGAAGCGCAGGCGGCAATGCCCTGTAATACTCGGGCAAACTGTAGCCAATGAAACTCGACTACAATCGCGGCTAATACACTACTGACAATATAAAATGCAATGCCACCGATCCCGATCGGGCGTCTGCCAAAGCGATCCGCAAGCGGACCAATCAATATTTGCCCAATCCCCATCGCAAATAAAAACAATATCAGGGTTGACTGTATTTCGCTGGATGAAATATCAAACTCAACAGCCATTACCGGCATAGAAGGCAAATAGATATCGATTGCAAGGGGGCTTAACACCACCATTGACATCAATATAGGTAATATATTTCGGCGCATTATGTTACTCAAATAGTTAAAACGTTAAATTAGCTGACTAAGCGCAGTTTACCAAAGGTATGTTATGAATCATAATGGCATAATTTCAGAACCCAATTTCCTTTGAGGCATATCTTGCTTGAATAGGTTGCTGAGTTTGAATACCGAAAATGCGATAGGTCCGGCGCTGCCATATGCTACGGATCGTCATGGAGAGTGTATAAATGAATATTGATAATCTTTCAAAAATTGATCTTAATCTTTTGGTCACCCTGCAAATATTATTAGAAGAAGAGAGCGCCACCCGCGCAGCTAACCGTTTACATTTAAGTCCGTCGGCATTAAGTAAAAGCCTTAATCGCTTAAGAGAGACACTCGGTGATCCGCTTTTTGTGCGCACTGCACATGGCCTGAAACCGACGGCCCATGCATTACAGTTAAAATTGCAGCTACCGGCCATTTTACAAGGTTTATATCAAGTCACCCTGCCCCCCACTTTTATAGCACAAACCAGCCGTAGACAATTCTCTTTTGCGATGCTCGAAAGTGCCTATGAAACCTTACTGCCTTCTTATATCGGGCCGCTTTTAAAGCAGGCTCCTTTAATAACCCTGGATACTTACGGGTGGACTGAAAAGTCAATGTCCGCTTTATTGCAGGGACAGATTGATTTTGGTATTACAGCGCGGGATCTGCACCCGGCATCGGATTTAAGGCTGAATAATTTACCAGAGGGCATTATCCAAACCACCTTGTTTACGGATCAGCAGATCTGCTTAGTAAGAGAAAATCACCCGATACTTAATACCGAAAAAGCAGGCGACTGGAATATTGAAAGTTATCTGCAGATGTCCCATGTGCAGGTACGCTGTGAGGGTAATGATTGGTGGGCATTAGATTATCATCTGGCAGAATCCGGTCAGCATCGGCGCATTAGCAGTACGCTGCCGGATTTTTACGGCGCAGCAAGTGTATGCGCACACAGTGATCTTATTTTCACTTTACCTTCCAGCTTTGTGCCCCATGCTAAAAAATTATATCCATTGGTTCAATTGCCGCTGCCGATCACCTTTTCTCCCCTTGCCTACGTACTGTTATGGCATAAACGTAATGACGATGAACCGGGTCATAAATGGATTCGAGAAACGATATGTACCAGCATTGCACAGGCAATGAAATAAGCGCATCAATTAAAAAAGCATGCACAGAGGGCCACTTAAAGATCGCGATTTAAGCGGCTTGGGGATTTAATACCAGCATTAATTTTCTGTTCATTTATGTTGGTTAAAATACATGCTAGCTTCGTGAGTGATACCAAACGCATTAAATTTATGATCAGTTACTTCAAAGGAAAAATTTACGCTCAAAAAGCCGCCGGGATGATTTTGAATAGTAAATCGAATAATGCATTTGGTATGATGTTATCGGTAGGGTGCATTCTATGCACCGCAGGTAGGCATAGAATACACCCTACTAGCTATGCGTTTATTGTCATAGTGCGTGCTAGTTGACGTTCAAATAAGACCGCCATTAAATTTATGATCAATTTTAAATAATAAATCGGATCACTTTATTAATGCGTTTGGTGTGATTTGATTCATAACATCCTGTTACTCAGCAGCCGAGCCGAAAGCAAGCTGATAAAACAACTGCCCCACAGCGCCAGACTGAAATAACTTTCAAAATCACGCAGCACCTTAGGCAAAAAGATTAACGGCAGAAGGATAATTAACCAGGCGAGCAGTTCAGTCAATTTTAGTTTATCGCGGGCGGCTAAATATAAAAGTAACAAACTGAGCAGAGGCAACAGATGCGTTGTATTATCGGCGATAAGAAGGTTGGATATAAACAAACAACTCGCCGCAGAGCTATAACTTAGCAGCTCCTTAGTGATAATACGGACCTTAAATTCAAAATCAGAAGGGACAGCTTCAGAGAATAATTTGCCGATCATTACCGATACAATAAGCACTGCGGCCGTGCTCAGTAAAAGCGTCAGCAATATAAAACCGTACTGCTCAAAACGATATAAATCATAATCTACACTAACAACTGTATCACTCAGACCATTAATATTAAGGATCAGGCCCAGCGCCAATAAAACATAAACTTCCATGCGCAGCGATTGGTCCCCCTCTTTGACCCCCAGCCCGAGCAGTAATAAACCTTCAAGTAACAGCACCAGTCCCAGAAAATCCAGGCTGATAAGGAATAACGCTGTAAATCCGGCAAAACTTCCCGCAAAGACTAGCAGCAGACCGCTTAGAGATTTTTGCTCTTTAACACAGCAAACTAAACTGTTAATAAGAAAGATAAAGTAATGGGGCATGACTGCCGGAAACCAGTATCAGCGGCACGGCAAAGCCGCCCATTAAAACTAACAAAGAGATCACTGTAGAGGCAGTTTTATCGACAGAGCAAACCCCGTCAGGGTAATAACCAGCAGTAAGATGAAACAAACACCGCTCGGCACCAACTGAATATAGGGACCAATAAAATAAGCACTTAAATAATTTAATATCAGACCTAATCCGACTAATGCTGTCGTAGTGGATGGGTTTAACCTCAAATCGTCACTCACCAGCGCGCTTAATCTGCTGATTTTGACGCTACAATCAGTCAGGCGCAGCTCGATATTTTGTCGCTGCTGAGCTTGCTCTGACTGAAGTGCATCCAGTTCAACTTTTAGTTGTGCAAACTCATCCTTTAACTGCATCATTACCTTTAACGTGATTCACACAACCATCATTCAATTGAGATGCAGTACTGCCAGTAGAGAGAGTTTTATTCCCCCGTTGCAGCTAAGGAATTTTTAATAAATAACGCCATCTTATCAAGCGCTTTTTGCAGGTGAGCCGAATGGGTAAATCCACTTTTAACCCTGGGTTTAAGATCGTGATCGCCATCTTCCAGCCATAACCATTGGATCTCTTTCGGCAATCCGTAGGACTGAACTTCCTCCCGAGAGCCAAGTTTATCGCGTTCACCCTGAATAATGAGCATCTTTTGCTTAATCAAAGGTAAGTGTGCCGTTCTTAATGTTTCCGGCTTGCCCGCTGGATGAAACGGGTAACCCAGGCAGACAACCCCTTTAACCTTGTCATTGGCAGGCCCCGCGGCAAGCAAACTGCCAATACGTCCGCCCATTGATTTACCTCCAATAACCATAGGCTGATTAAGCTTCGCAATCAGCTGGACAAATTCTACCACTAATTTTTCCGCGCGCGCAGGCGGACGACGTGTGCCTGCGTCAACACGCTGCTGCATATAAGCAAAGTTAAAACGTGCCACGCGGATCCCCCGCAAAGCGAGCCCTGTTGCAATTATTTCCATAAAATCGGCATTAGCCGGCGCACCCGCCCCATGGGCAAAGACAAACAGAGGACCTTCGCTGGGTCCGTTATAGATAATATTCATTATTTCCCGATTTTTAAGCTAAAGTAGTTACAAGATACCAAACAGAAATGGAATTCGTTGCTTCGTAATAGTAGACAAATGTCTCTTATGTAACTAGTCTAACTGACTGTTTCAAAATATTTTTTCAAAAACAATTTATTATCTACGATTGTGTTTCGAAATTATAGTCAGTTTAACGGCTTGATTCTAAGCAATATAAAATCGATAGAATGTAGTCCTCTGCTTAATAAAAGATAAAAAGGGTAAAATAAATGATGACTCCCGATCAAATGATAACCTTAGTAACAGTGAACGCTATCGAATACGGACCTAAGTTAATTGCTGCTATTGCCCTATGGGTGATTGGTAGTTGGGTAATTAAATTGCTGGTTGCCGGTTTAAATAAAATAATGGACAAGGGCAAAGTAGACCCTTCTTTAAAACCCTTTTTATGCAGCATCAGCGGCATAGTACTTAAGGTAATGTTAGGTATAACGGTGCTGGGTATGCTGAGCATTGAAATGACTTCTTTTGTAGCCATTCTCGCCGCAGCCGGTTTAGCTGTCGGTATGGCACTTTCAGGGACATTACAAAACTTTGCCGGTGGCGTGATGATATTACTCTTTAAACCCTTTCAAGTCGGAGACTTTATTGATGCGCAAGGGCATATGGGAACCGTTAAAGAGATACAAATCTTTAATAGTATTTTAACCACTCCCGATAACAAAACCATTATTATACCCAATGGCGGCTTATCAACCGGCTCGATGGTGAACTTTTCAACTGAAAAAAAACGTCGCGTGGATTGGACTATCGGTGTTGCCTATGGCGATGACTTAGATAAAGCACGTGCGGTGATCCAACAACTTTGTGATGCGGATCAGCGTATATTCACAGATCCTGCAGTGGTTATTGTGGTTTCTGCATTAGCAGACAGTTCAGTGAATTTTTCGGTACGCGCCTGGGTTAACGCAGCCGATTTTTTTCCGGTGTTCTGGGCCATGAACGAAAATATCTATAAAACATTTCCTAAAGAAGGCCTTAATATTCCGTTCCCGCAAATGGATGTCCATCTGCATAAATAATCTGCCGTTTTAATTAAAGCCATCGTTATCACTTTGGCTTTAATTTCTTCTCTCTCCCGCCTTAAAACAGTTCCTTTTTATTGATCTCAGAAAACAGACTCGCAGCAGAATAATCAGTAATGACTCTATTTTTCTATTACAACAATCCGTATAACTATCTTACCAATCAGCTAGTTAAAATAAACTTTCACTGCGTTTATTTCTCCCCTTATATAAGGTCAACAGGCTGTAATACAAAAACTTTCCATTAATATCCATTCGTATAAATAATCTAACCTTACGCCAGAAAAACACAGTTATCTTTCTTTTAACAACTAAGTCAAAGAAAGCATTGGTAGGGTGCGGTTAATCACCACTCACGCACTTTTAATTCTCCCGATTAAAAAAATTGGTAATAGTCCACCCATAACAAAATATAAATGGGTGGGTTTCCACCCGTTTCAACACTCTTCGGCAGGCATTAGGTTAACAAAATGTAAGTAGATTGTTTTACTCACACGGCTTTGCAACATTTAATTAACATTGGCACGTTAATTGCTAAATATTAATTACTATATGTTAATTGCTAACAATAATATGTAGTTCAACCAGCGCCCTGCTCAATCAATGCGCAATCAGACTAAAACTGCCGTACAGGAGTACAACATGTTAAAAAAATTAATGACCCTTTCGCTTGGCACCGTTGCCGTACTTGCAAGCTTTAATGCATCAGCAAGCTGTGAGCCGGGTGAAATAGTGATCAAATTCAGCCATGTAACCAATGAGACCAGTCACCCTAAGGGCATCGCCGCCTCTTTATTATCTGACCGAGTGAATAAAGAGATGGATGGCAAAGCCTGTATGGAAGTTTTTCCTAACACCACTCTTTATAATGATGACCAGGCCTTAGAAGCTATTTTGAGCGGTGATCTGCAGCTTGCGGCTCCTTCTTTATCCAAATTTGAAAAAATAACTAAAAAATTCCGTCTCTTTGATCTTCCCTTTTTATTTGCTGATGTGGCCGCCGTAGACCGTTTTCAAAATTCAGCATCCGGGGACATTTTGAAAGATTCTATGGTCCGCCGGGGAATCAAAGGGTTGGAATTTTGGCACAATGGCATGAAACAGATGTCAGCGAGTAAACCTTTGTTACTGCCAAGTGATGCTGAAGGCCTTAAGTTCAGAGTACAGGCATCCGATGTGCTTGTGGCTCAATTTGAACAACTTGGCGCGAACCCTCAAAAAATGTCCTTCAGTGAAGTTTACGGTGGTCTGCAGACAAAAGTTATCGATGGTCAGGAAAATACCTGGTCAAATACCTACGGTAAAAAATTCTTCGAAGTACAAGATGGCGTCACGGAAACAAATCACGGTATTCTGGATTACCTGCTGGTGACCTCCGATGATTGGTGGAAGGGTTTACCAACGGATGTACGTAACCAGTTAAGCACAATAATGTCTGAAGTGACTCAAACCAGAAATGGCGAATCAACGAGAGTTAATGAAGAAAACAAGCAAAAAATTATTGATGCTGGTGGTGTGGTACGTACGTTAACAGCGGAGCAACGTGAAGCTTGGGTTGTGGCGCTTAAACCCGTGTGGAAAAAATTCGAAAAAGATATTGGCAGTGATCTGCTTGAAGCTGCAATAGCATCGAATAAATAAAACTATTACTCACCCCTTTGCCGATACGCAATACTGTATTTGCAAATGGGTGAGTAAAATAAGCAGATATTTTCTAATCGCCAATAACTAACAACTAATAATCAATAACCAATAACCAATAACCAATAATCAATAATCAATAACCAATAACCAATAACCAATAACCAATAACCAATAACCAATAACCAATAATCAATAACCAATAACCAATAACCAATAACCAATAATCAATAACCAATAACCAATAATCAATAACCAACAACCAACAACTAATAACTAAC
>NZ_PJBP01000150.1 GCF_002836415.1 Psychromonas sp. MB-3u-54 | reverse complement strand
TTCAGTATTTTCGCTTGGCAGTCACTGTATACAATACATTATTAATTATGACCGAAAAAAGCAGTAGATGCATTTTAAATTATGCTTAGATTAATTTAGCCTTTTTATTGTGGCAATGAAAAACACTGCACCAGATTCACTGCAACTAAGTTATAATTGCGTTTTCTAGCAGGTATATATACCCAAACTACTTGAAGATGCTGATTCAGAGTGTCTCGCGAACGCTGGAACAAAGAGTAAAATGACCTTTCGAGCGAATCTCCCGAAGGGCAAGGCCAGAAATGATGATCGATGTTGTAGAAGCCGTTGATTTAGAATAACGAGATGATCGACCTTCTGCCTGTATCTTCAAGTGATTTGGGTATAATAATAATTTTGAGAAATAAACATGTCAAAACGTGATTGTTATGAAGTGCTTGGTGTTGATAAAAGCGCAACAGATGTAGAAATAAAAAAAGCGTATAAAAAATTAGCGATGAAATTCCACCCGGATCGTAATCCTGGTAATCCTGCCGCACAGGATAGTTTTAGAGAAGTAAAATCTTCCTATGAGATCCTTTCTGATCCTGAAAAAAAACAGGAATATGATGATTTTGGTCATCAGGCATTTGATCCCAGCCACCGTCCAAATTCTGGTTTTAATCGCCATGATGGATTCGGGCAATCTTCAGGTGATTATAATGATATTTTTGGTGATATGTTCAGGCAACGCCATCAGCCAAGACCTGAAAAGGGATCTGATTTACGCTACCGTATAACACTCACGCTGGAAGAGGCCATTAATGGTTGCCAGAAAGAGGTTAAACTCCCTAATACAGAACAATTTCTAAAGGTGACTCTGCCCGCCGGTATTGATGAGGGGCAAAGTGTTCGCCTTACAAATAAAGGTAATCCGGGAACCTTAGGTGCCGCAAATGGTGATTTACTCGTAGAAATTAACCTTATTAAGCATGCGTTATTTGAGCGGCAGGGAAATGACTTATATTGTTCAATACCCGTCTCCTTTCCAACGGCGGCATTAGGCGGAACGATAGAAGCACCGACCTTTGATGGACATATCAGCTTTAAAATACCTAAGGGTACACAAGCGGGACGCAAATTTCGCATTAAAGGTAAGGGCATAACGGCAATGAAAAATGCGGTTAAAGGTGACTTGATTTACGAAGTTGTCATTAATACGCCAACAACCCTCACTGAAGAACAGGAAAGTTTACTGACTGAGTTAGCTAAGACGTTGTAAATTTATTATATTTAATGGTACTAGCATCGACACGGATGACTTACCTGATGTATTGCGGGAAGGGATTTTCCTTCTCGCATTTTTTATTTACCAACCGTATCGTTATAACTAAGCCACTGCCTTCGAGTGATTCTGTAATACACAAGTTTTAATCTCATCAGTAAGTCCCCACCGGTTTTAAAGCGCAAAAATTTTTAAAAACAGCAAGTTGGGGGTGTTAATAAATGTTTTTTCCGTTTCCCATTTGCACTCTTGTAGCAACTTTCGATTTAAAAAATAATTTTTATCTGTTCATTTCATGTTTGACTATACTTATCAGATAGTCTCAATCAGCTTTGTACCTATCCGTAATATGGCTGTTTGTGGAGGTGTGTATGAAATACAGAATCGCGGCAGTTGCGGGCAGTTTTTATCCCGCTACTGCGGAGCAAATTGATCAACAGCTTAGTGTTTTTTTAAACGCACCGAGCGAGTCTACTATCCAGGCAAAAGCATTAATTGTACCGCATGCGGGTTATTGTTATTCCGGTGCGGTTGCCGGTTACGCCTATTCTTACCTTAAAAATATTACGTATTATATTCACCGCGTTATTTTACTCGGGCCCAGTCATCGTGTTGCTTTGCAAGGTTGTGCTCTTTCCAACTGTGATTGTTTTACTACGCCACTTGGGTCTATACCAATTGACAAAGGATCTTATACTCAACTCCTGCAGGAAGAACTGGTAACCATCGACGATCAAGCGCATTTGTTAGAGCACTCATTAGAAGTACAACTGCCATTTTTACAACGAGCTTTACACGATTTTGAGCTGGTACCAATAGTAGTAGGGCAGTGTTCAGAGCAAGATGTCAGTAGAATTTTAGCAATATTACAGGTTGATGAACCGGGCACATTGGTCGTGGTAAGTTCAGATCTTAGCCATTATCATTCTTACCAAGAAGCTCAACTTCTAGATGACAGGACCATTCAACATATTTTAAATTATGAGTATAATTTAAAAGGTGAAGATGCTTGCGGTTGTTATGCCATTAATGGTTTGCTGAGTTATGCCAAAAAACAGCACTGGGCTATTAAGTTGCTTAAAAAAGCCAACTCAGGGGATACTTTGGGCAGTAAAAAAGAGGTCGTTGGTTATGCCAGTTTCATCTTATATTAGTCTAAGCCATGAAGCGCAGGCAGAGCTTAAGCAATTGGTTTGGCAAGTGCTCGCTAAGGCCGTTTACGATCGAACCATGTTACAACCTGCACCTCCAAAATCAGCTGAATTGTTAGTGCCTAGCGCTTGTTTTGTTACTTTATATGCAGATAAACAGTTGCGTGGTTGTATTGGTACTTATGGGGTAGAAAAATCACTGTGGCAAAATGTCTGTGATTATAGTTATTACAGTGCCTGTGAAGATCGTCGCTTTGAACCTCTGCAAAAAAGGGAACTGCCGGATTTGAGTTTTGAAATATCAGTTCTGTCAGCACTTCAGCCTTTAGAAAATGAGGGTGAGCGGGCATTAGTCGAGCAGTTGCGAGTTGGTATTGATGGATTATTATTAAAAGATTCATACCACAGCGCGATATTTTTACCCTCGGTATGGTCTTCTTTAAAAACAGCTGAAGAGTTTGTGGACGCATTGAAAATAAAAGGCGGGTGGTCCCAAGATTATTGGCGTGAGGATATCAAAATATTTCGCTTCGAGACCTTTGTGATTGAAAGTGTACTGGATTGTTCTGCTTGATAGTCGCTGTGGGTATAAGCATTTCAGTCTCTCTTTATTGAGTGTTCACTTAAACTTATCTCTTCTTTGCTATTAACTTGGTTGTTCACTCTTCTATGCTTAATTCTCGATCAGACACTGCAGCGCAATTAGTTTCAAAAAAGAACTTTGTGCATATTTTTTCGATCGTTTTTTTACCTATGTTATTGGCTGCCGTTGATCAAACGTTATTGGCTACGGCAACCCCCGCTATTGTCAATGAATTAGGGGCGATGCATTTAGCATCCTGGATCATTATTGGTTATTTATTGGCAATAGCAGCTTCGGTGCCCATTTACGGTTGGTTAGGGGATCGTTTCAATCGCCGTAATATGCTGATTGTCGCCTTAATTATTTTCTCACTCGGTTCAATTATTTCTGCATTGGCGCAATCAATGACTATATTGGTTGTCGGGCGGGTAATACAAGGTCTCGGTGGCGGGGGATTAATGAGTTTATCCCAGGCATTAATTGGTGAATTTGTACCTCCTCGCCAACGCGCCAGATTTCAGGGGTATTTTGCTTCATTGTTTGCTGTTGCAAGTATTGGTGGTCCCGTGATCGGCGGTTTTGTTGTTACTTACCTTTCGTGGCAGTGGTTGTTTTGGGTAAACATTCCGGTTACTATTTTTGCTGTTTCTCGTTTAATGTCTTTAACCACAACAAAATCAACACGCCATAAAGGGAAAGTTGATTGGACTGGTTTGATCTTATTTCCAATCATGATGACCTCGCTTATTTATTGGTTAACCTCCGGTGGGCATGGCTTTGCATGGTTATCTTTAGAAAGTATCATGATTCTTGGTGCTTTTATGTTACTGACTATGGTCTTTCTAATCCAACAAAAAAAAGCACTTCACTCTTTTTTACCGCTAACATTGTTATACAAAAAAGAAATTTATATTCCATTAACCTCCACTTTTTTATTTGCAGCCTGTTTATTTGCATTAATCTTCTTTTTGCCCATTTATCTGCAAATTGGCTTTGGCACAAATGCATCAACCTCTGGTTTATTATTATTACCCCTTACTATAGGCACTATTATAGGCGCTTATACGACAGGTAAAATAATTTCCAAAACGGGGGTGCCGAAGTGGATCCCTGTGGTTGGCATGAGCATTACTACGATAGCTTTTCTGTTACTAGGCTTACTACCACCGGTGCCCGCGTTGATCGCCGGATTAGGGTTTTTCTGCGGTATCGGACTGGGAACGGTCATGCCTTCTACCCAGCTGTTAATTCAATCGATTGCGGGTCGGGAAAATTTAGGACGAATAATTTCCATGGCCTCATTGTCCCGCTCGCTTGGTGCATCAATGGGAACTGCGTTATTTGGTGCTTTGATTTATGGGTTAATTCCGAATTTTAATCGAAATTCGGGCATAGAATTTTTATTAAATAGCCCACGGGAACATATTATTAATGCTTTTCAAATAGGCTTTCTTGTTGCTGCGATTATTGCCTTTTGCTGTGCTATTAATGCCGCTCGGGCACCTAGAATCTCTTTGGATGATTTAGGAGATGATTGGTAGCATTTATGGTCTGCATACTGTGCCCAAGAGGTTATAGCCTCTGTAGAAGACCTTAATCTTTTCTTTTTTTAGTTATCTTTCGCTGGTTGAAAAGTAATCAGAAGAAGCTAAACTTTAAGCTATCTAACAAAATTGGTTCCTTAGAAATTGCATAAGAGGGAGTAATATTATGAAGGCACAGAGTCTAACCATTACCGATAACCGTACCGGTAAAAGCTACGAAATTCCTATTCAATACGGCACCTACCCTACCTACGGCGCATCCATTAGTGCGCTTGATCTCCGGAATATAAAAACCTCTGAACAAGACTTTGGCCTGTTAACCTATGATCCTGGTTATACAAATACCGCTTCCTGTAAAAGCAGTGTGACATTTCTTGATGGCGAAAAGGGCATTCTTCGTTATCGAGGTTATCCCATTGAGCAATTAGCAGAAAAAAGTACTTATTTGGAAACCGCGTATCTGCTCTTAAACGGTGAACTGCCTGACAAAACTCAGTTAGCGGGGTGGCAGACAGATATTATGGAGCATACTTTTGTACATGAAAATATCAAGAAATTGATCGACGGCTTTCATCATGAGGCACACCCTATGGGGACATTGATCGGCACAGTAGGGGCGTTATCAACGTTTTACCCTGATGCTAAAAATATTCATGATCCAGACTGCCGGGACAGTCAAATTTGGCGCTTAATTGCCAAAATGCCGACCCTTGCAGCATTTGCTTATCGTCATAGTCTTGGACTGCCTTATGTCTACCCCGATCAAAGTCTGTCTTACATTGGTAATTTCATGAATATGTTATGGAAAAAAAGTGAACTGCAATACCAGCCAAATCCGATTTTAGAAAAAGCCATTGATGTGCTTTTTATTCTGCATGCGGATCACGAACAGAATTGCAGTACTAGCGTAATGCGCGCGGTGGCAAGCTCCGAGAGCGATCCTTTCTCAGCGACCTCTTCGGCAATAGCTGCATTATATGGGCCTTTGCATGGCGGTGCGAACGAGGCAGTATTGCATATGTTAGCGGAGATAGGTTCTGTCGATCGTGTACCTGAGTTTATTAACAGGGTAAAATCTGGCGAAGTGAGCCGTTTGATGGGATTTGGTCATCGTGTCTATAAAGAGTATGATCCTCGCGCAAAAATTTGTAAAACATTGGCAAATGAAGTTTTTTCAGTAACGGGTGTCAATCCGTTACTGGCTATTGCTCTGGAACTGGAGAGAGTTGCACTGCAGGATGACTATTTTATCTCCCGTCATCTCTACCCTAATGTTGATTTTTATTCCGGCTTGATTTATCAGGCAATGGGATTCCCCGTCGGGATGTTCCCCGTTCTGTTTGCCATTGCGCGTAATGCTGGCTGGTTGGCACAGTGGAAAGAATTCCTTGTCGATCCGGACCAAAAAATAGCCCGGCCCAGACAAATTTATTGTGGCAGTGAAGCGCGAGATTATATTGCAGTCGATAAGCGTTAAAAGCAGCGCTTATGTGCAACTCCGGCGGGTTTAAATAAAACCCGCCAGAGTCTCTTATTCGCTAATTTTTCATTATTTTACTGATAATCTGCTCGCAAGCTTCTATGATTGGGGAATTAACTTTTAATGGATGATCTTCAATGCGCGGCGGAAAATATACGGATCTACCCGATTCGATAAACTGGTCAGTTTTTAAAACACTTCTCCCTTATCTGGCCGAGTACAAGCTGCGTGTTTCTTTAGCATTATTGTGCTTAATCTTTGCCAAAATTGCGACCATTGGCCTGCCTTTTATTTTAAAGCACATAGTTGACGATCTTGACGGTGAAAAGCTGCAAATGATCGCCACACCTATTATGTTAGTTGTTGCATACGGGGTATTAAGGCTGGCATTAGTGTTATTTGGCGAGTTGCGCGATACGTTATTTGGCCGAGTAACCGAGCATACTATGAGGCGTGTGGGGTTAAGTGTTTTTAAACATTTACATCATTTAGATTTAGACTTTCATTTAAATCGGCAAACGGGCGGTTTATCACGGGACATGGAACGTGGCGTTTCGGGTATTAGTTTTGTGATGCGTTTTATGATTTTTAATATTATCCCCACTCTATTAGAACTTATTTTTGTGGTGGTTATTTTACTGGTTAATTATGGGCTTAGTTTTGCACTGGTTATTTTGCTTGCCGTCATTAGTTATGTCGCTTACTCGGTAAAAGCCACACAATGGCGAACCGAATTCATTCGCGAGGCAAATATTGCGGATTCGACAAGTAACAGTCGCGCTATTGATAGTTTGCTGAATTATGAAACCGTTAAGTATTTTGGTAATGAAGCCTATGAAGCTAAGCGTTATGATGCGGAACTCGCTAAGTGGGAGCAGGCAAAGCGAAAAAACCGCCTGTCGTTATTCACCCTCAACGGTGGGCAGGCTTTAATCATTGCTGCGGCAATGACTGCCATGATGACACTTGCCGCGCTACAGGTTAGCGCGGGCAGTATGACATTAGGAGACTTTGTCTTAATTAATGCCTTCACCATGCAAATTTTTATGCCCCTTAATTTTCTGGGTTTTGTCTATCGAGAAATCCGCGGCTCATTGGCTAATATAGAGCAAATGTTTACCTTATTAAGAAAATTACCTCGGGTTGAAGATTTACCCAATGCCGAGCAATTAATAATAACCAAGGGGGAAATTAGCTTTGAGGAAGTGGGCTTTTTTTATCAGCAACAACGAGACATTATTAAGCAGATCTCATTTATGGTAAAACCAGGTCAAAAAGTGGCGGTCGTGGGGGGAAGCGGTGGCGGAAAATCGACTTTAGTTAAATTGTTGTTCCGTTTTTATGATGTCACGGCGGGGCGAATTTTAATTGATGGTCAGAATATCCGTCAGGTGACTCAACAATCCCTGCGCAGGGCTATTGGTATAGTGCCGCAGGACACGGTTTTATTTAATGATACTATTCGTGAGAATATCCGCTACGGCAGGCCCGATGCGAGCGAGGCTGACATAGAGCATGCCATTGACTTGGCACACTTGCGCGGTTTTATTAATAGCCTGCCCGAAGGTGGAAAAACGCTTGTTGGTGAGCGTGGTTTAAAGTTATCCGGGGGAGAAAAACAACGGGTTGCTATTGCGCGCACTATTTTAAAAAAGCCGGCCATTTTAGTCTTTGATGAAGCAACTTCGTCGCTTGATAGTGTCAGTGAACAACAAATTATGAGTGCCATCAAAGAGGTATCTAAAGGTATTACTAGTTTAGTGATCGCGCATCGGTTATCAACTATCGTCGATGCAGATAATATTTTAGTGATCAAAGAGGGGCAAATAGTGGAACAGGGAAATCATCGGCAATTGATCGAGCTGCAGGGTGAGTATGCTGAATTATGGCAGTTGCAACAAATGGCTGACGGCTGACGGCTGTCGGCTATCGGCTATCGGCTGACGGCTGACGGCTATCGGCTGACGGCTGACCGCTATCGGCTGACCGCTATCGGCTATCGGCTGACCGCTGACCGCTGACGGCTGACGGCTGACGGCTTCGGCTATCGGCTGACGGCTATCGGCTATCGGCTGACGACTGACAGCTGACGACTGACGACTGACAGCTGACCGCTGACCGCTGACAGCTGACGGCTGACGGCTGACGGCTGACGGCTGACCGCTGACCGCTGACCGCTGACCGCTGAATTCCAGACACAAAAAAGCCGAACAATTGTTCGGCTTTTTTAATGTCGCTTTAAACTAAGATTTACTCTTCGTCTTCAGCAACTACTGGGCGGTCTACCAAAGTGATGTAAGCCATAGGAGCTTTATCACCGGTACGGAAACCACATTTAATGATGCTAGTGTAACCGCCTGGACGTGTCGCGTAACGCGGGCCCAATTCATTAAATAATTTTGCAACTGTTGCATCATCACGAAGACGAGCAAATGCTAAACGACGATTAGCAACGCTATCGGTTTTAGCAAGTGTAATTAATGGCTCAATTACACGGCGCAATTCTTTTGCTTTAGGCACAGTAGTTTTAATAACTTCGTGCATTGCAATAGAGATTGCCATGTTACGAAACATAGCCTGACGGTGGCTACTGTTTCGGTTAAGTTGACGTCCACTTTGACGATGGCGCATAACCTAATCCTTATAATTCGTTATTAGTGTGATTGGATTAATCTTCAATAAGACTTGCTGGTGGCCAGTTTTCCAGGCGCATACCCAGATACAGTCCACGTGAGACAAGGTCATCTTTGATTTCAGTTAATGACTTACGGCCTAAATTAGGCATTTTCAGCAGTTCAACTTCAGTGCGTTGTACCAAGTCACCAATATAGTAAATTGATTCTGCTTTCAAACAGTTAGCAGAACGAACCGTTAACTCTAAATCATTCACCGGGCGTAAGAGAATAGGATCAAACTCAGGTTTTTCTTCAACTTCAACAGGTGCACTTATAATGCGTTCATCAACAAATTCGTCTAGTTGTCCAGCTAAAATCATAGCTGCCTGACGAATTGCTTCTTCTGGCTCAAGTGTACCATCGGTTTCCATATCGATAACAAGTTTGTCTAAATTGGTACGCTGTTCAACACGAGCAGATTCAACACTGTAAGCGATACGCTCAACAGGGCTGAAAGTTGCATCGACGAACAAACGACCATTAGCAGACTTGTCTTCTTCACTATGGATACGTGATGAAGCTGGGACATAGCCGCGACCTAATTCAATTTTAATGCGCATACTGATTTCAGTATTGCCCGTTAAATGACAGATCACGTGTTCTGGATTGACTATCTCGAGATCACTATCGTGAGTGATATCGGCTGCAATAACAGGACCGGCCCCAGATTTAGTTAAACTAACTAAAACTTCGTTTTTACCTTCAAGTTTAACCGCTAAACCTTTAAGGTTTAGAAGAATCTCAAGGATCTCTTCCTGCACGCCTTCTTTAACGCTGTACGCATTTTGTACACCATCAATTTCGACTTCTGTTATTGCTGCACCCGGCATAGATGATAACAAGATACGACGCAGCGCATTACCTAAAGTATGACCAAAACCGCGTTCTAACGGCTCTAAAGTCACTTTAGCTCTGGTTGCATTTACTTGTTCAATACCAACTAAATTCGGTTTTAGAAAATCTTTTACAAAACCCTGCATTTTTGTCCTCTCATAGTAATTAACTTTACTTAGAGTAAAGCTCGATGATTAACTGTTCGTTAATCTCAGCAGATAAATCTGAACGTTCAGGTTGACGAGTAAATACGCCTTCCATCTTCGTTGCATCAACAGAAACCCAAGTTGGGATTTCACGTTGACCGGCGATTTCAAGTGCTGCGCCAATGCGTGACTGCTTTTTAGCTTTTTCACGAATCGCGATAACATCACTTGCTTTAACGTTAAAAGAAGGGATATTTACAACTTTACCGTTGACCAGTACAGCTTTATGGCTAACTAGTTGACGAGACTCGGCGCGTGTTGCACCAAAACCCATACGGTAAACAACATTGTCTAAACGGCCTTCAAGTAATTGAAGCAGGTTTTCACCTGTGTTGCCTTGTAAACGTGCCGATTCTTTGTAGTAGTTACGGAATTGT
>NZ_PJBP01000149.1 GCF_002836415.1 Psychromonas sp. MB-3u-54 | reverse complement strand
TAGCTGGTTATAAGTCACCTAGCGTATTGACCATTTCTGCACTAACTTGCTCGATAAATAACAGACGCTTGTCATCATCTAAATCTGCGCCTTTTTCATTCAGTGATGACCAGTCAGGGTGGTTGCGCGATTTGCGTAACCATTTAGACCAGTTTTTTGGTAATTCATTTTTTTGCTTATCCTGGCTCACCTGATAATCAATTTTATCAACACTCGCATGCCCTCGACGCTGCAGCAGTGTTAACAGCTTGATCTGCCTTAACCACAATACCTGCAGCGTCGTCTCGTTTAAGCAGATATAGCGGCAACCTTTGATTTTAGCCTCTATCTCATCATAATAGCGTTGCTTAACGCCCCATAACGCACCTGCGATTCCGCCAGTAAAGGCAGCAACACCTAAGGTCATACCGGCAGTGACTAAATCAACCGCAACGCCCACTCCTGCGCCTTTCGCTATATTACCCGTTAGCTTGATACCAAACTCCTGCAGGTTATCCGCTGAAAAAAGATCCAACTGCCAGCCATCCTGTTCAACGGGTAATTCGCTGTTTTCGACATCTCCTTTACGAAATTGATAGAGCGCTAACAAACGGCGAACACATTTACTTTCAGCATGGCGCACCGCTTGTTTGAGATTGAGCGTCGCCTGTCCTATCTGTTGCTCTGTATTGACCGCCTTGTAGCGCACACAGGCAGATTCAACAAACAGGTTCGCGACAATCACACTGGCCGCATTAAAACGTTCAGACCATTGAGCACGGCGCTGATTGATAAACGCCTGCAGCAGCTCTTCTTTATCCGCCAGCAAGGTTTGCATTTTCTGGTAAATTTTAATTTCATCGGAGAATTTAAAGTGAACATTATCGAAACTGACACAAGCATGAAAGTTTAAACGTGCCAGTTGCTTTTTCCACTGTTCAAGATTTGCAGCGCCAGCCTCTGTAAAATTAAGTACCGGAATAACGGGTTTTGCCGCATAGCTTAGAATCTGTAATTCATCGCGATATTTACCTAAAATGGGCTCGCGTAAATCAATCACATAAAAAATAAGATCGTTACTTAACAAGCTGCGCAGTACTTTCGCCTCCTGCTCAAGTTCAGGATATTCGGACTGACGCGCAAGAAAGTGCTGCAGACGCTCAACCCCATCGACCGACTGCTTGGTAAAATAACCACTTAAAATATGATGCAGGCGCATCGAGTCTTCAAGTCCAGGTGTATCAAACAGGGCGAGGCTATTAGTGTCATCCATTAATAGGGCACCGCCTTCAACATGCCGAGTAGTGCCAGCTTGATCAGCCACTTCACCAAATTCCGGATCACGTAATAAGGTCCGCATTAAGGATGTTTTTCCGGCATTCGCATGGCCCACTACCGCAACCGATAAACCTTTTTTATTCATCTGCCCCCCGAGTTTTGAACTGAATAATATTCTCTAACGGGATATCAGCCTGTGTCGCCAGCTGATACCAATCACTGCGCCGCTTGCTTATATGGGATGATTCCATCAGGCCTTCATCTATCAGTAATAAATAAAAGGATGTTGAGCTTAAACTGGTTAATGATTTAATAAAGGCCAACAAACCCCTATCCGGCAGGTGCGCCAGAGTGACGTATAACACCACCGCTTTTTGCCCGATGGTTTTAAGCTCATTTAATAACTGCTGCTGAGCTTGAAAATCACAGACATTTTTTAATAGCGCAAACTGCTCGGGAGAAAATTGCTTAACGTGTTTCAGGCATTCAATAAATTGTCTTTCTGATAACTCCACCGCCACAGGATAAAAACAGGACGGCAGTTCATGACATGGCGTTTCCAAGCGCGGAGAATGAGTCGCTTTAATTTTAGCGAGATCAGGATCTTTAATGCCCAGAGAGGTGACATTGGATTTTAGCTGTTGCCGTAATTGTACGTAATAAGGTCGACTTAAGGTTAACTGGAATTGCTGTTTTTTTCTAATCAGTAAAAAGCGCATCAATAACAATAAGAGAAAGCGCGGTAATATACCGTAAATCAGCAAGCTGCTAATTAATAGACTGGACCAAACCAGACGACTGTTTTGCGCCTCGGCAAGTACATTCACCGCCCCTAGATGGCTTTGCTGTATCTGCTCAGGGTTCGGCACTGTCACTCCCAATAGATTGGGAATATAAGCGAGCACTTCGGTTAACCACTGAAAGCTTTGCTGGGACAAGATACTGGTCTCCCAGATAAAGTCGACCTGATGGGTCGCCAGCATAATAACCAGCATAATAGTTGCACCGAAAAAATAACTTAACCACAACAGATGGGTGACATAGGATAACTGATAACGTCCTACATCAGCGGATAAAATAATTTTAAAATAACATTTAAATAGCGGCCAAAAATGAGGATGCTGTGTTGCTTGCGGATTAAAACGTTTTTCAACGGTTTTGAATAAAAACAAACTAAAATGAGCCAGCCAGCCTCCGCTTAATAGATTTTTTTGTAAAAACAGGAATAACCATAAACACAAGGCGAGCAGGTTAGGAATAAAGAACAGGCCGAACGCCCAAAAAAAGTTGACCTGCGTACCCTGCTCACTAAAAAGTTGCCCTACGCTGCTTGCGCCCAGCACTAATAAAAGCACAGATAACAAAGCAAACAGGTTGTTAGTTAGAAGCTTAAAATGGGTAAAGAGCGCGGAGATTTGCAGCTCCGGATCCAGCTGTTTGGCACGTTCCAGCAGCAGCAGCTCAAAGCTGGTCTCTGCCTTGTTTAATCCGGGCGTGGGTAAAGCGGGGTAATCACCTTCAGCAGCGCGTACACCTTCGGCTAATAAACGTTGCTGAAATAGACTCAATGAAACTTCTCCTAACCTTATTTATTTTTCAGACTCTTTGTCGTTGAACGAACCGCCAGCCACCAGTCATCGGAAGCCTGAATTTGTCCCTCGGCATCCAGAGGGGGATAAGGAAGATTTCTCTCTTTGCACAATTGACTAAAAATAGGATGTCCACCTTCAAATAAAATGCGATGCGCTTCCTCCTCGGGTAAACGGCATTCCCCATTATACATACCGGCTAGTTCACGCTGGCGTTGCGCTTCATACAATATAAGCGCAGAGGCAACCGATACATTTAATGACTGGCACATCCCCACCATAGGAATAACGACTTCCTGATCTGCCAGTGCCAGTGCTTCCTGACTGATGCCATACTTTTCCTGACCCATTAAAATTGCCGTGGGTTTGGTATAGTCAACCTCGCGAAAGTCAATTGCACTGTCCGAGAGGTTAGTTGCAATAATCTGCATACCCTGGGCACGTAATGCTTTTACCGCATCCTTCAGGGTCTCATGTGAATGCACATTGACCCAATTCTGACTGCCCGTTGCCGTATGCCCTGAAAGTCGTTCTGCTGTGTCTTCCCAAGTGGCATGCACATCACTCACACCAATAGCGTCCGCAGTACGCACAATAGCCGCTAGGTTATGCGGTTTATGCACTTGCTCTAAAAATACGGTCAGATCCGGTTGGCGATAATTTAGCATGTTCGTAATACGGGCAAGACGTTCGGGTGACATAATCGTTCTCAAAAATAGGGTTATATTCAGAAGGCTATTATACATGATATTAACAGTCAAACAGCGCATCTTAGATAAATTAAGCCTTTAAAGTATATAAGCCCTCGGGTAAATCCAATGTTGGTGAATAAATATATTGAGTGAATTTTTGATAAAAAAAAGGAGCCGAGGCTCCTTTTTAAATTTAGAAAATTAAAGACTCATTAGCCATCATCAGAAACCGTAATTGAATACGTTGAAGTTAAGCCTTTAGGTGAAGTCACTGTTATTTCAGTAATGCCAACTGTCTTTTTATTTGCGGTGGCTTCTCTTGTTAAGAAAACAGTAAAAGAGAATGGCCCGTAACTATTACTATCAGCAACGTCCCATGCAACTTTCCCGGATAATTCACCATTATCTGTTGCGACACTAATTGTGCTGCCTGTTGGCGGATGGTTATTATTAATATCAGCAACATAAACCTGCAGTGACACACTTGATACACCAGTTGCTGTGGTTAAATCAGCATGGTTTGCATCAATCCCATTATTTTGGATACGCATGTATTGGTTTCCAGATGCCATAATCAAACTTATATTATCACTGACATTGACCAGTTCACGCTCACAAAAAACTGATGCTGCATTATTTTCTGAACATAACATACCGTTAAAGAGTTTGTTACCAAATGAATAACCATCTTGATTAAGATCAATGCTTTCCTCTTTATCAGCACCAACAACAGTTGGGTCATCTTCTAAGTATTTGGGAACATCAGAATTATCATCACACGTTTTATAAGTTTTAAATAGACCATCTTCATTATTATCATAAAAAACTTCAGGCAGATCGGTGAAAGTATCTCCCGTGTATTTATTATCACCACTCGTATCGTCAAAGGTATCACGCACTGTATATTGACCATTACCGTCTATATCAGTAAACGTTTCTCCATAATCATATTTGCTATCGTTATTTGTATCATCAAAAACTTCAGCTGTAGAGGTATAAATACCATCACCATTTAAATCAGTAAAAGATTCTTTTGTAGTATATAAACCATCGCCATTTGAATCAGTAAACTCTTCTTTCGTAGTATATAAACCATCGCCATTACTATCCGTAAAATCCTCAGCTGTAGCGGTATAAATACCATCCTTATTCGAATCAGTAAAAGATTCAGGCATATCATGATGGCCATTAGCATTTGTATCTGTAAACGATTCGGCATAGGTATAGCTGCCGTTTCTATCTGAATCAGTATACGGTTCAGCTAAGGTAAAATGCCCATCGTTATTGCTGTCTTGATAAGCATCACCAGGGCTATATCCACCATCTTTATTTGCATCAGTATAGGTTTCAGCAATATCGTATGTATTACTTCCATTAGTATCAGTATATGGTTCGCCAGCATCATATTTTCCATTACCAGCGTCTATGTAAGCCTCTGCAATATCATATGAACCATTGTCATTTGTATCTGTATAGGTTTCAGCACTATCATATGAACCATTCTTATCTGTGTCCGTATAGGGCTCAGCAATATCATATGAACCATTGTCATTTGTATCTGTATAGGTTTCAGCACTATCATATGAACCATTGCCAATATCTGTATAGGGCTCTGCTGGAGTGAATTTTTTATCATCATTCGTATCGGTATATGACTCCGGAGATGTGTATTGCCCATCGTTATTACTGTCGGTAAATGTCTCTTCTGCAGTGTACTTATCATTACCATCACTATCGACATAATCTTCAGCAACACCATCAAAGACCTTATTATCGTTACTATCAACGTAAGGCTCAAGCATAGTATATTCACCATCGCCATTACTATCTTCATAAGCCTCAGCAGCAGTATAAGTATTATTTCCATCCGTATCAGTAAACAGTTCCGCCTTGCTATAAACACCATCGCCATTGATATCATCAAATGGCTCTGCTGGTGAATAAGATCCGTCACCATCAATATCTTTAAATTTTTCTTTTACAGTATAAAACCCGTTAAAATCACTATCAATAAATACTTCGGCTTTGGTAAATTCGCCATCACTATTACTATCAACAAAAGGTTCGTTAAATGTGTATGTACCATCGCAGTTATCATCGGTAAATGACTCACCAGGTGTAAATTCACCATCGCTATTTCTGTCTACAAAACTTTCTTCACCCGTTGTGTAAGCCGTAATAGTTACCCGACCTCCATAGGGCTGTCCCATACCATAGGCCGTTATACAAGGAGCAAAATCGTAAAACTTTGAATCAGCACAGCCATATAAAAGACCTTGATTATTAAGTTTATTACCGGTGGGTCGTTCACCACCAGAAACCCAGTTAACCGAACAACTGTTTCCCTCAGTAAGACATGAACCGACCGTACCATTAGCCTGGTCATTAATTGCTCCAGCTTCCGTATGGAAAAACACAGTCGTACCGTCTGGTACTGCATTATTGTAGTGATCAGCTAGCTGAACTGTTACACCAACTTTGACTCCATCATACTCAAACGCTTCCGGAGAAAAATTTTCGGTAGAGACTGAAAAACTATTTTGATCTGGCAAACCGGTAGATACACTTAGCTCAGAAGATAAACTTGAGATTAATAGGGCAGAATTGACTAACTTAACTTTAACCTTAACAGTACCAGGAACCTTACCCGAGCTGACGACCGTATAAACCTCTCCGTCTGTATTAGTTGTTGCAAATTTCGGATTAATTGTCGTCCCGAGTGGACCTCTTCCCAGTTCGAATTGCACATCTTGCAGCGCACTTGCTTTGCCATTTTGATCAACAACTTGAAATAATACTTTTGCTGTTTCTTGGCGATCAGCACCACCCGTTCCTTTAATCGCAATATTCTGTGGCGAAGCATTCAAAAAGCGAATGCTATCAGCCGGAGAACTAGCAACTGTCACTGTTGTACTTGCAGAGAGACTATTTATTTGTGCACTGGCCGTAATTAAATCATCACCTACGCAACCGATAGGTTGATAAGTTGATTGGGCGACACCATTTATAGACGTGACAGTTTCATCCAAGTTAGCAGTGCCATCAGCCGCACAATAAGAGGTGAAGGTAACTTCCACAGGTGAATTGTAAGAAACGGCATCTACTGTCAACTTAACCGTGATCAAAGCCGTTGAGTTTTGAGCTAATACAGTTCCTGCAGTATCATTTTCAATGGACATTTCTAAATTAGATGCACCGATCTCAAAATTAAGTGTGCCTGATGTTTCTTGCTCTACGGCATCCGTTGTTATCGTAATACGGCCGCCACCAATAACACTATTATCCGTTAAATTAAAGATAGCCAGACCGTTTTCATCGGTTAATGCAGTCCCTACATTCAAGGCACCAATAGTCGTCGTTGCCGTTACTATTTCATTCGCAATCCCCTCATCACCTTGTGTTAGAGATACCGCGACGACTCCGAGTTTAACCGAAGAGATAGTCGAGGTTTCGCTACAATCAGTGAGCGCAGTATAGCCAATTGGGCAAGTTAACAGGCGAACAGAGATAGCCATCGAGCTATTCGCTGTTGTATCTTTAGCAGCGGGGTCAGTAGTTACATCCAACCCCTCCCCACAGGCAGAGAGAATAAATGCAAGAAATGCCACTGAAAATATTTTATGCCATTGCATAGTAAATTCCTTTTCATAAAAAATCCTGAATGATTTTTCCAGTATAAAGCAATTTTTTCTCACACGGCACTTTATTACTCGTTTTCTGATACAGTTCAACAATAATGTCCACATACCGTTAAGATTTTCACCAGGAAGGTTTTTATCATGAATTTTAGGGACCTAGAGTACTTAATCGCACTTGAAGAATTAAAACATTTTCGTAAAGCGGCTGAAAAATGCTTTGTAAGTCAACCGACACTGAGCGGTCAAATACGCAAACTAGAAGATGAACTGGGTATACAATTAATGGAACGCTCTCCCCGCAAAGTCCTTTTTACTCCGGCAGGATTGGATATTGTCGCTAAAGCTAAAACCATTTTATTAGAAGTGAAATCATTAAAAGAGATAGCTAAAAGTTACAACGAACCGATGCAGGGCACTTTACATATTGGGCTTATTCCAACCGTAGCCCCTTATCTGTTACCTTTAATTATTGCGGAAATAAAGACGCACTTCCCTGACTTATCATTGTATCTACATGAAAAGCAAACCAATGTATTATTAAAACAGCTTGAGGAAGGGGAACTCGATTGTCTGATTTTGGCACTGTTACCCGGCATGGAATCCTTTGCTGAATATAGCCTTTATCAAGAGCCACTGGAACTGGCTATCGCAGATGTGCATCCATGGGCAAAGCAACCGGAAATAGAGCTTAACCGGCTTAGTGGTGAGCATGTTTTAATGCTGGAAGATGGACATTGTTTAAGAGATCAGACTAAGGGATTTTGTTTTGCAGCAGGCGCCGTAGAAGATGGCAGTTTTCAAGCGACCAGTTTAGAGACACTGCGTCATATGATCAGTGCTGAAAACGGCATGACCTTATTACCACAATTAGCTATTCCAATCACTCGGCACCAGGAAGGGATCCAGTACATTCCTTTCAAAAATCCACAGCCCACCCGAGAAATAGGTTTATTGTGCCGCAAAAATAGTGTCCGCAAGATCTGTTTTGAAAAATTAGCACAACTAATCAGCACAACGGTACAGACTAAATTAAAGGAATATGGGTGACAGCATAAGGGCTGGAAGGCCAGAAAGCTGGAAGCTGGAAGCTGGAAGCTGGAAAGCTGGAAAGCTGGAAAGCTGGAAAGCTGGAAAGCTGGAAAGCTAAAAGCCTTATAGCCTTATAGCCTTATAGCCTTATAGCCTTATAGCCTTATAGCCTTATAGCTTTCTTTCAGACACAAAAAAGCCGAACAATTGTTCGGCTTTTTTAATGTCGCTTTAAACTAAGATTTACTCTTCGTCTTCAGCAACTACTGGGCGGTCTACCAAAGTGATGTAAGCCATAGGAGCTTTGTCACCGGTACGGAAACCACATTTAATGATGCTAGTGTAACCGCCTGGACGTGTCGCGTAACGCGGGCCCAATTCATTAAATAATTTTGCAACTGTTGCATCATCACGAAGACGAGCAAATGCTAAACGACGATTAGCAACGCTATCGGTTTTAGCAAGTGTAATTAATGGTTCAATTACACGGCGCAATTCTTTTGCTTTAGGCACAGTCGTTTTAATAACTTCGTGCGTAGCAATAGAGATTGCCATATTACGAAACATAGCCTGACGGTGGCTGCTGTTTCGGTTAAGTTGACGTCCACTTTGACGATGGCGCATAACCTAATCCTTATTGTTCATGATTCGGATGACTGATTAATCTTCGCTGAGACTTGCTGGTGGCCAGTTTTCTAGGCGCATACCCAGAGAAAGTCCACGTGATGCAAGCACATCTTTGATTTCAGTAAGTGACTTCTTACCTAAATTAGGCGTTTTAAGAAGTTCGACTTCTGTTCTTTGTACCAGGTCACCGATATAGTGAATCGTTTCTGCTTTCAAACAGTTAGCAGAACGAACAGTTAATTCTAAATCATCTACTGGACGTAAGAGAATAGGATCAAACTCAGGTTTTTCTTCCTTCGCTACTGGCTCACTGACTTTACGTAAATCAACGAATGCGTCTAATTGTTCAGCCAAAATAGTGGCTGCACGACGAATCGCTTCTTCCGGATCAAGTGTCCCATCTGTTTCCATATCGATGACAAGTTTGTCTAAATCGGTGCGCTGTTCAACACGAGCAGATTCAACACTGTAAGCGATACGCTCAACAGGGCTGAAAGTCGCGTCTACTAATAGACGACCAATTGGACGCTCATCTTCTTCAGTATGAATACGTGATGAAGCTGGAACATAACCGCGACCTGATTCAATTTTAATACGCATGCTGATTTCAGCATTGCCCGTTAAATGACAGATCACATGTTCTGGGTTGACTATCTCTACATCACTACCATGAGTGATGTCACCTGCAGTTACAGGACCGGCCCCAGATTTAGTTAGGCTGACTAGAACATTGTCTTTACCTTCAAGTTTAACCGCTAGACCTTTAAGGTTAAGAAGAATCTCAAGGATATCTTCCTGTACGCCCTCTTTAGTGCTGTACTCATGTTGTACACCATCAATTTCGACTTCTGTTACCGCTGTGCCGGGCATAGAGGATAACAGGATACGACGCAGCGCATTACCTAAAGTATGACCAAAACCGCGTTCTAACGGTCCTAAAGTCACTTTTGCTCTAGTTGCATTTATTTGTTCGATACCAACTAAATTTGGTTTTAGAAATTCAATTACAGAACCCTGCATTTGTGCCCTCTCTTATCGGTTAACTTTACTTAGAGTAAAGTTCGATGATTAACTGTTCGTTAATCTCAGCAGATAAATCTGAACGTTCAGGTTGACGTGTAAATATGCCTTCCATCTTCGTTGCATCAACAGAAACCCAAGTTGGGATTTCACGTTGACCGGCGATTTCAAGTGCTGCACCAATACGTGACTGCTTTTTAGCCTTTTCACGAATTACGATAACATCACTTGCTTTAACGTTAAAAGAAGGAATATTTACAACTTTACCGTTTACTAGAATAGCTTTATGGCTTACTAGTTGACGAGACTCAGCGCGTGTTGCACCAAAACCCATACGGTAAACAACATTGTCTAAACGACCTTCAAGTAATTGAAGCAGGTTTTCACCTGTGTTGCCTTGTAAACGTGCCGATTCTTTGTAGTAGTTACGGAATTGC
>NZ_PJBP01000084.1 GCF_002836415.1 Psychromonas sp. MB-3u-54 | reverse complement strand
AAAGCATAGTGCAATATTTTTTAATTTTTTATAATAATGAACGCTAAAAAAGTTTGTCTGGTAGTTCTTTTTCTGTCGGGGTAATAGCCATGTTAATGCTGTCTTTATCAACTACAATTTACCTGTATTTAGACTAAAACAGGGTGTTTTTTCTTTTAAATAACAGGCAATAAATTGAGGGAATATATGCAGTTGTCCGATCAAGTCGTTAATGTTTTTTTTGCGTCTCTGCCTTCCTTGGGCATCTTTGTTTTAGCTGTGCTGATCATAGCGGGATGCCATTGGTTTTTTCTTGCGCGGCATCCCGAATTGGGTAATGAACGAAAATTTCCCATCCAGATTTTAATGTTGGTGCTGACTATTATCTCGGTGTTAGCTGTTGTTATACCAAAAAAATTAATGAAGTGATCAATGATTGCGAAGGAAAAATCAGCACTAATAAGGCGTGAGTTGCATTCGATCATTATTCTCACTTCACAAAAATCGTCTGGAACGATTTTGAACAGCTTTAGCTGACCACAAAGTGGTGAAGAACAGGATGTTCTGAATAAAACTCTCAACGCAGTTAGGGATGATTTTAACCAGCAAGGGTGATCACCTTTTTAGTTCTTTTGGTATTATTACCTTACCTGTAAACGAAAGTGCTCGTAACCAGATAATGGGGCTAATTGGTATTCTCCTGTCGGGCATTATTGCGTTCTCATCAACCAATGTTATCTCAAACTTAATGTCCGGGGTTTTGCTGCGCATAACAAAACCTTTCCAAACAAGCGATTTTATACGCGTAGGTGATTTTTTTGGTCGCGTGGCCGAGCGTGGTTTATTCGACACGGAAATTCAATCGGAAAAACGGGAATTTATCGCTTTACCTAATACATATCTGGTTAACAACCCGGTCTCTACCATTCGTAAGTCAGGCACTCTTGTGTCAGCGACCTTGTCATTAGGATACGATCTTCACCATTTACAGATTGAACCTTTACTTATCAAAGCGGCAGAGGAAAGTGGACTTGATAGCCCCTTTGTTTATATTATTGAACTTGGCAATTTTTCGATCACTTACCGAATTTCAGGGTTACTGATCGAGGTCAAAGGACTGCTTACCGCCCGATCAAATCTATTCCGAAGTGTTCTGGAAACCTTACACAGTGAAGGCATAGAAATAATGTCGCCTGCTCTTATGAATCAACGTAAAATGGATGATGATAAGAAGATTATTCCAACCTTTGTACACGCAGCGGCGGATAAAAAGATTGTCGATGCGGAAGGCATTGTTTTTGATAAAGCAGAGCAGGCCGCACAGATAGAAGATGAAAAAAACAACTTAATGGACGGTATAAAAAATTTAGAAAGTACCCTAAAAAACACGCTGGATGAAAATAGGCCGCAACTGATCGCGAGTATAAAAAAGAAACGAGAACGGCTTGATGTTGTTGATAATACAGAAGTTGAAGAAAACAGTCCGGGCAGCGCAATAAAAACTGACTAACTGCAACGCTTGCTTTCGTTAACCTAATCAGGAATATTATCTTTATATATTTAGCCATGCATGCTGCTTAGTCGGCAATGTTTTTGTTGGTTTCTTTGCCTGAAAATAGAAAAAATAGGATAGTTGCATATACTTATTTGTATCTAACACTGGTGTCTTTAGAGGGACCTGTTATAACTTGTTTATCAATTGAATATGTTAGGAAAATACACATGAAAATTATTGGATTTGCTGCAACTAACCACAAGAAATCTATTAACTATCAAATTGTGAAATATGCCAGTGGTTTTTTAAAAAATCATCAGGTTGAAATCTTAGATTTAAATGATTATGAGCTGCCCTTATATAGCCAAGATAAAGAAGAAGAAATAGGACACCCTGAAATCGCAAAAGCATTTTTAAATAAGTTGTCAGCCTGTGATGGGATTGTCATCTCTTTTGCCGAGCATAATGGTTCCTACACAACGGCTTATAAAAACTTATTTGACTGGTGCTCGCGCATAGAGCCGAAAATTTTCCAAAATAAACCCATGGTTTTGTTGTCCACCTCACCGGGTGCCAGAGGCGGGGCAAGCGTCTTAGCAACCGCGGTGCAGGCCGCTCCCTATTTTAACGGACGGGTTAAAGCGAGCTTATCAATACCCAGTTTTTTTGACAATTTTGATGTTAAAAAGCAACTGTTGATCCATCCTGAGTTGAATGAACAGCTTAAAGATGCAATCAGTCATTTAAATCATTTAAAATAATAGGCCGCTCTTTATTGTTTTTTTTATCGATAATAGTACAAGGGCAGGTGACGAGTTAACAGCTTACTGTTAAAAAATATTGTTGAATTTACCCTTGGAGTCTTTATGTCACGTATTATTATATTGGTTTTACTCAGTTTATCTGTGTTAGCTTGCAGCGTAAAACCTGCAACTGATTACGTGATAGACCATGATTTTTCGCAGTATCAACATTTTGCATTTGTTGCCACCCCCAAAGATGGGCTCGTTAGTATAGACAGTCCGCGAATAGAACATGCATTAATTACCTCACTAGGCGAAAAAGGGATCCGTCAAACAACCAAGGAGCAAGCTGATTTATTGGTTAATTATCATATAGACAGCGCGACTGAACTTGAATCATATGGCAGTCAGATAGGGGTTGGAATCTTTAGCGGTGGAGGTAGTATCGGCATGAGAAGTCCTATTCGTTACCGCGAACGTCACTACGGTAAGTTAGTCATCGAATTCTTGAATCCAACCAGCCAATCAATCGTATGGCGTTCTATTTCTCAAAGCCCGTTGCTTGAGACAATGGGAACGGTTAAACGTGCGGAATTTATTACTGTTCAAATTGAATTAATGCTCAGTAATTTCCCTCCAAAGGATAAATAAAAGCTTTTTTACGCTTATCTGATAGCAGATATAATCACTGCCTTTATTCAAGACGCTATTTATTGATAAAATGCCGGTTTTACAATTTTAAAAATGCCGGCGGTAAACTTGCCGGACGGTTATCAGGAGGTCACTTATTTTTTATTTCCACACTTACATAAGATGCTGTATCAATTTAGGCTTATTAATAATGTTATCCGGCTGTGCTTCTTTTATGGCACAAAAATCTTCACTTTCCACTCAGCCGACAGCTATCACTACCTATTTTGACTATCGGATAGTCTCGCCAGACAAGAAAACTATTACCCTTCAGGATTTGTCGCATCAGGTAAAAAATGCGGACGTGGTGTTGATCGGCGAGTGGCATACTCACAGTGCTATTCATCGTTTTGAGACGGATCTACTGAAAGCACTATTTTTTCAGAATCCTAATGTAACACTCTCTATGGAGCAATTTTCGCGCGACAGCCAAGAAGTTGTGAATCAATATCTTGCGGGGGAAATTGGAGAAACAACCTTGATAATGCAAGCTAACGCGTGGCCGAATTACGAAAGTGATTACCGTCCTCTCGTTGAATTCGCTAAATTGAATAAACTTGATCTTATTGCCAGCAATGCACCTAATAACATTGTCAGTTGTATCGGAAGAGAGGGGCTTGATTATATTAATAGACTACCTGCAAAACAGAGGATTTGGCTAGCCGAGCGTATTTTCACAAAACCCTCTGCATATAAAAATCTATTTCTGGCCTCAATGCATCATGGTAATGAAATACAAAATAACCAACAATTTGCAGCGCAAATGGCCTGGGATGAGACAATGGCGGAAAGTATCGTACGCTATTTAGGAGTGCATCCTGACAAACAGGTTATGCACATTGCCGGTAACTTCCATGTTGAAAATGGCCTTGGGATTGCGGCTGGCATTCTGCGTAGAGAAGCTGATTTAAAGGTAGTGATAGTGACACCGGTCAGTGCCGAACGAGCGCTGGATAAAGGCATTGGCGATTACCGCCTACAGGTTATACCTCCGCCGCAAAAATTCGTAAAAAGCGATAATAGGATAACTTATTTTAAGTCACTTGCTGTGCGTAATAACAATTTACAATGCCTTCAATAGGTCCTGACTTTATTCGCTGAAAGCATGTTGAGGGAGAAACCCCGTGAGTGATCCTCCTTCAACATTAGCTTAATGATTTAACGGCAGAGAAAGTGAACCGTAAGAATGATCGGCAATTAATGGTCATTCATAGATGCGTTTCTTTTTCGTTTTGATAACCGCAATATAAGCATGCCAACTGGAAAAAGCAAGAATCGGCATAATCACGATAAAACCTACCGCAGAGGTTAAAAATCCCAGAAACACAAAAATAATCAGTATTAATCCCCACACTAACATGGCATAAAAATTATTTATTACTGCTCTGGTTGATGTAAATATTGCCGTCATAATATCAACTTTACGTTCCAGTAAAATTTGTGGCGTAAAGGCTGAAAGAACCAGAACGGCGACTAAGATGACTGCGCCTAAGACAGTACCCAAGCTTAAAAAAGCCAATAATTCTTCAAATGTCGGATTAAGTGAAGCGGGATAAAGCGCATAAACGAGCACCGCAATGCGCAGCCAGGCCGTCATAATAAGCAGTATAATAACGGCAAATGCCCATGCGCCAACGGGATTACGAAACATCGACTTAACACTATGAGAAAAAGAGGGTTTATGACCTTTTTCTAACTCCCAAGAAATATCATAGAGTGCCGCGGCAAAGACTGGAGCAATCAAGGTAAAGGTAATAGTCATGCTTATATTGATAAGATGGTTATCTGTTTCACGGTAAAGATACATAATAACAACCGGTATTAAACTGAAAATCACGCCATAAACAAGGCTAATTAACGGTGCGGCGATAAAATCTTTTGCGCCCAGTGATAACCAATGGAAAGGGGCAAAAATTTCAACTTTATTGCTTTCTATGGTGCGCGCATATTCATGGTTGTGCTCTTTATTAGTTGGACTTAACGGCATACTATTCTCCTATGGACAGCAGGTTTTACCAAAGAAATTAATCAAGTGATCAAGTACTGCACAGAAAAATCAACCCTAACAAGGGTGGGTTGCATTCGAAGGTTATTCTGAATAAAATTCACAATGCAGTTAGAGTTTATTTTAACAAGCTAGACTGATCCCCATTTTAGTTCTTTTGGTATTATATTCGTTACTATTCGTTTAGCACTATAGTTCACCTTTAAAACATGACACATAGCACTTTAAATTTCATCAGTTCTAAGTTAATGAAATCCTATCTGATGAATAACATCGTTTTAGCTTGTGCAGCTAGGTTTTAAAGTGAGACAAATAAAAATTCAAACAGAGCATGGTTTATGATCTATCTTCTGATCCCTTATTCATTGATTTATAAAAGAATAGACCAGTATGCTAGAAAATAGAAAAAAGATTGTGATCACCCGCTTTTTTATTCTGGTTTAATTATTGGGATCATTAAACTCATTTGATGAGGCTGGTGTTGATTCGTTCTCTTTATAAATAAAATGCACGTTATGAGTGGGATAACCGAGCAATAAACCATAATAGAGTATGCACCGATTTAAACATTTTTTAACAACTTGTTATATTCAAATAAAGGACGGCACTATGAGCAGTTTTAGAAATGAAAGCGACAGTCTGGGGAATATTGATGTTCCTGAGGACGCACTTTATGGCGCACAAACCCAACGAGCAATAAACAACTTCCCGATCAGTGGCCTAACCCTTCCAAAACGCTTTATTCAGGCATTGGCTTTACTCAAAAAATCTGCTGCACAGGCTAATTTAGAATTAGGCTTGCTCGACCAGAAGAGAGCCGATGGTATTATCCACAGCGCAAACTTGATTGCCTCGGGCAAACACTCGAATCAGTTTCCTGTTGATGTATTTCAAACCGGCTCCGGTACCAGTACCAATATGAATATGAATGAGGTGATCGCAACACTTGCGGGCAATGCCATTGACGCCAATGATCACGTTAATATGGGACAAAGCAGCAACGATGTTATTCCAAGTACTATCCATATTAGTGCCGCTATTGCACTCAGTAATCACCTTTTACCTGCCTTAAAGCACCTGCATAAAACCATTCTAAATAAATCCGTTAGTGTAAGCGAACATATTAAAACCGGGCGTACTCACTTGATGGATGCTATGCCCGTCAGCATGGGTCAGGAACTATCCGGTTGGGCGGGGCAAATTGAGCAAGGAATAGCAGGACTGGAATCGGTGCGCAATCGCTTACATCGTTTAGCCCTAGGTGGCACAGCCGTGGGAACAGGCATCAATACCCATCCCGACTTTGCGCAAACTTTTTGCGCTGCGTTAACGAAAGATACCGGGCTTAAATTTGAGCCGAGTGATAATTTTTTTGCAAGTTTAGCCGGTCAAGATGTGGCTGTGGCATTATCCGGGCAATTAAAAGTGGTTGCGGTGAGTTTAATGAAAATAGCCAATGATTTACGTTGGATGAACTCGGGCCCGTTAAGCGGTATCGGGGAAATTGAGCTTGAAGCATTGCAGCCGGGCTCATCAATCATGCCGGGTAAGGTAAATCCGGTTATACCTGAAGCGGTCGCAATGGTCTCTGCACAGGTCATAGGTAATGATGCGACCATCACTATTGCGGGGCAATCGGGTAATTTTGAGCTTAACGTTATGTTACCTGTGATTGCTTATAATCTGCTGGAAAGTGTGGAGATACTGGCGAATTCAGCGAGCTTGCTGGGCGATAAAGCGATCGCAGGTTTTATTGTCAAAACGGATAAACTGCAGCAGTCGTTGGCCCGAAATCCTATCTTAGTGACCGCCCTTAACCCTATTATTGGTTATGCGAAAGCCGCTGAAATTGCCAAAAAGGCTTATCAGAGCGGCCGAAATATTATTGACGTGGCAGAGGAGGAAACCGAGATCAGTCGTGAGCAATTAATTGAAATTTTGGATCCTATTGCGCTCACCACGGGAGGCATTCGTAAATAACTGAGCAGCCGCCGCTAAAGGATACCTTAATATTTTTTAGCCAAAAAAGTTGTCCATTACAGGTTCATCTCACTCCAATTTCAGGGTTAATTTGTTGACCAGCGCAGATTAGCCCGTCACGCTTGACTCTCCGTGATACCAGTTGTTATTCCATGATTATGTTTTACGAAAAATGTATCTTCACCGATAAAGACCGCAGCAATCTTTTTATTCTTCGATTGCCCAAAATTAATTGTATTTAATGCGCGATCTGAAAATTAAATTTTATACTGCAGATTCAATCTGAATGACATGCATCCTCTTCAAAAAAGACTATTCTTAGTCATAGTATCCACCACTATTAAATTCTCACCTACGGCCTCCTGAGGATCCTCATTTGGGAAAAGATATACAGCAAACCCAGTTTACGGCGCGGGACTTTGAGCAATACCGGAAACGCTTGAATGAAAGCCTAAAGGCATTAAAAACACTCTTAGCGCAACCGGAATTTGGGCGGGGTGCTCCTTCTTTTGGTGCCGAGTTAGAGCTTTATATTATCGATGCGCAAAGTGCTGCAAAACCAATCAATTTAGCCCTGCTTGATTTAGTTAATGATAAGCAGTTAACCTTGGAGTTAAACCGCTTTAATCTTGAATATAATTTTATGCCAGTGATGCAGAATAAATCCCCCTTCACAACAATAAAAAAACAGATGATTGAACTGCTTAACAGTCTGACCTATTCCGCAAAACAAATGCAGGCCAGAATATTGCCGATCGGTATTTTACCCACCCTGCAAGCTAAGGATCTCGGGCTTAACGCATTAACCGAGTTACCTCGCTACCATATTCTGGCAAAAACCTTGAGGCGTAAACGCGGTTCAGATTTTCATCTGCACATTCGCGGTGAAGATGTTTTAGATCTCCATTGGCCGGATATTACGGCAGAAGGTGCGGCAACTTCTTTTCAGTTTCACTACCGTGTTAATCCGAGTGATTTTGCCGATGCCTATAACGCCGCCCAGCTAACAATTCCTTTGGTGCTCGCTCTCTCAGCTAACTCCCCCTTCTTTTTAGGCCGAAAACTTTGGCATGAAACGCGCATTGCGTTGTTTAAACAGGCAACGGATTGTCGTACTCAATACGCTATAGATAAGCATTTCCCTGCGCGTGTATTTTATGGTTTTGGGTGGCTTCGTAGCGATGTTTACGATCTGTTTGCCGAAGCTGTTTACCTGTTTGACCCCATTTTTCCGGTTTGTTCTCAGGAAAATCCCTTTGCACAGCTAAGGGCGGGGCAAGCGCCTTCATTGAGCGAATTAAGATTACACGTGGGCAGTATTTGGAATTGGAACCGTCCTGTCTATGATCCGCTTGATAATGGGCATTTACGCATTGAGTTACGTGCACTTCCTGCCGGACCTAGCCCCGCAAATATGCTTGCAAGTGCTGCGCTGATGAGTGGTTTAATACGTGGTTTACAAGGGCACTTAATAAAAACATTGCCAGCTATTCCTTTTTATTATGCCGAAAAAAATTTTTATCGTGCAGCAAAACACGGTTTAAATGCTTGTTTATTTTGGCCGAATTTGAGAACCGGAAAACTGCAGGAACGCCCTGTAATCAGCATACTCAATGATTTACTTCCGTTTGCGGAAGATGGCCTATCTCAATTGGGCATTGAGGAAACTGAGATAAAACAGCAAATGGAGATTATTAACGCTGGACTCGAAAGCCGAATGAATGGGGCACAATGGCAAATTAATGTGTTCGATAAACTTATTCAAAGCGAAGATAGACAAACAGCCTTAGCACAATTAGTTGAGCTTTATTATAAACAATACCAAACGGGTAAAGCTGTCCATGAATGGAGTGAAAAAATTTGAGTAACTTAATATCGCAGGCTTTATATTTAAACTATTTGGAGAACCCGAATCCGGATGATTTTGGCGCATCGGTTGCAAGCTTTTTACATTATTTGCAAAAAGCCACCGCCATTTTTCTGACCGGTGAAGACTCAAGTAAAACGCGTGCAGTATGCACCTTACTGCATGGTAATGAGCCGTCGGGGATACAAGCTGTTTTTGATTATTTGAAAGCTAAAACAACACCAAGGTTTGATACCTTATTTATTATTGGATCGGTACAAGCCGCTTCCACTAACCCCCTTTTTTCTCAGCGAATGCTGGCCGGTAAACGTGATTTAAATCGCTGCTTTAGAGCCCCTTATTATGATCAGCAGGGACAAATAGCGAAAGCCATTTTAGACTTATTAAAAGAGGTTAAGCCAGAATGCCTGATTGATATTCATAATACTTCCGGATCTGGCCCGTCATTCGGGGTTGCCATTACCGAAGATGCAAACCACATTGCCATTACCTCGTTATTTACCAATGATCTGATTGTAACTGATTTACGCTTAGGTGCATTAATGGAGCAAAGTGAAGAAAATATGATCACCGTGACCATCGAATGTGGTGGCGCACAGGATCGATCCTCACAAATCATTGCTCATGAAGGATTACACCGTTATTTGTCTGCCGAACGGGTAATGGCTGATGTTAATGGTCAATACCCAATAAATATTTTTCACAATCCGATTCGATTAGAAACTAAAAACCAGGGTGAAGTGGCCTATGCTGAAGCGCCCTATGATGACGCTGTAATAACGTTGCCAGAGCAAGCCTATAAGTTTAACTATGGCATGCTGACCAGCGATGAGTTTATCGGTTATTTGAATCCGAATGGTTTCGCTCAATTGACGGCGATAGATCACTTGGGAAATGAGCGTCTCGATGAGTTTTTTGAGATGCGAGAAGGCAAACTATTCTGCCGTCATCCCATTAAAGTCTTTATGATGACAACCAACCCCTTTATCGCCAAAACCGACTGTCTTTTTTACTTTATAGGGAACAGTTGAGTGTACTTTTTGCCGAAGGACATCCCCGTTATGCAGGGGTGATTATTTTCATTTCGAAATATTCCGCCAGTTATTATTTTAAAGGAAATAACATTTCCTCTCGGTGATCTAACCATTGCGGGTATTTTGTCATTATTTTGCTGAATAGCGGGCTTTGGATATGGGTTTTAAGCCACAGTCGCAGATTTGGATAGGGCGCTTGTAAGTACCACTGGCGATCCGTTCGCGAAAATTGGCGAATAAAGGGTAGAATAGCAATATCAGCTAAGCTTGGTTTTTCGCCCATAATATAAGCTTGTGCAGTTAAACGTTGTTCCAATTCTGCAATAAATAATTCACATTTTTGGCGGTAGAATTGTTCCTCAATGTCATGGTAGCGGGCTGTCACTTTATATTTTTTCAGGTTATTTACAAACTCATTATCGTTTCTGCTTATCAAGTTAAGCATTTCCGATAAAGCCTCCGGTTGGTTCTTGTATAATAAGTCATCAGGATCATTTTTATCTAATGCCCAAATCATAATATCCAAGCTTTCATCGATAACAGATTGATGATCAGATATTAATACAGGTACAGTTCCTTTTACTGAAGCGCTTAACATCTCAACAGGTTTATTTTTCATCACAATATCACGTAATAAAACAGTTTGTTGTGCCAATAAAATAGCCGTTCTGGCGCGCATTGCATAAGGACAGCGATGTAAAGAATACAATATTGGATACGGCATATTTCTCCTGAACCCACTGCAAAATGAACTCATCGGTCAGTGGGAAAATAGCGCCTGCTTTATAAACAAAAAGCCAAGCATAAAATAAAAAACAGTGTGGATTATAATACCATAAGCTAACGCACTATTTTTACACTCGTTTAATGCTTAACTGCATTCCAGGCTACTTTTCTATGCATTTGTTTTTTGTTAGTGATTGTGAGCCACTAAGACGTATAATAACTGCCTTAAAATACAGTCCTATTAGGAACACCCATGATCAAAGAACAACAGAACAACCCGTTACACGGCCTTAAATTAGAAGTGCTACTGACTGAATTAGTTGAGTTTTACGGTTGGGAGATACTATCTACCGCTTTACGTTTTCATTGTTTTAAAACTAACCCTTCCATTGACGGTAGTCTCAAATTCCTTAGAAAGACGGAGTGGGCAAGAGCAAAATTAGAAGAGTTTTATTTATACCGTTTTAAACGCATGCCCAAACCAGATTCGGAAGAGTATGAATTAGCGCCTCGTGAGCGCGGTTTTGCACCGGGTATAGTAGCACGTGATCCGATGATTCTGACGGTAGAATCAATAGAGCTTTCCCAGGCCAAGGCTGCCTCGAACTTTAAGGCTAAAACACAGCAGCATGATAAAGTGTCTCATAAGCGAGAACACGGAACTGATCGTAAAACAAACAAAACTGAGCCTGCATATGATCCTAGTAATCCTTGGGGAAAACTAAAATAATATCCTTATTTGGGTTTTGATTATGAGCGGCTTTAAGGCATAAAAAATGTCTTTATAATCCGTTGTGCTCAGTAATTTAGCATCTTTACAGTCTTTATTACCTTAAAGCTGGTTAACAGGTGTTAACAGGTATGAAATACCATTAGAGGCGGGTTCTGGAAAGCGTCCGGCCCGCATGTTGATTTGAACGGAAGGAAGAAACAAACGGGGGAGAGATAATTTTTTGTCTCGTTGTTTCCTAAAATCTACAAATTCAGCTTCGCTAACACCATTGGCTAAGTGCACATTCATTCTCTGCTGCCCAATACTGCTCTGCCAAGCGAACTCTTCTCGCTCCGGGGTTTTATAATCATGGCATGTAAAAACGCGGGTTTGATCCGGTAGTTTTAATAGTTTTTGAATAGAACGGTATAGCGTCTGTGCATTTCCACCTGGAAAATCAGCTCTAGCTGTGCCGTAATCAGGCATAAATAAAGTATCGCCTACGAACAGCGCGTCTTCGATCAGGTAACTCATACAGGCGGAGGTGTGGCCCGGTGTGTGTATTGCGTGAAGACTTAATTGACCGATATTAAGACATTCCTGATCGCGAATAAGTTTATCAAATAGTTCTCCGTTTTTCGCAAAACTGGCGGGAGCATTAAACAATTTGGTAAATATTTTCTGTACTTCGGTGACATGTTCGCCAATTGCTATTTTTCCTCCAAGTTGGCTTTGGATGTAAGCGGCGGCGCTTATATGGTCTGCATGTATGTGGGTTTCCAAAATCCATTGTAAGGTAAACTGCTGCACGTTTAGGTAATCAATAATGAGATCAGCCGACACAGTATTGGTTCGGCCTGAGCTTAGGTCAAATCCCATCACGCTATCAATGACAGCACATTTTTTGCTTGTCGAATCAGCAATTACATAGGAGACCGTATTAGTTTCCTGATCAAAAAAACTTTCCACTAGCACCATCGTATACTCCATAAATCAACTGAATTTAAAGGTTAAAAATAACATAAATATAAGGTAGATAAAATAGCTGTTGTTGATTACATATTAGCGATTTGTGTTTATAAAGACAGGATTGCGGTATTTTTTATGATAAGATTTTTTAAGTCAGAGAGAATACTAAATCCATTAATTTTCTGCTCATTTATGCGAGTTAAAACATATCCTAGCGAGACATAAAACGTCGTTTTAGTCTTTGTGCTTGATTTGATTAATAACATCCTGTTATTCCCCCCTTCGTGGCCAGCTAAAGCTGTTCAAAATCGTTCCATACAATTTTGTGTAATTAGAACAACTCGTTACTGCAATCAATGCCTTGCTTTGATGCGTTTTTCCGGTGCCTAAATATGAGTGGGTTTGGTATAAGTTGCGGGTTATAAAGCGTTTATTGGTAACCCAGGAGTTGAGTTTTGACGAAATAATAGGTTAGCCGTTAAAAAAAAGCCCTGTTAAATAACAGGGCTGGTGGTTTTAAGCTCTGCGATAGGGCAGGTATGCCGGTTCCCACATCCGTAATGCAAGTTCTTTAGTGATATCTTTATCACGTAGGAGACACTCCGGATCCGTTTGCTTAATTTGCTCAAGTATTGCCTTAGCAACATGGAGAGAAACATCTCTCAGCTCACTAATTTTTGGAAATACGCAACCTGCATCAAGATCTTCTTGTGACACATAATCGGCTAATGCAAAAGATGCAGTAGTAAACATATCCTTAGTGATTTTTTTCACTTCAGCTGTGATTGCTGCGAGCCCGACACCGGGGAAAATAAAGACGTTATTTCCTTGTCCGATGCGATAGAGACTGTCCTTAAAATGCAGATCATCAAAGGGACTGCCCGTTGCAACAATAGCTTGGCCATCGGACCACTTATAAATATCTTCCGGCACCGCTTCACAACAACTGGTCGGGTTAGAAAGCGGGAAGATCATAGGTCGTGGGGTATGATCTAACATTTTCTTAATATGATGCTCTTTAAATGCACCGCCCACACCACTGCAGCCTAATAAAACCGTAACGGGAACATTATCGATTAACTCCGTAAGGCCGACCTTATTGGTTTCTGCCAGTTGCCAATCTTTTGCTAACTCAATAGGTTTAGCAAAACGTTTTTTGTATTCATCTAAACCTTCTCTATCTGCAAAGACCACACCGCGGGAGTCGAGGATAAATATTCTATCGCGCGCCTCCTGGTGGGTTAGACCTTCCTTAAGTAAACCCGCAAAAATTTGATCGGCAACACCAACACCACCGGCTCCTGCGCCGTAAACAGCATAAATCTGATCGACTAATGTTTCACCTTTCATTTTTGTGGAACCAATGACTCCAGCCAGAACAACAGCGCCGGTGCCTTGTACGTCATCATTAAATGATGGCAATTCATCTTCGTAATCAGATAAATTATCAAAGGCGTTAGATTTACTGAAATCTTCCCATTGCAAAACGGCTTTTGGAAAATGTAATTTCACCTGTTCAACAAAGGTTTTAATAAACGCTTTATAAGGTTCACCTGTTAAACGTTTTTTGGGAATCCCTAAATACATAGGATCAGCAAGTAAATCCTGATTATCTGTCCCTATGTCTAATGCGATTGGCATGCAATGATCCGGGTGAATACCCGCACCTAAGGTATAAAGTGATAATTTACCAATCGGTATGCCCATTCCTCCAACGCCTTGATCGCCAATGCCAAGAATGCCCTGACTATCTGTTACAACGATAATTTGGATATCTTTACCTGTAAACTCTCGTGCCATGCTGCCGACATCATGAATATTATCCGTTGTTAAATAAAGTCCTCTGGCTATCTGAAATCGATGGCTGAATTCTTGACAGGCTTTACCTACCGTCGGGGTATAGATAATAGGCGTCATCTCTTCAATGTGACGTGAGATAAGTGCATAAAATAATGTTTCATTTCTATCTTGCAAGGCACGTAAATATTGGTACTTTTCAATATCCGTAGAGGAACTGCTAAATCCCTGGTAAACCCGTTTCAGTTGATCTTCAAAGGTTTGTACGCGTGGTGGTAAAAGACCATTAAGATCAAAATCTTCACGCTCTTGATAAGTAAATGCCGTACTCTTATTGAGCGTCCTATTGTTGAGTAATTCGTTTCCGGTAAGGGAAACAGGTCTAAAAACGTTACCTTCAGAATCTTCCCATTTTAAATATTTACCTTTACCCATTACGCTCTCCATTATTATTATAGTATTCGAATACTAGCGGCTAAGATAAAGCATTCGAATGAACTGAACTATACCCCGTAATATCATTAATAAAAGTATTAATGACCATGGGATAATTAAAATTTCTACCATTTACATCAGCAATTATTCGCTTTCATTTCTCACCATCAATAATTCTGCTTTTTTTGGTCAATATTTATACTGTGCGTTAATCAGTCGCACTTTTTATCTAATACTATACTCCTTTTTTTTGTCATCCAATGCCAATTAACTTCATTCTCTGGTGAGGGTGAAAGTGGAATCAGCAGCAGCGAGTATGCGGAAAAACCGGTTACGATGAAAACACGAGCGGTGGCAAATGCAGCCATAAAAGACCAAGCAGGGCAGGAATAATAACCGCGGGTGGTTGGTAACATATAATGCGGCTGCAAGTTTAGCGGGGTCAACAAAAGCGTAACCAACAAAGAGGATAATAAGTCCAATATATTCAATTGTTATTGCCCGTTGTTCTCCAATACGGGCAATAAAACGACCAATATCCGGCGCGAATAACAAATTGATGACGTAATTGATAAGAAATAGAGCGGTGATTTTTTACTGGTCTTAATGCAACATCATAAATATTTGAGCTTGCTTAATACGATAACCACGCTTACCTGTCTACCGGAAAATTCCCTGCTAATCGTTGCTTGGCTGATGATATTTGAGCTTGCTTAATACGATAACCACGCTTACCTGTATACCGAAAAATTCCCTGCTAATCGTTGCTTGGTTGATGATATTTGAGCTTGCTTAATACGATAACCACGCTTACCTGTATACCGAAAAATTCCCTGCTAATCGTTGCTTGGCTAACACTTAGTTGCTTTGCTATTTTATTTTGGCTCAACCCTGTCTTATTTAAGGCATAAATCTGGCATCGTTGTTGATTGGGTATTGGGTATTGGGTATTGGGTAATGGGTAATGGGTAATGGGTAATGGGTAATGGGTTATATGTTTGCATTGTTGCCTTTTTTGCCGAAAAAAAACGATTAGCCTCTACTTTGTCGGTTTTTCTTTAACCCTGTTGTCGGCCAGCCGCCCGACTGATTGAAATTTACAATATCCGCAGCGTCCTGCTGATCGGTCTTTTATTTTCGACACTCGGCTGCTGGGTACTGATTTAGGTTTAATAAGTACATTATTTGCGCGACTGATATCCGGTATTGGTCAAGCTCTTGTTTTTATTGCTGTTCAAGGTTATATACTGCGTTTCAGCACTCAAAATTATAAGATTCAGGCTGCCGGTATTATTGTTTTTTGCTTTAATGGTGGTTTTATTGCAGGTGTGGCTGTCGGTGCATTATTAGCTGATTATCTTGGTGATCAGGGAACCTTTACTTTGGCTGCCTGGATCGGTCTGTTTATGACACTGTTCAGTGTTCTATTACCGTCGATGCAAGCACAGAAAAAACGTCGGGGATCGATGCTGATTTGGTTTGGTGCTGAGCAGGCGATGTTTGTATTGGCTGCTTTCTTTATTCTCGCCTGTGTTTTATTCGCATTTTTTGATAAAAATTCAACTAAGGAAGTATGTGCATGATCAGAGTATTACTGATGCTTGTTTTATTATGGAACTCAAGTCTAATCGCCGCTGAGCAGTGGCCCGTTTGGCTGGGTGATGATTTAAAACCGCAGCAAAACAGCCACTGGCAGATAAAAACGACGGCACAGGGGGTTGAATTTATGCCGCTAGAATCGGCACCAAAAATATTAATGATCGTCTCTCGTCAGGCTAAATCCTATGATATTGCGCTAAAAAAATTACTGGAAATATACGCTCGTGAATTGCCGCAGGCACATATTCTGGTTAGAAAACTGCCGAGTCAACCCGGGGCCGATAACGTTGCAGCATTAATGAATATGCTTGCCGATGCAGAGAATAAAGTTGATCTGATTTACAGCATTGGTTCAACGGCCACTGTTGCAATGCGAAAGTCTTATACAGGCGGGAAAATTCCAGTCGTCTCAGTGAATGCGAAAGATCCTGTCTTATTAGGGCTGATCGATAATATCCATGGTTCCGGGGATAATTTTGCTTTTACCTCACTTAATTTACCGGCTTCGGTGACATTAAGATATATGCAGCGCTTTAAACCATCGCTTAAACAAATCGGCGTGCTCTATGCGAAAAATAATCAAAGTGCTTATGCTACCCAGTATCTGCCCCTGAAAAAAATTGCAGAAAAAAATGGGGTGAAGATTATTGACATTGTTGTCGATCGAGATGATCCATCGCTTGCCTTAGACGTGTCGATGGACAGGGCGATAAAGACGTTAAAAGAAGGCGATCCGACATTAAGCAGCAGCATATTATGGTTAACCGGCAGTTCAAGTTTACTGGCAAGAATGAAAGAAATTAACCTCTATGCCGGTAGTTTAGCGGTTATTTCCGCGGTACCCGATGTGGTTCGTAACAGAGCGGACAGTGCTTTAATGTCCTTTGGGGTAAGTTTTGTCAATAATGCTAATCAGGCCGGCTTGTACGGCTTACAGATTTTAAAAGGGAAAATAGCGCCCGGTGATCTGCCGGTTGGCCAGATTTTTCCTCCGGATATAGCGATCAATGTTGCGCAAGCACAGCGCATAAATCAAAAAATACCCTTTGTTTTAATGGAAATGGCCAGTGATGTATACGGTAACAACGGCAGTGTTATCCGTGTTAATGGTAAATCAATGCAGGAGCAATGAGTTTGTATATGTTATTAACTGCTCGACGTTTTTGTCTGATATTCGCCGCGATTTTGTGAGTGCTAATGCCTCTAGTGAAATTCGTCCTGAACGGTTATTACTAGAAGCCTATTCTCGGTCAGGCTCCTAGTGACTCAATAGTGGCAGCCGTACAACATGGTTTCTTTACCGGATTGCAAGGTACCCGGTGCGATAAATACGCCGCTCATTCTCTGTCGCTGATGAAACTGATCTTGAGCTTCTTCCGTCTGTCAGACGCGATGGATGTGTAAAGATAAAATAACAGTAACGCCATTTTTCGAATCCAACAAATACTGCTGGTTACATAATTCAGCTTTAAAAAAGGACGATAGATAAAGTAGTTAAGGGAATTTTGATTATTCAGTTATGATTGAGCTTCTTTATTAATGCGTATGCCGTATTAATATACTGCATTATTTCCTTAAGGAGATCCCGTTATGACTAGCAGTAAAAGCTGTTTCTATTATGTGCATGATCCGATGTGCAGTTGGTGCTGGGCACACTTGCCCGAATGGCAAAAATTAGAGGCGCATCTATCGAGGTTATTACCCGTTCAATATGTATTAGGGGGGCTGGCGCCCGACAGTGATCTGCCTATGCCCAGCGAACAGCAGCAGGCTATTCGTGGTTATTGGCAGAAAATTAACCATTTCCTCGGAACTGAATTTAACTACAATTTCTGGTCGGAAAATATCCCCAGACGCTCAACCTATCCTGCCTGCCGCGCCGTATTAGCGGCGAGCTGGCAAAATGCTGAGCATGATATGAATATTGCCCTGCAAAAAGCGTATTATTTAAGGGCGATGAATCCGTCGAATATTGATACACATCTTTTTTTGGCGAAAGAACTGGGCTTGAATATTAAACAGTTCAGTGAGGATTTAAGCTCGGAAAAATTGGAAAATGAATTTAAGCAACAGTTAGCATTAGCAGGGCGCTTACCTATTCAGGGCTTTCCTTCAATGGTCTTGTCGCATCAGGGGAATCTTCATCCCATTGCGCTAGATTATCAGGATCATCGCGGTGCACTGGCGCAAGTGAAGAAGATATTAGCAAGCTAAATAAGATATCTACTTGCGGATCTTATTGACTCGAAGATCAGGCTGTTTATTTGAGTGGGTATTAGATAATGAGCTAGAAATAGGAGCAGAACAAAGAAAAAAGCATCAAACTTTGATGCTCAGATCTTTATGCAGGTAATCAAAAAATCTTAATAGACAGCTTCAGGCAAACCGGCATTACTGATGACTGTTATGATGTGATGTTAATTGCAGATACAATAAATCTTTTAATGTCGCTCTCTGTTGTTTTAGTTGCCTGCTATGTTGATCATCCGTTGGTGTCCCTGCTATTTCCAGTTGGCGAATTTTATAATCCAGCTCGTGATATTGCTGTGATTTTTGCTTAAATAACGGATCGTGGTGGGTTAACTGAACAATGTCTTTTGTTAACTCTGGAAAGTCGATAATCATTGCATGGTTTTCATTTAACATATTGATCCCTCGTTATAAAAAAGTGAATTCAATACAGCATAGCACCACCTATCTCAGAATTTCCCGGGTTGCGTTGTTTTGTCGATCTGGGTAACAAAATATTATGCCGGGAAAAGCTACTCAAGGAATTTTTGCTTTTTTTCGATGATTTTTTCTTCAAATTCTTGATGTTTGTGTACTAAACCAAAATCAGCAAGCACCGCATAAGCACTTGGAATAATAAAGAGTACCAGCAGCGTAGAGGCAAAAATACCAAAGACAATCGAGATCACAATAGGCTTAACAACCTGGGCCTGTAAACTGGTTTCAAGTAACAGGGGTAATAAACCCGCGGCGGTTGTCAGAGAGGTTAAAAAAACAGCACGGAAACGGTCGCGACTGGCTTTCACCACGGACTCATAAATATTTTCACCAATATCAACATGATGGCGGATATATTGCACTAATAAAATTGAATCATTAACCACAATACCGGCGAGTGAAACAAAGCCTAAAATAGAAGGCATTGAGAGGTTATGCCCGGTTAACCAATGCCCCCAAAAAACGCCAATTAATGCCAAGGGAATCGCCAACATGACAACGAAGGGCTCCAGATAGCTTCTAAATTGAAAGCTTAAAATTGCAAATAAACCAAATAGGCCAATAGAAAAACCTTTTATAAAGGAATTCGCCGTTTTAGCCGACTCTTTGCTGGCACCTTCCAGATTTATACTTAAACCCGGATATTTGAGCAGCAGTTCAGGCAGAAATACACGCTGCACTTTATTCATTATTTCTGAAGCATTGGCTTTGCTGTTGTTTACGTCTGCCATGACGGTGATCGTCCGCTGGCTGTCAATCCGTTGAATTCTCACAAAGGAACGTTCATAGTCAAAGGTTGCAACCGCATTAAGGGGGATGTGTTTACCGCCTGCGAGCATAATGGGGAAATTACCCAATGCTTGTATATTTGCCGCCTGATCTTTATTTAAGCGAACTTGAATTTTAATGTTTTCCGCTCCGGCCTGAATTTCATCTGCGGTTTGCCCAAAATAAGCTGCCCGCAGCTGATCGGCAACGGTTTTACCGTCTAACCCGTAATTTTCCGCTCCGTCTTTCAGTTTAATTAAAATTTCTTCTTTACCCGGACGCATATCATCCAGAATGCTGTTAACCCCGGAAAATTGATGTAAATAGGTTTGCAGTTCCACCGAGGCTGTTTTAAGTATTGTTAAATTATTATGCTGCAGCCGCACTTCAATATCACGTCCGGCTGGTCCCATGGCAGGTTGTTTAAATACCATGGCAATAGGATCCGCCAGTTCTGCGCTATTTAAACGCCAGTCTTCAATAAATGCTTCAATTAAGGAATGACGAATTTCCGCCGAGAGCAAGTCCAAGCGCACCGTTGCCAGATGCGGACCTTTTTCACCCGCATCGGCATTAAAATTATATTGTGCGGTGATATCCCGGACTAATGGAGAGGGTTCATTATTATCCTGCGTATACTGAGAGCCCACTAATTTTGCCGCACTGATAATATGTTCAACGGTTTTTTGAGTCTGCTCTAGAGTTGAGCCGGGTGGCAAAATAATACGTGCTTCCGCAATATCGCCATCTAACGCCGGAAAGGGAACAAATTTTACTATCCCGCCGGCAAGTAACGCGACCGATATTAGCAACACGCCAAAAGTTAAGCCCAGGCTTGCGTAGCGCCACTTAACTACTAAGGTCACCATCTTAACCAGAGAGTGAATGCGAAAGTGTTCGAATTTTTCTAAGAATATGCGCTTAAATTTAAGTGGCGGTTGGTCATTTATACTGGCATTGAGGGAATGCCTCAGGTGGTTGGGTAAGATCAAAAAGGCTTCAATCAAACTGATTGTTAAGACGATGATCAGCACCATAGGGACTGCCGAGAGTACTTTCCCCATTTGCCCGTCTAACCACAGCAGACTGCCGAAGATAAAAATAGTGGTCAAGAAGGATGAAATAACACCGGGCGCTACTTTTATGACACCTTTGATCACCGCCTGATCGACCGAAAAGCCTCTTTCTACGTGGGCGGCCACGGATTCAGCGATAACAATGGCATCATCCATCATAATGCCTATTGCCATTAATAAACCGACCAGTGTCATCACATTAATAGAGATACCAAACAAACTCATCACAAACAGTCCGCCCATAAAAGCGACGGGTAATCCGGCCGAGACCCAAAAAGAATAACGAAATGAGAAAAATAACCACATTGAAAAAAACACTAATACGATGCCTTGAGCGCCGTTTCTTAATAACATGCTAAGGCGATCCTGCAGTAAAGATGACAAATCGTTGGTCAGCGTTAGCGTGATCCCCTCGGGTGCGACTAATTGTTCATGTTCAACAAAAGCCTGCACTCTGGCTTTAATACGCAGGGCATCATCGGCTTTGTTTTTTTGAATCTTGAGCATGGCCGATGGTTTGCCATTAAAAAGGGTATAAGCCTCTTCAAGTTCAAAAAGATCGGTTATCGTGGCGACATCATTCAGGCGTACAACAGCGCCTTCGCTGTTAGACGAAATAATGATTTCACCTATTTTTGCCGGTGTTAATTTACGTTCATCAAAACGAATTAATAAATTTTTAGCAGGCAGTTCGATCGTGCCTACCGGCATCTTGATATTTTGACGGCCTATTTTATTGGCTATTTCTGTCACCGTCAGATTTAAACGGCGCATAGCCGTTTCGTTCAATTCAACGCGAATTTGGTGGGCAGAGAATCCGGTCAATGTCACCAGGCTGACGTCTGCATCAACTTTTAGACGATGTTTAACATTCTCGGCATAAGCTTTTAAGTCGGGCAAACTCAGATCGGCGGAAATGGCAATATCAATAACTGGCTCCGACCAATCTAATTCTTTAACAGTAGGGGCTTCAATCTGACTTGGGAAATCTTGAATCGCATTAATTTCGGTTTGAATATCCACCAAACTTCGGCCAATATCAATATCTCCGCCAAGCTTGACCCTGAGTGATGCACTGCCTTCCTGAGCATCACATATTGTTTCTTCAATATTACTTAAACCGTCAATGGCATCTTCCATCCGCAGGCAGATACTTTCTTCAACTTCTGCCGGCGACGCACCCGGATAAATAACAGTGGCAATAATATAAGGGGGCGTAAATTCAGGAAAGGTTTCCCGTTTCAGGGAATTAAGGCTGCTTAACCCTAATACAAAAAAACTGAGCATAATAAGGTTTGCAAGGGTTGGATGACGCGCAAAAAAGCGGATCACTTGACACTCTCCCTTGGTATTTTGGCGGTATTCGAATCAATACGGTCGGATTTTTCCGTTTTTAGACTCATTCCAGGAACAGCCGGAATCAGATCATTTAAGATTACCTTATCGAGCGTATTTATTTCACCGGAAATGGCAACACCCTGTGCATTCCGAAAGAGGATAGTAACCGGTTTTATGCGCAGTTTATTGTGCTTATCCATCAGATAAATATGATCACCGTGTAATGCTTTTTCCGGCACGATAAAATGCAGTGATGAAAATCCCTGCACTTTAGCGGTGACAAACATACCTTTAGTAAGGGGAGGATTATTTAAATCTAACTTTTTAAGATTCTGTTTAACTTCTAAATAAAAACCGAGCGTCGCCTGATCCGGATTTATTTTTTCAGCAATACGGGTCAATTGTGCAGGCCAGTACTGAGTGCTCTCTCCAATCAATAGCGCTATACTTGCATTAAAATTTAATTTTTCAATGGAGGCTAACTGATCATTGAAAGGGTCTGGAATACTATCCCGCAGCGTGTTCGCATCCTGCAGTGACAGTTCAGCTTTGACCTCCATAATGTCCGGTTGGTAGGCTGCAAACAATACCGCACCCTTAGTCACAGCTTGCGCTTGTTCAATGTTAACGTCGGCAATTCGAGCATTAAAAGGCAAGATAAAGCGTGTTTTTTCCAACTGGTGATGGGTATCTGCTAATAAGGCTTGATTGACGCTGATTTGTGCTTTGATAACGTTTTTATCATCGGGTAATAATTCAAGTCTGCTGCTTAATTCCTGCACTAAACTGCGCTGTGCCAATAATAATTTTTTTTCATTTGCCAGATTCGAATTGGAAATTAGCTTTTTTTCTTGAAGTGATGATTGTCGTTGGTAATTCTGAACCGTCAAAGTTAGTTTTTGTTGTTCAATATTAAGGCTGGCATTGATATTCTGCTCTTCCTGGTCAATCCGGCCTAATTGCACTTTAGATGAATTTAAATTAGCTTCGGCCTGTGCCATTTTTAATTGGTATTCGAGGGGATCAATTTTCAATACCAGAGTGCCTTTGGGAATAAGACGACCGCTTTCAAGATCTGGATGGCGATAAATTATTTTACCCTCGACTTCTGCAATTCCCTGCCAACTATACTTTGGCTCCACCCGGCCATAGCCTATAACCTGTGGCGCGCTATTTTGTTTGCTTAATACCATGACATCAACTAAACGTGCTTTGTCGTGATTTTCTTGTAATTCTGGGGATGGTTTTAGAGTGATAGCTGCAAATAATACCAGGGCACCTAAAATAATGCCCGGGAATACAAAGCGTTTTTTATTACTGGTCATTTAAATCGTCCTTGTTGGTGTTTTTTCTGCCTGGTGTAAAAGTGGGTTATTCTGCTCTGCAAGATGCTCCATAAACTCAGGGGTGATCGAAATATCCATGGCTGATTTAAATAAATCGGGGATCAAAAAAGGAAATATCATCATACTGAAAAAAGATAAATACGCACACTTAGGATCAACATTGTTGTCTAAAATTCCGTTATCTTTTAAACGCGAAAACAGATTTAAATTTTTCGGTTGTAAAATATCTTTAAGAATATTCTTTAACTCTTGATTGAGCTTTGTCGGCTGCATTGAAGCAATTCGGTATACTAATTTGGGAAAATCTGGATTTTGACTCATTATCCGGTAGTAGGTCTGCATGACAAGATACGGGGTTGCCTTATTGAGCTGACTATCAACGGCATTAAACTGCGCCAGCAAAGGTGCAGAGGTTTCCTTAAGCATCGTCTTAAACAGGCCTAATTTCGATTTAAAATAAGAGCGGATAAGACCAGGATCTAAATTTTCCTGCGTGGCAATCGCACGTATTGATACTTTATCATAGTCATTAGCAACAAACAGTTTGCAGGCCACTGTCATTACTTTAGCGCGATTATCCGTTTTAGTAGCAGGTCTATCGACTTGATTTTTTACCATCCAATATCACCTTGCTTTATTAATGCTTCAATAGAAGAATATAATAAACTAATCAGCACCCAAAAGTGCAGATAAAAAATTCCTCAATTATTCTGCATTTGCAGAATTTAAAATTGTTTAAATGACAAGATATTACCTAGGCCTATACCTAAAGGGGAGGCAACTTATAGCGATTCCATTAATTAACTTCCCATCTCGATTCAATTTCTTGAACAGAGTGTTCGCACTCTTTCTAGATCACAAATAAAAACAATTAAATGATCACATAGAAAAAACATTAACCTTTTGATTTAAATGAATATTTAAACCTTTTAATTAAGATCGAAATTTGATTTATTTTGGAATTAGGCGCGCTGAAAATTAATGGGCTCAAGACCTTTCTTGTACCCTAGGGTGCGCTCCGCGCACCGATTATACCAAAGGCATTAATTAAGTGATCCGATTTACTCTTCAATATCATCACGGCGGCTTTATAAGTATCAATTTTTCCTTTGCAGCAAGTGATCATAAACTTAATGCTTTTGATATTAGTCAGAAAAACCATCATAAAGAAAAAGATATTTACTTTGATTGAACGTTTTCTCGGTACATTCGGCAAAAGCAATGGCCAGGGCATAATTTTCAACACGATACTTCTTAATTTTAGCTATTTCATACTCATTCATAATGATATTCATTGCTAACTGCGTCCACTCGGGCTCGGTAGACCCAATGCTGACTTCCGGTGGATCGTAAAATGTAATCATCCAGTCTTGCAGTTGCAGCGATGATATTTTGCCTTCACCCCAATTGTTCAGTAGGGTAATCAGCTGTGTTTTAGTAATCTCTGGATTGTTCATAAAACCTGTTCGTTGGCTGGGTAGAGGGGGTGGGAATAATAACTTAATTTGCGCAATTATGTCAGCAGTTCCTGCTATTGCAGGTTCCATGAACGCACAATTTGATATTTAACTCCCTCTATTGTGCTTTGGGAATGAAACAGATGGATAGTCTTAGGCGTTAACAAAAGCGGTTGAATGTCCACTGAGGTTGCCATATTTTCGGGTAAATGTTTGGCTTTTCGTGCCAGTGTAATATGGGGCGTGAAAGGATTTTCATCTTTATAAAATTTGAATTTAGATGCTAGTGCTGAGCAGTTTTCAGCAAGTTTTAATAAGGCCGGATCATCAATTTTACCCGTCAGGCAGAGTATTTTTGGCTTTGCCCAATGTGCTAATTTATCAAGCGTCAGGTTGAACTTGGGTTTATCCATCAGAGAAATCTGCTCCTCGAGTTGCTGCTGAGTTTTAGCGTCGACTTGCCCAAAAAATAGTAAGGTCATGTGTAAATTTGTCGCAGGGACTTGCCTGACTGCTGAGTCGAAGTTTGCCTGCAGTGTCGATAGCTGTTGAGTCTGTTGTTTGTTCAATGCGATACCCAAAAAAAGTCTTTTTGTCATGTCAGTCACTCAATTAAATAGTTAATCTGCTTGTTGCTCATTTATTGTTTTGCACAAGATGCTCAAATTTAAGTTAAGCATAACCTCCTTCGAGTTTCCACTTCTGTAGCACCTTATATAACCACTTGAAGCATGATTTTCACGTACTTGATACTTGCTTAAAATCGCTCAGGAAAACTTACATACCAGCGTGACAGGAACTTATCCGAGGGTCACCCCGTAGATTTGTTAGGATGCTATTTGAACTGTCTCCCAGTGATAGGTATCACCCTGCAGGTTATATTAGAGGGTTGCTGAATTTAGTTTATAAATTAACAGGTTAGGATATGTTTTGAAATGGGATAGGTGGCAGCTTAACACCTATCTCAAATTAGAAATTCACTGAACTTTTACTTAAAATATTGATTTTGTGAGATTAAATAGATATTGTTATGATTGTTTGTTCTGAGATAGGTGTTGTGGCTGTTCGTGCATAGTGATGCTTATAAAGCTGTTAGCTTTTAAATGAGGTTTGATGGAAATTAAAATTGAGCACGTTGAAAAGAGTATTGAGCGCTTTGCGAACGTAACACGAATTTTAGCTGCGAAAGCCTCTAATTTACCAGAAGAGGAGTTAGTCTACTTTCCTTCTATAATCACTAAACCTGATTCAATTTGGGCTTATACGTTATGTAGTGAAGGACCGAATTCAGATTTCTATGACGCGTATATTGTAAATGCTTCTCTTTGTTTAGAAATGCTTTTGAAGGCTGTTCTTTATTATGAACGTGATATATGGATCAGAGGGCATGATCTAGGAAAACTGTATGAACAGATATCTGCACCGAACAAAAAGAAAATCAATACTGCTTATAAAAAGCTATATAAAGATTCAGCTTGGTCTAAACCTATAGCTAAACAAATAAAAGAAGAAACTGGCTTAGACATAAAATGGAATCCTGCATCACTTTTAGCTCTTTCCTACAAAGCCTTTGAGCATTGGCGTTATGCGTTTGATATAAAAGGAACAAGGTCTTGCTTCTTAGGATATAGTGAAATTTTTCCGGCTCTAGATTCACTGAGAGTAGAATTAAAAGCTAACAAATAAGGATAGGTGTCGCGCAGCCGACACCTTATCTGGTTGTTGAACAAGCCCGTGCCTACTTATTTATAGTAAATTGTGGGATCTGTATTGGCTGGTGTTTCGCCTTGTTGCTTTTTTAAAGGCGAGTGAGGCTGGGATAGGGGTGAGCGTTCAACCTTATCAATATGTTAGCATTTTTGTTAGCTTGTTATTGGCATCGACTCCTGTTATTTAGTGGTGGCCATTATCCTTATATTATTGCCTTGCGGCTAGGTCGGTCGCGTCACCCCAACACACTTCATTTCATGCTGGCAGCATGGGCAAACTCTTATCGCTTTTTTACTCGGTTTACTCACGGGGGGTATCCAGTGATAAGTGGTGATGAGCAATAATTGTATGCGTCGTCGTAACTTCTTCGCGTTACCCCGCAAGAAACCATAATCGTTACTGACCCAGAATTTTTTTAAAGGTGAAGACCTTAATGAATTTGAGCTCAAAACCGTTAATGAGTGCATTAGCGAATATCGTCATCGCTTAATCGACATTAGTTGGTTTATGCGTTCACTCAGTGAGCCTATTGCCAGCCAGGCGAACAAAGAAGATAGCTGTACCGGCAGATTTTATTCGCTGCCATCCATGGCGCTCACCCTTCGGGCCAGCTAAAGCTGTTCTCATTTATTCCTTATAAATGAGTGGGAAGGGCGCTTTAAATCCCAGGCACTACTTGATGAAGCAGCCGTATTAGCTTGTATGGCGTATGTTGATTTAAACCCTATTCGTGCCAAAATAGCGACAAGCCCTGAAACCTCCGATCACACCAGCATCCAGCGAAGAATTCACTCAGCCATAAAAGGTGAGCAACCAGCAGAATGACTGCCGTTTGTAGGTAATGAACGACTGAATATACCTGACGGGCTGATGTTCAGTGTGAAGGATTACATTGTGCTTGTTAAAGATACCGGTCGAATTATACGAGAAGATAAGTGCGGTGCCATTAGTTCAAACAGTCAAGATATCCTCAATAGACTCAATATTCCTGCAGAAAACTGGCTTAAAATCACTCGCGAATTTGGTCATTTATTTAAAGGGGCGGTGGGTGCCTTACCGGCATTCACTGAATATTGTGAACATTTAGACCGAAAGCAACGCCACGGTGCAGCAAACTGCCTCGCTGGTTGTGTGCTTAAAGTTTAATTCTTCAACTACCTGCAATACCAATCCGCATAAATATCTGACCTATCTTACTTGTTAAAATTAACGCTAGCGTCGTTGTTTTCAATCCCAATAGCCAGCTATTGCTCAATCAAACGTCTTGCTATCATTACTTTTTCCTGCGCAATTTTAGACCATTTACTTATGCGGATTGGTATAAGTCATCTCTCGATTTATTAATATTAAGCTTCTTTTGCTGGTTTAAAACGGTCATATTCCTCATATTTCACCATCTAAAGCCGTATAAAATGAAAAAGTTTTAATTTATACGTTTGAATAACGATAAAAGACTACCGCAATGAATGTTGAAAGAGGCTATGTTATTGTTTAGAGAAATGGGTGGCATGGTTGTTGCTCATGGTTGTTGCTCGCTTTCTTCCCGCGAGCTAGGATCGTTGTTCTTAAATATCTTCCCTGAAGAATTCCCATAACTTATGTTGGGGGCGTTTGCGTGTCTGCTTTCTAAGGCGTATCGTGCTACAAAACGCTTTGCGGCTTAAATTCGTTCCCTAACCACTGTTTCTTCCCTCTTTCTCTTTAGAAAGCAATACGAGCAGCAACGACCAATAACGCAACTCCAGTGGCTTTTTCAACAATATGGACGTTGTTTTTTAATTTAGTCAATATGGCAGACTGCGATAAGACTATAGCAATAAGGCAATACCACAGGGTATCTATGCCACCAACTGTAACTACCATAATAAGATTTTGTTGCCAACTGGCCTGCGTTTCGACAAACTGACTAAACAGTGCCAAAAAAAACACCGCCAGTTTTGGGTTAAAAAAAGCTATTATCAAGCCTTCCCAAAAACTTTCCCGCATTGTTACCTTTGTTTTCTGCGTGATTATTTTAGCAAGCGATGATTTAGAGGTTAATGCTTTGTAAGCTAACCAAATTAGCAAAATAACACCTGCGTACTTAATCAAGTTAAAAAGCCAGGGTGTTGATTCAATGATTATTGCCAATCCAATGACTGTCAATGTGGCATACATTGCAACTCCAATCCCGTGAGCAATACTTGTCAACACACCGTTAATTCTTCCACCGGCAACCGTGTGTTTTAAGACTACAAAGAGGCTTGGACCCGGGGTCATTGCCCCCATTAAACAAATTGAGGCCAGGGAAATCCATGCAGTGAATTCCATTTTATTCTCCTTTAAAGAGTCTGTATTAAGAAAGAGTGCTTATCTTAACGGGCTTCATGCATGAACAGAAATTGATATTTCTACTTGTTAGCATGAAGTAATTTCATGCCTTGTCTGATCGTTAGCTCAAGATGCTTTTTAAGCCATGGATAACATAACTCTCGAAACCACTTATGTTCGGAATTATGATGATGCTTGGCATGCCAAAGCAGGTAATATTGCTGCGGTTCAATTGTAATTGGCAACGCTCTGATCTGTAAATCATAACGTTGAGCAAAATCCGCTGCAATATGCAGCGGTGTTGTTAATATGGTGTCGGTTTGCAGTAGCAATTCGATGGCCGATTGGAAAAAAGGGACCTTAGCAAATATGTTTCTTTGTTTACCGATAGAGGATAGGGCGGTATCAACAGGGCTATCTTTGTCACCCCCTCCGCTAATTAAAATATGCCGGGCATTACAATAACTGCTGACCGACATATCGCTGCTTGACAGAGAATGAGAAGAGCGAAATACAGTTACAAGCTGATCTTCAGCCATCATCTTGCCGTGTAAATTTTCTGGTATTAACTTGGTCATGGTAGAGACCAGATCAAGTGGGGTATCCGCCAATTCTGCTAACTGATCTTTCTGCCACAGCTGGTATTCGATGCTGGCATTGGGAGCTTCCCGTTCCATGTTGCGAGTAATCGATGGCAGAATGGCCTGGGCGACATAATCACTGGATGCAAACGTAAATTTTCGTTGGCAACTACTTGGCTCCATCGAATTCGGCAAATATAGATTGTCCAATTGCAATATCAGTGCGGGCAGTTCTCGCTTTAGTTCTTCACCCCGTTCCGTAAGTACAAACTGTTTGCCCTCACGGATAACAATTTTGTCATGAAATGCCAGACGAATTTGATTCAATGTTTTGCTCATTGCCGACTGAGTCACGTTTAAATCTCTAGCGCTTTCAGTAAGGTTTCGCGTTTGTAGTATTGAATTCAGGGCTGGTAGTAATTTGTAATTATTCAATAGGAAGCAACCATTATAGATAATTAGCCTATTATCTTAACTTAAAGTATTTATGATTTGCAAAAACTAGTATAGGTGTTTTAAATAATTTTATAGGAACGGATCATTTTGATTGGTAGGCTTTAAATATTAGTTTTCGAGTCACTAATATCTGACTATAAATGGGGCGTATATGGACTCCACGTATTTTACAATATGATTTTTCATAAACACTAAGATGCGGTCGTATTAACGCCAACAGAACTGACAATGCCATATTCATATCAAAATGCTCGTAGATGGTTGCTCAAAGATGTAATGCGACGAGATAAAAACAGCCGGCTGGTTTCTAATGTTTGTAGGGTTTGCTGTTCTTCACTTTTAGGCTTGCTTGTTTTTAACCCTATCTGTAGCGATGCGTTGGCAATGGCGAAAGCATCGTTCGCATCCGTTTTATGACCTTGTAAAAAACCTTTTACTTTTTTAGGGATAATGATCCGTACATCATGGCCAACTTCCTCCGCATATCGCCCCCAATAATGGCTACTGCCACAGCCTTCAATTGCAACAACCGCAGGTTTCTGAGTGCTAGGATCTGTTTTAGTTTTTGGCGGCTAACTGCCTTATTACTGATTAACTCACCATGTTTACTGATATGGAAAATTTGAATAATATTTTAGCTAAATCGATTCCGATGATATTAGATTTCAACATTATATGATCTCCTTAATGGTTACCGTAACGCTAGGCTAATTGCTAGCGTTGTGGAGTCCATACATCGCCTCAAAACTTTTACTCTATTTATCTATTGGACTTGGATAAACATAAAGGATATTCTTAAAATATATCTTAACGTAGAAGGCTGTTTCTATATCGTGTTTATGAACAATCCTATCCCAATATCACGTCACACAGATCGACCGGAAAAGCATCTAAGTCGCGTGAAATTAATTCTGTTCATTATTTTCTTATTTTCTATCCTTAGTACTTCGGCCATCTCTTGGCACTACTATCAGCAAGAAAGGCAAAGTTTTATTGAGTCCATAGAGTTGAAGCCCTCTTCTAAATCAGCATCGATTGTCGGAGACTTGAAACTTATAATTCAAGACATCCTAACAGACGCCTTGTTCCTTGCGACTATGCAAAAACATTTTTTCAACGATTTGCCAAGTACAGCCTATGCACACACTGAGCAAATGATGTTGGCAATGAGTCAGGTTCACAATAGCTATGAAACGTTAAGAGTTTTGGATGCGAACGGGCAGGAAAGGGTACGGATTAATCAGTTAGACTCGGGTTCTGAGGTTATTAAACCGGATAATTTACAAAATAAGTCCAATCGCTATTATTATCAAATAGGTCGTGAGCTTAAAGCTGGCCAAGTCTATGTCAGTCCGCTGGATTTGAAAATGGAGCATGGTCAAATTGAAGCGCCCTTTCAGCCGATGATGCGTTTTATCATACCCGTTTATTTGAAAGACACACTGCACTCAATGGTGATTATCAATTATAAAGCCCAAAGAATAATGAATGTTTTAGAAAGTTATACCAGTAAACGAGTGAGCTTAACGCTGCTAAATAGTGACGGTTACTGGCTTAAGTCCCCTCAAAAAGAGCAACAATGGGGGTTTATGTTTGCAGATAAACAGGATTTGAAGTTTGAAACTCTTTATCCCGATGTGTGGGCTGCAATGCAAACCCAAGACTCAGGCAGAATTGTTTTAGATGAAGGTATTTATAGCTATAACACTATCAAATTTATGGATACTCAACAAAATGAAAAATACAAGGGAGATCCTTCAGTATTAGGTGGTGAAGTGCCGATAACGCCTCTCTGGAAAATGGTGTCATTTTTGCCTCAGGATGAAGTTCTAAAAGATTTAGGCCCTATGAGGATAGGTTATTTCTTAATGCTGCTTGTTATACTCAGCTTGATTTTACTCAGTGGCGTTGTCTTTTACCGTATTTATACTTTTCGACATAACTATCAGAATTTTCTATTTAAACACGCCTATTTTGATGGGTTAACCGGAGCGTACGATCGAATCGGACTGCAAGATTTAACCGATAAATTGGTCAGGAAAAAAGTGAATTTTTCCTTTATCTCTATGGATTTAGATGATTTTAAACCGATTAATGATAATTATGGCCACTTGTGCGGTGATAAGGTCTTACAGCTAGTGGTTAATCGTATTTCAAACCTTCTGCGGACAGATGATTACATTTTTAGAATGGGTGGCGATGAGTTTATTGTATTGGTTTACGGTGACTTTCCCCTATCTGATCTGGAAGCTGTTAGTCATCGAATTGAGTCTGAAGTCGTAAAACCGATGGAGATTAATGAGTTAACATTCATGGTAGGAATTAGTACGGGTATCAGTCAGCTAAAATCTTCTGGTACAGTTGAAGAGATGTTAAATACAGCAGATATTAATATGTATGCCTCCAAAAATGCCAAACGTCAGTAGTTATAAATTGAAAAAATTTTAATTTATAACTTTGAATAACTATAAAAGACTACCGCAATGAATGTTGAAAGAGGCTATGTTATTGTTTAGAGAAATGGGTGGCATGGTTGTTGCGGTATGGTTGTTGCGTAAGAATACCTTGGTGAGTATTGTTCCAAGCATGGCAATCTTATAATTTGTTTTTGGTGAAGTAAATCACATGGCATTGCCATTTTCTGTGCAAATTTCAAACAGATGTCAACAGGCCCTAAACTTATAAAATTCAATAAAGGAGAAAAGTACTTAAATTTTAAATCAAAGTGGCAAACTCTGAAGCAGGAACAGGACGACTGAAATAATACCCTTGATAAATATCGCAACCAAACTTCTTAAGAATTTCAAAATGAGCCTCTGTCTCGACCCCTTCAGCAACAACATTAATACCAAAGTTTTTACCCAAATCGATGATCGATTTGATCATAATTAAATCCGTTTTATTATTAAAGAGGTCACGAATAAAGGATTGGTCAATTTTAAGTTCATCAATGGGTAAGTTTTTTAAATAGCCCAACGATGAATAGCCCGTTCCAAAATCATCTAAAGAAAAGGTTAATCCAAACGCTACCAGATCATTAAGTTTTTCTGCCGTTCCATTTATGTCTCTTAATAAAATAGATTCTGTAATTTCTAATTTTAATTTAGACACATTAATACCAGAATCAGACACAATCCTTTTTACCCCCGACACAAAATTTTTCTGCCAAATCTGTTTAGCACTGACATTAACGGATAAGGACAAGTGTTGGTATTGTGGCTCAGACTGCCATTTTTTTAATTGCTGACATGCTTCGCTTAACACCCAATCACCAATTGGTAATATCAAGTTGGACTCTTCGGCCACTTTGATAAAATCACCCGGATTGACCAGCCCTAATTCTGGATGACTCCAACGAATTAAAGCCTCGGCAGACACTAGGTTTTGCTTGGCATCGTATTGGGGTTGGTAATAGAGCATGAAATCTTTTTGTTTCAAAGACTGCCGCAACTCTTTATCTAAGCGAGTGCTGTAATCTAATTTTTTCTGCATCACAGGGTCAAACATAGCACAATCATCACGGCCATTTTTCTTAGCCTGATATAATGCCAAATCCGCAAGCTGAAGTAGTTCAGAGGGCACTTTGGCCTGGCCATAAAAAATAGTAATACCGACACTTGCGGTAATGAAGTAATCAATCTCGGAAGCCGTATTGCTTATTTTTATATTAATTTTTTGATTGATTGAATGACGAATGCTCTGAGCAAGACGTTGTGCCTTAATGGCCGCTTTGACCGGCTCAGAATCCAGTTCATTAAGTACAATCACAAATTCATCGCCGCCAAATCGAGCAACAGTATCATCCTTAGGCATAACCGATTGAATACGTTGTGCTACGATCGCCAATAAATCATCACCCGCTTGATGTCCATAAGAGTCATTTAAGGTTTTAAAGTTATCTAAATCGAGAAACAGCACTGCACCATATTTTTCAAAACGTTTACTATGCTCAAGCGCAAGGTTTAACCTGTCATTCAATAATGCACGGTTGGGAAGCATGGTTAAGGTATCATAAAAGGCCATTAACTCGATTTCAGACTGGTTGAATTTTTTCTCTGTAATATCCTGCATGATCCCAACCAATAACTTCGGCTTGCTCTGATCATCATACTCAAGAACCTGTCCTCTATCCCAAATCCATATCACTTTACCGTCAGGGCGCCTAAATCTATACTCAATATCATAAGGAATTTTTTTTTCGATTAGCGCTTGAAGAGAGGCAAGAACATATTTTTTATCTTCTTCAACAAGACAATCCTGAAACTCTGAAAACGATTTTTTTGAATGTTTAACGCCGGTGATTTCTGCCCATTTTTGATTCTGAAACACCTGATTGGTTTGTATATTCCAATCCCACATTCCCTCACCGGAGACCTCCAAGACATGTTCCAAACGCTTGGCATTGGCTTCTGCTCTATTTTTTAGCGCGGTGATTTCAGTAATATCTTTTGCAAAAATGACAATGTTGAGTTCATCATTGTTGTTTTTAAAGGGGATTTGTAAGGAGTGGAAATGGCGAATCTCGTCTGTCCTTGCATCAGTAGAATCTTCGTAGACCATTTCAGTCTCAAAGCGTTGCATAATAGACTGGACGTTTTCTTTAAAAAACTGACCTTGTTCTTTATTGCCCGTAAAAAAGGAGTCTTCTTTTCCAATCATCTCCTCTGGAGTAGTGCCATAAAGTTCAGCGACACGTTTATTTGCGAAAATAAAGTTCCCTTCCCAATCTTTGGCTATAATGGGCTCTGGAATACTGTTCACAATATTTAACAATAACTTGTTTTTTTCTCTTTCTGCATTCAGCTCTAATTGGCGCGCATTATCCATATAAACCTCAAAGATATTGTGAATAAATATAAAATAATTTTTCGAACTTGAACTGCCAACGACAGTTAAGTTTGAGCTGTTCACAATAAATGTCTATTGTGCTTTCTATTTGATCGATAGTTTCATGGCTAATATTAAAGAAAGTGTTTTCATGGATCCAATCTGAAATCTGCTCTTAACCCGATTTTTCCTTGATTTTAGAATCGATGAGCTCATGAGACTTATCATCATTTTTTCATCTCTTGCCGGAGAAAAAAGGGATTAGCCCATCGTCAGCTGACCGCTTTTTCTACCTACTCAAGTTATGCACTTATTATTTGAATCTAAGTTTGCTTTAATATAACGTAATAAAAACGGAAGATAAAGCCTTGACTTATAAAGCCAAAGCAGAATCAACCAGATTTTCTACGGTGAAACGAAACATTTTAAATAACCAGTGGATTACTGGACATATATGGACGCTCCACATCTGTCAAATAATTGAGTTAAATAAATCGTTAAAATACACTGTTTCGTAACCCTAATGGTAATGCAGTGAAATAAACGGCTTCTTTCATGACCCTCCTAGGCCGAGCCTCAAAAAATGACATAACCACCCATTACCATTGGCAAAGTAACATGAATTGACATGAACTAACATGGCCACCCATGATTACGGGTATAAAAAAGGGGTGGCATGGTTAGCTCATCTCATGAATTAACATCATAATTAACATCATAATTAACATCATAATTAACATAGCCACCCATGATTACGGGTATAAAAAAGGGGGCATCGTTAGCTCATCTAACCTGCATCGCTTTCGCTTTTATCATTCTTTATCGTACCAAACAAAAAACGTAGCGTGGTTTGCGTTTCTGGGTCGTTAACTGAACGAGTATGGTTAAGTTAAGTTCATTTCTTGTTCTGTTTCGTAATCCGTTTCAGTCAGCTAGTGATTTTCATGTAAATCTGCTTTTAATTGACCTTTGCGGTGCTTTAATACTGTATCTAATTTTTTAGCGGCACTCGTAATAGCGGGGTACATGACAGAATTGTTACCTTTAGCGGCAATGCTGGTTCCGTCATAATTGCTGCGAATTTCAACATCAAACTCACCATGCTCTTTGGAAATGATGATATCTAGCGAGTAATTTTGGTAATAACTATCATGGTGCGCTGGGTCGTTAGAAGAATTAGCCGCCTATGCTGAACAAACAGGTCAATGTTGGATTGCCAAGAAAAATGTATTGCATTGATATTTACATTAACCAACTGATTTAAAAGTATTTTAATGACATGTTATGCATCTCTGCTCGTTGAGGTACTTTAACACGCGTTAAATTCAGCCCATCGAACCATTCAACCTGCTTTTCAATAAGATTTTGCTTGCTGCCTTAATAATACCAAACGCATTAAATTTATGATCCGTTATTTCAAAGGAAAAATTTACGCTCAAAAAGCTGCCGGGATGATTTTGAATAGTAAATCGGATAATGCATTTCGTATGATGTTATCGGTAGGTTGCATTCTATGCACCGCAGGCAGCGACAATCGGTGCAGCGAATAAGCGACAGCTTAGTATCTGAGAATGCACCCTACGAGCTATACGTTTATTGTCATAGTGCGTGCTAGTTGACGTTCAAATAAGACTGCCATTAAATTTATGATCAATTATTAAATAATAAATCGGATCACTTTATTAATGCGTTTGGTATAAATCACTTAAATGCAGCTTATCAGGGCTGATATTTATAAGCCTTTGCATTAAATTCTAGCCATTGCAATCAATGGATCTCCGCAATTTTGTCATTGAAACTAATAAGTTTATTTTTATGGTTTGCATTGTGAGTCTCTCGATAAATGCACCCGCTTGATCTTTCCAATATTCAAAGTCAAGCCAATCAATAGGAAATTATAGGTGTCATCTAGCGGTTTTTTACGCGGTTATGGTCTAATCTTTGGCAATGAAAAATTAAAGGTTTATTAGTCAGAAGGCCGGTTAATAGGCTGTTAGGTTTCTGCGTAATGGGTGAAGCGCTTAAACTAAAGATATCATTGTCACCCAGATCATATGATTAAGGTGAAGGCAGATGGCTTCAGTAGCAAGTTACAGTGTTCTATTTTATGGTGGCCCGGATGGTTACCAAACAAACCGCGCTCAGATTCAGTTGAATGATGCAGCAAGGAAAACCATTGCTTGGGTTCGATTCAACGATCCTGGTATGTCCTTTGAAGCCGATACAAACGCTGGCGGAATTATTAAGATGCACCTTCCTTCCGCCATGTTCGAAAATGTCATCGACGTTCTCCGTAACGAGAAACCTATTAACGTCTATTTTGCCCAAGGGCGTGGGTTTCTGGGGACATCAAGTGAACCTGTCGGCGAAAATGAATAGAGCCTAACTAATTAAGGACAGGTCGTGTGAGCAATCGACTTATTCTTTTGTTGGACAAGCTCTAGTCTAAATGGCACTGCATTAAGCTTCTTCACCCTTGAAAGCCTGGCCACTGATATTATTGGTTGTCATTAATTACATAGTGTTACTGGAGCACAAGTTGGAGTCCAAGTAATTGAACCATAAGTCGCATTTAGTACTCCAGTCAACGTGTACGTCCCTGCAAAACCCATCCCCGTTACAGCGGTAGTCGCAGTCGCTACAATGACAGGAGCTAATGCCGTAAGAGTAACTGCTATAGTCGTGATCTTGGCATTCGCAGCAGCAGCAGCGGTTCCAGCAGCCGTAGCTGCGGTACAACCAACAGCGGTTGATGAAAATTGAGCACAAACTTCTAAAGCACTTTTAGTCGATGCAGTCGCTAATATTACCTCTGTAAATTTTGCTTTTTTGGAATAAGTGTTATAAGACGGCACCGCAATAGCTGCCAGAATACCGATAATCGCGATGACGATTAACAGCTCAATTAATGTAAAACCTTGTTGTGCTTTTTTCATGTACTGATCTTTTTTCATGGGATATTCCTTAATAATTAAGCATGATTTATTTAAATTTTTGTCTTTTTTACATAAATCCTTTATTAGGTTAATGAAAAAAAATGATATATAGAATGGGCTCTTGGCAATCATAATCGCAATTAATGATTGGCACAACAAAACAATAAAACATTGATTCAAATGATTATTTTTTGATTTTCGTGTGTGTTTTACTGAAAATGCGAGCTACGAGCTGGAAACAAAAGTTTAAAAATATAGACCTGACAGTTTGTTGCGTAGCACTCCGGTTTCTATTTTTAGACCACAATCTTTAGTCTCTTAAAAGGGTGTTATGTGTTACGAAGTTAGTAGATAATGCAAAATAAATTCACTTGATGCTTGGTAAAGGTCCACCCTATATGAATGTCGTAACAAAAAATTCATCCAAAAACTGGATAATGAGTGCCCTCATTATTATTCTACTCGGGTTGGGATCCACAAACACCGTAGACAGTATTGCAGAAAATAAACTCGAAACCTCGTTTAGCAATGCATTAACGACTTTTGCTGTTGTCCGTGGTATTAATGCTGTCATCTCAGTCGTCCAGGGAACCGAAGTTGCGATCGAGCCGGGAGGACTGGGGGTTATATTGACACCGGGTGAAATATTGGATCCTGCAAACGACTTAATAGAACGATTTTCCTGGATTGTACTGGCGGCAAGTACATCCCTAGGCGCTCAAATTGTGCTATTGAAAATAGGCACTACTGTGCTGGCTAATTACTTAATGATTTTATCCGGCAGTATTCTGCTAATAAGTCTATGGACCTCTATTTTGGTGAATAGCGGTTGGAGAAATCGCCTGATTAAGTCCGCTATTTTGGTGATCTTTATAAGATTTTTGATCCCCATAGTTACACTTGCAAATGAGGTCGTATACAGTTCAATCCTAAATCCCACTTATATTAACTCACAGGAAGTGCTTGAAAATGTGGAAAATGATGTTCAGGAATTGCAGGCGCGAGACAGCTCATCGGTGTCCGATGAATCGCAAGGGGGGATTTTAAGCTCTATTAGTCGTTTTTATGAACGAACAACTAATAGCATGAACCTATCCGCGAAATATAGAGAGTATGATCAAAAGATAGCGGGTGCGAGTGAACATATTATTAATCTTATTGTTGTGTTTATCTTCCAAACGCTGGTGTTTCCGCTGATTTTCCTTTGGCTCACGATTAAACTTTTTCGTCTGCTCATCAAGAGCAATTTCTGGCTTCAATCAACACATAATAATCACTAACGCTGTCAATAAGCGTTAGCCGTCTTGGAAAATTGATAAATGAACAGTATTGATTTATTTGTAAAATTCCTGCGGCTTGTGAGCGGATTTTTTCGTCTGCTAATGAACAGTGATTTCTGGCTTCAATCAACACATAATAATCACTAACGCTGTCAATAAGCGTTAGCCATCTTGGAAAATTGATAAATGAACAGTATTGATTTATTTGTAAAATTCCTGTGGCTTGTGAGCGGATTTTTTCGTCTGCTAATGAACAGTGATTTCTGGCTTCAATCAACACATAATAATCACTAACGCTGTCAATAAGCGTTAGCCATCTTGGAAAATTGATAAATGAACAGTATTGATTTATTTGTAAAATTCCTGTGGCTTGTGAGCGGATTTTTTCGTCTGCTAATGAACAGTGATTTCTGGCTTCAATCAACACATAATAATCACTAACGCTGTCAATAAGCGTTAGCCATCTTGGAAAATTGATAAATGAACAGTATTGATCTATTTGTAAAAACCTGGGGCAGTAAAAACGCTATGCTGCCGATAAAGGGCCATGATATTAAAGAGCTTGAATTAAAATTAAATGCTTTTTTGCCTGACTCATATAAGTATTTGATATCTACCTATGGTTTGCTTCACACGCCAAATGTACTCACTAAAATTTGTGATTTAAATTCCGAACTTTCTGAAGTACAAGATTTTTTAAATCTGGAAGATATATTTTCACTATCCAAGTTATATGAAATGAGTGGTATGCCGAAGGGGCATATTTTGTTTGCATCTGATTGTAAGGGAAACATGTTTTGTTTCAAGCTGACGGATTGTGCGCGTCAGAATACAGATTTACCCGTATGGTTTTTTGACCATGATTTGTGTACCGTTAAAAAGGTATCTCAGTCTTTCATAGGATGGCTGGAGGAATTTAACGCACTTTAAGACAGCCGATAAGCTATTCAAAAGGGAATGCAGCGGGCTATCGTTTGCTGATCTTAGTCATCATTTTTTCGCCGGTTATTAAGGTATTGTGGCTGCAGAATAATTTTTTTTTATAAATTCATGAAAGCCCCCGCTTTTTGACCTATTGTTTCAAAAGGAAATAAAAGTGCTGGAAAATGTTTTTCCTTCTAAAGGGAGACATTCTACAGCCTCGTTATATACACAAGGGTGATCATGGATAACGTGGAAATGACAAAATCTCAAGAGATTCTTCTTCAAATAACCAAAATTGTTGAAACTGAGTGTGCTCAGGATGCAAGTGCATTATTAGCAGAAGGATTTGTTTTACTGGGTGTCAGCAATAGCGTTTTTGAAGACAGTGAAAATCGCTTTGTTTATTCTATTGGTTTTCCAAAACCAATTGTGGAGCTGAGTGATTGGGCTAGTGCTAATTTTTAAAAAGAAAAGCTCATTGAGGTCAGGCTAGTGTCTTCGGACTTAAGTTTGAATTATGTGTTGAGGACCTAATTTCATCATCCCCTTCAATAGAAAGGGGGGATAATTATATTGTGTACGGGGACTTATATAGGCGTCTTTACTCGGTGTAGTGGCCAGCGCCTCTGTGGTAGTACTTTTAAATTTGTTACAAAAGCACTGCATTATAAAAGTGTATAGGCTTATTTAAGTCCGAAGACACTCGTTGAGGACTGCCAAACCTTTTAACGGCACATCAATCATACCTGCTTTAAACCCATTTTTTATACACACTTAGCAGTCAGTATGACGCACTCACGTTGTTCATTAATTTTACTTGTCGATACGCCCTATTAACACTGTATTTCCCCTTCTGGTCGCCGACTGTGGTCGCCTAGCCTTTTTGTGCGCATATGGCGGGAAAGTTTTTTTCGCATCGCAATCAATGGATGATTGATAAGCTCAATGGAAAAGTACTGTTAACCTGCATGGCATATGTTGATTTAAATCCTGTGCACGCGTAAATGACGACAAGTGTAAAGCAATAAAAAATTAGCGGTCCAGACTTCTGTTAATACTTACCTTAAATAAATAAGCCAATAACTTTCTATTTTCATGTTATTTATTTGATTTTTAAGGGGGGGCTTTTGAGGTGCTTGGAGATGAAGGAGGCCGCGCGGTATTTCATTGAAAGTGAGTAATACAGAGGGCTTTATGGTGTCATTATGTGCCTTGATTACTATTTTAATGTGATACTTGTTTTCTATGGCATGCGGGTATATTGTTTTTATATGATTGTTTTTTTATACTTTAAAAACAAATGGTCCAGGTAGATTAAGCAGGGTGAAATGAACAGATGGTATGATAAACGGCCCCGTTTGGGAAAAAAGTTGGATGCGTTTAAAGCAATGGATCAGAAAGTTAGAGAGCCTATTTTAAACGAGATCATTAGTTTGGTGAAAAAAAATAAACCAAGCCTTCTTACTTTTGAAAAAGCTTTAGATTATCGCTTTGACTCTTTTCGACTACGCTGGTATGAGCATGATCCTCATCTCTGGTTAGTGTTTAACGTCTTGCAATTAGCCGATGTCGCTATTTTGGAATTAGTTGAACATTATCTCGAAAACAGACATCTAGTGACATAATTAAAAGCAACCTGCCATTATTGGCTACAACCAGCATAAAAACACTTCTAAGTAGCATTATAACCTTTCTCCTCTCCGTACTCATTCATTTTTAAAAAATTATTGCTCGCGGGCTGCGATTTAGTTGTCGCGTTTTACTAAAGATAAAAGGCAGCAAAAACAACACTAATATAAGACCAGTGAGCAAGGCGTTTGTTGGGATATCAATAGATTCAATTGGAATAAATCATGGAATTGTTAAAAGCTTCTTCAATACTTTTCGTATTACTAAATCCCTTTCTGATCAGTATTTACCTGATCAGTTTGATTAGGGAATTGTCATTCAGAGAGTTTATGAAGGTGATGATACGAGCCCACGTGATAAGTGGAATTGTATTTGTCATCTTCGCGATTGCGGGAGAAGGTATTTTTGAAAATATCTTTAACGTGCGTTTTGGTGCTTTTTTGATATTTGGGGGCCTTATTTTTTTATGGATTGGCATTCAATCAATATTTTCTGGTCAAGTTATTTTAATAGAGACACACGGAGACCCCGGTCATATAGCCGGTTCGATAGCGATGCCGTTTATGATTGCGCCGGGAACAATCAGTGCCAGCGTACTTATTGGCTCATCTTTACCTGCGCCGAATGCGGCTATTGCTGTTATTGCTGCAATATCTTTTTCTTTAGTGTCGATAATTGTTTTTAAATTGATACATGATCCGCTGAAAAAACGCAATGAGCGCTTGTTGAACCGCTATGTAGAGGTTTTTGGTCGAGTGGTAGCATTGTTTACCGGTACTTATGCCATTGAGATGATTGCTCGAGGAGTTGTATTACTGTGGCCAAATTAATATAATCAGCGACGGCGAATATCTTCTGCGTTAGTGTCTGCCGTGTTATTTTGCAGGGTACTTAGTGCGCAGAAAAAACGCTTTAGAATCTATAATGTTATGCTCTCAGTTGCTTTGGCTAAGACAAAAATCGAGCTAAGCAATTAAAGGGTGAGACAATTTTAGCAAGCTTGTAGATGATGATAATGTTGAGGTTAATGCAATAATCGCCGTGCTAGGTAATCCACTATGACATTGAGCCCTGCGGTGAAAACCAGGAGTAATAAGGCGCCGCTAAAGCGAATCTCAGAAAAATTACTGTCAACATAAAATCCTAAGGTCATTACCCCAATCATACCCAAAATAGCCGTTTCACGGATAATGACTTCAAAACGATAAAACAACAACCCCATAAAATGTGGGTACAGATTAGGAATAACCAGATAACTGTACTGATCAATCCTGGGCTGATAAGTCAGCGGCACTGTCACGCTGTCAGCTTGACGCGCCATTAAAAATACCATCAGGCCACTATTGTGTAACGCTAAAGCGATAATGGCGGGTAACATAGAAGGCCCTAACAGCATCATTAATACAAAGGCCAATAAATATTCCGGCAGTGAACGTAAGATTAAATTCACCGCCCGCATTATTAATATAATTACTTTTGGCATCATCAGCCGAGTATTAAAAGGTAATAAAATGAGGGTCAGCAAATAGGTTAATCCTAAGGCACAAAAAGCCAATACTAGGGTGGCAATCATCCCGGGAAAAACCTGCTGGGTGATTAATTTATAAGCCCAGTCAAATACCTTCGACAAAATATCAATATCAAACCAGCTTAAGAAGGGTTGCCCCTGCAGCATAGGCGGTAAAATATCTACACTGAGAAAACGCCAAATAATTTGCCCGTCAATGGCCGGAATAGGGGGCAAAAAATAGATAGCGAGCGGTAAATACAACCACAAAAAAATAGGTTTAGCCCAAAAGCGTATACTACCAATTAACAATACGAATAAGATTAATAATGCACCGCCTTGCTCATAATGCCCCTGGCGAAAAGCTGATTCTAAATAAAAACCTAAGGTCGGCATACCAATAAAACCCAACACAGCACTACTGCGCAGCGCACACTCGAAACGGTAACGAATATAATCGACAATCTGCGGATACATATGCATCCAGCGGCCATAAATAAATGCCGAAAGTTTATCTGTGCCCTTTGGCAGAGAAAATAATGTGTGCCTTGGTGCTTGCTGTAAAATATCTGAAAATATTCGGGCAAAGGTGGCTGCGTAAGGAAGGGCAATGGCTAAAATTCCCGTAATGGCTGATAAGCCGAATATTTGCAAAAATATTAGCGCCCAAAATATCTCATGGATAGCACGAATAAACGCACAGATTGCCGCAATCAAAGGATGTTGATAGCACAATGCTAATGGGAAACCCAAGAGCAATCCGAGCGTTATCCCAAGTAGAGCAAAACTGATGGTTTGCCACAAAGCCTCAAATAAATACTCTGTTGCGAAAAAATTGGGATGAATAAAGCCCTGTCCCATACGTCCAAGCTCAATCCAAGGCTCGAGCGCAATGACTTCGGTATCAGCAAAAAACCAACATACCGATACCATCAGTAAAAGCAGCAGGGTTATTTTTTGCCAGTGTCCTACAAAAGAGAATCCAGCAAAGGTCATGGTTCTAGGCATAATAGAAAGGGTTGTTAGCGATGGGGGAAAAGTGAGTTTGCAGTCTCAGCCTGTTCATCGTTATGCCACTGCATTTTTGACAGTATCTGCTAATGCATAATGTTGCGATAAATGCGCCAGCGTTAACCGATTGGCTTTATCGTCTAAGACGACTTTACCATCGCTAATCACAATAATACGCTCAAAGTGCGCTAACGCTAATTCGGCATCATGCAACACACAAATAACACTCTGATGCGCTTGTTTAACCAAATTTAATAGTCGTAAGCCCATTAATGGATCTAATGCAGAGAATGGTTCATCGCCCATAAATACCGGCTGTTGCTGAAATAACGCTCTGGCAAGCGCAACACGTTGGCGTTGACCGCCAGACAACTCGCTGACTTTTTGGTGCAATGGTGCGGTTAACTCCAGCTCTTGGCAAATTGCGCTAATGTGTTGTTGCGGCTTGTTAAACGGCCATAACAAATTAGCCATATTGTAGCAACGAGAATAACGCGCCAGCCCGCCAATAAAGACGTTGTGATAAATAGACAAGTTATCGACCAGGCCTTTGGCTTGAGAACACAAACACGTTTGTTCCGACAGTTGTTGATACAGGTGATGTAACAGCGTGGTTTTACCCACACCGGAAGGGCCTAAAATAGCCACATGTTCATTTTCGTTAAATGACAAATTTATTTTAGGTAAAACAATCTGTTGCTTATAACCTAAATCAATATCAACCAACGATAACATTAATCAATCATTCCAATTGTTTTAGCAACACGCTCAATTGGTTGATAATCGCTGTTTTTGGCGGGTATAAAAGAGCTACGCGGAAAACTGGCTAATAAATCCTTATCGGTCATCCCGATTAATACCTGAGTCAGTTTCTCTTTGAAGCCTGCCCCAAAATCATTGTCTACGCCTGAATGTACTGTCCATTGATAATCTGGATAAGTCGGGCTTTCCCAAATTACTTTCACCTTGCTGGTATCAACCTGACCTTTTTCAACGGCGGTGTCCCACACTTTATAATTCACTGCGCCTACTTGATAAACACCCGCTTCAACTTGACTGATGGTACGGCTATGGTCGCCAGAGAAACCGATTCGTTTAAAAATCTGCTCGACGGGTTTACCTAAATTTTTCTCAATAAAAAACTGCGGCATCAAACGGCCTGACGTTGAACCCTTAGAGCCAAACGTAAAAGTATAATTATTGAGTACCGGAAAATCATCGAATGATTTTATGTCGACAGAATGATTTGCAATCAAATAACTCTTAAAATATTGATCCTCAAACCCTTGCGCAATGGCCTCAGAACCCGGTACCAAACCACGCGCTTGCACACCGGATAAACCACCAAACCAGGCAAGTTGTACCTGATTATTACGAAATGCCGTTATCGCAGCAGAATACGACTTTACCGGAATATACTTGACTTCAACGTCCAATTGCTCAGATAAATAATCGGCTACTTTTTCAAAACGAGTGCGAAGATTGCTTTCATCGGCATCGGGAATAGCTGTAAAAGTAAAAGTAGCACTTAATGCAAACGTTGAAAATAAACTTAAAAGACCAGCCGATAATAAATGTGTTCGTTTCATCTTAATCCTAGGGAGGGTAGCTAATCCGGCTATTTTAACTTTACCTGATAATCGATGCAACGCTTCATTAGGGTCACTTTGTGGAAACGGCTTTGAATGCCAATAAGGGTATCCATTCACAGCTTACTGATTATGCTGTCTATTATAATGTTGACTGCATAATAGTTTGCCTTATCAAGTGATATCATCTTGCGGGTGCTGTTTTAATATTACCGTGCCGCTTATGTGTCAGCTGAGTCTAATTTGATAATATAAATGTAATTTAAAATAAATTGCTTATAGCAATGGGTCGATTGTCTTTTTCGCAGGCTGTTTCCTGCAATTAAACCCTTTAATATATTCGCTTATGCGCAAATTTATCCTACAATGGTGTTTGTTTTTTTATTGGGTGTTTTACAGTTATTATGTCAATTAGAATTGCTATTAATGGTTACGGGCGGATAGGACGCAGTGTAGTGCGTGCATTATATGAAAATAACCGTCAAGATGAGATTAAAGTTGTGGTTATTAATGAACTTGCTGAACCGTCAGCGATTGCACATTTAACCCAGTATGACTCAACCCATGGACGTTTTCCTTTTCCCGTTAACCTGCAGAATAATTGCTTAACCATTAAAAATGATGATATTCATTTAGTGCGGTTTTCTGAACTGGCTGATTTGCCATGGCATGAACACGATATAGATATAGTGTTAGATTGTACTGGTATTTACGGATCCAGAGCCGATGCCGATGCGCATATCGCAGCCGGGGCTAAAAAAGTTATTTTTTCTCATCCGGCAAATTCAGATGTAGATGCAACGGTTGTTTACGGGATAAATCATCAACAACTCACCGGCGACGAAACCTTCATCTCTGGCGCATCCTGTACCACTAATTGCATGGTGCCGGTGATCGATACACTGGATAAACACTTTGCCATTAAATGCGGGACTATTACGACTATCCATTCTGCTATGAATGATCAACCGGTGATCGATGCATATCATTCAGATCTGCGCCGTACTCGCGCCGCAAGCCAGTCTATTATTCCCGTTGATACTAAATTAGCTGCTGGGATAGAGCGTATTCTGCCTAAGTTTGCCAATAAATTTGAGGCGATTGCAGTGCGCGTACCCACCATTAACGTGACCGCGATGGATCTCAGTATTACCGTCGGTAAAGATGTCACTATTCAGGAAATTAACGATTGCCTGCTTAAGGCCTCTGAAACTAATTTACAGGATATTTTGGGCTACACCGAAGCGCCGCTGGTTTCAATTGACTTTAATCACGATCCTCGCTCTTGTATTATTGACGGCACCCAAACTCGGGTCAGTGATGGAAATTTAGTTAAATTATTAGTCTGGTGTGATAATGAATGGGGATTTGCTAATCGTTTATTAGATACCAGTTTTTATCTTGCTAATTTGGCGGCACAAAAAAGACTACAATCCACAGAGACAAACATTAGCAACAGGATAAATGATAATCTTCAGGAAAGAAGGAAAATCATCTAGTTATTCTAAATCAAAACCTGGTAAGACTTGAAAGGGAATAACCGCTCTCATTATGTGATCCCTGTGCAAGCTTCAGGCGCACCGCCTTATCTTTAATGTGTGATCATCTGCAATATAAGAAGGATGCTTATTAATGACAAAAAATATTTTGGTGGTGGGGGCCTCGGGTTATGTGGGCAGTCAACTCGTCCCGGCGCTTGCGCAGGAAGGTTATCACGTCACGGCGACAGCCCGGGATCCCGTCGTACTTGCAAAACGGAGTTGGAGCCGACGCGCTAATATTAAAATAGTGACATTAGATTTAACCCTTAATACTGATCTATCACTTATTCTGCAGGATATTGATGTTGTTTTTTATCTTGTGCATAGCATGAATTACGGCCCAAATTTTGTTGATGTTGAACTTGATAATGCTAAAAATTTCAGTGAACAGTTAAAAACCAGTCAGGTTAAACAACTTATCTATTTAGGCTCTCTGCAACCTGCTGGCAGCGATTCTAAACATTTCGTCGCACGTAAAAAAACAGGTGAGATTTTAAGAGAAAGTAATGTTATCGTCACTGAATTAAGAGCGGGCATCATTGTAGGCGCGGGCTCTGCCGTTTTTGAAGTGATGCGTGATGTGGTTTATCACCTGCCTGTTATGATCATGCCTAAGTGCATAAATTCTCACAACTCACCTATTGCCTTAAAAAATCTGCTCTATTATCTGCAGGCGTTACTAAAAATCCCTGCCACTGCGCATAAAATTTTTGATGTTGCAGGTCCTGAGTTAATTACCTATCAAAAACAGATACAAATAATTGCTAATTTGATGGGTAAGAAAGTACATATTATCCCCCTGTCAATTTTAACCCCTAAGGTTGCTGCCCTCGGATTTAAAATAATCACTTCAGTGCCAACCAATATTGCCAAAGCATTGGTGGAGGGAATGTGCTACGACTTAACGGCCGACGGATCCGATATCCAGTCTCTTATTCCGCAACCATTACTTTCTTATGAACAAGCCGTGGCGCAAACCTTAGCAAATGAACAAGAGATAATTAACAGTGATACATGGGGATTTGATCCCGATGCACTTTCTTATTGGCAGCCAGGTTACGCTTATTATCCGAAGCAAGCGGGTCATACTCTTAAAACCGATGTCAGTGCTGAATGCCTTTGGCGGCAGATTCAATTAATCGGTACCCAAGAAGGTTATTTTTATGCAAATTATTTATGGCGAATCCGAGAAGGAATAGATCACCTTGCCGGTGGCAATTCTCTAACGCGTTATCGTAGCCATCCTGACAAAATAGCATTAGGTGATAGAATTGACTCCTGGAAAGTCATTGGCCTTAAAAAGAATGAATTTTTGTCTTTATTAATGGGCATGAAAGCACCGGGATTGGGGCGACTTGAATTTAACATTGTCGATAAAGGGGCTTATCGGGAGTTAGATATACGTGCCTGGTGGCATCCTGCAGGTTTTTCAGGCTTATTATATTGGTTTGCACTGATGCCCGCACACTTATTTATCTTTAGCGGGATGACCAAAGCGATAGTGAAAAAATGTAAAGCCAAAATGTAACCTATTGAGACTCATGATTTATAATACATATTTATCACTATACTCAAAGGATAATCCATTAACTTATTGAGGCGGGGAATGTTTTTAAAGAGGCAGGAAATATGATAACACTGGGCATTAAACGATTAACTGTTGCTGTTTTCGCCATCAATATTTTCGCTTGTACGGCGGTATTATCAGAGAGCAACGCCGGGTATAAAGAAGTTGGAAAAGCTTCTTTTTATGCCAATAAATTTCAAGGTAGACTGACCGCAAGCGGTGCTGTTTTTGATCAAAATGCGAAAACAGCGGCGCATAAAAAGTTATCTTTTGGCTCAAAAGTGAGAGTCACCAATTTAAAAAATAATAAAAGTGTGGTGGTCATTATCAATGACAGAGGCCCTTTTGTAAAAGGGCGTATTATTGACTTGTCGCGCTCCGCATTCAGTCTTATTGGTTCTATCGACTCCGGTGTGATTAAAGTGCGCATTGAAGTCGTTAAATAGTTCGTCCTGTTGTTCACTTATTTTATTTAGGCAGGCTGCTTAATCCTTGTAAAAGATCTTCATTTAAGAATCCCTCTTTGTTTAGATTAAAGGCAACAAATCCCTTAGGATCTATTTTTGTTTGCAGTTGGTATTTAATCTCATTACCTGAATATTGACTTAAAGAGGTTAATAATTTAAACAGATCAAATAGATTAACAGCCGTTTGTATCTCGACGGGGGTTTCACTGTAGCCCTTTAGTGTCGGGATTTGACGGGACACACCGGATAAGATCTTTTTATCATTAATGTCCAGACGCAAAATAACGCCTTCAATATCCAAATCTTGAGCATTCGGATTTAAGACTAATAAGCGCACATTAAAACGAGGGGATAACCCCGCAGCTGTTGTAGGCTCTATATTAATTAAACTCACTTCTAAATCTTGTAACTGTTGTATGTTGGTACATCCACTTAATCCAACAACCCATAATATTGCAATAAACTTCCAGATAGACATATTAGCCATTCCATTAATAATAAATAATAATAGCAAGATAATATATATTGTATTTTACTGCTATTATTTAAAACAAGCTATTAACAATAGCTTGTTTTAAATGACACACTTTAGTGGCTGTTTCTAAATAAAAGTGAGTTACAAAATGTTGACCAAAATTCATGCTTTTTTAAATTCAATTCTAGATCAAGAGCCAGAAACATCTGCCTATGATGATACTATTGCCATTGCTTGTCTACTGTGCGAAGTCTCTCATGCTGATCAGGCAATGCAGCCGGAAGAGGTCGCTGCAATAGAAAATTCATTATGTAAGCTGCTGTCGATTGATAAAGGTAAAGCAAAAGAGTTAATTATGATCGGGAAAGAAAAAATGAAATCCGCAAATTCATTGTTTAACTTTACGTCTAAATTAAGCGTGTTAGACGGGCAATCGCGTATTAATTTAATCAGTGAAATGTGGAAGGTGGCTTATGCCGATTATCTGGATCCTATTGAAGAGGCGATTATTCGTAAGGTGGCTAAATTAATCTACGTTGAACAGGGGCTCTTTATTTAAACTAAACGGGCAGTCACTGGAATATAGATATTCAGCTGCAGACTACAACTATTATTAATCCTCATTACATCTAAAAATTCACCTCAACGATTTGATTTTTTTGTTACCTGCGAAGTGACAAAGGAGATAATAAGCGCCGTCGGGCATAAAATGATAATTCACTGTGTCAAGCGCAAAAAATTTGATAAAGGAGAGCTGGTTCATGTTATTCTAATTCTTTCATTGTCTTTTATTCCAGAGAACATTATGGATTCCTCTTCCACAACAAAATTAAGTTTTTTACTGATCGTTATTCTGGGGGGAATCACCTCTCTTACGCCCTTTGCTATCGACATGTACTTGCCTGCAATGCCGACTATTGCAAAGGAATTCGGGGTAAGTGCGGGTGCCATTCAAATTACATTAACCTCTTTTACTGCCGGATTTGCAATTGGGCAGCTATTTCATGGTCCTTTGTCAGATAGTTTCGGTCGTAAACCTATACTGCTGCTGGGTACCTTTTTCTTTGTGGTTACCGCTGTTATTAGTGCAATGACCGACAGTATTGACGCGCTGATGTGGGTACGTACCGCACAAGGTTTTGCAGGTGCCGCCGGGGCCGTTGTCGTGCAGGCTATCGTCAGAGATATGTTTGCCAAAGAAGATTTTGCTCGCACTATGTCATTTATTATATTAGTAATGACCATTGCTCCCTTGTTAGCACCCCTTGCTGGTGGTTATCTGGCCGTCTGGTTTGGTTGGCGCTCAATTTTTTGGTTACTGGCCCTTATTGCCTTTATTATGATTATCGCCTTTAGCTTAGTTATTCCTGAAACCTTAAAACCTGAAAATAAACAACCTTTTCGACTGCGTACTACGATCCGTCATTTTTATACCCTCTTTACCAGACCTCAAGCCTTTGGCTTGATTTTTACCGGGGCTTTTTCATTTGCCGGTATGTTTGCATTTTTAACCGCGGGCTCTTTTATCTATATAGAGTTATATGATGTTGCTATTACTAATGTAGGTTACTTATTTGGCTTAAATATATTGTTAATGATGGTGATGACCACATTAAATGGAAAATACGTAAAAAAATTAGGATCGCATTATCTGCTTCGTGTGGGGTTAGCTATTCAATTATTCGCAAGCCTGCTCTTAGTGTTAGCGCAGTTATTAGATTTAGGTTTATGGGGAGTCGTTTTACCCGTCATGTTATATTTTAGTACTATTTCAATGGTAGGCAGTAATAGTATCGCATTATTATTAAGCGAATACCCCGAAATGGCGGGTACGGTATCCTCGTTGGCGGGCTCTCTTAAATTTGGCACCGGTGCTTTGGTCGCTGCTGCTGTCTCTTTATTACCCGGTGACAGTGCCTGGCCGATGGTATTGATGATGGCGTTCTGCGGATTATTATCAATCCTGTTTTATACCTGCTTTGCCAAGGAAGCATAATGAAAATGAGGAAAAAGCCAGACTGTAAAACAGCAATGCTTAATATCATCACATTAGTAAAAGAATATTTTCCTTTTGAGGATTCAAATATTAATATTTGCGGGGATACTTGTGTCGGCTGCCCTAAAAAATCAATTGAATTAGTTGAAACGGAAATTATGCACTGGGAGTCGGCACTTGCATGTGGAGAAACACCCACTTTTAAAGATATTTCTGGTTTTGCAAAATTATGTAAAAATGTGCGCAGAGGACTTGTGCGTAATGGTCTGCTTTCCTGAAGCCACAGGTTACTTTACCACGCCGCGTTTAATAAGCGCGGCCCGTAATACCTCAATGCGATCATGGTTAACGCCAAAATCGGAATATCCAATACGTGAAGCTGAGTAGACAGCGATGATACCTTCGTTTGCCCGCAGTTGTAATTTCAGATCATCAACAAATGCTAATACGGCACTTCGACATTCAACCGCTAAGAAACTGTCTGTTTGTTGAATAATATTGCTGCGCGGGAGCTCCATAATAACCTCGATCACAATAGGCCATGCCTTTTCAGCTGTCGTTGCCAGTTGAAAGGGCATAATAAAATGATTTTTGTCAGCTGCATCGCTTGAAACACAATTTGGCGAATCAGGACAAGACTCGATGATTCCAGTAGTGCGGCTGCTTTGCGGCGAGTTTATTTCACTGCAGGCGCCGAGGCTTAAAAGAAGTGAAACGCTCAACAAGGCAAGGGCGGCTGTTTTCATGTTTTTATTGTCCTTATACCAAAATAACTAAAAAGGTGATCAATCTAGCTGGTTAAAATAAATTCTAACTGCGTTGTGAATTTTATTCAGAAGATCCTGTTCTTCAACACTTTGTGGCCAGCTAAGGCTGTTGAAAATGGTTTCATCGCATTTTGGGAAGTGAGAACAACTAGCGAATGCTGTTAGTATTCATTTTCCCTGTGCAACACTTCATTAATTCCTTTGTTACTATATAGAGGTAAAGATTGTTGTAAAGATTAGCGTAGCGTAATAAACCATTTTTTAAATTTTACATCGCCTGATGCTGTATTGATAACCTTACTTTAGGCTAAGGTTTACCTTCTCCTGCCTTAATGATATTTAGTTTATTGCAGAATTCATCTCCGTATTTTGCAGCGTAATAGGTTACAATTGATCGGCGAACCACTTCAAAAATTTAATCCTTTGCTTGCGGAACAGAGAGCAGAAATAACATCCTTTACAGGGTGATATTGCCGTACTGGTTTTTTACAATGGCATCAACTAGATATCCAATTAAAAATAATTATAACCAAAGGAATTGTTAATATGAAAATGATAAAGCCATTTTTATTATCGACTGTGGTTGCCGCGTCATTGGCATTGTACGGGTGCGTAAACTCCCCAACAGGTAGGCAGCAGATTTTACTCTTTTCGGGCACTGAGATGTCACAACTGGGCGCGCAGTCGTTCGAAGAGCTAAAGAAACAGGAAAAGATCAGTACGGATAAAAAAACAAATGCCTATGTACAGTGTGTAACTGGCGTAATTACCGCTCGTTTAGCACCTCAATTTAATATTACACAATGGGAAGTTGTTGTTTTTGATAGTGAACAGATTAATGCATTTGCACTGCCGGGCGGTAAAATAGGGGTTTATAGTGGTTTGCTCAAGGTGGCTGTTAATCAAGATCAATTAGCAACGGTGATCGGCCATGAAATTGGTCATGTGATGGCGAATCATAGCAACGAAAGGCTTTCTAGAAGTCAGTTAGCCAATACGGGGTTACAACTTTCGAATGTTGCTCTGGGGGGATCTGAATATAAAAATATAGCAATGGCGGGGCTTGGTTTAGGTGTGCAGTATGGGATATTAATGCCCTATGGGCGTGCGCAGGAGTCTGAGTCTGACACTATCGGATTAACGCTTATGGCTGAAGCGGGATTTGACCCACGACAAAGTGTTGATTTGTGGGTCAATATGGCCAAGGCCTCCGGTGGAAATAAGCCGCCGGAGTTATTATCCACACACCCGTCAAACGCAACGCGTATTAAAAACTTAAAGGCCCAGATAGCCGCTTTACCTGCAAGTAATGTAAAACGTCCAAATTGTAAATTGTAACTGTGTAATGGGAGTGTGGTGTCGAGATAAGAAAACCACACTCTACTTTATACTAACAGTCTACGCAGCATAATTTTATTTCATATCTTCTTCGATAAGCCAAATTCTGAACGCTTTTTTATCCGCTTTACTTGCTGAACGATACATTTTGATTAGTTGCTCCGTGGGTGCGCTGTTTGAATAATCAGAAGATTCACCCTGCGCTGTAATCGCTAAATTATCTGCCGTTGAGGGGGAGATAATGGCGTTATCTTTATTGTATTTTGCAATTAATTTTTCGATATCATGATAGGGGAAAAAACCTTCACCGAAAAGGATATTCGCATCCTTTATCATCACGCTGCTGTTTTGATTTGTTACACGCCAGCTGATACCTTTTTCCAGTGCTTTTTCAGCTTGATCATAACTGTTAAAGGTATCGACGGGGCCTACCGTTGTATTATTATCCGCTTGTATATTAAAAATATAGGGTTTACTGGTTAGCATCCCGTCTTTAGGAAAACTACTGGAATACCTGACCACTATTTGATGCAGACCCTTGGCTAATGTTAAATCTGAACTTTCTAAAATTTTATTGCTGTATTTTTGACCGTCAACAGCTAAAATTTCTACATTTCTTTCTCCCGTTAATGTTGCGGCATAACCAGATGACATCACACAAAATGTAATTAATACGACTAACAATCTCATTGAAATTCCTTTTTTTAAATACCTGCTTAATAAATACCCTTCAAGTGGACATAAAGGTGAATTTACAATTTAAAATTAAATCTAGCATTAACGTATAATTATTTATAGGGGAGTTTACAATTTAAGGGCTAAATCGAGCACTAAATTGAGAGTTATTTATGAGTGAAATATTGCCTCACGAGGCTGACCGGAAAGTTTATCTTGTAACACTATGAGGGCAGGAGGATCTCTTTTGCCCCCGGCAGACTCGAGGGTGTGTGATAATGCACTTTATAGAATACACTGTTGATTATAAACAAGTCGTCTCAGCGTTTTTATTACAGTCTCTTACCGTTTAACTTTGCCCTATATTAAACGTCATGCTAATCTTGCGTTAATGTTGTATCTATAAAACATTTAGCTTTCCTTTTTATCCCTAGTTTAATGGAAACAGCAACTGCTAATCCTCGCTAAGCTACCTACTGTAAGAGATATTTCCGTGTTAAAGACTTTAAAACCTTTCCCTTTGTTGCTACTAAGTGGTTTTTTAATCATGCTTGGAAATGGATTAAGTAATATTCTATTACCTGTTCGTATGCAGCACGATGGTGTTGATATAGGTAATATTGGTATTGTTTTATCAATGTATTCTGTCGGTTTTTTATTTGGTGCAATCTACTGCCGCCGATTATTACAACGTGTTGGTCATATCCAAACTTTTGCAATTTGTGGTAGTATGACCGCCGTCGCCATTTTATTATCAGGGCTCTATAGTGATCCCTTAGTGCTTGGTGCAATGCGCATCATAACCGGTTTTTGTATTGCCTGTACTAATGCAACACTCGATAGCTGGTTAGGCCATAGCGCCACGGAAAAAAACCGCGGAAGAATACTCGCAGTTAACCAGATTATAATAATGAGCGCATTATTTTCCGGTCAATTTTTATTAAACTTAGCACCCGTTGAAAGTACCACTTTATTTATTCTGGCTGGTATTTTATTCAGCTTTTCAATTACCCCTATTGTTATCGGCAGACACAAAGGGCCTTTTATTGAAGATAGCCAGGGCATGTCATTTTTCACTATTGTCAAACTCTCTCCCTTAGGTGTTGTATCCTGTTTTTTCTGTGGTGTTTTATACTCCGGCCTATTAAATATGTTACCCATATTTGCCAGTAATAACGGTATTCAGGGGTTTGATTTATCGATTTTTATGGGAGCCGCCATTGCGGGGGCGATCATTTTACAATTTCCAATCGCTTATTTATCTGATCATTTTGACCGAAGAAAAGTGATGTTTGGTATGGTGGCAACATTCATTGTATTTAGTATATTGATACCCTTTTTAATTTATTTAGAATGGTTCAAACTGACCTTAATGGCGCTCGCAATAACAACGGGACTTGCTGCCTGTCTTTATCCCATGAGTATTTCTGAAGCCTTTGATAAAGTAATCAAAGAACAAATATTAGCCGCAATGGGGTCATTATTGGCAATATATGCACTGGGCAGTATTTTAGGCCCCTACAGTGCTGCGATAGCAATGGAATCATTAGGCAATAATGCATTATTTGGATTTACCGTTGTTGCTGCATTTTTGTTGTTGATTTTCATCAGTATTCGTATGAAAAAATCTGAAGCTTTAGCAATTGATGATCAAGAAAGCTTTGTTATGCAGACACCAAGCGGGGCGGTTTCGGTATTGGATCCGCGTACTGTCTATACTCAATCCGAATTATCAACAAATGCAGGCGTACAAATTGCCGTTAATCTGGCCTATGAAAACCCCGCTATTGCGCTCAATATGGTTAAAGCGTTAGCACAACGGGACATTAAGAATGCCAGCCGCTTGGTTGCTGGATTAAGCCAAATAAAAGCAGTTAATATTGGTAAATTATATTCTGCGATCGTCCGTATAGCACCCTATAGAAGTATCCGCACAGCTCAAATATTAATAGATGCTGCGCCGGAAAGAGCGGAACAACTTGTTGATTGGATCATTATGCAGGATGACGATGATATGTGTAAAATTATCGTTGCCATTGCCGCTATGATGCCGGATAACGGCATTAATATTCTGCAATATGCAGCTCAAAAAATGGTCAGAAAATATCCTCTGGCGATACTGGCGATGACCGAAGAATATATTAACATACTGTCCAGCTCGTTGGATGAGATGAGACCGGTCGACAGGGTTGCAACAGATCCGCAGCAAACGGCAACAGAGCTCTATAACCGAATGCAGGATGTGTCTCCTGAACAGTCGGCTGACATCGCCATTACTATCTCTGAAGCTTTACCCGACGCCTCCTTCGATGTGGCTGAAGCTTACCTGCATAATTTATTGTTGGGTGAAGAACATCCATTTAAAAACAAAGAATCTATTCAAAAAATCCAAACTGCGATTAATTTATACATGAAAGAAGTCGCTAAAAACATACCGGAACATGCTGTCGAGGTCGCTAATACCTTTATCGAGATTGTGCCGAATGTTGCCTCAAGTGTTGTTGAAATTTTGCAAGATGTTGAACCGTACTCCGACAGTTATCTCACCCAGACAATGTCAGATAAACCGGTAGAAAGCCAGCTTAATGAAGCGCTTCAAAAAGCGGTGGAGCTACAAAACGTAGACGACATCTAAAAATAACCGCTGCGGTTATACTTTTAAAAAATGCAGCTGATACAATCTTAGCGGGTGAATATGGATATTAATTTGTTAAATCGAGTGCTGTTGAAATCAGTCAAAATGCTGAACCCGACTCTCAGACAATGTCCGAGAAACCGGTAGAAAGCCAGATTAACGACGCGCTTCAAAAAGCGGTTGAGCTACAAAATGTAGACGACACCTAAAAATGACTGCTGCGGTTATACTTTAAAAAAAGGCGGCTGATATAATCTTAGCGGGTGAATATGGATATTAATTTGTTAAATCGAGTGCTGTTGAAATCAGTCAAAATGCTGAACCCGACTCTCAGACAATGTCCGAGAAACCCGTAGAAAGCCAGATTAACGACGCGCTTCAAAAAGCGGTTGAGCTACAAAACGTAGACGACACCTAAAAATGACTGCTGCGGTTATACTTTAAAAAAAGGCGGCTGATACAATCTTAGCGAGTGAATATGGATATTAATTTATTAATTGCGATGTTATTGATTTTTTGTGGCTCTTTTATTCAAAGCGCGACAGGATTCGGCCTGGCGGTGGTCGCGGCCCCTATCTTAATTCATCTGTCTCCTGAATTTATTCCCGGCCCTATTATCATAGTGGGGCTTTTCTTAGGTATTATTAACAGCCTGAGATACCGTGCTAATATTTCATTCACCGGGCTTAAACATAGCATTATTGGGCGTATTCCAGGTACTATTGCAGGTGCGGTGTTGCTTTTTTATATCAACGTTGCACAGCTTTCATTATTATTGGGATTGACAGTGTTAATGGCTGTTGTGATTAGCTTACTGCCGATTAAATTAGAGCCGACTCCCCGTAGATTAATGATTGCAGGTTTTTTGTCGGGTCTTTTTGGCACAAGCTCTAGCATCGGCGGGCCGCCGATGGCTTTATTATTACAACACCAACAAGCTCATTTAATACGGGCTAATATGGCCGCCTTTTTTGTGGCGGGTGGGGTTATGTCATTAATTGTGCAAATCCCTATTGGTTTTATGACCCTGCATCATCTTTTTATATCTCTGCCCTTACTGCCTGCCGGTTATTTAGGCTATCGCGCCGCACATCATTTTATTGATCGTTTTTCACAACAAATTGTACGCCGAATGTCACTTGTCTTATGTACGATTTCGGGCTCCGGGGCGCTCTTCTCCGGGGTTATATCAATTTGGGGATCCTGAGTTTTTTATTGTCTGCAATAATATTAGGCGCAAGATTAAACGCTGCTCAACGGCTGAGTATATCTAGCCTATTCTCAGGGGGTATCATTTATAGATCTGCTACACCGGCGAGCGTTGTATGAGACTCTCTGCGCATCTACTTTTCGAGGCCTGTAAAGGTTAATTAAATTTTTTTATTTTAATAAGAAAATCTTGATAGGACTCGCGGTGTTTTTATAACCTTCGAAGCGCTTAATGCAGGTAATGACTCTATACTCTACAAGTCCATCTTACCTATATAAGGAGTAAAATATGCGTTTATTAATTTATCTCACCCTTGGATTCTTTCTTATGCCACTGGCCAATGCCAGCGGAGAATACATCAGCTATCAAGTTGCCGGTAAATCCTATCAGGGTTATTTTGTTAATCCATCCCCAAATGCCCCCCTTATATTGCTGATCCATGATTGGGATGGTTTGACTGATTACGAAGTCAAACGTGCCGAAATGTTGGCGGACTTAGGCTATGCCGTTTTTGCCGCCGATCTCTTTGGTGAGGGAATCAGACCCACGGAGGTTAAAGATAAAAGACAACATACGGGTGAATTATATAAAGACAGAGCGAAAATGCGTGCCTTGATGAAAGGCGCCTATGATACCGCTATTATAAAAGGTGCGCATGCTGATAATACCGTCGTGATGGGTTATTGTTTTGGCGGGGCTGCGGTATTAGAGTTAGCGCGTTCAGGGATGGATGTTAAAGGTTTTGTCACTTTTCACGGTGGATTACAAACACCGGAGGGGCAAGATTACAAAAATACTAAAGGTAAATTATTAATATTACATGGCAGTGCAGATACGGCGATTCCGATGGAACAATTTGCCTCACTGACGGAGCAATTAGAAGCAAGTGGCATCGATCATGAAATGACAACATACAGTGGTGCACCTCATGCTTTTACAGTTTTTGGTGCTGAGTCTTACCGTGAGAATGCCGATAAAAAATCGTGGAAAAGGTTTATTGAGTTTCTTGATGAGACACTGAAATGATTCATTAACCCGAACATGATGAGCTTGAGAAAGCAAAGAGGAGGGTAAAAAAAGCCAATAAAAAAAGAGGGGCGGTCGACAAAACCTAACCTCTTTTTTGTTGGCATCAATAAGTTTTATGAGATTTCAATTTTGTGAACCTCGTGACCGGTTGGTTTTGATTTAGGCGCTGTAAGTTTCAGTAAACCATTTACCAATTCGGCTTTTATTTCTTCTTCTTTAATATTTTTTCCTACATTAATGCTGCGGCTAAAGAAACCACTTCTTATTTCTTTTCTGATAACATTATCTACTTCAGATTCTTTTTCTTCATGTATTTTAGCTTCAATAGTCAATAAACCATCCTCCAGCTGGACATTGATATCCTCTTTATCTACGCCGGGCAGCTCTGCGACGAAAACGTATTGATCATCTTTTTCAATAATATCTACGCGCGGTTCAAAATAACCCTCTTTACCTTTTAGTTTGTTTAAGGAAAAGAAATCGTCGAAAACATGTTCAGGACTTAACCATTGGCTTCTTGGTACTATGTTCATAATTTCCTCCTAAAAAAATATCTCTAACACCCCGAGAAAATTATTTTCTCGATTAAAGTATAGAATAGATGCCGAAAAAATAACCTGACAGGCTAAATAAAAAATCATCTTTATTTGATTGAATATTGAATATTGAAGATATTTTTATTGTAATGTAAAACAACAAGATAGCGTCATTGCAGGTCTAATGTTATTTTGAAATAGCAATTAAATTAAAGGAGTATTAAAGAGGGAGCTGGGGCGTTAATAGTTTGTTGTTAAAAGATAAAACAGAGATGCTTAGTGCCTCTGTTTTATCTTATTATATTGTTCTCTTATCTTTGTTTTTTATTTTTGTTCTTTTCTCTGCGGAGAGCCGCCGGTGTGTTTTTGGCTCTTTGAAGCTCAAGCATTTTATTGCGCTCTTGCGTTGCTTTGTAACGACTTTTTTTCAGCGGCTTGTCACTGGATTGCTCATAATAGCCGGGCAGCGAGCTATCAATCTCATAACCAGGATACACAATGCGTTCAAACTTACGGCCAATGAGCGTTTCGATATTATCTAAAAACTGCTCATCTTTGGGGCTGACTAATGATACCGCTGTGCCACTTTTACCTGCACGCGCTGTACGGCCAATACGATGAATATAATCTTCAGCTAAAAATGGCAGATGGAAATTGACCACGTAGGGTAAATCAGGAATATCAAGGCCACGCGCTGCGACATCTGTCGCCACTAAAACACGGACACTGCCTTCGGTAAATTTTTGGATCGCTTGATTACGTGCGCCCTGGGTTTTATCTCCATGGCACACTGCCGTTTTTATTCCGTCCAGCTGTAACTCTTTTGCTAACAGATTAGCACTCTCTTTGGTGCCCGCAAAGACCAACACTTGTTTCCAGTTTTTAACCCCAATCAGCTCAGATAATAGTTCATTTTTACGGGTTTCAGATACCCAATAAACCTGTTGTTTCACTTTACCGGCAGTCGAGTTCTGCGGTGAGATTTCTAGTGTTTTCGGGGTGGTTAATATCTGTTTCGCTAAGGTTTTAACTTTATTTGAAAAAGTGGCGGAAAACATTAAAGTCTGGTGTTTTTGTTTAATCGCTTCCATCAATTTTTGTATGTCAGTTAAAAAACCCAGGTCTAACATACGATCAGCTTCATCAAGGGTAAGATACTTAATATGAGAAAGATCGACATTTCGTAAGGTTAAGTGTTCAAGCAGACGACCCGGTGTTGCAACTAATACATCAACGCCGACTTTAAGCATTTTGGTTTGTGAGTCCATACTGCGGCCACCCGAAACAACACCGGATGTTAGCGGTAAAAACTGACTGTATTCTTTTACATTCTCTGCAACTTGGGCTGCTAATTCACGCGTAGGTGTCAGTATTAAGGCTTTAATTGTTGTATTTGTTGTCGGCTTTTCATTCGCATTTTTTGCTAATATATCCAGAATAGGCAGGGTAAAAGCCGCTGTTTTACCTGTCCCTGTTTGTGCGCTTGCAAGCAGATCCGACCCGCTACGGATAATCGGAATTGCCTGCTGCTGAATCGGGGTTAAATTTTTATATCCGCAAGCTTTGACAGCTTTTAATAACTCGGCAGATAAACCTATTGCATCAACACTCATGAGATCACCATTTTTATATTTTTTTGAAAGTTTAATTGGGCGCGAGTATAACAGTTACAAAAAAAATGGACTGAATAATATGAAATATTTTCTTGGCACTTTATATGAAGCTTTGAGGAGTTATCTCTTTGATCAAAATTAACCTGTCAGGCGCTTCAGCACAACTATTATTAGCGACTTAATGAGCTGTTGGCTATCCTGAATAATAGGTGCTGGCTTAACACTGTCTTAGGAGAAATCTATGTTCCTGCAACCATTCGAAATTAGTTTTAAGTTGCCTGGCTGGATAGAAGGTTTTTCTCAACTTTATGTTTCAAGTGCCTCCTTAAAGATGCGCATGGCTTTTGTTATTTCTGCCGCGAGAAAGAATGTTGAGCAAGGGAGCGGGGGACCTTTTGCCGCAGCTGTCTTTGAGGTCGAAACAGGCAAATTGGTTTCCCTTGGGGTTAACTTAGTGACAACACAGGGGCTATCTATCCTGCACGCGGAAATAGTTGCCTTAACCGTGGCGCAAAGGAAGCTTAGCATCTATGATCTCACCGTTACTCGGCATGAATTAGTCAGCAGCGCGGAGCCCTGTGCAATGTGCTTAGGCGCTATTTCATGGTCAGGCGTGTGCCATGTTGCAACAGCCGCGACAGGTCAAGACGTCAGCGCTATTGGCTTTGATGAAGGCTCGAAACCAAACAATTGGATTAAATCATTAAACGCCAGAGGAATAAAGGTGAGTACCAATATTAAGCGCCAATCTGCCTGCTCAGTGTTACAGCTATATATTATAAACAAGGGTTGTCTTTATAACCCAGGGAAAAGTTAATAAATTCAATAGTTCGCTCTGACCTCGCAAATAGTGTCGTCAGTTATCTTGATCTGGCATTTGTACTTACAGCCTTACAGCCTTACAGCCTTACAGCCTTACAGCTTTACAGCTTTACAGCTTTACTGCCTTATTGCCTTGCAGCCTTATTGCCTTACTGCCTTACAGGGGTACATGCAGGACGTTCTGTGTTTCTCCGCAAAAATGAAACTTTGACGGATAAGCGTAAGATCAAATAGAATATCAAAATAAGGGTATGAATCTAATTCGCATAGGATCATCTTAATTATTATTTTTGATGAAACTTAAAAGGAAAAAAATGAAAATTATTGCCCCAGCTCAGGTTATCTTTCTATTTACTGTTATTGCCGGTTTCATTTTACAGTATGTTGCACCCGTTCATGTTTTTGCTTCAGGTATATTGATCTTAGTGCTTAGCGCCATCGTATTGATTGCAGGAATATTCATTGCAGGATGGGCTTTAAAAACAATGAAAACAGAAAAAGTGTCACCTAATCATTATACACACACTGCGAAGTTAATCGTCGCCGGGCCATACCAATATTCACGTAATCCGATGTATATCTCCATGATATTAATATACCTTGGCATTACTTTGCTGCTTAATAGTCTGTGGTTTTTTGTTTTATTGATCCCGATGTCAATTTTAGTTTGCCGGGGTATTATTCAACCTGAAGAGATATTTTTAGAAACCTATTTTGGTGAGGAATATAAAAACTACAAAAAAAGGGTCCGCCGCTGGTTTTGATTTTACCGGGTCAGTTATTATTTTCCTCCATGAATAAAACTGACCTGCTCTAGGGGATTTTTGTTGAATATTCTTTTGTGGCCGCCGGTTTATCTTCGAATGAAGTAATTATTCGTTTTTACTGCTACGCTGCGCTGCAGATTTTATAAATCTGTTATTTTTATTTAAGATAAAAACGTTATCTGCCTTTCTGTCGCCCCTTTTTTAATGAGCTTTATATGGAACTTGTATTTTCACTTTTACAGCAATTAAGTGTGTATCTGGTGATTGCCTATCTGTTAAGTAAAACCCTTCTTTTTATGCCTTTAATCACGGTTTCAGGTCAGTTGTCACAGCGTATCGCCTGTTATGTGGTGTTTAGTTTATTTTGTATTTTAGGCACTTATTTTGGTCTGAGCATTGATAATGCTATCGCAAATACACGTGCAATCGGTGCTGTGTTAGGGGGATTGTTAGGCGGGCCGCTTGTGGGTTTTGCGGTGGGCTTAACGGGCGGGCTTCATCGTTATAGTATGGGGGGATTTACGGATCTGGCTTGTGCCATATCAACCACCGCGGAAGGGTTATTAGGCGGATTAGTTCATCGTTATTATTTTCGCCGTGGTTTGGTTGATAAGATATTTAAACCGCGTTGTGCATTTACTGTTTTGGTGGTCGCTGAAATAATGCAAATGAGTATTATTTTGCTGGTGGCAAAACCTTTTGATCAGGCATTACATTTAGTGCAGGCAATAGCCTTGCCGATGGTGATTGCAAATGCTTTTGGTGCGGCCTTATTTATCAGTATTATTCAGGATAGAAAAGCCATTTATGAAAAATATTCAGCGGCTTTTTCCAGTAAAGCCTTAAAAATTGCGCATCGTTCCGTGGGTATTTTAAGTGAAGGTTTTAACCAGCAGAGCACCAAAAAAATCGCCCAGATAATTTATGAAGAAACCGGCGTAGGGGCTGTTTCTATTACCGATCGCGATAAAATACTCGCCTTTATCGGTATTGGTGCTGATCATCATCTGCCGGGAACAATGATTTCATCTGACTCTACGCGGCGGGCAATTAATCACAAGGAGCTTATCTATGCCGATGGATATGAAATAAAATATCAATGCTCGTTACATGACAAGTGTAAATTAGGGGCGGTTTTGGTTATCCCGTTAGTCGGTGGAGAAGGGCAAGTCTTAGGGACGATTAAACTTTATGAAGCAAAGCAGAAGTTGTTTTCTTCACTTAATAGAAGTTTAGGAGAAGGTTTAGGTAAATTGTTATCAAATCAAATATTAACCGGGCGTTATATCGAACAGCAAACTTTATTATTGCAGGCAGAATTACGTTTACTGCAGGCTCAGGTTAATCCGCATTTTTTATTTAATGCATTAAATACCATCAGTGCTGTGATTAGAAAAGATCCCAATCAAGCACGTGATCTTATTCAACATCTATCGCAATTTTTCCGTCGTAATCTAAAAAACAATATAGAAAGAGTGACCATTAAAGAAGAATTAGCACATATTACTTCCTACCTTGAAGTAGAACTCACGCGTTTTTCCGATCGGTTAGAAATTGATTTTTCAGTCGATCAGTCGATATTAAATGTTTATGTGCCGACCTTTACCCTGCAGCCTCTGGTTGAAAATGCAATTAAACATGGGACGTCGACGCTTCTCGAAAATGGAAAGATAAGCATTACCGGTGCGTTAATTCAACGCCATAACAACCCCCATGTAAAACTTCAAGTGATTGATAATGCAGGAACTTATTTAAAGAAAGAGGAACAGTCCGGTTTAGGGCTGCAGATTGTCAATAAACGCCTGCAAAATACCTTCGGTGAATGTTTTGGTTTACAAATGAGCTGTGAAAAGGGGGAATGGACTACTGCTGAAATCATTTTTCCGCTGGTCAATGATCCGATTAATAGGAAGTCTTAATGTTTAAAGCTATTGTGATAGATGATGAATTATATGCCCGAGAAGAGCTGATTGAATTGTTAAATGAAACCGGTGAAGTGGACGTTATCGGCAGTTGCCCGAATGCGATAGAGGGGCTTAAAAAAATCCACGCATTAAAACCCGATGTTATTTTTTTAGATATCCAGATGCCGCAGATAACCGGTTTAGAGATGCTCAGCATGCTGGATCCAAATACAATGCCGCAGGTTGTTTTTGTGACCGCCTTTGATGAATATGCACTGCAGGCATTCGACGACAATGCCATTGACTATCTATTAAAACCGGTTGCGGCGCAGCGTTTAGCGAAAACTTTAAAACGTCTGCAAGTATCAGCGTTACCTCGCGATTATAACGCAGTCACCAAGCCGCATTTAGAATTAGTTCCCTGCGTGGGCTATAACCGGATTATATTAATTAAACCGCAAAATATTGAGATGGCTTATTCAGATCAGAGCGGGGTAAATGTTATTGGTCATGATACTCCTGCACGGGACAAGCACCTGAGCTGTTCCCTGAGTTTAAAAGTATTAGAAGAGAAGACCGTCTTGATCCGCTGTCATCGGCAATATTTAATCAATCCAACGGCTATTCGTGAGATAAAATTATTAGATAATTCTCTTGCGGAAATTATAACCAGTAATGGGTCAGTGGCGCCCGTTAGTCGCCGTTATTTAAAAGAATTAAAGGACCGCTTTGCGCTTTCATAATACCTTTTCACCTATTTTTATACTTATATTTCTATTCGGGCAGAACCGTTAAATTTGTTTATCGACCACTTAAATCAGTATACGACCACTGAGACTATTAGCTGATGAATCTATTCTTAATCAGCGTATTGTGCCGGCATAACGGCTGGCTTTGAATAGTGAAAGACACAAAATGATATTTGATTTCGATTAATATTATTGCAGGAATAAAGGTTTTCCTTTAATGATAATTGATCAAAATAGTTAAATATCACCTCTCTATTTGACTCCTGTTTTCCTTTCTTAATTAACTTAAACAACAGAGAGAATTTTATGATTTGGTTCCTATTTTGTGTTGCAGCACTGCTCGGAGGATATTATATCTACGGGGCCATTGTTGAAAAGATTTTTGGCATAAATAAAAAACGCACAACACCTGCTTTTAGTAAACAAGACGGTGTTGATTTTGTGCCAATTAAAACCAAAAAAGTTTATTTAATACAGTTATTAAACATTGCCGGAGTGGGACCCATTTTCGGGCCAATAATGGGTGCGTTATACGGCCCGGCTGCGATGCTTTGGATTGTCGTCGGTTGTATCTTTGCCGGTGGAGTACACGATTATTTCTCGGGTATGTTATCAATACGTAATGGGGGAGCATCTGTCCCTAAACTCGCGGGCAAATACCTTGGTCCAACCGCCAAACATTTTATGAATATTTTCGCCCTTGTTTTACTTTTATTAGTGGGGGTTGTCTTTGTATCTGCCCCCGCGAGCATGATAACTAACCTGGTTAATTCCCAAACTGACTTGGCAATGCCGACTATTGTTATGGTTGCGATTATCTTCGCTTATTATGTTATTGCGACTATGGTCCCCGTTGATAAAGTGATTGGTCGTCTTTATCCCTTCTTTGGTGCGTTATTAATATTTATGTCCGTGGGGCTGATGGCTGCATTGGCTTTCTCAAGTGACCATAGTGTATTAGGTGGTTATGAATTGAGCCAAATGTTCGTTAATATGAACCCCCATGATTTACCATTATGGCCGGCATTATTTATTACTATCGCATGCGGTGCTATCTCCGGATTCCATGCGACACAATCACCCCTAATGGCACGTTGTGTTGAAAATGAAAGCAATGGTCGTTTTGTCTTTTACGGTGCGATGATTGGTGAAGGCGTTATTGCCTTAATCTGGTGTGCACTGGCATTATCATTCTTTGATTCTGTAGAGGGTTTATCAGAAGCTATTATGAACGGTGGCCCGGGCGGTGTTGTTTATGATTCATCAATTGGCCTATTAGGTTTGTTCGGTGGTATTGTTGCCTTTATGGGGGTGGTTATTTTACCTATTACTTCGGGCGATACAGCATTCCGCTCTAGTCGTTTAATCATGGCTGAATATTTTAACATGGAGCAAAAATCAATCCGTAATCGTTTGTTAATGGCGATGCCACTGTTTGTATTAGGCGCCATTCTTACTCAAGTAGATTTCGGTATTATTTGGCGCTACTTTGGTTTTGCTAATGCAACCACCGCCGTGATGATGTTATGGACCGCTACAGCATACCTGTCACGTCATAATAAATTCCATTGGATAACCACAGTACCTGCGATGTTTATGACCACGGTTGTGATCACTTTTATTCTCAATAATTCAACCCTTGGTTTTGGACTGGCAATGGATATTTCAACCGTCATTGGAATCCTATTGACGCTGATGATCACTGTTTATGTCATCAAACGCTCAAAAGGTAAAATAGTAGAAGATGAGGTTGTTGAAGGCGAGCAGGGACAAGCCACTACTAATGTAGCCAGTGAAATAAATTAAGCACTTATAAAATAGATAAAAAACGTAAAGCACAGTGGTTGTTCGACAATGAATGACCACTTTTTACATCTCAGTAAAACCTTTCATTAAGTCTGCTTATATAAATAACTAACTTTGTAAAAAAATAAATTATAGATAAAACCCTAAAAAACCAAGTATCAATTTAATTGCTACTTGGTTTGTCTGTCTTGGGTTGAAAAAATCACCTTAAGGCAGGAAGTCTTTGTTTACGCTGTTGCGTCACAATAGGTTGGAATGTAGTCGTTCTGTCTGTGAGTTTTGATAAAACTATTAATTGTCAGCCGGAAACTTAACACCCGTTAAACGGCGGATTTCACTAATAACGCTCGAGGTTATTTTGGAGCGTTCAATGCTTTGTAAATCCATTTTTCCCTGCTTAATTTGGCGGGCAAAAAAACTGGCTTCGTAGCTCATGCTGTTTTCATGCTGCTCCTGAGTTAAATCCGCGATACTGTCTGTTTTTAGCGTCACCTGTTCACATTCTGAGAAGTGCTTAATCAGCATATTACCCTGTTCACCCTGTATTTCGCTCTGTAGGTCTGAATGACTTATTTTTGAATGGTCAATAGTGACCGAAAAGTCGCCATAGTTTAGCAGGACAGAGCCGCAACCATCCACGCCAGACGCAAGTAAAACTGCATCGGCTTGAATATGCTGCGGTTTACCAAACAGGGCAACCGTAAAAGCCACGCAGTAATAGCCAATATCCATGATTGAACCGTTAGAAAAATGCGGGTTAAAGGTATTTGGATTTTCACCATCGAGATATTTTTGGTAACGTGATGAATATTGGCAGTAATTAATATGCGCTTTACGTAATGTGCCTAGTTTATGGAGATTATTTTTTATTTGTGCAAAATTAGGTAAATGAGCTGTCTTAAAGGCTTCAAACAAAATAACATTGTTTGCTGTCGCCGCTTGGTAAAGCGCTTCAACCTGCTGGATATTAGAGGCTAAGGGTTTCTCACAAATGACGTGTTTGCCCTTTTCTAGCATTAGCAAAGCATGTTCAAAATGTAAAGAATTTGGACTGGCAATATAAACTGCATCAATATCGTCACATTGACTTAATGCCTGCAGGTCATCAAAACAATGTTGTACGTTAAATTTATCGGCAAAGTTTTGTGCTGTTGTTAAGGTGCGGGAATAAACGGCTGTTAAGGTCAGGTCATTATTCACTAATGTCCCGTTAACAAACTTTTCAGTTATCCAGTTGCTACCGATAACGGCAAAATTAATCATGTTATCATCCTAATAGAGGGTCATTAAGCTCAATATAACGCAAAAGATGAGCAGGCCATAATGATGATATAAATAACACAACTAAAAAGATAATTATGAAAACAACTATACCGTCAGTTAATCAAAAGCTTGCAAATGAAGTTAATCTTCCGCTTGTGCAGGTTAATGCATTTATTACTCTCTATGACGATGGTAATACCGTGCCTTTTATCGCCCGTTACCGTAAAGAGGCCACTCAAGGGCTCGATGATATTCAGCTGCGCCTGCTGGAAACGCGCTTAATTTATTTGCGTGAATTGAATGTTCGCCGTCAGAGCATTCTCAAAGCCATTGTCGCACTGGGAAAATTAACCCCGGAGTTAAAGGTTAAAATCGAACAATGTGAGAATAAAAGTACACTTGAAGATCTTTATCTGCCCTATAAAAGTAAACGCATCAGTAAAGGGGAGTTAGCAATTGAAGCGGGGCTTGAACCCCTTGCTGATAAATTGTGGATTCAGGCGGACGGTGAACCGCAGTCCTTAGGCCGGCAGTATATTAACCCGAATAAAGGGTTTTCTGATATTGACAGCGTTTTAGAGGGAGCCCTCTCTATTTGTATGGAACGCATTGTTAACGATCCGCAGTTGCTTGGAAAATTGCGTCACTATCTCTCTGCCAATGCTGCTTTTGAATGCAAAGTCGCAAAAGGTAAAGAGCAACAAGCGGTTAAATATAAAGACTATTTTGATTATCAGGAACCTCTGCATAAAATTCCTGCACACCGATTTTTAGCCATCCTGCGCGGTAAAAAAGAGGGGCTGCTTAAGCTCGATTTAAATGCCGACCCGAAGCAGGATAAAAAAACCAAATCATCCTATTGTGAAAGTTTGATTGCCCATCATTTAGGTTTTTCCTGGTTGCAGTTGCCAGCTAATAATTGGCGCAAAAAAGTGATTCAAAAAGCCTGGAAGGGTAAATTAGCCGGGCAGTTGGAAACGCAGTTAATCACCCGTTTGAAAGATGATGCCCATGAAAATGCCATGGACAACTTCGCCTCTAATTTAAAAGCGCTGTTAATGGCCGCGCCCGCAGGCCCTAAAGTGACCTTAGGGTTAGATCCCGGCTTGCGCACCGGCTGCAAATTAGCCGTGATTGACAGCACCGGGAAATTACTGGCTCATCAGACCATCTACCCGCATCAACCGGTTAATAAAACCCAACAGGCGGCACAGGAAGTGCTTAAATTAATTAACGATTTTAAGGTAGAACTTATCGCTGTGGGTAATGGTACGGCATCGCGGGAATCCGATGATTTTATTCACACTACCTTAGCGCAGCAGAACCTGGAGGTTGCCACTGTTATCGTCAGTGAAGCCGGCGCATCGGTTTATTCTGCCTCGGAACTGGCATCCGAGGAGTTTCCCGATCTCGATGTTTCCATTAGAGGCGCGGTTTCCATTGCACGGCGATTGCAGGATCCGTTAGCCGAGCTGGTTAAAATAGACGCTAAAGCGATCGGCGTCGGTCTGTATCAGCACGATGTTAATCAAAGCAGTCTAAGCCAGCGTTTGGGCAGTGTTGTTGAGGATTGTGTTAATTCCGTGGGGGTTGATTTAAACAGTGCCTCTGTCTCTTTGCTCGCACGAGTGGCCGGATTGAATCATACGGTGGCTAAAAATATCGTCAGTTATCGTGACCTGAACGGTGCCTTTAAGTCGCGCCTGGCGCTGCAAAAAGTCCCGCGCTTAGGTGATAAAGCTTATCAGCAAAGTGCCGGATTTTTACGGATCAATAATGCCCTTAATCCCCTTGATAATTCGGCTGTTCACCCTGAAGCTTATAATCTGGTAAAACGCATTGCCGCGCAGCAGGGGGTTAAAGTGCAGCAGTTATTAAATAATTCTGGTCTGTTAAATTCGCTCGATGCGCAAAACTATGCCGATCAGACCTTTGGTGTTATCAGTATCAGGGAGATTATTCAAGAACTTGCCAAACCGCAACGCGATCCCAGACCGGATTTTCAACGAGTTGATTTTGCAAAAAACATCAATAAAATTTCGGATTTACAGGACGGTATGTTGTTGCAGGGTGTTATCTCTAATGTCACCAATTTTGGCGCGTTTGTTGATATCGGCGTTCATCAGGATGGGCTCGTGCATATCTCTCAACTTGCCGATAATTTTGTCAGTGATCCCTTTGCCATCGTTAAAGTCGGGCAGTTGGTTAATGTCCGGGTTGTCGAGATTGACGTGCAAAGAAAACGTATTGCATTGAGCATGCGCCTTGCCGTCAAAGCCTGATAAAACAGATGAATTATCAGATTAAAATGAGTCGCCGTTTGCAACAAATAGACGCTATGATTGGTCAATCTTACCAGCATATTTGGGATTGCTGTTGTGATCACGGCTTTCTCGGGTTAAGCCTGCTAAAGCGGCAGGCCGCCGATACTGTTCACTTTGTGGATATTGTGCCGGCGTTATTAACGCAATTAGAAGCCGACTTAAAAAACCATTATGGGCAGGCGCAAAATAGAAGCAGCTGGAAGGTGCACTGCAGCGATGTGAGCAATTTACCCTTAGCGAGCGTGTCTAAAAACCCGGAGAGTGATAACCACTTGATTATTATTGCAGGTGTTGGGGGAGAGCTGACCATTAAGTTAATGAAGGCTATTTTAAGCCAGTTTGGACATTACCCGTTAGCCTTTATTTTGTGTCCCGTTCATCATAATTATAAAGTCCGTGAATTTTTAATCAGCAGACAGTTAGGTTTGATCGCTGAAAGTCTGATCATTGAAAATAAACGTGGTTATGAAATATTGCACGTGGCCTTGAATACGGCTGAACCCATTTCGATAGTGGGTTCAAAAATGTGGGACTTCTCACAGAAAGAGCATATTCATTACTTACAGAAGAGCATTAAACACTACCAGCGTATTGCCAAAAATCCGCTGCAGGATGTGCAAGGGATTATCAATCAGTACCAAAGGTTACTCGCCCCTATTGATTCGGCGTATTGATTAGGCGTATTGATAGTAATCCTCCGCACCCGACCGATAAGATAATATCCATTGCATTAATTAACTTATCATGTCGATTTAATCCATTGAACAGCGTGTTTTTATCTCTTCTACCTTATAGCAAAGGTATTAATAAAGTGATCACAAACTTAATGCGTTTGCTATAAGATCAAAAGTTGCTTCTAACACTGAGCCTCTATTGATACTATCATAGGCCAAATTATCCCAGAGTCTTATTATGCGCTTGTTAAAAACCACCGTTCATCCGAATATCGCTTCATTAAATAAAAGTACATTTTTGCGTAATGCCGCCCGGGCAATTGTATTAAAAGGCGATATGATTTTAATGCTTTATACCGCCCGCTATCATGATTATACCCTGCCTGGTGGGGGTGTTGATAAAAATGAAGGTCTGATCGAAGGACTAATACGCGAACTGCAGGAGGAAACCGGGGCGAAAAATATACGTGGAATACAAGCGTTTGGTTTATACGAGGAATTCCGCCCCTGGCATAAAGACGGTTTTGAAATCATGCACATGAAATCATATTGTTATGTTTGTGATATTGATACAAAATTAGGCGTAACAAATTATGAAGATTATGAAATAAGAAACGGCATGAAGCCGGTTTGGTTAAATATTTATGATGCGATAAAACATAACCAACAAACTTTATTAAACAGTGCTAAAAAAGGATTATCTGTCGAGCGTGAAACTTTTTTATTACAATTAATTGCCGCTGAGTTGCTGGCAGAAAAACAGCAGGTTAACGCGAATTAACCCGCTGCAAATCAAGGCGTGATTAAGATTTTTCGCTGTTGTTTTCAGGGAATTCAGGTAAAGATTTGCCATCGTTATTCGGATAAACGACAAACTCGCCGTGATACTTCACTTTAGATTTATAATCGGTTATTTTATGTAAAAGTAGATCCTGTGCAAAGGCCAAATCAATGACACTTTGTAGAGTACCGCGGATATATAAAGAGATCGGCTTGATTAACATCCCTTGCTGATCAAAACAATCGAGCAGTTGCTGTGTACAAACGATTAATGACTCTTTGCCACCGCTGTGTCGGTTAAGTCTTTCTCCAACCGGTAAATCAGTTGTCACCAACCATTGATCTTCTTCAAGCATGGCGAAAAGTTTTTCCAATTGGCTTTTATTGACAGGGCGAACCTCTTTTTGCTCATCAAATACTTTGCTGTAACACTTTTCTAAATGCGTAAACTGTCGTTTTAGTCCTGCGTTTTTGCCAAGACTGCGCGCTTGTCTTTGCCAAGTCTGCAAAGTAGGAGCAACAATAGCGTCAAAACGTTTCTTTTTCATGGCGGTTGTAACCCAAGCGCCTAAATAATGAGCTTCACTCAGCGGGTTATGCGGTGTTCTACCAGAATCATGAGAATCAGATAATTCAGTTAAAGCGGTGGTAATCAGTTTGTAAATTTCAGTGGAGAATTGAATCATATGATTCCTTATTGGTTATCTATTCGAATGAGATTGAAAGCATTATATAGTCAAATGGATCACAAATATAATATTCAATTTTTTATTCAAAAGGTCGCAAGATTAGCGGGGGCTTTGAGCAAATAAGATTCTCACCATCAGGCTTATCTTTATGCGCTTATTCCACTCGATTAAGCTCAACCATTAATGTGGCTGAGCTCACGAGTTGTGTTCAAATGCCACTTCAGACCTGTTTTTTGTGTTTTTATGTTAATAATCATGCTGTAATCGGCAATAAATCCAAACATTTTATTGCGCTTTCCATCGTTAGCTTTTATTTAAGAATAAGGTGATTTATGACTGATACGCCATCTTCAGCCGGCTTTGGGCAACGGCTCCGCATACAAATCGATTTTCTCTATAATGGAGCGAGCACTCAAGCGCGCAATTTTCGTTGGGGGTTACTCGCCTTTGACGGCATTACTATCCTTTATTTCGTAATAGGATCATTTTTTCAGTCGCTGGATAGCCAGTATCTGCTGGAGCAGGCCATTGGTATTATCTATCTGCTCGAATTCTGTGCCCGCCTGTCTATCAGCAAAAAACGACTGCGCGAAATATTTCATCCGGTTGGATTGGCGGATTTGATCGTCATTGCCTCATTGTTGGCTCCTTCGCTGGTGGGAAATTTAAGTTTTCTGCGCGTCTTACGCTCACTGCGATTGCTGCGTTCTTATCGCATGTTTAAAAATCTGCGCGGGCAATCAACTTTTGTTCGTTTACATGAAGATATTATTTTCAGCATCATTAACCTGCTGGTATTTATTTTTGTCATTACCGCGATCGTCTATGTCAGTCAGGTAGGCGCCAATCCGGCGATAGGAAGCTATGTTGATGCCTTGTATTTTACTATTGCGACATTAACAACAACCGGTTTTGGTGATATTACGCTGATCGGTACCGGCGGACATCTTCTGGCGGTGCTGATCATGATTTTCGGCATTTCCCTGTTCTTGCGCCTAATTCAAACTATCTTCCGGCCCGGGAAAATACCCTATGAATGTCCTACCTGCGGGCTAAATCGTCACGATATTGATGCTGTCCACTGCAAACATTGCGGGCAAGTATTACGCATCACCACCGAAGGGAGTAATTAGTTATTAGGCTATTGAGCAGATATTTATGTGGATTGCTATAATGAATATAGTGCTTTCAGACTTAAATACGAACATGTATTTTTACGGTAAAATGTACGACCACAGAGGGCACAGAGACACTGCCCGCGAAGAGAAAAGATGAGTGCTAAAACCGACATAAGTCCGCGTACACAATATAATCATCCAGACCTTTCTATTGAAGGGATGATGGCATTAGGTCATGAAAATATAATGCAAACTTAAGTCCGAGGGCATTCGGTTAATCAAACGCCTGCGCAGTCTATTGCAATGCCGGATGCGCACTAGAAACACTTAGCGACCATTAAGGAAACTGATGAATAAGCATTATATTGAGCTTCCAGCTAAAAACCTCCAACAAACCAAAGACTTCTTTAGCGCGGTTTTTAATTGGTCATTTATCGATTATGGCCCCGAATATACGGCCTTTTCTGATCCAAGTTTAAACGGCGGTTTTTTCCAATCAGAACTTTCATCTAACACCGCATCGGGCGCTGCATTGTTAGTTTTCTACAGTGTGAATATTAAAGCGACATTACAGAAAATAGAGAAAAATGGCGGGGTGATTAATCGCCCGATTTTTAAATTCCCAGGCGGTTACCGGTTTCATTTTATTGAGCCAAGCGGTAACGAGTTTGCCGTGTGGTCGGAAGCGTGCGCATAATCCAGCCCTTTGGTTTATGTATGCTGTGCGGGCTAAAAAAGATGATAAATAATCTAGGTGACAAATAATGTTACTGAATTCGGGTTTAGCAGAAGAGTAAAAAAATAAGCTGAAATGCTCAATTCGGCTGCTTAATCTTTGCGGATAAGGGTATGCAGCGTAATTTCCGGCAGGCAGTTTATGCGTACATTCACCATAGAGGTACCCGAGCCGACCGAAGTATAACCCTGCAATTTATTATATCGCCATGCCCCTTTGCCCACAAAACGCGGACAATCAGAGTCTAATATAACAGGAATCCCCCCCGGCAAACATATTTGACCGCCATGAGTATGTCCGGCTAGGATTAAACCAAATCCCGCTTCTGCTGCCTGCTTATAGACGGCGGGGGTATGAGATAAAAGGATAGCGGGTATGCTGTCGGTCATGCCGTTTGCCGCTTTAGGAATGTCGTCAGCACAAAAGTAATGCGCATCATCAATACCGGCAAGAAACAGAGTGCCTTGTCCGCGTTTAATCAGTGTATTTTCATTGACCAGTACTTGAATCCCCATCTCCTCTAAGGCAGGTACCATTGTTATACTGTCATGGTTCCCCAATACAGCGTAGACAGGTTTTTTTAAGTGTGCTCTCAATCGCGCCATGGCGGCCATCGCATTATCTATCTCCCCGTAGGTACTTGCGCGGTAATCCCCCGTCATGACACAGATATCATAATTTACCTCTCTCACTCGCGCCATCAATGCCATCGTTGCCCGCTCATCCATATCAAGATGCATGTCGCTAAGATGAAGAAGGGTGAAACCTTGAAACTCTGGATGCAGATCCACGAGTTTGACACTGTTATGACGAAGCTGAATATTTACGGCATTACGTTGCCCTTTTTGATGCATCAGGCATAGGCGCAGGGTATTTCTGATAATTGAATGTGCGGAGTAGAAATTCTCAATATGAAAAAAATTACGACCTTGCCCAAAGACTTGCGCGCTGTGTGCCTCTTCACTTGCAACCCTCTTTTTGCTTGGCGCAGCGCCAAGTCGCTTTTCCAGCGCTGCTAATATATTGCTGCTCATATGGATAAAGTCCCTTTTTGTGAGTTAAGCGAACACCAATAAACCGCCCACCATTGAAGTATAGATTACGTGTTTTATCTTTAGATTGTTAGGACCTCCGGCATCTGTCGTCATGGGCTTTGCACTGTAAAGTGTGTTTCAGTTAAAGGAAACCATAAGCTGCTTTTTCAATCTTATCGGTGCGAAATCATCATTAAGCGCGCCGGCCTTGTTGCTGAAAGGGGGGGGCAATACGATCAATAGACATAAGTCTTTGTACAGGAATTTACCCATAAAGCGATTAGAATAGCTTAAAATTAGAGGTCGAACATCATACATACATAGATAGCTAGCTTTATAACAAAAATATAACAGCTGATTTTTGCAAACAGTAGTCTGCTGTTATTTTAAATAGTGAATAGTGAATAGTGAATAGTGAATAGTTGGAGGCGAATAGTCGATTAGTTTTTAACATGGGTGTCTTGATAATTTTGGCAGAAAAAGATCGTAAGAATTTAGCATCATACTCTTCCATATTTGTTTGCTATTTATGAGAAAAATTCTGCTTATTAGTTGATGGTGAGCTGTCTGAATAGCACCTCGCAAATAATTGAGTTAAATAAATCATTAAAATACTATCCCTAACGGTAATACAGTGAAATAAAGTGCTATCGACACATATCTGGCTTCTTTAATGGCCATGCTTGGCGGTTAGAAAAAGGGGTCGCATGGTTGTTTTTTTGCACCAATATCATGTTTAGTATCTGCCCAATCAATGCCTGTTAAATCTGCAACATCATCAATAATGTATTCTTTCATTTTTAAGCTCCTCAGCCTAAAGTTAATGATGGAATGTGCTTAAACTCCTTTCTCACTGATTTTATAGATAGCCGATGCTGCGTGAGTATGTGTTATGAAATGGAGTACTTCTACTGGCTCGAACGTCTTGTTAAAAAATATAACAAATCAATATTCGTAACCAACATAAGCATGTTCCACCTATTTATAATAAAGATAAATAGGTGCATAAATAGATGGTTAAACGATAAGTTGCAGCCCGCGTGTTGTCGTGGTTTTTGCTACAAAAAAAACTGCACCAACCTACGCAGCAGTGTTTGAGGTATTAGCCAAAATAATATGGAGGTGATCATGCGATGAATACTCATGAGTTTGTATCGCTGAAAGCACGATCAAAAGAAGCATGGATAAAGATGGAGCGCTGGCGATTAGCCTATCGCTCTGATCATAAGTCCATTGGTAATCGTGCGAATTATCTAAAATGGGGAACCGTTATAGGTGGTGTCTTAACCGGTGCCTCATCACTCTCATTTCTTGGCGAAGACCCAACTAAATATATAACCGGTATCGCGGGATTTATGACTGGGGTGCTTGCTGTTATGGATAAAGCGTTTCAGTGGGAGTCGAACGCCAATGAAGCATGGAGAAATTCCAAGTTGCTAGAAGATTTACAGTCAGATTTATACCAGTATTTATGGGCTGTTAGCGCTAGCAAACTAATAGAGAGTCCGGAAAGTTATCTTGCAAAAATAAATAACAAATTAATTTCATATACTTCATTACCCTGTATAGATCCAGATCAATTTCTAGCAGCAGCGCAAGAAGCATCAAAGCGGTTTAATTTTGAGAACATGGTAATGATAGATCACGCCGTGCCCGATGAAGCCGATGACGATGACCTGCTTCCAGAGGAAGTTGATGGTATTGATGGTTTTCAACCCATTATCGATAGAGGGGATTTCTGATGCTGTACACAATAAAGAGCAATGTGATTAGAAATATCGATGGAAAAATAAAATATAAGCAATTCAATGAGAAAGGAAAAATGCATTTTCATCTTGGCGTGTGGGTTGATGGCTCAGAGAGAGCGCTAGATGAAATCGAGTTTGTTGAATATGCGCTGCATCCAACCTTTAAAAAACAAAACAGAAACTCTCGGAACAGGCCGAATAACTTCTCTATCACTTTTTGGACATGGGGCATGTTTAATATCAAAGTCGCAATACACCTGCATTCAGGAGAGATTATAAAGATGGATTACTACCTTGAGTATACTCTGCCTTCTGACAAAAATGAGTATGTGCAAGTATAAATGGCCAACAAACGCAGCAAAGGCGCGCGCGGCTGATGGTAGGCGTTGGTATGTCAGCTTAAGAATAAAAGAATTTAAACTGGCATAAAATTAAGATACAAATTCAAACCTGATCCCATCTTGTTTTGGGTACTGTATTGGAATATTCAAAATATTATTAGGAGGATGCGTTGTGGAGGTAACGACAAAAAAGGCAGAGAGAGCCGAAGCTGAAACTAAGGAAGAGCAACGCATTCTTTCCAGCAATGCCTGGCACCTGGCGCGCTATGTTATCGAACATGATTATGAAATAATTATTCCCGAAGAAATTAATATAGGCCAGTTCTTATGCTGGTCAGAAGATTATCCAAAATTAAAGCCTGAAGAAAAAATTAGTTTTATCAATCAATATGCTCTTCTGGAAAAAATCACCAAAAGTGTCACAGCGCGAACCTTGGTTGCGACACGCATTCATGGTCGAGGTTTTTTTCACGCCGTCTTTTGCACATCGGTAGGTAAATATTTACTTTTTCTATCAACAATCACCTTAATTTTCGTTTGTCTTTTGATTGTTAACCTTACAAATCTGCTTGAAATAAATAAAATTATCATCCCTTTCTGTGCGGCGGGTTTAGGTACTTGTGTTTTTCTACTGAGAGTCACGCAAGAAAGATTAACAACGCGTGAGTTCGATCCTGCGTTTATTCCTTCTCAACTTATACGCTTGGGTCTTGGAGTTCTGGCAGGTGGTACAATTGTACTTTTTCCTGGTTTATTAAGATCAGGAGAAAGTGTGCTTGGCACAGGTAATGGAATAGGCATAGAACTAGGCTCACTTGCCTTTGTCTTAGGATATGCTGTCGATATTTTCTATGCCTTACTGGATAATATTGGTGGCAGAATTAAAGATAAAAACAAATAAAAAAATCGTATTTATTAAGAGACAAAGTCCGGTAATGGGTTGGAGGGTTCATCCCTTTACACCCGCTATAAAATAGTATTTTTATTAAAAGGTGAGTTAAGCCGCGCTGCTGATTGTGTCATTCCTTAAAATCCTCATTATTTAACTTAACCCTCTAAATTTTTTTATGGCGTAATAGCACAAATACCCGATTATATTTGGCGATAAGATGCATTTTTTATTAACATAGAATTTTAAGAAAAAGATTGGCTTTCCAGCTTTTCTATTGGTTTTTATTTTGCAGGCGTTTCGAAATGTGCAGCCTAAACGAAAATAGAGTAAAAACTGTATATTCGCATGAGTGATTCTTATAAGACTTTGATTCAACTGGCTGAATGTACACAGAGTGTATTGCTTGCTAAATCAAAAAGGCATTTATTCTCCTATACTCAGCAAAGGCCTTAAAGTGTCATATTTTCTAAACTTTTATAATAAGGATCTATTAATGAAATCATTGATAACCAAGTTCATTAATTTTATTGAAACGGATATTTGGCGGATTCGGGCTAACCAGCTCTCGGGAGTGAAATTGTTTGGCCTTCGTCAACTTCGTATTATCCTTTTGGCTGTTCGTGGTTTTGCAGAAGATAAATGCATGCTGCGGGCCTCGGCCTTAACTTTTTACTCCTTATTATCCATGGTGCCGGTTGCAGCAATGGCTTTTGGCATTGCCAAAGGGTTTGGCTTTGAGAAAAAATTAGAAACATTATTATTTGATAACCTGCAGGGGCAGGAAGAGGTTGTTGAGAAACTGATTGGGTTTTCTCAGGCGATGCTTGAAAATACCCAAGGAGGTATTATTGCCGGGATCGGTACTGTGGTGTTATTTTGGGCCGTCATCAAAGTATTAGGTCAGATAGAAGAATCGTTTAATGAAATATGGGGGATCAAAAAAAGTCGAACTTTTGCAAGAAAGTTTAGCGATTATGTCTCTATTATGTTGATTTGCCCTATTTTATTAATTATATCCAGCAGTGCTACCGTCATTATTACTAGCCAAGTGACACTTCTGGTGGAAAAATTGTCCTTTCTTGGGCCGATTGTGCCGCTTATTATTACTAGTCTTAAAATTCTGCCTTATGCTGTCATTTGGACTGTATTTACTTTTATTTATATTTTTATTCCTAATGCCAAAGTAAACTTTAAGGCAGGTCTTTTAGGGGGGATTATTGCAGGGACCACCTATCAGGTTGTTCAATGGGGTTATATTACCTTTCAGGTGGGAGTCTTAAAATATGGTGCCATTTACGGAAGCTTTGCGGCCTTACCGCTATTTTTAGTGTGGCTGCAGATGAGTTGGTTGATTGTCCTGCTAGGCGCAGAGGTTTCCTTTGCGGAACAAAATGTGGAAACCTATGAATTTGAACCGGATTGTCTCAAAACCAGCCATTCATTTAAGCGATTAATTTCCTTATACATCGTGCAATTAAGTGTTAAAAACTTTTGTAAGGGAGAAAAACCCTGGCATGCCGATCAAATATCACATTTTTTGGAATTACCCGTCCGGCTGGTACGTCAGATCCTGTTTGAATTAACTGAAGCAGGTCTGTTGGTTGAGGTTAAATTAAATGATCCCAATACCCTGTTTTACCAACCGGCACGCGATCCGGAATCTCTGACGATTTTTTATGTTCTGGACGTATTAGATCAACATGGTATTGATGCTGTTCCAATTATAAATTCCGACGAATTAAATAAACTAAAAGAAACGGTTGATAAATTTAAGACTGCTATTGAAAATTCTCCATCTAATATTGCCTTAAAAGATATTTAATAGAGAGGAAAAAAGCCACCTAAGATTGTTGGCATGACAGCAAACGGCTGGCACAATTGAACTCGATTACAGTGAATAAAGGGGCGAATAAGTTCACGTTTTTGCGAATAAGAGAAAATGAAGACGCAGTTCGAAGGCTGTTAAGCCGGGCAACTTCATTTACTCATTACGCAGTCACACCCTTAGTCGCTCGTATTTTCCTAAGGGATTTCATTCTTTGCCACTTTTGAGCATTTAGGGTTTTATAAATCCAAAGGCAACCAAGATCAAAACCAAAGTAGAACACACTGATGCCACTGGGCGGATTACTGCTGGTGATAAAAGGTATTTTAGAAAACCAGGTACTGGGCCATACCCAGCAAGCGTAATAGGTGCCTATCAGCTCTAAATATACAATCATGAAAAACATGATAAGGAAAAACAGTTTGTTAGCTGTTTTTTTCTTCAGAAACAAAACGACCAATAACATGCATAAAAAGCCCAATATATCTTGGTCTAAGACCAGCCAAAGACTTGAATAAATGATCATTGCACAATAAAGAATGGATGTAATAAGCGCCTTATTTGTTTGAACAATCTTCTCTTTGTGAATGTAGAAAACGGCAGCGTAGATCAAGCTATGTCCTAAAGGGACATAAATAGGGACATTCTCTAATCGATATTCGTACATCCCCAGCAGGACTGAAAAAAACATTTCACCTAAAAAAGCCAGACCTGTGCCGTAAATCATTAAGGTCTTTATTTTCCTGCTTACTTTTTTATAAACCCAAAAAAAGCACACAAAAACAACACCGTTAGTTAGCCATTGGCTGTATTCGATTAGCTCGGCCACGGGTTTGCTGTCTAAAAATAAGCCAATCCACAGCACCAGAAAAACAGGAAAATAAATACAGGAATATTGCAGTTTTGAGGTCATATTATAATTACATTTTTAGGTGAAAAAAGGGACGTTAACATTATGATATTAGGACTTAATTAAGTCGCTAAAGTGAATTTTTTCGTTTTCTATCCTGTTCTATTCGGTTTGTTATAGGAATATCTTCTACGTACCTGTTCATAGATTGCAGCGCATACGCCGGCGCTTTTTAATGCATATAATGCGCTTGAACGCAGTATATTTGACCAGGTAATAAATACCAAGTAGCCAGCTCGAATGAACGGCCATTATTTTCTATTAATCGCCTTGATTAAGCCTTTTATATTTTCACGTAAGCGTTCCGTTGTTAGCGTGGATTGATCTTTACTACAAACTCAGCTTTCAGCTAATAGCCATGGACCTGCAATATTGGTTGGTCTTCCTGCCCCTTCAATGACAGATAACTGTTGTGTATCAAGCGGTGATGCTAAGTGCAGATAACCGCTAAATGGCGACATTTTTTAGTTGATATTTGTTGGTTGGTTCACCGCCACCCTTGACACTCACGCCGCAGGCTAGCTAACGCTATTCTAATTTTTCTCCTAAAATATGGCAAGGGGCTTCAAGTCTGAGCTTTGCTCAATGAAAGGGTACTTTCAATCTGCATGGCGTCTGTTGATTTGAGATTAAGCAGATATTGCTCTGATTATTTAAGGTGAGATAGGTAGTTCGGTTTTTTGTGGATAGTGATGCCTGTAAAAGCGTTATATGTCAGTCCTATTAGAACAACAATGATCATCAACAGGGGAGTACTATGAATAAAGCACAAATTTTTAGAGAGGCGGTTATACGGCCCGTTTTGGCTAGATTGGGAGAGAAAAACGTAGCTGCGGAAGAGCTTCTTTTAGGAACCGCTGTTCAAGAAAGCTTAAATTTTAAGTATAGAAGGCAAGTTGAAGGAGGACCTGCTAAAGGATATTTTCAGATGGAGCCATCTACGCATAATGATATTTGGAATAACTATTTGAAATATCGTCAAGCGTTAGCGAACGATGTTCTTTCTTTTCTGTCGAATGCTAATGCGGATAAGATTGATGAGTTGGAAAGCAATGATGAATATGCGACAGCTATGGCGCGGGTTCATTATATGAGAGTTTCTGCAGCATTACCTAAAGCAGGTGATATTGCTGCACAAGCAAGGTATTGGAAGCAGTATTATAACACGCCATTAGGTAAGGGAGTGCCCCATGAATATATTGAAAAATGGAATAAATATGTTATTGGTACTACAGCTTGAGTGTCAGATAATTTGCTATGCCAAATATTAAGTGTCATAAAATAATTCATTTTCTTTTTATGTTGTGGGGGCTTTCATTTATCAGTGCGTGTAACGCGATAAGTCCAAGTGTGGTTACCTCAATAACAAACAATAACGCCTATTACCATTTAAAGTATTCACTGACTAAAGAAAAAATCACTTATATTGATTCATTTACAAGTGAACAATTTATAATTAATGGTGGTCAGTTTGAAATTAGGCTTAAAAAATCTGAATTCCCAATTAGCGCTTCGAATTGTAAATCTGATCTGATCCTTAGAATGCCATGGACAAATCCTGAGATTGTTAATAGTCATATATTTATCGCAGAAAAATATAAGATCTACAATGACATTCAAAATTTGACTCGATCATCACAACCTAATGCTGTTGATATTTATGTGGAATTAAACCCATATGTGGAATTCAAAAAGGGTGAATTTAACCTGACTCAGTGCAATATATATTTCAGGCAATCCAAGGGCCAATATATTTCAAAAATTGGCAATTTAAAATAATAAACACATAACGTCACTAAAAGAAAGAAGAAGACAGTCAGTAAAGTTGCGCTGAATAAACGAAGTAATAAATTCACGCTTAGCGGGCAAGTGCACAGTGGCAGATGTACAGCCTGATTTATAAGATAGAGATTAGAGAAGGCAAGGACAAAGCGCTCATCTCAAATACCCCAGCCTCAATAAACCGATATATCACTCAATTTAAGCCGTCTGTTATTAAAAACAAAATAATATGCATATAATGTAAATTAATGTGAGCTGTATTTTACACCGGCAGGCTGTTCTACAGCCTCGTCATAGATCTTTAACTATAAAAGTGAGAAGTTTTTATGAATAACACTGCCAAACCCATTAAAACGCGAGAACTCCATAATCATCATTTTGATTCTACAATCTGGAATGATCTTAATTTTAGAGACGATGATATTGTTATTTCAACCTACGCCAAATCAGGAACAACCTGGGTACAACAGATTATCTCTCAGCTTTTGTTCAATGGTGAAGAAGGACTGGAAGTGGCTGAAATGTCCCCATGGCTAGATCTGCGAGTGCCGCCCAAAGAGGTAAAACTGCCGATGGTCGAGGCACAAACTCATCGACGATTTCTGAAAACACACCTACCCGTTGATGCCTTGACCTTTTCTGAAAAGGCTAAGTACGTTTATATCGGTCGCGACGGGCGCGATGTTCTATGGAGTATGTTCAATCATCACTCCACTGCTAATCAGGCCTGGTATGAAGCTTTAAATGACACTCCCGGTCGAGTCGGATCCGCCATTGACAAACCATCGGGTTCAATAAGCCAGTATTATCATCATTGGCTTGATCAAAACGGGCACCCCTGGTGGCCATTTTGGGAAAATGTTCGATCTTGGTGGGCAATCAGAAATTTACCAAATGTCTATTTTTTGCATTTCGAGAATCTTAAAAACGATATGCCCGGAGAAATTCGCCGCTTAGCAGAATTCCTCGGAACCCCGATTGATGAAGACAAATGGGAGTCCATACTACGCCATTGCAGTTTCGAATATATGAAAGAAAATGCCGCAAAAAGCGTCCCCCTTGGTGGTGCTTTTTGGAATGGCGGTGCACAAACCTTCATTCATAAAGGAACTAATGGTCGCTGGCGGGATACTCTCAGCGCAGAAGAGTCTTATAAATACGAAGATCGGGCAGCACAAGAGCTGGATCCTGAATGTGCTTCTTGGCTCGCTACGGGTGAAATTTCACCGCGCTAAATCAATCGCATATATAGATAACGAATAAAGACAGGTCGTGTTAGCAATGCAAACCACGACTTGATTC
>NZ_PJBP01000148.1 GCF_002836415.1 Psychromonas sp. MB-3u-54 | reverse complement strand
CGCTATTAGCACGATTCAAAAACTTTATGCGATAGAAAAACGCACTAAGTTATTATCCGCCAAGGAGCGACAAAAAATAAGGAGAAAAGAAGCCCTACCTATTTTAGATAAATTTAAAAAATGGTTAGATGAAACAACACAAACCCTGCTTCCGAAAAGCTATCTGGGTACCGCAGTATCATACACGTTGAATTATTGGCAAGCGTTAACACGCTATGTTGAAAACGGTGAATTGGGCATTGATAATAATGTTACTGAGCGCGATATCCGGCCCTTTACGACGGGGAGAAAAAACTGGATGTTTGCACAATCAGTCAAAGGGGCCCAAGCCAGTGCGGTACTTTACAGTATTGTGATGACCTGCCGGGCCAATGATATTAACCCTTATTTTTACTTCCAGAAGCTGTTCGAAGAATTGCCTAATCGTGTAGAAGGTGCCGATTTAAGCGATTTATTACCGTGGCATGTTCAGTTCAAGCCTTGATTTAGCTGAGTGCACTGCTTAACTGCGCGCTTACAATATATCAAACATTCTAAAGAGATGGGGAGTCATGAAGTAGAAGGGTTTTTAAATCATTTGGCGGTAAATAAGAAGGTGAATTCAAGTACCCAGAATTTTGCGTTATATACAGATATTTATTTAACGATATTTTCTTAAGCAGAGGATTAAAGTTTAATCCTCTCTAAAACGAAGACAATCTATTCCTTTTAAATACAATCAGTTATCTTAAATAGGCAAAAAGATTGTCTTCGTTTTATTCAGAACGTCTTCGTTTTAATTCCATCATTACAATTATGTAACCGTTAAATTTAAACGAAGACAAAGTATGCCCACGAAGCCATACTCAATCAACTCCAAAATCAACAGTTTGATGAAACTCGAACGAAGACAATTGTAACCATTTGATTCTCAGAATCATTTAAAAATCCAACGTAACTCAGGAAGACCAAAACCGAATCCATAACAACGGGCTACTTTCTCCTTACATTAACGATTTCAATGAAAGTAAAAATAGCCCAATTTATGATTACGTTAACTACTTACCCTGCAACGACATGATATGCAGCGGGACATTGCTCATTAGAGTTTTTCGGAGTGCCAGTTCCAACAAAAGCTTTAAAACCAACTTTTAAGCCTTTTTTAACGTGCTTTTTATCTATGAGTAACTCTTCAGAACTAAAGTGAAAATCTCCATGAGATGTTTCAATAAAACCATATTGATTTAACCCCTCTAGCATACGAATTTTGCCTTTTAATAGTTTATATCCAGAAGTTAATTCTTTCCGCTTCAGCTTGATAAAACACCGATCTACTTGCTCATCAACAATAGTGAAAATATCATCTTTATCTTTGATTAACTCCTTCAAGCGAAGGCAATTATATGATCGAGGATCAAATGAAGAATCCAATATTTTAAGCATTTTTCCAAAGTCACCTAAATAAACGGGCTCATTTGTTTGTGCACATTTTTTATAAGCTGCAATTAGCAATGAATCAACATCAGTTGATTGCTCAGAAGCTGAAGCTAAAAGATTCGTTGTATAAACAAAATTATGGCAAGCTTTACGGAATCTGTCAGGAGTATTCTCTTGCCCAATCGCCATCACATGGAACCCATGCTCTCGAATGCGTTGAGCAAGACTGTAAAACCCACCATCGCTAGAAACGATGCAAACCGCATTAATACGTGCATTTTTATTGATTAACTCAATAGCATCCATCACTAATGCGTGATCGGCAGCATCTTTACCATAATGAAACTGTTGTTTAGGACTTGTAGCTGTATTGTGAAGAACATCCTTCCAACCACTTTGGCGGGTGGAGGTCCAGTCAGCATAAACCCACTTAATTGCAACAAGCCCATATTTTTCTACTTCCTCTAATATTAGAGGATAATCGTTATGTGAAGCATTCTCACCATCAACAAGAACTGCAAAATTTAAATTAGTCATAAGGCTTCCTTGTAGTTAATAGATGCTTCGAATAGAGGCTAGACGGTATCCACTTTCTAATAATTTTATTTTAATGCTTTCCAAACAAGTAGCTTGGTAAGACGCATTCCAATTGTGTCTCACCATGCACTCTTTAATTTCTAGCAATAATTCATCTCCATTATCAGCAGGATATATATAAGTTAACCTATCATCGCCAATGTCATAATCATGGTTTAATAATAGCCCTTGATTAAATAACTGGTAGCATTCAAATACATCTTGAACACGATCAATATCAGAATCACTCAAATTTTCATTCTTTATACTAAGTAAAGATTTTCCACATATTTGAACTTCTTCTAAATCGGTTTTAATACTTAGAGTTTTACAATAATTTGCAAATATATCGGCCATAGATAGCTCAATACTTACATCTCCAGATTCATTACCAACAAACTCTGTATCTCCGCTTCTAAAAGCTTTTATTTCTCTAATTATAGGTATTGTTAATGTATGCTTAATTTCAGAATACAACTCATTAGCTAACTCACTAATAAGAAAACAATTATCAATCTTCGTATCTTTTTTAAAGGTAATAACCTTTTTTTCTGCGGCTTTATTGTATTTACCCAAGATTGTTTTTTCTGATAATACATTGTTATATTCTTCTTCTAATGCATCTTTAGTTTCAACAAAGTGTTGCTCAATATTTGACATATCCTGATCGACTGCTTCTATTACGTCTAAAATTGACGCATTAGACTTCAAGTGGTATTCCCGAATAAGGTTTTGCAGTGCCTCGTTATATATATCTTTGGCGCTGTTATAGTTAACTGTTGTCAACGATAAGCAGCGAGCAAAATTTGTTGATTGTTAAGCTTTGCATAGCTTTCTCTATTCCAAGCTAGATAATGAGATAAATACTTCGTCGCAACTCCTTTCATTTTTCCGTTGATCCAAGCCTTTAAATTGGATATTACCCCATTGACTGTCTGTATATGATAAATGTTTTCAATGACTCTATTTTTATTATTTATCAAACGCTTGTGATCGCATTTTTGTTCTTTTGCTACTTTGACATAAGCCCAAGCCCCATCACTACATAACACCGAGTTTTCTGTGATATATGGGGATAGATTCTCTCTTATTTGCACACCTGTATCAGCTGATAAAACTTTATCGATTATGTGGTTACTACGATCTACCGAAAGTAGTACAGGGACTTGCTGACCACGTTTTCTTTTATCTATGTCATTTCCACGACGCCTTGCCGCTCTATTATTGCTTAACTTCTTTGCTCCTTTTTCAGAGTAAGCCATAAAAAACTCATCAGCTTCAATAATCCCAGATAACTTGCCTGAATGATTATTTGACTGTGCTATCAAAAACCGGTGTCTCCATAAAAAAGACGTTCTTAGATTAATCTTGCAGACATCAGCGGCTTCTCTTAAGGTTAACTTCAATACCATACACTTAGTGTATTCTAGCCATAGCGAGCATTTTCGTAATCTAGCAAGTGGTGTTTTTGTTTTATTATTGAAGGTCTTCTGGCACGATACACACTTATAACGCTGAGTTTCTCCTGATTTCCCCCATTTGCGAATGTGTGCTCCATGACAGTGAGGACACTGTGGTGAATGGTCGAAAACGGGTTGAATCAGCTCATTGATTGAAACTTCAGACTGAGAACGCGTTATTGATTGGTGAACTACCTCTCTTTGGGCCGGCGTCATAGACAATAATGCTTGAGTTATTCTATTGAGCTGCTTGGTAAACTTTTTTGTGTACATTGTTATATACCTCAATAAGTTAGTTGCACTTATTAGTATAGACCACAGTTAACTGCAACAGCGCCATATCTTTATATTCTTTCCGCTTCTCTGGAGAAGGAAAATTTTTATTTAAAAACTCATTTAATTTATTTTCTGGTAAATCGGTTAATTCACTATTGTCCAATAAATATGAACTTCTTTGCTGGTCATTTTTTAACAACGCGCTTTCATATTCACTTAACTCGCTATCAGAATCATCTTTCATTTCATTGATCTTTTTTATAAGCAACTCTTTTTCTTCTTTTTGTTTTTTAAAATTGTCACTTATATCTAAACTAGCTTTTTCGTATGATATTTTGAGATTACCAAGAACACTTTTTTCAATATTTTCAAAATCATTTGTAAACCGCTCTATATTTTTTAGGGATGCAGTAAGAAACCTAGTATCACTATAGTCGTACTGATCAGATGGTGCTGATTCGGATATAGGACAGCCTTCGTATCCTTTCAAAAAACTGAGATTAGAATAATAACTCTTTTCTACTATTTCAAGCTCTTCTAATGCAGGTGATTTATTCATAAACGATTGAACTGGCTCGGACTCTTCAATCGTGGAATACGCATTCAAGAGCATTTCCTTTTCCCAGTCATCGGGTAGTTCGATATACGTTCTACTAACGATAGTTTTATAATGAAATGCATTTCCAGGAACCCTAGGACTTAACTTAGCGATCAAAGGCCCAAGTTGATCTATAGTCGCTTGATTTATGCCTCTCTCCCATAGTGAAACCTGAGATTGACTAACACCACAAATTTTACTTATTGGCTCCTGTTTGTACCCCTGAGTACCAGCTATTAATATAACTTCCTTGGTATATGGATGGGTCTCTGCATTAACTTTTGGATAAAGCAAGGTTTCCTCTCCAACTTCACTAATCCTTTGTGTTAACCAAGATTTCTTCATCTCTTTTTTATTCTCTTCGTTAAGCTCCTTAACCCCTGCTTTTATAGCTTCATTAATTGCATTCTCTTCAATACAATTTCTATCTAAATTATTATCCATATTCCCGCCTGAAGTGAGTTGCCGTAAGTAATTGTTTTTATTATGATTACACAGTAAAAAATATAAATCAATAATCAACAGAACAAAAACAAAAAATTATTTAACTGGTAAAACACTGGTAAATAACCAATAAAACCGGCTTAAAAACCAAGAGTTAAAAAACAAATAAAGCACATAAAGCCACACAAAAAACAGCTAGAGGCACTCAATCCCACACACAGAAAGAAACCACAAAAAAACACGCCCCCGGAAGCCAAAACAAAAACAGACAAACTAAAAAGCTGGTATAGCAATAATAAATAGGAATAAAAAACCCAACACAGGAGAGCCGTATTATTTAAGACTAATAATTGATATTTCAGCTTCTTAGGTCGGAACTAATAAATTAACCTTGTGTTGCGAATAATGCGATTAAAGTGGCTATTCAGAATACCGTTAGTAATAATGTATTATTCATAATGAATAGATAATGAGGGGAGTCGCGAATAGAGTATTAATTAATGACAGTGGAATTAAAGCTCGATAACACCAACGTCCTAATAAACCCTGTATCAGTACTTTCTCTTTCCTTCGGATGACAAGTGTGACAAAAATACCACTGTCAGCTCTAAACCAGCCGCAAACTAAAGCAGTCACTTTTATAACTAATTCGCACTAAAAACAGTCACAAACTTTCAAGGGGAAATAGAGCTAATTTCAACGGATTAACTGTCAAAAATAACAACTAACGCCTCAAATTCCGACCTAAGTATCATTTCCACCAGAAAACTCGGCCATTTAACATAAGCACTAATTTTGTGCACCTGATTTGTAGGTGCGTGTTAAAAATAACTTGAGGAAAAGGCTTTACCCTTGTATTGTGTTGATCGTACCGATTAATAGTTACGTTTAGTGGCCACGGTTAATTAAAGGTTGTTGAGGTGTAATAAAATGGATATTAATATTTTTATTGATATAAAAAATACAGAAGCTCTCTGTGATCGTGTTGCCCTTATTATTTATGATTTTTTTGGAATGGAAAAAGGCAAACAAAAAATCACGGAGTTTCTGATCAAGGATATAAAGCAAATAAAGAAAATGTCTTTTGAGCAGAAATCAAATGAAGGTGGGAATTATTCAAGTGATTTAATTGTTACTAAATATAAGAATGGTTCTGATAGTTGCATTTATCAAGGTAGGGGAGTAGTTGAAAAATTTAATGAATACGATAGCAGTAAAACATCACCAGTTTGTAAGTTCAATCTAAATCAGAATTTTCAGATTAATGGAACATTTAAAAAAACACTACCAAATCACAGTCGTCAAAATTATTGGTTAACTTGTGAATTTGATAATGGAAATCAAATTGGAGAGATCGTCATTTATAAAAGAGATTACGTAAATAACAGAGATCTCAAATGCATCACTATTAGTAATTCATATAACTTTAAAATAAAATCTGGAAATGTTTGTTTTTCTAAAGATTATTTTATAGAGACTTTCCCTCAATATCTAACCAGTAAAGATTGTGCTGTTTTTTCATTTTCAAATCATAAAGTTAATTATCCTAACGAACCAATAGAAATGATGTATAACACTAAAATCAAAGGTGAAGACAATAAAAACATCATATACGTTGGTAAAGAATATTTGGATAAAACAGGGGACGATGAGGTAATCAAAAAAATAGTAAAAGATCGTTTTTTAAAGGCTTTATCTGGTAAAGACAGTGAAATTATAAAAAATATAAATGAGGCTTTAGTCGATATATCAAGGCAAACAGAATTCTTGTAATTCAACCATTATATTTACCTTGATTACCCCCCCCCCCTCCATTTTGCGAACTGATTTTTATATAACAACTTAACTGGGATTATAGCTTGAATGGATTTGTAGTTAAAAAATTAGAGAGGTACGTATGACCGATATGTTTGGTGAAACCCAAAGCGATATTGAACAACAAGAAGATATGGAAAACGCAATGGAAAATGGTTTCCAAATCGAAGATGAGATTTACAATCAACATGATGCAGTGAAAGAGTATATTTGTAGTAAGTGTGGTAAGTTCAAAATAGCTGAGATAGATTTAGATAAAGGACTAGATCCAGAAAAATATTTATGCAAATGTAACAACTAGCTTCACTATCCTCTTATTTATTGCCCCCCCATTAGACTATCTAATAAAAGGCTACCCAATCGGTTAATGCCGTTCACTTAAGGTGAGCGGCATTTCTTTTTTTAAGCGAACACCCGTTTTGGAACACTTTAATTCACGAGGATAACGCCTCTCTCGCCTTGCTGGTAAAAAAAATTTTTCCGCACTTTTTGTTATATTCATTAAATACTTAGGAATATTTCCAGGCGAACAAAATGGCAACATTGTTAACTCATAGATGATATGCATTGATGCACCATGGAAGCTTACGCTTTCTAATCGTAGCCACACCCGTTTGAGACAATGCATCAGCAACTAACTCTGGTGATAATAGTTCATTAAGACCTGTAAATTAGGTGAAATTATTCAGTGATATTTGGGAAAGTGCTGTTGATAGTTGCATAAAAATCCGATGTTTTGAGTGGATCGGATTTTTATCTCATTCAGCTAAAAATCAATAGATTTTTCTTAACTGATTGGCATTAACCCAATCGGTGGCTTTTTTGTATTTGCTAGATCAAAAAATCTGATGAAGGAAGGGGATTTCAATGAGCCACTCAAAATTATGACCACCCATAAAAGATTGTTATAATTTCAACAATATGAAAAACTTAGCGTTTTAGTTAACTTTTGTCACGCATTCAGTTATCTACTAATTGTCTAACTAATACAATAGGAATAGTTAATATGGGATTTTTAAGTATTATATCGTCTGTAGGGAAAGCTATAGGGTCAGTAGCTATAGATGCATTAAAATCATTTAACCCATTTAAAGATGAGGAATTTCAAAGTGCTTCTAGTGAAGAACAAGAACGCGTTAAAAGTCGGATTACTGATATAGCAAACGATAAAACATTAGATCATGAATACCGAATGGAAGCACAAATAGTATTAGTTCAAATTGAGTCATATCGCCATGCTGAGGAGTTGGCTAGAATTGATGGAACTACGAAGATTACTATCGTTCAAATAGAAGCAACAAAAGAGATTGTAATAGCCAAGATAGATGTCCTTAAAGAAAATATCATCCGAGCGAGTAATAAAGAAATAGCCTTAATAAATGCAATAGGAAAGAGTCCAGCATTGGCCGATATATTCTTAGAGAGATTGGATAACGCAGGTAATGACATCAAATGTCTCAGTGATAAAGTTGACCTGTACGGTAGTGAAGTACTAAACCTCTGCCATCTAATGCAAAGCGCTAAAGTAGAAGCTATAGAAGATAAAAAAGATCAAGTGTGGGTAGCCATATTATTGGAATGGGTTGATAAAAACTGTATACATTACGACACCTTTCCAAGAGTTTTGAATGATTTAATTCAACTACAAGACATTGATTTATACTCTTGCTCTCTCATAGAAATACCAAAAGAAATAGGTAAGCTAACTCAATTAGAATGTATTGACTTAGACGATAACTTTCTCACAGAGATACCAAAAGAAATAGGCAAGCTAACTCAGCTAACACATCTTCGTTTAAGCAATAACCGTCTTACAGAGATATCAAAAGAAATAGACAAGCTAACTCAGCTAATAAGTCTTGCTTTAAGTAATAACCGTCTTACAGAGATACCAAAAGAAATAATCAACTTAACTCAATTATACGAACTTCATTTAGGTAATAACAGTTTCACAGAGATACCAAAAGAAATAGACAAGCTAATTAATCTAGCACGCCTTACTTTAAACAACAACAATTTCAAAGAGATACCAAAAGAAATAGGCAAACTAACTCAGCTAACACATCTTGGTTTAAGCAATAACAGTTTCACAGAGATACCAAAAGAAATAGGCAAGCTAACTCAACTATACAATCTTGGTTTAAGCAATAACCGTCTTACAGAGATACCAAAAGAAATAGGCAAGCTAACTAATCTAGCACGTCTTTATTTAGGCTCTAACTATCTCACAGAGATACCAAAAGAAATAGGCAAGCTAACTCAACTAACACGTCTTGATTTAAGCAATAACAGTTTCACAGAGATATCAAAAGAAATAGGCAAGCTAACTCAACTAACACATCTTGATTTAAGCAATAACAATTTCACAGAGATACCAAAAGAAATAGGCAAGCTAACTCAACTAACACATCTTAATTTAGACAATAACGATTTAATAGAAAGGAGACCAAAAGAGATATATAACTTAACTCAATTAACGTTCGGTTTATGGAGGTGACCTCTGTCATCGCTTTCAATATTTACCATAACACCTGAGACATGAACAACTCAAAGACTACCCAAACGGTGGCCTTTTTTGTTTTTATCTATTAGTTACACTGTAACTAATTCGGGAAGAAGGTGATATGGGCTGTTAAAATATTAGCTGGATTTCATTCTCATTTTAAAAGGCTCTGTTCCAAATGATTGTTGTCTATACTTATAAATAAGCATAACTTATTGAAGGTAAAGGCTATGGACACTAAATCATTCGTCAATCAACTTAACCAGATAACTGACACATTATTAGCGATGACACCAGCCCAAAGAGAGGTTGTTCACCGTTCAATTCAAGCAACGCAGACGGAAATTACTGTCAATGAGTTGTTTCAGTCTCTATTTAATAATTTATCTCAATGTCCTCATTGTCATTCTTCACATTTTAAAAAATGGGGTAGAGCCGGAGAGACACAAAGATATTATTGTAAAAACTGCCAAAAAACCTTTAATAACAAGACAAACACACCTTTAGCTAAGCTGCGTAAGTGTCATATTTGGGAAAAATATGCAGGCTGTATGGAATTGAAACTAACGCTACGAGAAGCCGCATCCATTTGCAATATTAACCTTAAAACGGCATTTTTATGGCGACATCGTTTTCTGATGGCTCAATCAGGTAAATATGCAGACAAGCTATCAGGCATTATTGAGGTTGATGAATTTTTCCTTGCGTACTCTGAAAAAGGTGCTAAAAAATTAACAACAAAGCGAGTAGCTAGGAAGCGAGGTGGCAATGTAGATAAGAGAACGAAGGAAGGACAAGTAGCCGTTCTATTATCTACAGATAGTAGTAACCATATGATTGATGCCGTATTATCGAATGATACTGCCTCTGAAATAAAATTGCACTTGGCGCCACACATCATAGAAAATTCTGTTTTATGCAGTGATGGGGCATGGGCATATGTCAATATTGCTAAAACGACACATTGCGACCATAAGCGATTGATAAGTGGTAAAAATAGAGTAATAGATAAAATTTATCATATTCAAACTGTGAATGGCGCGATTGCTCACTTTAAAGGTTGGATTGATGTAAAAATGCGAGGCGTTGCGACAAAGTATTTACCTCATTATCTAGCTTGGTTTAGGGAAAGTCACTCAAAGCTTAATTCTCAGCAAATTTTACAATTTGCATATGGGGGACAACAATAAAATGGAACAGAGCCTTTTAAAATGAACAAAAAAAATGGCAAACCCGCAAAGGTTTACCATTTTTTTAATATTAAATTAGCTCTGTATGGGAGCTAAAAGATCATAGAAATTAAAGCCCTACGACACTGTCTGCTTGCGGGCCTTTTTGACCTTGGCTTACAGTGAATTCTACTTTTTGGCCTTCAGCTAAGGTTTTAAAACCTTCGCTTGCAATAGCACTAAAGTGAACAAATACATCTGGACCAGATGCTTGCTCGATAAAACCAAAACCTTTTGCTTCGTTGAACCATTTAACGGTTCCTTGTTCTTTATTAGACATAATAATATCCTGTAATTTTAATGTGAGATTGCCTTCAAAAGGCTTGAATAGCGTAAAAACAGACTGGAACTTAAAAACTACAGAGCGAGGTATTATCAATAAAACAACGTAACGGAGAATGTAAAAAAAAGGCTTTCTTTCTTGCTGAGGGGCATTTTAAAGAATCTACAATAAAAGTCAATGGTTGCTTGATAAATGAACTAATTTAGCTTAAAACATCTACTTAACATAACCAGTATCATGTGCGATCTAACTGGCTTGTCATTCGAGCTGCACGAGGTATTGCATTACTTGCTCTATGCCACTTTTTGTTTTCGCTAGCACCTTTGGTTTTTTTCCTCCTAACGCTAAATTTTCAATATTCCACCAAGACTCAAAGGTTTCTATATTAGCAAAATGCGGATCGGCATATACAGCGATGCATAAAATCAGCGGTTCAACTTCTTTTTCACTATGCTGTTTTAAAAGAAAGTCGAATATTTCATCACTACATCCCATAAGATCCCCTCACTTTAGAACTCCTCTGCTGGTGTTTTTTTGGGGGGCTTAGCTACTTTCCCCAATTCAATCAACAACGCTTTGGTTTTAGGGAGAAAGATGGAACATTTAAGCTATTTATCT
>NZ_PJBP01000147.1 GCF_002836415.1 Psychromonas sp. MB-3u-54 | reverse complement strand
GAGTAACCGGTTTGACTTGCGTCTTTCCCGTTTCCGTGGGGCGCATTATAGGGATTTTGTTAACGTTGGCAAGGGTTTATTTGCAACAAACTTCTGACTGCTTATTTGTTAAACAACTGTTAAACAATGCCCGATATTTCTTCATTTATATGGGAGTTTCAAACAATCCCTGTTTTTATTGATTTATCACTAGCACCTGCCAAGGTGATTTAGGTAACATAGCGCCCCTTCTTGTTTTAGTTTTATTTTGAGTGGTATTTTATGATATTTTCTTTAGGTCAGCGTTGGATTAGTGATACAGAATCCGAATTAGGATTAGGCACCATTGTCGCCTTAGAGGGGCGTATGTTGACAGTGTTATTCGCAGCGTCAGGTGAGCAGCGTTTGTATGCTATTGAAGAAGCGCCTATTACACGTGTTCGTTTTAATGTCGGGGATGAAATTCTTAGCCATGACGACTCGAAATTATTGGTCAGTGAAGTCGTCGAACAGGACAACTTAATAACCTATATAGGAACACGGGTAGATGATGGTTCAGCAAGCGAATTAAGAGAAACGTTCCTAAATAATTTCATCAAGTTTAATAAACCGCAGGATAAACTGTTTGCCGGTCAGATTGATAAATTTGATCGTTTTGTGCTTCGTTATAAATCCTTAACCAATCAACACCAGCAACAAAAATCTAAACTGCGTGGTTTATTAGGCCCGCGGGTAGATCTTATTCCCCATCAGTTTTATATCGCAGAAGAAGTGGGTAAACGTCATGCCCCGCGTGTTTTATTAGCCGATGAAGTGGGCCTTGGTAAAACCATTGAAGCGGGTTTAATTATCCACCAGCAATTAGTGACCGGTCGCGCTAAACGTATATTAATTGTTTTACCTGAAAATTTACAGCATCAGTGGTTAGTGGAAATGATGCGCCGTTTTAATTTACATTTTAGTATTTTTGATGATTCACGTTGTAATGAAGCTTATCTTGATTCGATTAACCCCTTTGAAACTGAACAATTAGTGCTGTGCAGTATTAATTTATTACGTAAAAGAACCCATTTCGAAAATGCATTAGAAGCCGATTGGGATTTACTGATTGTAGATGAAGCGCACCACCTTATTTGGGATAAGGAAAAACCAAGTCGCGACTATCAGGTTGTTGAAGCATTATCAAAAAGTATTCCTGGTATTTTATTGCTGACAGCCACACCAGAACAACTGGGTCATGAAAGTCATTTTGCACGTTTGCGTTTATTAGATCCAAATCGTTTCTTTGATTACCAAAAATTTATCGAAGAAGAAGAGGGTTACAAACCCGTTGCGACAGCGATTAATGAACTGCTGGACAACAATCAATTATCCAATGAATCGAAGAACAGTATTACAGAACTGCTCAGCGAACAGGATGTGCAGCCCCTGTTTAATATTGTTGATGACATTTCACTTGAAAATGACGAACGCCAGTCTGCACAGCATGAATTGATCCGTAACTTGTTAGACAGGCATGGCACCGGGCGTTTATTATTCCGTAATACCCGTTCAGCTATTCAAGGCTTCCCAAAACGTCATTTAAAAACAATTGCTCTGCCTTTGCCCGAGCAATATAAAACCGCTATTAAAGTATCTAAAATGTTGCCTTCAGGAACAGTTCAAGAACAAGCCTTTCGAGCACTTTATCCTGAACAGATTTATCAGGCCTTTGAAGGGGGTGAAAGCAATTCCTGGTGTTTATTTGATCCGCGCATAAATTGGTTAATTGATCTTATTCAGCAGTTAAAAGGCGAAAAGATCTTAATTATTGCCGCACAAGCGGAAACCGCATTGGCACTTGAAGAGGCATTGCGCACGCGTGAAGCAATTAAAGCGGCTGTCTTCCATGAAGGTTTATCATTAATTGAACGTGATAAAGCAGCAGCCTATTTTGCGCAAACCGAAGACGGTGCACAGGTAATGATTTGTTCTGAAATTGGCTCAGAGGGACGTAACTTCCAATTTGCCCATCACCTGGTATTATTTGATCTGCCAATCAACCCGGATCTGCTTGAGCAGCGTATTGGTCGTTTAGACAGAATAGGGCAACGTTGCGATATTCAAATCTATACCCCTTATTTAAAGGGAACATCACAGGAACACCTGCAAAATTGGTATGAACAAGGTCTGCAGGCCTTCACCCAGACAACGCCAACGGGCCACACTGTTTTCGAGTTAGTTAAAGAGGATTTAATTAATTTACTGGCAACGGGCGAAAACGATAATGATCAAGTCGATAAACTTATTAAGCTGACACGCGCTCATAATGACAAGCTTAAAAAGCAGCTTGAACAAGGTCGTGATAAATTATTAGAAATCAACTCCAGTGGTATTCTGCATAACAGTGATCTGCTTGATGATATTGTGGAAATCGATCAGAAACCGGATTTCACCCAGTTTGCTTTGCAGCTCTTTGATGTGGTCGGTGTACAGCAGGAAGACCGGGGTAATCACTGTTTAGCTATCCGCCCTACTGAGCATATGCTAACCAGCGATTTTCCGGGATTACCCGAAGAAGGGGCAACCATCACCTTTAATAGAAAAACCGCATTAAGTCGTGATGATGTACAGTATTTAACTTGGGAGCATCCCATGGTAAGCGGCGGTATGGAGATGATCTTAAGCTCAGATACCGGTACAACGGCGGTGGCAATTTTAAAGAACAATTCATTACCTGCTGCGACAACATTTCTAGAGTTAATCTATGTAGTTGAAACAATCAATACAGAAAATGCACAATTAAAGCGTTTCCTACCGACAACCCCTATTCGTTTGTTATTGGATAAAAATGCAAAAGATTTAGGACAGAATGTCACATTTGATAGCTTTAATCGCCAGTTAACGCCTATTAACCGCCATATCAGTCGTAAAGTTGCCAATACCTCACAACCTTTAATTCATCAATTGATTAAAGACTCACAACCAACAGCACAAAAATTAATGGCTGATATTATTATTCAGGCAAAACAGAATATGCAGCAGACATTGGAGCAGGAACAAGATCGTCTGCAGGCATTAAAAGCGGTCAATCCAAATATCCGTGAAGAAGAGATCCAGCATTTACGGGATCAGCAAAGCAACTTCGAAAAGATATTAGATCAAACCCAATTAAAATTAGATGCGATCCGATTTATTGTTTCAACACAATCCTAACCAGGCAAGCTGACGGCTAACGGCTGTCAGCTTTATTTCGAGCTTCGTAGCTCGTAGCTCGTGACTAAGATACTGGCCGACAGCTGATAGCTAACAGCTGTCGGCTTTATTTCGTAAATTTAAAGCAGATATTTATATGCCAAATTTTGTTTACAATCCACCAACAACACCCTATTTAGATATCCTTCATCAGGATGACGATATTGTTGTTCTTAATAAACCCTATGGTTTATTAAGTGTCCCTGGCCGCGAGAAAAAAAATCGTGACAGTTTAGCGTTACGTATTTTACGTGTCTGGCCAAATGCATCCGTTGTACATCGTTTAGATATGGCAACCTCTGGACTGCTTATTTTAACCATGCGAAAATCTGCACAAAGTCATATAGGACGGCAATTTCAACAAAAAGTAATAGATAAAACCTATTACGCACGCGTTGAAGGTATTCTCAAAGAGGATAATGGAATAATTGATTTACCCATTCGTTGTGACTGGGAAAACCGCCCGCGACAAATTGTTGATTTTGCAGAAGGTAAAAGCTCACAAACACAGTGGTCCGTGGTTAAAAGAGAAAAGTTAACCACCCTGGTTTGTTTAAAGCCCTTAACGGGACGAACCCATCAGTTACGTGTACATCTGCAGGCGATTGGGCACGCGATTGTTGGCGATGAATTTTACTCAACTGAGTTCGGTAAGAAATTATCACCACAGCGGCTTGCATTACACGCCGCAAGCATCACCTTAACCCACCCTTCAACTGAGCAACGTATTACCTTTAACTGCCCTCCACCCTTTATGGAAATTTAAGAGGAAATCGACTAACTCAAGCCATCTGGTGATACAGATTCAAGTGCTTTAAGGTTTAATAGATACTGACAATCAACTTAATACGTTTAAACGAATTTACAAACGTCGATACTCTCGTCAAAGTACGCGGTATTAAAATATGATCACGATCACCCTCCTTGATATAACTAAATGTTATATCAAGTGACATAATTGTACTGTTAAGCGAAGTTAAAAGAGTAAAAATAGTAGCCGTACACAGATTTTTTCACTAGTATGTGAGCTAATTACATACATTAGAAGAATAAAAAATGTATAGAACTCGCTTTGAGTTCTCCTTTTTTTTGTTGTACTTACGACAAAAAAACGCAGCAGGCCTACAAAAACAGATCAAGGTCTTTAAATTAATTAAATAAAAGCCTGTACAAATAAAAGCTGAGTATGATCAAGATCTATTTGGACCTTTTTTTTGTACGTAAAATCGACCATTCATAATAACAAGCGATCATGGACTTACTATGCAGATAGGTATACCTAGAGAGATCCAAGAGAATGAAAACCGCGTAGCAGCAACACCTAATACCGTTGAGCTGCTTATTAAGCAGGGTTTTACTTTTCTTGTCGAAACAAACGCCGGAATAGCTGCTAGCTTTTCTGATCAAGCCTACCAGAATTCCGGTGCTGAAATTGGCACTGATAAAGATTTAGTATGGCAATCGGATATTATTTTCAAAGTGAATGCGCCTACCGATCCTGAAATCAGCTTAATGAAGGAAGGCGCTACTTTAGTCAGCTTTATCTGGCCAGCGCAAAACCCTGAATTACTTGAAAAATTAACCAGTAAAAAAATCAGTGTTATTGCAATGGATTCAGTACCACGTACTTCCCGCGCACAAGCACTTGATGCACTCAGCTCAATGGCAAATATCGCAGGTTACCGTGCCGTTATTGAAGCCGCTAATCAGTTTGGCCGTTTCTTCACCGGACAGATCACCGCAGCGGGTAAAGTTCCACCCGCTAAGATACTGATCATAGGTGCGGGTGTTGCAGGTCTTTCTGCATTAGGTACCGCCGGTAGTTTAGGCGCTATTGTGCGCGCATTTGATACTCGCCCTGAAGTAAAAGAGCAAGTTGAAAGTATGGGCGCTGAATTCTTAGTAGTTGAATACGAGGAAGAAACAGAGGTCAGCACTTCAGGTTATGCTAAAACCATGAGCGCGGGTTATCAAAAAGCACAAGCTGCAATGATGGCTGAACAAGCTAAAGACGTTGATATCATTATCACAACCGCACTTATTCCAGGTAAACCGGCACCGCTTCTTGTGACAAAAGAAATGATAGCATCGATGAAAGCCGGTAGTGTGATTGTCGATTTAGCAGCACAAGCAGGCGGTAACGCAGCACTCACGGTGAAAGATGAAGTTTTCTTAACCGATAACGGTGTAAAAATCGTCGGCTATACGGATCTTCCCAGCCGTTTACCGACGCAATCAAGCCAACTTTATTCAACCAATTTAGTTAACTTGATGAAGCTGCTTTGTAAAGATAAAGACGGCATTATCAATATTGATTTTGAAGATGAAGTTATTCGTGGCGCAACCGTTGTCAAAGAGGGTGAGATTTCCTGGCCGCCACCGGCAATCAATGTCAGTGCTGCACCAGCGCCTAAAGCTGAAGCCGCAAAATCAGCGCCAGTGGTTGAGAAAAAAGCCGAAAATAAATGGGTTAAACCTATTGCAGCCGTTGTTGCGGCCGTCTTATTTGGATGGCTTGCGAGCGTCGCGCCGGCAAACTTTCTAGCGCATTTCACCGTCTTTATACTTGCCTGTATTGTCGGTTACGGCGTGGTTTGGAATGTTGCTCATTCTCTGCATACACCACTAATGAGTGTAACCAACGCAATCAGCGGAATCATCATCATCGGTGCACTACTGCAAGTAGGTCAAGGTAACGGTTTTGTAACCACCCTGTCGACTATTGCAATACTTATCGCCACCATCAATATCGTGGGTGGCTTTACCGTTACTCAGCGTATGTTGAAAATGTTCCAAAAGGATAAATAAGCATGTCTCAAGGATTAATTACAGCTGCATATATCATTGCAGCCATCCTCTTTATTGCCAGCCTTAACGGCTTAAGCAGTCAAGAGAGTGCCAAGCGCGGTAACACTTTTGGCATCATAGGAATGATCATTGCAATCATTGCAACCATCGCCAGCGCACAAGTTGCAGGCATGGGTTACATTACCGTGGCAATGGCTATTGGTGCAGGGATCGGGGTTCGTTTAGCATTAAAAGTCGAAATGACTTCAATGCCGGAACTTATCGCTGTGCTGCATAGTTTTGTGGGTCTGGCCGCCGTATTTATCGGTTTCAACTCTTATTTAGAACATGGACAGCTCACGGGTGTTGAGCAATCAATCCATGACGTTGAAGTATTTTTAGGTATCTTCATTGGCTCGGTTACCTTCACCGGTTCAATTGTTGCCTATGGTAAACTAAGTGGAAAAATTAAGAGTACACCACTGAACCTACCGGGTAAAAACTGGATTAACCTTGCAGTACTGGCATCAAGTGCCTTCCTGTTAGTTGGTTTTGTAAGCAGTGGTTTAGGTTTAACCGCCTTGATCATAATGACCCTGATTGCTCTGGCATTCGGTTGGCATTTAGTGGCTTCAATCGGCGGTGCAGATATGCCCGTGGTTGTGTCTATGCTTAACTCCTATTCAGGTTGGGCAGCAGCGGCAACAGGTTTCATGCTCTCCAACGATCTGCTGATCATCACCGGTGCATTAGTGGGCTCTTCAGGTGCAATCCTTTCCTACATTATGTGTAAAGCAATGAACCGTTCGTTCATTAGCGTTATTCTAGGTGGTTTTGGTAACGAAGTAACAGTGCAAAGTGGCGATGAGGAGCAGGGTGAGCATTTTGAAACAAGTGCTCAGGAAGTTGCTGATTCGCTGGCCGCAGCTAAAAACGTGGTAATTGTTCCAGGTTACGGCATGGCCGTTGCACAGGCACAATACCCCGTTGCTGAATTAACCAAATACTTGCGCAGCAAAGGTAAAACAGTGCGTTTTGGTATTCATCCGGTTGCTGGGCGTCTACCTGGTCATATGAACGTATTATTAGCAGAAGCAAAAGTACCCTACGATATCGTATTGGAAATGGATGAAATCAATGACGATTTCGCTAAAACCGATGTAGTCTTAGTAATTGGAGCAAATGATACGGTCAATCCGGCCGCCAATGAGCCAGGTACGCCTATCTCAGGTATGCCGGTATTACACGTTTGGGAAGCCGAAAAAGTGGTTGTCTTTAAACGTTCAATGGCATCGGGTTATGCAGGTGTGCAAAATCCATTGTTCTTTAAAGAGAACTCTGAAATGTTATTTGGCGATGCAAAAGCATCGGTTAATGCTATTTTGCAAAATCTTAATTAAGCACTCAGTTAAATAAGATGTGAATCAAAAAGGCGCTATTCAGCGCCTTTTTTGTATCTAAAAAACGGGAAGGCAGAAAGCTGACGGCTAACAGCTAACAGCTAACAGCTAACGGCTGACGGCTAACGGCTAACAGCTAACAGCTAACGGCTAACGGCTGACGGCTGACGGCTGACGGCTAACAGCTAACAGCTGACGGCTGACGGCTGACGGCTGAAAGCCTTAACGGCTGACGGCTGACGGCTGACGGCTGAAAGCCTTAACGGCTTAACGGCTTAACCTTTGTAGATTTTCGGGTTAAAGACATCCCTTAACCAATCACCCAACAGGTTAATAACCAGTACCAGGGTTACCAGTACAATACCGGGGAAGAGTGTTATCCACCAGGCTCCCGAGAAAATGTATTTAAAACCTATGCTGATCAAAGCACCTAATGAAGGCTGGTCAACGGGTAAACCTAAGCCCAAAAATGATAATGCCGCTTCAGACATAATCGCATTAGCAACTTGTACCGTAGAAATAACCAGAATCGGTGACAGACAGTTTGGTAAAATATGTCTGAACATTATTCGACCTGCTTTAAATCCCATTACCTGCGCAGCTTCTACGTATTCTTTTTCCTTTTCCGCCAGTACCGAAGCACGAATGGTGCGCGCATATTGCGGCCATTCGGCAATACCTATGATCACCACCAGCATGATCACCGCATATTCACTGTAAAATTCGTTACCAAAACTCGCTTTAAAAATAGCCGAGACAATAATAGCCACCATCAGGGTTGAAAAAGACAGCTGAACATCGGCAAAACGCATCAGGAAACTGTCAATACGTCCGCCAAAATAGCCGGAAGAAAGACCAATCACAATACCTAATATAAGCTGCAAGCCGACGGCTAAAAAGCCAATGGTTAAGGATAAACGTGAGCCATAAAGTATGGTTGAGAATATGTCGCGCCCTTGATCATCGGTTCCCAGTAAAAAATTTGTATCTCCCTCTGCCATCCACGCCGGGGGCAGTTCCGAATCCATCAGACTGATGCTGGTAAGATCATAGGGATCTGTCGGTGCAATAAGCGGCGCAAATAAAGACATCAGCAAACAAGTCAGGAAGATGGAAAAACTGAGCATTGCTATTTTGTCTTTCAAAAAATAATAAATCAGATCTGAATTTTTTAAACGTTCCCAACGGGTAGGGACATGAGAAGAAGTAATAGTATTCATATTTAAGCACCTTTACCGGTTATATTGACAGTAGGATCAACCACACCGTATAAGAGATCTACAATAGTATTTGTCACCACAAAGATTAAACCGACAAAGATAACATAAGCCGTGATCAAGGGTGTATCCACACGGTTAATCGCTTCTAAAAATAAAAATCCGGTTCCCGGCCATTGAAATACCGTTTCGGTTAAAATGGTATAAGCGACCATAGTCCCTATTTGTACGCCACCAACAGTCAGCACCGGCAGCATAGTATTTTTCAGAGCATGCTGGTAATGAACTTTATTCATCGCCAACCCTTTCGCCATGGCGAATTTAACATATTCAGAGCCAAGCGCTTCCAGCATTTCAGAACGTACTAAGCGGATGAATAGCGGCAACATAATCGACGCTAAAGAAATACAAGGTAAAATAAGATGTAACAGACCATCTTTACTCAGATATCCGGTTTCCCAACCCAAAACATTCACCGTATCACCACGTCCGTAGGAGGGCAGCCACTGCAACTCAATGGAAAACAGATACATCAGCAGAATGGCTGTCAGAAAAACCGGCACGGAAATACCCAAACTGCTGAGTGCCATAATCACTTTTGTCCATGTACTTTTAGGGTGAATAGCACAATAGACCCCCAGCGGTATGGCGACAAAAATGATAATCAATGCAGCACCCAAAACCAGTTCAAAGGTTGCCTCAAATTTATCGAATATCACTTCAACTACAGGCTTATTAAAGAAATAAGAGGTACCTAAATCTCCATGTGCAGCGTTTGCAATAAAACGGGAGTATTTGACAGGAAACGAATCATTAAGACCTAATTCGTCACGCAGTACCTGTCTCTCTTCCGTGGACACAGATTGGCCAACTAACTCTCGAAGCGGATCGCCCAGGTTATCCTGAATAGAGAAGGCAACCAAACTGATCACAAACATCACTACCAGAGCCTGAAAAAGGCGCTTGATCAGAAACGTAAACATTCCTTGTACCTCAAATTAATTAATAAAATAAACCTTTAAAACGGAGAAACAAAGTCTCCGCTATAAAAATTTGAATGGAAAAACACTCTCTTTTGTATACTCTAAATCACTGATGATGCAGGAATCTGCATTCTCAAGTAGTTTGGGTATTGACTAAGGCCCTCAATAAGCAGGGCCTTTTATAAGTGTTACTTAACTACTTCTACCTATTTAACAACGCCTATTGAACAACAAGGTCACCTAAGTATGGGAAGTTCATAGAGTTAACAATGGGCTCCATCTGGAGATTAGATTTTGCACCCCATGCCAAGTTCTGCCAATGAAGCGGCACAAACGCGGCCTCTTTATACAATATTTGCTCAACGGTTTGTAACATAGCCGCACGTTTAGCGGGATCTGTTTCAGCATTGGCAGCATTAACTAAACGGTCAACCTCAGGGTTAGAGTATTGTCCGCAGTTATAAGCACCTTTACCCGTTTCAGCATTGCGCGTCATGGTCAAAAATTCAGAGAAGTTAGCTGAATCTTCAGTATCTGAATGCCAGCCAATCATCATCATGTCCGCAACACAAAGGTCAAATTCAGGCCAGTATTGCGCTTTCGGCAGTGTTTTCAAATCTACATTAATGTAAATTTTAGCCAGCATACCGGCAGTTGCCTGTGCAATTTGGGCATCCTTCACATAACGGTTGTTGGGCGCCATCATAGAAATCTGCAAGGGTTTATCTTCAGAGTAACCCGCTTCTTCCATTAACTTTTTCGCTTTTGCCACATCAAAACGCGGCACTAAGGTTTTATCATAACCGGCGTAACCAGCAGGGCCTTGTTGGCCAGCAGTGGTAGCAAAATCTTTCATGATCTTTTTAACAATGCCCTCATTATTAATGGCATGGACAATCGCCTGTCGAACGCGCACATCAGCAAGCGCCGGATTACTTTTCTGATTCATCTGGAAAGTAATCACTCGAGAACCGGAAACCGTGGTTAATTTAAGACCTTCAGTATCAGTAACACGTTGCTGATCGTTTGGCGCCACCGGGTAGATCATATCTACATCACCGGAAAGAAGCGCGGCAACACGAGTTGCATCTTCTTTAATAGGTACCAGTGTCAGCTTATCAACATTACCGGGAGAGTTTGTGTCCCAATAATCATCAAAACGCTCAAAGACCACTTTGATGCCCTGTTCACGCGTCGTTATCGTATAGGGGCCGGTGCCTGAAACGTGGGTTGACGCAAAAGAACTGCCATGTTTAACAATTTCACTTTTATCTTTACCTTCCATTTCACCGGAATAGAATTGACTGTCCATCGGGAAGATGTAGGTCGCTGTTTGCAGCACTAACGGGTAAGGTTCAGTTGACTTGATATCAACCGTGTAATCATCAATTTTAACCATTTTCTCATAGGGTGAGAAAACACCTTTAAAATCAATAGAATTTTTTAAACGATTAAATGTCCAAATAACATCGTCTGCAGTCAGCATATTACCGGAATGGAATTTAACACCTTTACGCAGATTAAAACGGAATGTGGTCGCATCTATACGTTCCCATCTTTCAGCTATACGGCCTTCAAAGTCCATTTCTTGAGTGAAACGAACCAACGGGTCAAAAAGCATATGCGACATCTGTAATGTTCCCCCTGAAAGCTGTTGATGCGGGTCAAGTGATACCGGATCAGCATTATAAGCAACAGTAATATTCGCCGCTGCAGCACTAAAGCTTAATCCTGCTGCCAGCAAAGCAACCGTCAGTTTGGTCTTGAAAAATTTCATTACATAACTCCTTAATGCCGGGACTAATTTCCCGTTAGTTTTGGTTATTTTAGAATATAGCCACAGAGCTAAGGTCATGCTTGCGACTATTTTAAATTGCTGACGTGTTAGTCA
>NZ_PJBP01000146.1 GCF_002836415.1 Psychromonas sp. MB-3u-54 | reverse complement strand
CCATTATTTTCCCTTGTTTGGTGTATTTCTGTGTCTTATTTCTTTACCAAAATAAAAATTAATTTTTGTTGTAATATTTGTGTTCATACACAAACAAAAACCAACATAATTTCCCAACAATCTTCTTCTTTAATCACTTTTGCTTTCAACCCCCCTTTTTTTATGGTGTTCGTGTTGTAGTGAGAGGGGGAGTGCAAGGGGGGGGGGGGGGGAAATGCTAGATGGTATCGATTGCTTGGATTTCGATGCACTGATCATTTTGCTGATGATCGTGGTGTTTTCACAATGCCGACAAGCCTATTTTATGCAATGGTGTTTAATGACACTAATGTGTGCGGATATTATCTTAACCCGTTCGTTCTCTTCAAATCGGCAGGCATGCAGTTCATGGCCACAATCATCACACATGGGTTTATCAATAATGTAAGTAGTGACTTCTGTTGTTAATTTATCGGGCAGTGCTTGAGGCGTTTTTTTATTGAAGCGGTGGTATGTTGTTTGGCTTCACATTACAGCTTCCCTTGGCGGCTTTTTCAGTTTGCTGCAAAGCGTTTCGCACGATTTAAATTGAGCGGAGCCAATGCCAACTCAAGTTTATCTTTGATTGTGACATTTTCTGCGCTGATGATTTTCAGTTTAGATTCAAGTGCTAGATTATCTGCTATTAGTGATTCTTTATCTGTTGTTAGCCATTTTCTGTCTGCTCGCGCCTGATTCTCTTGCCCTGCATAGTGTGAAGTTGTGTAAGTTCATCTGGCGATTGGAACAGGAGTGTTAACCCTTATTATGGAGCATTCAATCCTTGGTTCAGTAATAGAATCAAAGTGTTTTAAGGAAGTAGTGCTCATGCCAAGTATCTAAAATTAAATTATGTACTGATCTGCTCCTCACGTTGCTAAAAGTTCAATTTACAGCTGATTTTATTATTATCTTTCCGTAGGGGGAATCGCATTCTGAACTTTAATTCGATTAAGTTGCATGACATTTCACTCCTTGTTACTATGCTGGAAATAATAAGTAACAATGATTTTTTTATTTATGGCTCAAACTATGGCGTTTTTGAATCAAATTCTTAAACTCTTAAAATGCCCATAATTTTTCCTGTTTATGGGGACTGTCATGAAAAATAGTCTGGCCCGTCGCAACTTAATTGCCCGAAACAACGGTGAGCACACCCATAATTTTGCCCAAATACTGATTGGCTGGCAAGGTGAGGTCGAGTGTGAATTTCGCCGCGGATCAAGGCGACTCAATAATGGCATAGTTGCTATAGTTCCGAATTCGACAGATCATTTGTTTAACGGTTTAAGCGAGAATAGTGAACTACTGGTGGTCGATGTAGTACAGGATGATCCCTACATTCAGGCACTAGAGCAGACATGCCAAATCACTTTAAGTGAAACTCTATTTAAACAACCGGAATTTATCTCCTTGACACCGAAGATAATTCCGCTACTGGACTTTGCTGCAAGTCAGCTGTTACTAAGCAAAGATCAAAACAATCCACAGCTAAACTGTCAGATAGTCTCCCTATTTATAACTCAGTTATGTCAGATACACTCACCTAATATACCCGAGCTGAATCCAGTAGCCAATAAGCGATTGGATGCTGCTCGGATGAACGATATTATTGATAGGCGTCTGGCTACGCCACCTAGCAATTTAGAATTAGCCAATGCATTATATTTAAGTGAAAGTCACTTTTACTGTATTTGTCAGCACCAGTTCGGTTTGACACCACAGCAATATGTGATGAGTCGTCGAATGCAACGGGCGAATTTCATGCTTCTTTACAGCAAAAAGCCTTTAGCAGTCTTAGCTTCAGAATTAGGTTTTTCAGATGCATCTAGCTTTTCCCGTGCCTATAAAAAGTATTACCAAGAACCACCGGGCAGATCACGTCGTTCGATGAATTTGGGCTTTGTTGAAGCAGGTAAATAACCCTCAATTTTCTCTACATATTAAGTTCAGTTATCACTGCCAATCTTTCATTTGGGTTGGCTGTTTAACACATCCCTTATAAACACAATGGCGGCAAACGACTTGGGTGTTCCGCGCTATTCAAGGATAGACAGGCTAGCTAAGCGTCCTCGACGATAATAAAGTTGTCCGATTCGTTCATAGCAGTCTGTAATACTCGATTCAATGATGTTTCTTGAATATAAATCTAGTATTACAGCTAAATACATCCAACGTTAAAGCGTCCACACCAAAGTGATTCACTATGAGGTGTCATTTGAAGCCAAAGAATCATCACATTGTACCTTTCCCATGCTCAGCAATTCCCCTTAAAAAATTTGTTACGTTTTGCTCTAATAATATGGCATATCGCAATTTTTGTGGAGCCAATAAAAGCAATACCCCTATGCTTAGCGAATAAAGTCGTTAGGTATCTATTCATTGGCTGTCTATGTTCAGATTTTTTATACTCTCTGTCTTCAAGAAAAATAGCTTTTAGTTTTGACCATAACTCATCAGTAAGCATTTTTCGGGGCATGGCAATTTCATAAAGTTTATTTTTGGTGAGGTCAATCATATGGTATTGCCAGCTGTCGTACAAATTTCAAACAAATCTCAAACAAATATCAACAGCCCCTAGTAAAAAACAGCATAAGTTATGCCACAAATAAAAGTTAAATAAATACAGGTGGTTATAATTAAATTTTAATGTCGAAAAGTTAATTTTCGCATTAAAAGGCGGCAGCCATTACCTTATCAGGGCACTGCAATTAATTATCAACGGATAATGTCGCTATCTTTTAATTCTCAGCTGTTTAAACACCTTAGTTATTCAGGAAAATCTAGCCTAAATAACGGCTGCATTCTTGCTCGGTCTCCACACTCCTTTCTTTTCAATTTTTATCGCTTTGTTTGAGCGCAATGTGCAATGCCGATTAGGGTCTATTGACCTTTGGAGTGCAAATTTTGTTCAATCTAAAAGTGTTCTGAGCAAGGCATGAGGAGAGCAGCATAGTTATTCTATGTAAACGACAAATAACGCAGCACAGGACGCTTTTAGATGAACCGAAGGGCAGCATTTGTGCGCATGAGCGTATGTGTTATCGCCTGCTTATGTAGAATAACGACATAACACAAGCTCTGCCTTGTATAAAGTACGCACAAATTGCTGAAAAAATGCACACGAAAGGTCAACAGATCCTATACTTTGGAATGTAACAATCGAGCGAGTGATCTCTTTTTTGTGTTTTATCTTATATAAGAAAAACACCGGTTTGGCATTTGAAAATTATTTGACCATAAAATATCAGGAGCAGAAGATGAACAATAAAAAACTTAGTATTATGGCATTGGCGCTGGGCCTTACTTTCGCTAATATTTCAGTGAGTCAGGCACACGGACAGAGGCAGAATAATACCGGCGGCTGGATGCATGGCAGCATGATGAACGGTGGCATGATGCATGGCGGCATGATGAATGGCAGCATGATGAACGGTGGCATGATGAATGGCAGCATGATGCATGGCGGCATGATGAACGGTGGCATGATGAATGGTGGCATGATGTATGGCGGCATGATGAATGGCGGCATGATGCATGGCGGCATGATCTTCTCATCATTAAACCTGACCGCTGAACAGCAGCGACAAATCCAATCTATTATGACAACGGCGATGGCTGCAATGCACAGTGGGCCAAACATGATGACAAATATGCAGGCCCGTATAGCAGAATCACAAGCACTGTTAAATAGCCCAACCTTTGACGACGCTAAAGCCCGTGAAATGATAAGCAAACAGCAGACCTTGATGGTTGATAATCAATTGCAGATGTTAAAAGCAGATCATCATGCGTTTCAAGTGTTAACGGAAGCGCAGAAAGAACAAGTTAACACTTTAATGGCTGAACATCTTGCCCTGATGCAGCAATATATGAAGGGATTTCAGCAGTAACCATAAAAATAACAATGTCATAAAATGTGCCAATAACCTTGCTGACTATATTTATTATTTAACCTCACCTCGGGATAATGAAAGCGCAGTATTCTTGAATATCAAAATTTCACAATTTTATTTTATACAATACCGTTTTGCTTATCCCGAGCTGGGGTTATACCAACGCATTAAATTTATGATAAGTTACTTCAAAGGAAAAATTTACGCTAAAAAAGCCGCCGGGATGATTTTGAATAGTAAATAGGATAATGCATCCTACGAGCTATGCGTTTATTGTCATAGTGCGTGCTAGTTGACGTTCAAATAAGACCGCCATTAAATTTATGATCAATTTTAAATAATAAATCGGATCACTTTATTAATGCGTTTGGTATTCTTTAGTTTATTAGGCTGTCACCGCCAAGTGTTGGCATTTTTATTGAAGTGTCAACAATACTTAGATTATAAGTTTATGCAAAAAAGTCCGGGTGCTTTAGGTCGAATCCTTTGCGTAATAGCGGCATGGATTAATATCCCTTTTTGACTACAGTCTGCTCATAACACTTTGGTTACATAAAGAGTTCCCGAATGTATAAATTATTACCGGGTAAAACCCACCCGATCGGTGCAACGGTTGCGAATGACGGGGTTAATTTTTTCCTCTATTGTGATGAACGATCAACCTTCGTCGAACTGCTGCTGTTTGCACAGTATAATGCGCTTGAACCCTACGAGATTATCCGATTCGATCCCCTGATTCATCGCAGCTTTTATTTTTGGCATGTTTTTGTAAAAGGTTTACCGGAAAAAACACATTATGCTTACCGTGTCGGTGGCCCTTTTCAACCTGAAAACGGGTTGATTTTTGATCCGCAAAAAGTATTAATTGATCTCGACTCAAAAGGTATTAATTGCAGTTTTGGCAACGGCTGATCGCTTTTCGTAAAGCTCACCCGCGTTTATTGCGCAATAAATATGATAATAGTGAAATAAACAAGAGTGGATTATCCGATATATTATGGCATGGATGTGAACTGCGAAAATCAGGCTGGTATGACCCAAACGGACTGGCATTAGCCATGACACTCGGAGAACGGGCCGACGGGCAAGATATACATGTTATGTTTAATATGTACTGGGAGGGACTTGAATTTGAGTTGCCGGATATTAAAGTGGAGAAGTGGTACTGTGCCATTGATACATCATTATCCTCTCCTTTAGATATCGCTGAAATGGGGGCTGAAATAGTACATAAAGGGACGCATTATAAAGTGAATGCCCGCACTGTGGTTGTCTTAATTTCAAAAAAAAATCAGACCCGATAAGCCCAATATCTTTTTGTTATGACAGGCTTAAAAACATACTCACAGGGTTGCCGCCATTTTTTAAACACACCCTTTATACCCACTCCTGCCATTAAGATCTCTGTTCAGGCGCAGGGAAATCAATAACCAACGCCAAAACAGAGTGTTATCACCAGCCGGTATAAATGAACAGCTCTGCGATTAATTAAAGAGTCAACAGATCCTAATCAATGGCTTTTAATGTGGCCACCAATAATTGCCAAAATTTATCAACACTGTTGATCTGCACTTTTTCATCGGGGCTATGCGGAAATTTAATGGTCGGGCCGAATGAAATCATATCCCATTGCGGATATTCAGCACTAAATAAACCACATTCCAATCCGGCATGAATCACCATTGCTTTGGGCTGTTTATCAAAGAGATCAATATATTGTTTTTCAATTATTTTATAAATTTCTGAGTGCGGGTTTGGTGTCCAGCCGGGGTAGTTACCCGTCAAAGAAGCTGTTGCATCATGTTGCTCAAATTGTTGTGCAATTTTTTGTGCTTCGGCTTGTTTTTCCTGCTCAACCTGAGAACGTACTAAGACCTGAATATCAAAAACGCCGCGGTTGTTTCTATTTTGTGAAACAACGCCTAAATTTGATGAGGTTTGTACTACATCAGAAAAATTATTATCCATACTGAATACACCATTATTACACTGGGTCAGGCTGGTTAATAAATTAGCCTGGCTTTTATGGGTTAAAATAAAATTGGGTAAATCATAGGATTTCACCGAAAGCGCTAAGTTGGGCTCAGACTCTTTAAATTGATTGCGCAGCTTTTTTTGCAGGGTATTGATGATAATTTCTATGCTATTTTGATACTGAGGATCACAACTAATGACGCAACTCGCTTCTCGTGGAATCGCATTACGTAAACTGCCGCCTTCAAAATACGCAATATGGAATGGCACGCCCTCCAAATTGTTCAGCACAGATACCAGTGTTTTTATTGCATTTGCACGGCCCAAATTAATATCACAACCGGAATGTCCTCCCTTAAGACCGCCCAGAACAATTTCAAATGCACTGTTGTCCGGTTCACTTTCCATTATTTCATAGGGCAGGGTAACAGTCACATTAACGCCTCCCGCACAACCCACAAAAAGTTCACCTTCTTGTTCAGAATCCGTGTTAAGGAGGATTTTTCCCTGAAGTGCATTTGCTTTCAGGCCAAATGCGCCGGTCATGCCCGTTTCTTCGTCGGTTGTTAAAAGTACTTCAAGGGGGCCATGTTGCAGTGTGTTATCAGCTAATACCGCTAAGCAAGCTGCCATGCCGATGCCGTTATCTGCGCCCAAGGTTGTATTTTCAGCGCGTAACCATTCACCCTCAATGACAGGCTTAATGGCATCGGTTAAAAAATTGTGGTCAATATCGTTGTTTTTTTGCGGCACCATATCAAGGTGCGCCTGAAGAATAACCGCTGTGTTATTTTCATAACCATGACTTGCGGATTTTTTTAAAATAAGATTACCAATTTCATCTTGTACACAGCTTATGTTTTTTTCTTTTGCCCACTGAATTATCCAATCTGCCAATTTTCGATCGTGTTTAGAAGGGTGCGGGATAGAGCAAATAGTGGCGAAGTATGACCAAACGGGGGAAGCTATTGTTGACTGTAAGGCGTGCATAAAAGATCCTTTTTTAAAAAAATACGGAATGAGTTGCTGCTAATCTGCAACCGTTCGGGGTATACTTAAATTGATTTAGATCAATAATATTAACATATTTAACCCCATAGGAAGTGATAATGTCAGACGAAAATTTTAAAGACCCGTATTCAATTCGTTATTTTTTAGGCTTTCTGGTTGTGATGCTTATCCCAACCTTACCTGCCACCCTAGCCCTGATTAAAGTCCTGGGTTAATCTAATCCCTTCGCCTGAAAAGTGTGAAATTACCAAAATAGCCTCTTCTATAAATGGGCTATTTACTTATCCGTCATTTTTTTTCCGTGAAAAGAAAATTTTATTGGTTAATTGTGCTGAAGATCTATAACATGTCGCCAATTTGCCAAAGTTTATGATTATTTGGTGGAAAAAAAGCATTATTTTCCTCCAGTAATCAATAAATTTATTTTTATTTCCCTACGGAGGTTATTTTGAGTCATTCTGCCATATTGGTATTGGAAGATGGAACTGTATTTGAAGGTATCTCAATCGGTGCTGATGGTAGTTCTATCGGTGAGGTTGTTTTCAACACGTCAATGACGGGTTACCAAGAAATTTTAACAGATCCATCCTACGCACGCCAAATTGTTACATTAACCTACCCTCATATCGGAAATACCGGAACAAATAACGAAGACGAAGAGTCAACCTCTATCCATGCCTGTGGTTTGGTTATTCGCGATTTGCCGCTGCTTGCAAGCAATTTCCGTAATCAACTCGGGTTAAGTGATTATTTAAAAAAGCATAATATTGTCGCTATTGCTGAAATTGACACACGTAAACTAACCCGTATTTTACGGGAAAAGGGTGCGCAATCCGGTTGTATTGTTGCGGGTGAAAACCTCGATCAAGCCCTTGCTTTATCTCAAGCTAAAGCCTTTCCCGGTCTTAAAGGAATGGATTTGGCTAAGGAAGTGAGTACTACTGAAGCCTATAATTGGGCTCAGGGTAGCTGGACACTGACCGGCGGATTACCTGCCGATGCGACGGATTCTAAATATCATGTTGTCGCTTTTGATTATGGTGTTAAAAGTAATATTTTACGTATGTTGGTTGACCGGAGCTGCCGTGTCACGGTTGTGCCGGCACAAACTTCCGCCAGTGATGTTTTAGCAATGAACCCTGATGGCATATTCCTGTCAAATGGCCCGGGCGATCCGGAACCTTGTACCTATGCGATTACCGCCATCCAAGAAATTCTAAAAACAGAGATTCCCGTTTTTGGTATCTGCCTGGGTCATCAACTGCTTGCGTTGGCAAGTGGCGCTAAAACATCAAAAATGAAATTCGGTCATCATGGTGCCAATCATCCGGTAAAAGATTTAGACCGTAATGTGGTTATGATCACCAGCCAAAATCATGGTTTTGCCGCTGATAAGTCATCATTACCAGATAACTTGCGTGCCACGCATGTTTCATTGTTTGATGGTTCACTGCAGGGAATGGCCCGTACTGATAAACCTGCCTTTAGTTTCCAAGGTCACCCAGAAGCAAGTCCGGGTCCGCATGATGCTGCGCCATTATTTAATCACTTTATTGAATTGATTGAAGCGTACAAAAAAGCCTAGTTAATCAGATAATAGAACACCGAATAGAAAGGTAAATTTCAGATGCCAAAACGTAATGACTTAAAAACTATCCTAATCATTGGCGCCGGACCGATTATTATTGGCCAAGCTTGTGAGTTTGATTACTCGGGCGCACAAGCATGTAAAGCCTTAAAAGAAGAAGGTTACCGTGTTGTCCTGGTTAATTCTAACCCGGCAACGATAATGACCGATCCCGATATGGCCGATGCAACTTATATCGAACCGATTCATTGGCAGGTTGTTGAAAAAATCATCGCCAAAGAACGTCCCTGTGCAGTGCTGCCAACTATGGGCGGACAAACAGCATTAAACTGTGCGCTTGAGTTAGAAGCCAAAGGCATATTAGCTAAATATAACGTTGAAATGATCGGCGCAACGGCTGACGCGATTGATAAAGCGGAAGATCGTAGCCGTTTCGATACTGCCATGAAAAAAATAGGCCTTGAATGTCCTCGTGCCGGAATCGCACATAATATGGATGAAGCTTATGCCGTATTAGACATGGTCGATTTCCCCTGTATTATCCGTCCTTCTTTCACTATGGGCGGAACAGGCGGCGGTATCGCTTATAACAAAGAAGAATTTGATGAAATCTGTACCAACGGTCTGGACCTTTCACCTACCACTGAGCTATTAATCGATGAATCATTAATAGGTTGGAAAGAGTATGAGATGGAAGTGGTTCGTGACAAAAATGATAACTGTATTATTGTTTGTGCGATTGAAAACTTCGACCCGATGGGCATTCATACAGGGGATTCCATTACGGTTGCACCTGCGCAGACATTAACCGATAAAGAATATCAGTTAATGCGTAATGCATCGCTCGCTGTACTGCGTGAAATTGGTGTTGAAACGGGTGGTTCAAACGTTCAGTTTGGTATTAACCCGGAAGACGGTCGTATGGTGCTTATTGAAATGAATCCTCGGGTTTCACGTTCTTCTGCACTTGCATCAAAAGCGACCGGTTTCCCGATTGCGCGGATCGCTGCAAAACTGGCGATTGGTTACACTCTGGATGAGCTGCAGAATGATATCACCGGCGGTAAAACACCGGCATCTTTTGAGCCGACCATCGATTACGTTGTTACTAAGATTCCGCGTTTTAACTTTGAAAAATTTGCCAACTCGAATGACCGTCTTACTACACAGATGAAATCTGTGGGTGAAGTAATGGCAATCGGCCGTAACCAGCAGGAGTCTTTACAAAAAGCACTTCGCGGTCTGGAAGTAGGTGCTGACGGTTTCAGCCCTATGGTTGATTTAAATGATGAAAGCGCAAAAGAAAAAGTATTATACGAACTGCGTGAAGCCGGTGCTGAGCGTATCTGGTATATCGGTGATGCATTCCGTTTAGGAATGACTGTAGATGAAATTTACGCTATCACTATGATTGATAAATGGTTCCTGGTACAGATCGAAGACTTGATCCTTGAAGAAGGTAAAATCGCTGAGGGCGGTTTACGCGGTTTAGATAAAGCGGTGCTTAAACGTCTAAAACGTAAAGGTTTTGCCGACAGCCGTATCGCAACTGTGGTCGGTGTTACTGAAACTGAAGTTCGTAAACTGCGCGAACGTTTTGAGTTGCATCCGGTCTACAAACGGGTAGATACTTGTGCTGCTGAGTTTTCATCAGACACGGCTTACATGTACTCAACCTATGATGAAGAATGTGAAGCTAACCCCACGAGCAATGAAAAAATCATGATCATTGGTGGTGGTCCTAACCGGATAGGTCAGGGTATCGAATTTGATTACTGTTGTGTACACGCTGCCATGGCAATGCGTGACGACGGTTATGAAACCATTATGGTTAACTGTAATCCGGAAACAGTTTCCACGGATTACGATACTTCAGATCGTCTCTACTTCGAACCGATTACATTGGAAGATGTACTTGAAATTGTTCGAGTTGAAAAACCCAAAGGGGTGATTGTGCAGTACGGTGGTCAAACGCCGCTAAAACTGGCACGTGCATTGGAAGCCGCTGGAGTACCTATTATAGGTACTTCACCGGAAGCGATTGATCGCGCCGAAGACCGTGAGCGTTTTCAGCAAGTGGTTGAGCGTTTAGGCCTTAAGCAGCCTGAAAATGATACTGTTACCACACTTGATCAAGCGGTTGAATCAGCCAAGCATATCGGTTACCCGCTGGTGGTTCGTCCATCCTATGTATTAGGTGGCCGTGCAATGGAAATCGTTTATGATGAAATTGATTTACGTCGTTACTTTAAAGATGCGGTCAGTGTCTCTAATGAATCACCGGTACTGCTGGATCGTTTCCTAGATGATGCAATCGAAGTCGATATTGATGCTATCTGTGATGGTACGGATGTGGTTATCGGTGCGATTATGGAACATATTGAACAAGCGGGCGTTCACTCCGGCGACTCGGCATGTTCATTACCAGCTTACACGCTGAGTGCTGAAATACAGGATGAAATACGTGGTTACATTCGCGCGTTAGCATTAGAACTGGGTGTTGTTGGTCTGATGAATACTCAGCTTGCGGTGAAAGATAACGAAGTCTACATGATTGAGGTTAACCCGCGTGCTGCACGTACTGTGCCTTTTGTGTCAAAAGCAACGGGTGTGCCGATTGCTAAAATTGGTGCAAGCGTAATGGCCGGTAAAACACTTAAAGAGCTCGGCGTAACCAAAGAAGTTATTCCACCTTACTACTCCGTTAAAGAAGTGGTATTACCCTTTAATAAATTCCCCGGTTCAGATCCTATCTTAGGGCCAGAAATGCGCAGTACCGGTGAAGTGATGGGGGCGGGTGATACCTTTGCAGAAGCTTATGCAAAAGCGGAACTTGGTTCGATTAAAGATGTACCAACCATAGGTCGTGCATTACTTTCTGTGCGTAACAGCGATAAAAAACGCGTTGCAAAACTGGCTGAAAATTTAGTAGAACTCGGATATGAGATTGATGCAACGCATGGCACTTTAGCTGTATTGCAGGAGGCCGGTATTAACGCTCGACGTGTTAATAAAGTACATGAAGGTCGTCCGCATATTCTGGATCGCACTAAGAATGGCGATTACACTTACATGGTGAATACCACTGAAGGTCGTATTGCTATTGAAGATTCACGTCAGCTGCGTCGTGCAGCGCTGCGCTACAAAGTAAATTACACTACTACTTTGAAGGGAGCATTTGCAACCTGTCAGGCGCATCTAGCAGATCCGACCGCACCCGAGGCGACGGTCAACTCAGTGCAAGAGCTGCATAAACGTATAAATGGTTAATTTTAATTTCAAAAGTTAACAGTTAACGCTTCTTGCGTGAACAATAAAAAGGCTGAGCAATTAATTGCTCAGCCTTTTTTTATGGAGAAAATTAACCCTCTTTATTGATTATTCTGTAATTTATACCAAAAGCATTCAGTTTATGATCACTTGCCTCAAAGGAAAAATTGACGCCCACAAAGCCGTCAGGATGAATTTGAATAGTAAATCTGATCACTTTATTAATGCGTTTGGTATTATTGGTAGGAGGCATTCTATGCACCGCAAACAGTGGTGCGCGGAGCGCACCCTACGAACTATTAATGAATGTAGCTGAGTAAAGAATGTTTTTATTAATGAATGTAGCTGAGTGAAGAATGTTTTTATTAATGAATGTAGCTGAGTGAAG
>NZ_PJBP01000145.1 GCF_002836415.1 Psychromonas sp. MB-3u-54 | reverse complement strand
AAGCCAGTGATTTCCAAAGAGCTTGGATTCTATGTGTTAATGAATTCAAGAGTGTTAAATCAGAAATCAAAGAGCTTGAAAGTGAAATCTTATTAGCACCTAAAAATAAAATGATGCAGAAAGCGCAGCTATACACAAAAGTGTTCGCTAGTGCTGATGGGGTTGAGTCATTAACAGGTGATAATGGGGTAGAGTCTCAGTTTGCTAATAGATTTAGCTACTTAAAGTTTGAAGGTAGCCTAGAAGATAGACCGCTATTTCAATCTGTTGGATCTGATATGTACTTCAAAAGCGTATCTGCTTATGTAGCAACATGGTTAAACAAAGCAGTCGGGGAAATGATAAAGCTTGGTGAAGAAAGCGCAAGAAAGGAATCTACTGCTCATATCAAAGGCTTTCATAATAAGTATGGAATTTCTGAATCATTCGGTGATGTTAAGGACAATATCAATGAAATTGCAGAAGAGTTCCTATTGTACTGTCTTAATATTGGACAAACAAAGAGAACACTAAAGAGAACTTACGATAGCTTAGAAGATGAAAGATTCGGTAAGTACATGTTCAAGCAATACGGTACAAGTGGATTAATATTAACTTCACCGAAGAAAGCGTTTGATGATTGGATTGACAGTACATATTCTAACAGTCAAAAAATAGGAATTAGGAAGATGAAAGATAAAATTTTCTACCTCATGCCTAGTATCAAAAAGCACCAAATACAAAAGGGTACGATGCCTATGCGTAAGTATGGGATTCTTTTAGAGGATACCACTATTTAAATTAATAGCCGTTGCTGTTTTGATTCTCTTTAACTACTTCATAAACGGGATTTTTTGGCTGAAAGTCCACGTTTTTAGCTCTTTAGCTCAACGGTCCAAGTCCATTTTATTTAATGTGGACAGCTATAAGCTATGCGGCCGAGTGGTTTAGCCTTGCTGTCCTCGATGTCCACATGTTTTGGGTTTTGCGGCTGTGTATGAAATATTATTGCTATTACCACTTCTCTTATATTACTTATTTATTTTCCTTAAACAGTAAAGTAGTGGACATCGTGGACACTTTCCTAGAGGCCTTATGTTTGCTGGTATTAGGCTGTCAGCTTAAAAATATAACATGTGGACAGCGATATATGGAAAACTCTGTAGCCCATGAGTTTCAAGGAGTTGAGCTGTCCATGTTATAAAATGGACGCGATGGACATGTAATGATAGCTAAGAGCAAAGGCTAGTAGTAACCAGACAGCACCTTAGATGGGGCTACCCTATTTAAGGTACTCCCCTCAAACTTTAAGTGTTGCAGGGGCGTAGACTCGCGTGGAATAGACACTCAGTGTTTTTTTAAATTTCTATTTATATAACCCTCATGGGCTACACCCCTTGCGATCTTTTAATGAGACTTAAAGAACATGGGCTACAGTTTAGAGAATAATGAATGATATTTTCTAAGTCGGTTTGTGCTCCTTTCCGAGTGAGAAATTGACTCACTAACGCCCCCATCGCCTTAGATCAGATGCTAATTATTAAAAAACTGCAAAAAGAAAGATCTGATCCTCGGCTCAATTCAGACGGACAAATAGCTCATCTAGTTAGGTTAAAACAAGTTTCGTGGTTTAAGGTTGATATTTTTCTGTTTACATTGCATTTTAAGTGGTGTAAAAACGGATTAAGTGTTTTAAATGGAATGTCATGTTATGAGAATATTAAAAATAAAGGTAAATGGTCTTAAACTTTTTCCTAATGATCTAGAAGTTGATTTTACAACTACGCAGCGTATTAGGAATGATAAAAGTGAAATGTTGCATAAAATATCTCCACAAATTCACCAGAACAATGCAATTGCATTTGTTGGGATTAATGCATCAGGTAAAACGACTACATTAAAAGTAATTTCATTCATAATTCAAATGTTAAATAATGATGCTATTAATAGTGTAAAGAATAACAGTATATTAAATGGTTTATCAGGAAATGATAAAATTGTTTTTGATATTTACTTTAGTGTATTTTCAGAGTCAATCTATAGGTTAGAGACAACGATAACAAAAAATATACTTAGTGATGATTTAGAAAACAATTTTGTTATAGAAAGTGAGACGTTATGGAAAAAAGATATTAAAAGTATCAGAGCTAAAAAAAATATATTTAATTTCTCAGGTATAGAGCCAATTCAAATAAGGAAAGGCGATGAAGAGTTCTTACCAGACGATGTTAGTATAATGATATCTTTAAACAAAAAAAATAATATAAAAATTAATTACGAAGATTTAATTAACTGGACAAATATAAATCTAATTAGGATTTTAGGTGATTTTCCACAGGAGCTAATAGCATTTTTAGATTCGAGTATTGAATATTTAAAAACTCACAGAGAAAAAGAAGGGGGTGATATTGAAATAAGATTGAAGTTTAAAGGTAAAAGTGAAATTTTAATGAATTCGCCACTTGAGTTGGCAAAGTATTTATCATCTGGGACGATAAAAGGAATTAATGTATTTGTTAATGCAATGATGGTGCTAAGGAAAGGTGGATATTTAATTATTGATGAGATTGAAAATCACTTTAATAAAGAGCTTGCAGCTACATTAGTTAGGTTTTTTATGAGTCATAAGGTGAATAAAAATGGTGCTGTTATTTTGTTATCTACACACTACCCTGAGTTATTGGATGAATTTGAAAGAAGCGACAATATCTATGTAACAAGGAATGATGGTGGGATTAGTGTTGAGAATCTTTCTAAGATATTAAAACGTAATGATATTAAAAAAAGTGAAGTATATCAAAGTGGGTATTTGGAAGGAACTGTGCCAACATATGAATCTTTTATAAAATTTAAAAAAGCCCTTATTCAGTTTGGGGTAAAATAATGGACTTAGGAGAAGGTTATGTGGCATGTATTTGTGAAGGCTCTGCCGAGCAAGCTATAATGGACTTACTCTTAGATTTTGATAAGTTAAATTTCAATCAGGATCAGTTATTAGAAGGGGAGATCATTCGAACTAGAGGCGCTAAACAATTTGAGAAGAAGTATTTACGTAAAGGTTTTACTAAGAAAATTACGGTTCTAAGGATATTGGATTCGCGAACAGAAAATTTTAAGCTGAGTAAAGTATACGTAAATAAGGTTTCTGTAATTGATATTATCACTGCTCCAGAAATTGAGATGTTGATTATAGTTAGCGAAGGTAAATATACTGATTTTAAAAAATCTAGAAAGAAACCGAGTGATTTTTGTAAAATGGAATTAAAATTCAGGAATGTTAAGAGTTATGATTTTGTAAAAAATTATTTCAATGACATAAATAAATTAATTGAAAGCATTTTTGAATATAAAAAGGTATCCAATATCAAGAATGGCGAATATACTATTTTTGATTTATTAAAACATATATAGTTACAGTATTTAACAATGAATTTGGGTGGATACATAATTATTTATAGGGGCATTTGAAAGCTTTTTTGTGTATTAGTTCAGGCTAGATCTGACAATTCTTTTTTTTGCTCTAAAAACTTCCTATTGAGATAATGCTTATTCTCAATAAGTGTTGTGGCTAAGTAAGATTGGCCACAGATTTGTCTGTTGTTAACTCGCTAACTAGGGGCGGAGCATTTTATTAGATACTTAGGATAATTCTAGTTAAATCGCTGGTGGCTTTTGGTTTAGGTAACACTACAGGTAACACTATTGTTTTTATTTTCAATAATTTACCTTTAACTGTTTGATATTTAACGGTTAATAAAGTGGGTTCGAAGCTGCCTATCGCACCATAACTTCTTTTTTTTAAAATGTTTTTGACTCCCCCAAAATATAAAATAAACCCCATTAAATACAGCTATCTAGAGCCCTTCAGCGTTCTATAATGTTTTGTACAATCCCACATTTAATGTAACCTCTGATGTAACTCCACTCTAATACGTCAAATCCGAGGTTATACCAAAAGAATTAATTAAGTGATCAGATTTGCCCACTCCCTTTGGCAGAGTGTTTTTACCTCTTCTACCTGATGCCTAAAGTTATACCAAACGTATTAAATTTATGATCAATGCCTTCAAAGGATAAAGTGTGCAGCAGCTCTCGGAACCGGGCCTTTAGGCTCGGCCTGTTGCTTTTAAGCCTGAACAGCACTTTAAAGGGACTACCACAGAGAACACCGAGGCGCTGCGCGCGACACAGAGAAAGACCAGCCCGTAGGGTGCGCACCGATTGCCACTGCCTGCGGAGCATAGAATGCACTCTACCCATTCCATTAATTAACTTCAGATCACAATTTAATTTCTTTTGTTATTATACCAATCCGCATAAATATCTGACCTATCTTACTTGTTAAAATTAACGCTAACTTCGTTATTTTCAATCTCAATAGCCAGCTATTGCTCAATCAAACGTCTTGCTATCATTACTTTTTCCTTCGCAATTTTAGACCATTTACTTATGCGAATTGTTATTATACCAATCCTCGAGTAACCTGATCAACGATAAGTTCATTATAACAGCAGCATAGCCACCCAAAATTATTGGCGAATATTTATCCACTTTTCTGACCTTTAGTTCTCTATCTTTACTTGCAGGTAATGAATAATGGCTAGATCAAGAAAAAAAATAGTGTGCTTAGATGACTCGCCGTATTACCACTGCTGCTCACGTGTTGTGCGCAATGCGTTCTTGTGTGGTATTGATATCACAACAGGTGAAAACTATGAACATCGCCGAGAGTGGGTGGATACACGTATTCTCGAACTTGCCAAGATCTTTGCAATTGATATCTGTGCCTACACCGTTATGAGTAATCACTTGCATCTTGTTGTTAAAGTGGATGCTGATAAAGCTAATAACTGGACAGATAAAGACGTACTGGTTCAATGGCATAAAGGTTTTAAAGGCACGTTACTGACGCAGAAATTCGTTAAAGATAAAGACCTTAATGAACTTGAGCTAAAAACCGTTAACCAATGCATTACCGAATATCGTCATCGCTTAATTGATATTAGCTGGCTTATGCGTTCACTCAGTCAACCTATTGCCAAGCAAGCTAATAAAGAAGATAACTGTACTGGTCACTTTTATTCGCTGCCATCCATGGCGCTCACCCTTCGGGCCAGCTAAAGCTGTTCTCATTTATTCCTTATAAATGAGTGGGAAAGACGTTTTAAGTCCAAAGCATTACTTGATAAAGCGACCATATTAGCTTGTATGGTGTATGTTGATTTAACCCCTATTCGCGCCAAGCTTACGATAACCCCTCAAACGTCTAGTTATAACAACGCCAGCGCCGAATTCACTCAGCTATAAAAGGTTATCTCAATCGATGATCAAAGAAGGACTATTATTGTTTATAAAAATGGGTGGCTTGGTTAGTTTGGTGGCTTGGTTAGTTTGCTGCGAGTAAAACCAAGATAATGCAAAATGAAAGACCTGAACCGAATGGCATTATTATGATCAATATCATATTGGGCGTATAGACTCATATCAAAACAACTGTTTGCTCCATTAACCCAGTGTTATAGTGGCTTATATTAAAATCGATTATCACTTCGAAATATCCTTCGCGTTAAAGTCAAAAATAAAATTTTTAATAATGTATCGAGGTTAATTTAAATTATGGAAACAATCTATTTTTCTGGAGGCTGTCTCTGGGGGGTGCAAGAATTTATGAAGCACTTACCTGGAGTGGAGAGAACTCAGGTAGGAAGAGTAAATGGTGCGACTCATTCAACCAAAACGGCTTATGATGGTTATGCTGAATGTGTGAAAATGGAATTTGATCCGGCTATTGTTTCACTTGAAACCTTGATTGACTATCTTTTCGAAATTATTGACCCCTATAGTATAAATAAACAAGGGAACGATGTAGGTGAGAAATATAGAACAGGTATTTACAGTAAAGAGACTAATCACTTACTAAAAGCAAAATGCCATATTGAACGGTTAGAAAATACATTAAATGATAAAAATCAAACAAGAAAAAAAGTGGCAGTTGAAGTATTACCCCTCACCAATTACATTCCGAGTGATAATGAGCATCAAGACAGACTAACGTTATTTCCTGATGATTATTGTCATATCCCTTTAAGGCTACTTCATAAGTATAAAAAGAAAACCTAAAAATAAAAGATTTTCTTTTTATACAGGTAAATGAATCCATAACTTATTGTGGGATAGCAATATGATTTTTTTTGTTGATGTATTCATTAAATGCAAGCGATGTGAAAATTAATCCTCCACCAATTAATATCTTCGTAATATCAGCTTCTTTATTCCAAATAACAAGATTTACAATAAGTCCTGCAGGAATCAAAGCATTGTTCATAATAGCCAGAGATCCTGTGTTTATTTTAGCTGCACCTTGATTCCAAGCAAAGTATCCAACCCCTGACGCCATCGTACCTAAATAAATCAAAATTCCCCACTGGATCGATGTAGTAGGCATTTTATCTGTAGATCCAAGCACTAGAAAAGCAATAAATGCAACAAGGAAAGCACCGATAAAAAACAATCCAAAGATAGAGTGTTTTGGTTGTTTTTCTAGTTCGGGTGTAGATTTTAGTAAGTATTTGTAACCTACTTGCCCAATTGCAAAGCAAAGATTAGCACCTTGGGTGATCATAAAACCCAAAAGTACATGTTCACTGATACTTGAATATTGAATATAAGCTGCACCTAAGACGGCCACTAACGTTGTTAACAAGTTTGTTCTATGAAACTTCTTACTTAAAATATCATTTAGTAAGGTGATATATATCGGTGTAAATACACTGAATAAAAGGACTTCAGGGACAGTAAGGTAAAGAAATGATTGATAATAAAAGCAATACATCAACCCCAATTGTACAGCGCCAATTGCAATTAACTTAATTATTGTGTCAATTTTAATTCCTTTTAATCTTAAAAAAGGTAAAAAAATCAAGGTCGCAATACCTATGCGTAATAAAACTGAAAACCATGCGTCTACATGACCTGAAAGGTATACACCAATTAAGCTAAATGAAAAAGCCCACATAATTGTAACGCTAGATAAATACCACATGAAAAAGCCTTTATTAAAAAATGAAATGCAATTTTACACAAAAAAATTCTAGATTCAATTCAACTCTAACGGCTCGTTTTTTGTGTTAATTACACCTTGATTTAAATGTTACCCCCTCCCCTTTAATTTCATATGTGGAATCAATAAGCAAAATAATTAAGCATCGTGACATTGTCCATTGCGGTTTGATACTTAATGCGAGAACATGTTTTCGTTGTAATGAGTTTCAGCCAGTTCTGATAATAGTTAATAGACACTATGTATTTATTCACAACATTCGTTAATACAAAAAGGAGAAAGGTTTGAGTCAAGATTCGATTTTCATCGAAAAATCCGACAAAATGGAGGCACATTTGTATTCATTCATCGCTGATGGTAGTGATCATGAGCTGTTTATAGCAAGTTATTTACATGGTCATTTTGATGTCGCGGTTGCGAATGTTGAAAAATTGATTGAAAGGGGTGAAGCTAGCCCGATTTTGACCTTACAGGCGACGCTTGATGCACAATTACAAAAAGCGTTCGATGATAACGAACTCAGCACTGAAGATGCTGGACAAGTTACCGCATTGTTTAATTTTCTATTCATATTATAATTTTCTATCAACGATAATAAATTGACGGACTTTATCGGAGAGCTAGGCATAAATACAGCGCCATTTGATTACCAAAGGTGCTGTATTCGTAAATCGATTAGCTTGGATTTGATCTGACATCCCATATTATATTGGGGCACAATATGCCTTAGACCAGATGCGAATTACTAAAAAAGGCAAAATGAAAGACCTGATAATCATATAGTAAGTTCCTACGATTCACGTTCAAGCCTAGAGTGTATGTTATACACATAGCTAAAACGAGGGCTTTAAAATGAAACTATATGGTGGTATTGATTTACATTCAAACAACAGCGTTTTTTCAATTAAAGATGATACGGGTGATGTTATTGCTCGACGTAAATTACCTAACGATATAAAACAAATCCTCCTGTTTCTTGACCCATTCAAGCCGCAATTGACGGGCTTAGTCGTTGAGTCTACTTTCAACTGGTATTGCTAGTTGATGCATTAAACGACGCTAACTACCAGGTGCATCTCGCTAATACGACGGCTATTCAGCAATACTCCGGCTTAAAATATGCCGATGATAACAGCGATGCTGACTGGCTTGCTGAAATGCTGCGATTAGGTGTCTTACCTGAAGGTTATATTTACCCTAAAGAGCAACGAACTATCCGTGATTTAATGCGTAAACGCATGCAGCTTGTTCAGCAAGCCACTCTCAATATTTTGTCCATTCAAGGACTATACATGCGTCATTTAAATTACAAAATGAGTAACAATAAGATAAAACAGTTAACGCCTGAAGTTATAATGACTCATTTCTCATCTGCAAACACGGCGCAGGCAACAATTTGTAATCTGACCGTGATGAAATGTCTAAAAGAGCAAATCAAACGATTAGAAAAAATCGTATTAACACAAGTTCAATTAACTAAAGATTTTCAATAACTGATCAGCATTGATGGTATTGGCAATATTCTCGCACTCACTATCATGTTAGAAACGGGCGATATTAGTCGTTTCGATAAAGTTGGGAATTATGCATCTTATTGTCGTTGTATCAGTGGTGCTCGTTATAGCAACGGAAAAAAGAAAGGTAAAACCAATTCAAAGAATGGCAACAAATACTTAGCCTGGGCATTTGTTGAAGCCGCCAATTTCGCCATTCGTTATAACAAAACTGTTAAAAGTTACTATCAACGGAAATTAGCAAGGGCTTGTTTTTATGTGTTACGAGATAAAGTACCGTTTACCGTTGAAAAAGCATTTTGTTAAGAATTTGGCATCGTTCATGAGTTATACACCGGGTTGGAGAAACCATTAGACCTGATTAAACCTTGAACGATACCATCTTATTTGTTGTAAAAAGAGTTGCCCAACGTTAAAGCCATAACGGGTTGGACGGTTTGAATAAGGCTGAGCCATAGATCTGTTAAGTTGCAGAAAATTCTGCAAAGAACTGGATTAACGTTGGCACTAAATAATTACTGAGGCTTATAAAGCCAAGAGCAGTAGTCATACAGCATTGCATGGCTACACCGCTTACTTCCCCATAATAAAAAGGCAGATGGGTGACTGGTGCATATTGACACCAACATTGTGATTTTTAGGTGTGTATTAATAAGCAATAAATTAGCGGTTCATGTACGATTTAATACTTGGTTAAAAAAACTAAGGAAACTTACATACCAGCTTGACCAGAACTTACTAATGGGTGACCCTCGGCTCTTTCCCGATTGGTAATATGAAGTATAGGCTCGCATCATTCGTAGTCCTTGATATAAGTAAGCCAATGCCTAGCAACGCCTTTAAATGAATCTGATACCCTATCGTCTACGGCGACTCTCTGCCAAAACTGTACGCCCAACTGACATCCAATCTTCCAGCTTTCAGTATCGATGCGTTTAGGTTTATTGACCTTTGGCGCAGGCATTGACACCTCTCCTGCGATGGGCATATACATCATCGGCAGCATATCGTATGCAGGTGTAATGCCTTGTACCTGCAATTCGTCAAAAAACATGGAAATGTTGCCGTTGTGTGCATCGCTATTAGCAATAAAGCTGCTAAATGCCTGCCATGTGTGCATCAGTTTAAAATCGTGGTCACTTACAAGCCCCTCTTGCTGCAGCAAGATACTGGCATCAACCCAGTTAGCGGCGTAATCACCACAGTGCTCGGCAAGTACGGATTCCAGCGATACCATTCCGATATGTCCCTGCAGATTGTTGTGAACAACGCGATCAAAGCGTGAGACTTCCAAGTACAGCCGCGTTCCATCGTCAAGTAGCTCAGTTTCAGAGGCATGTCCGTTATAGTCGCGCAATACTTCTAGTGCAAGGTGTTCACAGACCAGAAGATCCCGCATGCGCACAACGGTCGGATTATTCGAATCAATGCTTGGTGAGTATTTAACCAGACAAGATTTGTAGACATTGTTCTCGCGCCGTGTCGATGTAAACTTCGCCTGTTCACCGCCAGCGGTGCTCTGCCCGTTAACCGATACGCCTGTCTTCTGCGCACAGTCACCGTACTTTTCCAAGACCATTTCTAGGCTTGTGTTCTCCTGTTTTCGTGCTTTGGGCTGATATTCACCGGCAGAAAGGTACAGGTCACCCGTTATATCCAGTCTGAATTTTGTAAGAAATCTCAGCAGATCCGCATCCGTCCAGCGATCAGGCTGTACCGGCGCTTTGATCCTTCTACACACTCGCTTGGCGATGCGCCTACCGAGGAAACCTTTCGGCATAAGGTCGTGCATGTACCAAGGCAAACCATCGTATTCTATGATACTACCGTCCAGCTTCTCTAGGACACTACCGGAATAGGTCAACCATAAGTGACCGATTTCCTCAACCTCGGCCTGTGCGTTGATCTTCCGCAACACAATGGGTTGCTGCAGCTCGGGTACTGGTTTGGTATACAAATACTGTATGTTTTTGCCTTGCCCAAGGCGTGCCACGACACCTTGCGCAATGAGCGGGCGTATGTGTCGTGTGACGGTCGAGCGGCTAACACCTAAGACAGCGACAAGCTCCGCCGGCGTTACCAGCTGACAAGTTCTGAAATAGTTGCGAATACGTTCTTGCATGACGAGAACCCTTATTAGTTAAAACCCTTGTTACATAAAGGGTAATGGCACATAGTTTACACTCTAAGTGACGAGCATAGCAACGGCTTAATATCTTGCCTAGGTATTGTAGCGCTGGTGGAGTTTCATACTCAATTGAATCCTTAAGAGTAAATGGTGTCGTTTAGTGATTGACACCGCATGTCCGGCTCGGAAGCTACTGTGGCTGGAAGCTATCTTAGTTTTTTGGTAGCCGTTACTGGTCGTCGTTCACCTTAACTAAGTGTGGCACTTTAGGCCTGCGCCAAAAGATTAGATTACGCATCTCGTGCGTAGTGTTGGACGCAAAGCTCAGCGAAATATTGCCAGCCACACGTAGTTTTTAAATGCCATTCGGGTCAGGTATTTCTTTTTGCTTTTTAATAATTAGTAGTACTAATTCGCTCAGGGGCAGTGGAAATGTACTTGCTTCATACCGTTTACACATTCTTGGGTAGATATGAAAATCGGTTTAAAGTATTTCACCCCATCAGGATATAAATTTTCTTAATTAGCTGGTGGCTTTAATTTAATGTAACCTCTAATGTAACCTTTTTATTTTTATATCTCGAAGATGTATGTTAACTATTTGATTTTAATGTTTAAAGTTATTGGGTTCGAAGATGCCTATCGCACCAATTTCCTGTTTTAAAATGTTTTTTACCTTCCAAAAACTTAAATAAACCCCAGTAAATACAATCTCCTGAGCCATTCAGCGCTCTATCGCGTTTTATCCGCAACTCTTAATGCAACCTCCAATGTAATATCAATTTCATGAATTAACTTTCCAGATTTATTATTCAATCATCATTACGACTGCTTTAAAAGTGTCAATTTTTCCTTTGAAGGCATTGATTATAAATTTAATACGTTTGGTATCAATACGCGACCTCAGAAAAATAACAGGCCGAGCCTAAAGGCTCAGATCCGAGAGACGGTGCACACTTTACTATTTGGAACTGGGCCTTCAGGCTCGGCAATGTTTTGTAAAAACATCCTATCAAAAATGATCATAGCAAACGCATTAATTAAGTGATCAGATTTATTATTCAATAATCATTACGACTGCTTTATAAGTGTCAATTTTCCTTTGAAGGCATTGATTATAAATTTAATACGTTTGGTATTAACAGCAGCATCGCCACCCAAAATTATTGGCGAATATTTATCGACTGTTCTAGTCTTTAGTTCTCTATCTTTACTTGCAGGTAATAAATAATGGCTAGATCAAGAAAAAAAATAGTGTGCTTAGATGACTCGCCGTATTATCACTGCTGCTCACGTGTTGTGCGCAATGCGTTCTTGTGTGGTATTGATATCACAACAGGTGAAAACTATGAACATCGCCGAAAGTGGGTAGATACTCGTATTCTTGAACTTGCCAAGATCTTTGCAATTGATATCTGTGCCTACACCGTTATGAGTAATCACTTGCATCTTGTTGTTAAAGTGGATACTGATAAAGCTAATAGCTGGACAGATAAAGACGTACTGGTTCAATGGCATAAAGGTTTTAAAGGCACGTTACTGACGCAGAAGTTCGTTAAAGATAAAGACCTTAATGAACTTGAGCTAAAAACCGTTAACCAATGCATTACCGAATATCGTCATCGTTTAATTGATATTAGCTGGCTTATGCGTTCACTCAGTCAACCTATTGCCAAGCAAGCTAATAAAGAAGATAACTGTACTGGTCACTTCTGGGAAAGACGTTTTAAGTCCAAAGCATTACTTGATAAAGCGGCCATATTAGCTTGTATGGTGTATGTTGATTTAACCCCCATTCGCGGCAAGCTTACGATAACCCCTGAAACGTCTAGTTATAACAACGCCAACGACGAATTGACTCAGCTATAAAAGGTTATCTCAATCGATGATCAAAGAAGGACTATTATTGTTTATAAAAATGGGTGGCTTGGTTAGTTTGCTGCGAGTAAAACCAAGATAATGCAAAATGAAAGACCTGAACCGAATGGCATTATTATGATCAATATCATATTGGGCG
>NZ_PJBP01000144.1 GCF_002836415.1 Psychromonas sp. MB-3u-54 | reverse complement strand
CTGCGATAGAAATAATCGAATACCGTTCTGATTTCATTCTTTGCTCAACTCTGCGATAGAAATCGCACCATTCATACTCACTGAAACCGTTGTTGATTGTTTTTCAGGATCATTATCAGTCTTCGAAAATACCAATGAAAAAGGAGATACCTCACCACTGGACATCACATAAATCGGTGGATTTAAAGTTTTTAGTTTATTATCACCTTCAATATCAACACGTTCCGATTCTTCAATAAAACTGTCCTGATCTGAGTTGTTTATTTCGCCCCAGGTCGAATCGGACAGGCTATATTCGAGACGGATAAGCTCAGGCAATTCGACTTTTTCCTCTATTTCACCCACGCGAGCGGCTAACCAGCGTTGCTTTGAATAATCATAAATAGCAAATTGGTAACTGTTTTTTTCAATCACTAACCCCAGCTCATTACCAGAGATAAGCGCCTCGTCTTCGGCCAACTGCAATAAGGTTGCGAAACGCTGCGCCTGCCAACTGGCATTGTTTTCTGAGCTTAAAGTATTAGGAAAGGTCATCACCACCGTAAGTGAAGCCAAGCCTATTAATAATACCACCAACATCACCTCCAGCAGGGTGAAGCCAGATTCCCGGGAATTTTTCAGATACTTTTTATAGGGGTTATTGCCCATCCAAATTCCAGTTGCCTATATCATCATCGGTGCCTTCTTCGCCATCGCGGCCAACAGACAAAACATCAATTCGCCCCTGTTCTCCCGGGCTGACCAATATATAATCGTTGCCCCATGGATCCTGAGGAAGACGTCTGATGTAACCCTCTTCTCGGTAATTACGCGGTGCGGGTGTGCCGCTCGGCTTTTCAATCAGGGCATCCAATCCTTGATCCGTAGTGGGATAATAACTGTTATCTAAGCGATACATATCTAAAGCATTTTCTAATGCGACCAGATCCGACACCACTTTTTGACGATCGGCTTTGTCCTTATTACCCATCAAATTAGGGACTACCAGAGAGGCTAATATTCCTAAAATGACAATAACCACCATAATTTCAAGTAAGGTAAAACCTTTTTGTTGATTGCTATCTTGTCTTTTGTTGCTTCTCACTATCCTGCCCCTAGATGTTGTTATTCAAATTTAAACTTACCAAAAATTAGGTTAATGCAATTATCACCTTGGCAATATGCGCTAACCCGACACCATATTATTCAACTGCAAAATAGGTTGTAATATTGCCATAACGATAAATAAAACAATACCCGCCATGGAGATAACCAAGGCGGGTTCAAAAATGCCCAGTGCAATTGTTACCTGTGCAGCAAACTGTTTGTCCTGATTATCAGCAGATCGTTCAAGCATATTGCCTATTTCGCCGCTGCGCTCCCCGCTTTTTATCATATGTAACATCATTGGAGGAAACAATTTTGTACTGTCTAACGCTTGCCCTAGGCTTGTACCCTCTCTAACACGCTCCGTCGCCTCACCGACTTTTAGACGTATAAATTGGTTGCTTAATACATTTCCGGCAATCGACAGCGCTTCTAATAACGGCACAGCACTGCTATTTAGAATACTCAAGGTGCGGGCAAAACGAGCGGTATTCAGTTCGTTAGCGACACGTCCGACAACGGGAAATTTAAGCAGTTTCTGATCAAACAATAACTGATTTTCCGGTTTTCTAAGTAACCTTTTGAAAATCACCAGTGAAGCAAAAATAAGGATCACAACCGTTAACCCATAACTGTTTAAGGCATCGCTTGCGGCAATCAGAAATTTGGTTGAAGCGGGTAGATCCGCGCTCATATGTTCAAACTGCCCAACCACTTGCGGTACTACTGAGGTTAATAAAATAGCCACAACAGAAATGGCAACTAAGGTTAATATCAGCGGATAAATCAACGCTTGCATCATTTTGCTTTTCATTTCTTCGCGTTGCTCGGCGTAGTCTGCCAAACGATCCAGTACCTGATCAAGATGCCCTGATTTTTCCCCCGCCGCGACCATCGAGCAAAACAGATTATCAAAAATCAATGGAAATGCCCGCATGCTGTTTGCCAGACTATGTCCTTCCAGCACCCCGCCACGAACCGATACGATCATGCCCTTTATGTTGGGTTTATCACACTGCTCAGCCACTGCATGCAAACATTCCTCAAGGGGAATCGCTGATGCAACTAGAGTCGATAATTGACGCGTAATTAAGGCTAAATCAGCGGTTTTTATTTTTTTAGTGAATAAATTGCTTCCTTTTTTCGAAGACTCGCTGCTAACAACTTCAATTTCAAGGGGAGTTAAACCCGCTTTGCGTAGCTGATGCCGCAACAAGCGTGCCGAATCAGCTTCTTGAGTACCTTTTTTCAGCTTTCCCCGATCATCCATTGCTTTATAAGAAAATGTTGCCACGTTAATCCTCTCTGCTTACACGTAGAACCTCTTCCAATGTGGTTACTCCTGCTAACACTTTAGCTAGACCATCATCACGAATACTTGGCGTGCGCTGACGAATTAATTTTTCGACCGCCTGCTCTCCTGCTCCGGAATGAATTAATTCGCGAACCTGCTCATCAACGATTAATAACTCATGGATACCGGTACGCCCTCTATAGCCGGTTTGATTGCAGTGAGAGCAACCCTTGGCTTTATAGATACGCGTATTATCTTTTTCCTGCAAACCTAAAATCTGCTTTTCTTGTGCTGTTGTGGTCTGCGTTTGTCTACAATCAGGACATAAACGCCGGACTAATCGTTGCGCTAAAACCCCCAATAAACTGGAAGATAACAAAAATGGTTCAACGCCCATATCATGCAAACGCGTAACTGCACCCACAGCACTGTTAGTATGCAGAGTTGATAAAACCAAATGTCCGGTTAAGCTGGCTTGTACGGCAATCTGCGCGGTTTCTAAATCACGAATCTCCCCGATCATAACAACATCGGGATCCTGACGTAAAACTGCCCGTAACCCCCGCGCAAAAGTCATGTCTACTTTGGTATTTACTTGAGTTTGTCCGATACCATCAATGGAATACTCGATAGGATCTTCAACCGTGAGAATATTACGATCTTTCGAGTTTATCTCTAATAAACTGGCGTACAAGGTGGTGCTTTTACCTGAACCTGTGGGTCCCGTGACCAAAATAATGCCATGGGGTTTATGGATAAGATCGCGAACCAGTTGGTGATTTTCTTCTGTCATGCCTAAGGTTGCAAGGTCTAGTTTAATGGCATTTTTATCTAATAAACGCAGTACAACTCGCTCCCCATAACTTGAAGGCATAGTTGAAACTCGCACATCAACCGCCCGACCACCAATACGTATGGAAATACGACCATCCTGCGGCACCCGCTTTTCAGCAATATCTAACTTCGCCATTACTTTAATACGAGAAACTAATAAGTTAGCTAACTTACGTTGCGGTTTAAGAATTTCTCGTAATACACCATCAATACGGAAGCGGATCACTAAACTATTTTCAAAGGTTTCGATATGAATATCGGAAGCTTCTTCTTTAATCGCTTCACCCAACATAGCGTTAATTAATTTAATAATCGGGGCATCATCTTGTGTTTCTAATAGATCCTCATCCAGAGGCAATTCATCTACCAAAGTAAAAAGATTATCACTGCCAATATCTTCCATCAATTGCTGTGCTTGAGAAGAGGAAGTTTGATAAGCCGTTGTCACTAACTTCTCAAAACGGGCATTGTCTACCTGTTTTAAAGTAAATTCACAACCGATAGCACGACGCACTTCAAGTATCAAATCAGCAGTAGGGGCTTTCTTGTAACAAAGCTGCGCATTCTCATTTTCGTAAAAAACCACTAACTCATGTTTTTTTGAGAATGGGAAAGGTAACTGACCACCCGGCGTCACTTCAATAAGCTCAGCTTCATTGAGCGCCACCGCTTGCAAAGTGTCTGCCTCAGGCGTGATCATTAATTCACACCTTCTGTTGTTGGTTTTTTGGTTTTACTTCCTGACTTGATGAAATTATCCGGGTTAATTTCATAACTTTGTCCCCATTCGGGCAGCACCGGAGGAATAGCGTTAGGCATCAAATTAATACCCAGATCACGCTGTTTTTCCTGAACGGCGCGAATTAAACTATATTTCCGCGTACTGAGCTCCATCATAGTCTCGTCACTCCGAATAATAGTTGCGCGCAGGAAGACCATTAAATTGCGTTTTTCCGTGCTGCTTTCTGTTGATCTGAACAGGAATCCCAACAGAGGGATATCCCCCAATAAAGGCACTTTCTGAACAGTCTCATTGACAGTTTCATCAATCAAACCACCGATTACAATGGTTTCACCTGACTTTGCTAATACCGTTGTTTTAACTGAACGGGTCGAAAAAATAACATCCACAGCGGAAGTATCATTTTTAATACCTGAAACCTCTTGTTCAATGATCATTTGTACTGAATCCCCTTCATTAATTTGCGGAGTTACAGTGAGCTTGATGCCAATCTCTTTACGTTCAATGGTTTGGAATGGGTTATCAATACCAGAGCTGGAGGCTGTGCCGGTTAAAACCGGTACTTCATCACCAACAATAAAACTGGCTTCCTGATTATCCAGCGTTGTAATGCTCGGGGTCGCCAATATGTTGGAGGTTGTCGCGCTGCTTAATGCTTGTAATACAACGCCCCAATTGGATCCGACATAACCTGCGATGCCACCGGAAATTTGGGCTAGTGCTGAAATAGCGGCATCATCACTCTGCGTACCCGCCACAATGTCGCCGGTCGTGACAGCACTATCCTGAAATTGTGTGCCACCATTGGATGTTCCCCATTGAACATTAAGATTAATACCATCACCCTCAGAAACTTCGACGATAATAGCTTCAACCAAAACTTGCGCACGGCGAATATCTAATTGACGAATAATACTGGTTAATGATGACATCAAGGCCGGTTGTGCAGAAACCACAATCGCATTAGTCCCTTCATGCGCCTGAATACTCAGCGATTGATTAGCACTGGATTGAGCTGCTGTACCGCCTGGGGAGCTATCAATGTTTTTGCTGACCCCCTGTAATACATCAACCACTTCCTGGGCATTTGCATATTTAAGGTAAAAAACATGCGTATTACCCTCATTCAACAGTTCAGCATCTAATGATTTAATTAACTTAACAATCCGCGCTCGCGATTTAGGTTCGCCGCTGATAATAACCGAGTTAGTCCGTTCATCAGCCACTAATTTAGGCTCTAAAACAGATGAGCTGATATTTTTTGTTCCACTTGACGATTGCTGAATGGCATTGACAATTTTAACCATTTCCAGTGCGCTGGCATATTTAAGTTTGATGATGTCAACTTCCTGGTCACCCGCTTTATCGACCCGATGGACAATCTCTACCAAACGATTAACAACAGCCGCCCGACCGGTGATCATTAGGACGTTGGAAGGGTCATAATGGACCACATTACCACCGCCAGCATTATCATTTAATTGCCGTAATAGAGGGGCTAACTCACGCACGGAAACGTTAGTAACAGGCACTACCCGGGTCACCATTTGGTCACCGGCATAGGTTGTGCCATCATCAACAACAGGGATAGCGGCGGTTTTGGCATCCTTAGCTTTAACCACTTTGACTATGCCATTATCCATTTCAACAGTAGCGAAACCATAAACCTCTAACACATTTAAGAAAAACTGATAATACTGTTTTTCATTCAACAAATCGTAACTGCGTACATTGATACTGCCACGCACCGATGGATCTAATATAATGGTTTTATTTAAATTTTTACCAACAATATTGATAAACTCATTAATATCCGCGTTTTTGAAACTGGCCGAATATTCAGTGGCAGCTACACGCCCTGCATTAATCGCGCAAATCAATAAAACCAACAAACTGAAAATTAATCGCTTAGATAATTTTTTTTGTATCCTGAAAAGACTCATCTTTATTAAAACTCCAAATTATTACTGCCACGGCAAATTAACTATTTACGCTCTAAAATATAGCTTACTACAATCATCATCCATGTCGATGAAACTATGGAATACTGAAATACAGCTCATATAACTGACCATCGCGATCAACTGTTAAGCTAATCTCGGTCATCGTTGGGAACTCTTGCATTAAAGACATAGACTCCGCCATATTGGTGAGATCAACACCATTTAACTCGACGACCAAATCTCCATTTTCTAAACCGGCCTGTTCAAATAAGCCCGGATCTCGACCAGGAGTGAGGCGGTAACCTTTAATTTCACTCCCCTCTCGCACGGGTGAAATATTAATGTAGTTGGTTAACTTACTGGGATCTTTTAATATTTCACTACGGTCTAAATCGATTTCTTTCGGTGCGGTCGCTTGAGTCGGCGTTTCTATCGGGGAGATCTCATTATCCGTCTCTAGTCCATCCAACATTAATATCTGGTAAATACCATTTTCATCAAGAACGACATGATCCTCATAAATTTCATAAACGGAAGCACTGGTGCCTTCGATCTTAGAGTTAATAAAATAACTGTCCTGTTTTCCATTGTTGCCGATAATTGCACTAGAATATAATGGGTCAGAAGCAGCAACCACGCCGGCCAAGGTTAAATTAAGTTTTGTTGCACTCATGGTCTCAGGCAACAATTGCTTTTTAGGCCTAGCAACAGGAACTGCACTTTTCCCAAAAAGATACAGGCCATTTATCTTGTCACGATCAATGTTATTAGCACTATTTAACCCGGTTATTTCGGGTATAGACCACTGCACGGCAGATTTTTCGACAGGTAATAACGACCAGCTAAACAAAGCAAGTTGGTATGCTAACAAAGCGGCTAACAAAAGCAGTACTATGTTTGGCAGTTTTTGTAAAAAAATGGATAACGGCACTAAAACATCCTGTTTTATTTAGAATTTTTGATTAAAGAGGGAGCAGATAAAAGGAATAGTTATGCCTAATCACTTTTTTATTTAGAAGAACAGCCCGACTCTCCTAAATAAAGCAATTCCCATGGGTTATGACTACAACCCCATATCCTTCGTATGTTAGCCTTATATATCAGACAAGTATATAAATGCTAAATTGTAGACAAAAAAAAACTAAATGTGACCATTCAATAAGCAGACTATGATTTATCTATTGAGTATAGGCAAAAAAAACAGGGTGAAAAACACTTATTTGTTATACTCAAGATTCATCAATAAAGGTTCAAAAATGACAGATAAAAAAATTCGTTTAGATAAATGGTTATGGGCAGCCCGTTTTTACAAAACACGCAGTACGGCGCGAGAGATGATCCAGGGCGGCAAAGTACGCTTTAACGGACAGCGTGCTAAAGCGAGTAAAATCGTAGAACTGGGTGCAATATTATCAATCCGCCAGGGCGATGTGACTAAACACGTTTCAGTAGAGATTTTATTCGAGCAACGCCGCGGCGCACCTATTGCCGAAACCTTATATAAAGAAACAGCCGACAGTATAAAAAAACGTGAAGAATACCAAACCTTACGTAAACTAAGTTTACAAAATGCACCGCATCCCGACAAAAAACCAAATAAAAAACAACGTAGAGAGTTAATCCAAGCAAAAGTGCAGCGTAACACTGCTAATTTCGATTAATATTACCCGCCTATTTGGAATGCGAAGCCCACAGCATAAAGCCAATACAACAGTGCAGAGAGTCTTCATTAATGTAACCTTATTAAGACTCACACAAAACGACTTTAACAGAGAGTAAAAAGATCATGAATGACCAACTACAACGCTTTATTTTTGATGCCTACCAAATTCGGGGTGAGATAGCCCGGGCCCATAATAGTTTTAACGACATCATTAAAAAACATGATTATAGTACTGAAGTCGCTAACCTTGTTGGTGAGTTGTTAATTGCGACTAGTTTAATAACGGCAACATTGAAATTTGCCGGTAAAATTACTGTGCAGTTACAGGGTGACGGACCGTTAAATACGGCGGTCATAAACGCCAATCAAAATCTGGAAGTACGTGGAACTGCGAATGTTAGCGGCGACACTGCGGGTTTGTCTTTTAAACAACTGGTTGGTAAAGGACACTTAATGATTACTATCTCACCTGAAGAGGGTGAACGTTATCAAGGGATTGTGGCTTTAGAGAAAGATTCGTTAAGTGAATGTTTAGAAGATTATTTTATTAAATCCGAGCAATTAGCAACACGTATCATTTTACACGCCAGTGCCAAAAACACAGCGCAAGCAGCAGGTTTATTATTACAAACTTTACCTGCTGTTGATGAGAACCATGAAGCCGATTTTCAACATGTTTCCGCATTAGCTTCTACGGTGAAAGAGGAAGAGCTCTATACCTTAGCAAACGATGAATTACTGTATCGTTTATATCATCAAGAAACAGTGCGTTTATTTGAAGTTCAACCCATCCGTTTCCAATGTAGCTGCTCAAAAGAACGCTGTTTAACATCACTAGCTTCAATCACAGCAGAGGAGATCCTTGAAATGTTGAATGAACAGGGCAGTATTGATATGCACTGTGAATACTGTGCGAGTGATTATCACTTTGAGAAGGATGATTTACAAATATTGTTAAATGACGAACATGGCGTGCAGCACTAATAATATATAAAAGCAGCTAAATAACACAAAAATCGAGGATCATTTACATTATATTAGTGTAAATGCCCTTTTTTTAACAAAAATTTCTCATTATTTGAACTAGATCTCCTAAATGCATCCTCTAATACCTTACCCTGTTAGTCTCATTTTCATCCAATTTAATGGCTAGGCAATATCCATTAAATAAACACTACCCGAGGGACATTGAACATGGCAACGACGAACACATTTTCTGCTGAAACATTAAGTAAATACGGTATTACGGACATTCCTGAAGTTATCTATAATCCGAGTTATGATAAACTCTATGAAGAAGAGATAGCAGAAAATTTAGAAGGTTTTGAAAAATGTACCGTCACGTCAAATGGCACTGTTGCGGTTGATACGGGTATTTTTACCGGTCGTTCTCCAAAAGATAAATATATTGTTAAAGATGATACGACTCGCGACACCGTTTGGTGGAGTGACCAAGGTAAAAATGATAATAAAGCTATCGACCAGGGAACTTGGGATTATTTAAAAGAAATCGTAGCCAAAGATCTTTCCACTAAACAACTTTTTGTGGTTGACGCTTTTTGTGGGGCAAATGAAAATTCCCGCTTAAAAGTTCGTTTCATTATGGAAGTTGCCTGGCAGGCACATTTTGTAACCAATATGTTTATCCGCCCAACGGCTGAAGAACTTGTAGATTTTGAACCCGATTTTGTTGTAATGAATGGCTCTAAAACAACCAATCAAGAGTGGAAATCTCACGGATTAAACTCTGAAAACTTTGTTGCTTTTAATCTTACAGAAAAAATTCAATTGATCGGTGGCACCTGGTACGGCGGTGAAATGAAAAAAGGGTTGTTTTCAGTGATGAACTACCTGCTACCCCTTAACGGCATGGCATCTATGCATTGTTCAGCAAATGTGGGTGAAGCTGGCGATACGGCGATTTTCTTTGGTTTATCGGGTACCGGTAAAACCACTCTGTCAACGGATCCAAAACGTAAATTAATTGGTGATGATGAACATGGCTGGGATGATGAAGGTGTATTTAACTTTGAAGGTGGCTGTTACGCTAAAACCGTCCGTTTAAGCGCAGAAGCTGAACCTGAGATTTTTAACGCGATTAGACGCGATGCATTACTTGAAAATGTGGTTGTTGGCGCTGATGGTGTTGTCGATTATGATGATGCGAGTAAAACAGAAAATGGACGTGTTTCATACCCTATTTATCATATTGAAAATATTGTAAAACCTGTGTCAAAAGGCGGCCATGCCAAGAAAGTCATTTTCTTGACTGCTGATGCTTTTGGTGTTTTACCTCCGGTTTCCAAACTGACTAAAGCGCAAGCGCAATATCACTTCCTCTCGGGTTTCACCGCAAAATTAGCGGGTACTGAGCGTGGTATTACAGAGCCAACACCGACCTTCTCTGCTTGTTTTGGAGCTGCATTTTTACTGCTACACCCAACACAATATGCCGAGCAGTTAGTTAAACGTATGGAAGCAAGTGGTGCAGAAGCATACCTTGTAAATACAGGTTGGAATGGCAGCGGTAAGCGCATCTCAATCAAAGATACTCGTGCCATTATTGACTCTATCTTAGATGGATCAATTGAAGACGCACCTACTAAAACAATTCCATACTTTAATCTGGAAGTTCCATTAGCTTTACCGGGTGCTCGCAGTGACATTCTTGATCCACGCGATACCTATGCAACGACTGCCGAATGGGAAACAAAAGCAGAAGAATTATCAACTCTGTTTATTAATAACTTTGCCCGTTATACGGATAAAGCAGAAGGGCTAGCCCTTGTTTCTGCAGGACCACAATTAAGCAAACTGCTTGTTTAATTTATAAGAAAAGGTTCAATCTAAGCCAGTTAAGTTCCCTCTTAACTGGCTTTTTATTAATCAAAAAACACCAAAATAACATGCTATAACTACCTGATATAAAAACAACCTTCTACAACTGCCCAAGCAAATAACTGACTAACTGCGATGCACCGTCTTCACAAGTCTGAACCTGCGGATAATCAAGCAAATCCAATTGCTTAATAACAGTTATTAAAGCATCGTTGCTCAACTGCGAAAGCTTAACTTCGACAAAAGGTACCCGCGCACTTAAAAACTGGTTTAAAAAGGGTGTTTCCGGCCAATCCGGACGCTCAAGACTAATGACCCTTACTTTTTGATATTTGGCGATAGCCGCAATTTCACAATAGGTACCGTATCCAGGTTTAGTTAAAATCAGATCACAGCTGCTAACTAACTGTAAAAAAGAGAAAGGTAACGTGCTTAATTGGCTCATATCATCGCGCAACTGACTAGCATGCTGATCCACCAGCCAATGCCACCCTGTTATGTGAGGCCAATTTTCAAGATCCAGCTTCATTGGTAAACCACCCAGTGCTACTAAGCCAATTTTATCTGTACCTGCCGGTAATTTTTGCAGTAACTGTGCAGATTCGGGCGGCGGGTGATCACAGATACTGCCTACCTGTATTTCCTTATCCTGCATAAAGGGCACCGAGGGCAAAGGTTTAAAAATGAAATCAACCCGTTCATAAATAGAGACCATATTATCAAAAATAAATTTTGCCTGAATTATCTCGCGTTGCCCGGGTCCAAGGCAATAGGCTTGATAAATTTGAGCCCAGTTAAAAGGCGCAACCGAAGCGGTCGGGATATTCAACTGCATCGCCGCTTCCAAACTGACCGGTGATATATTGCTGATCAGGCAGTCAGGTTTAATCTCTTCTAAAATCTGCTTTTCCTGAGCAACTGCTTGCTGCCAATTATCATAAAGAGATAAATATTTAAGCGCACTTGCTTGTATATCCACCTCAACCGGAGAAACCATTAACATACCAAAATCATTACCCAGCGTAATCAGTTCGAACTCGCAGCGAAGACGCGACTGCAAATAAACCTTAGAGACCAAACTGAGCACAGTGATTTTTATATCAGGATATTTTTCTTTTACCTGATTAATAACAGCGCATGAAATTGCGGCATGTCCAAAACCATGTGCGGTTATAGAAAAACACAGATGCATAAAAAACTCCCTTTAGCACGGTTATAAAAACAGCAAAAATAATCCTGTTGCAGGATGATGATTTCCCGTACCGCTTTACAGATAAAATTTCAGGCAGTATGGTTAGATAAAGTGTATACCCATGATACTTCAATTTTCCTTGCCCTACGGGGCGCGAGCTCAAAAAACAGCGCTGCGTTGCACCAATCGGAAAGGGAATAACCATTTACATCTACCGCTAGAGGATTAACACAGTTAGTCACTCGAAAGGTCATGTTACGTTTTGCTTTGATCGAAGAGCTTGCGCCTGACAAAGCATTTTGAAGTAACATGGGTATAAGACCAGCATCTTATTTTTTATCCATCTTGGGAATTCTATTATGAAAGTTGCCATGTTCAGTACACGCAATTATGATATTAAACATTTTGATCCTCTACTGGCGGTTCAACAAGAGTTAATACAGATAAAGTATTTTGATACCCGCTTAGATGTTCATACCAGCCAACTGGCTAAAGGTTATGATGCGGTCTGTGCATTCGTGAATGATGATCTCGCAGGTCCGGTATTAACTGAGCTCGCAAGTTTTGGCATTAAGCTTATCGTGATGCGCTGTGCCGGTTTTAACAATATAAATTTAGCGGTTAGCAAAAAATCAGGTCTGACTATCATGCGCGTGCCGGCATACTCCCCGGAAGCCGTTGCCGAACACGCTATCGCATTAATGATGACCTTAAACAGACGCATTCATAAAGCTTATCAACGTACCCGCGATGCCAATTTTTCACTCGATGGATTAGTCGGGTTTAATATGTTTGGTAAAACTATGGGGGTTATCGGCACAGGTAAGATTGGCCTTGCCACCATACGTATCCTAAAAGGATTTGGCTGTGAGATATTAGCTTATGATCCTTACCCCTCTGCACAGGCAATTGAACTTGGTGCTGACTATGTTTCACTAACAGAATTATTTACACGCAGTGATGCTATTACTCTGCATTGCCCGTTAACTGACGATAATTACCATCTGCTTAATAGAGAATCTTTTGCACAAATGAAGAAGGGTGTGATGCTCATTAATACTAGTCGGGGGGCTTTAATAAATGCTAAAGATTCAATTGAGGCGCTAAAAAGTGGACAAATAGGCGCATTAGGCCTGGATGTTTACGAAGAAGAAGACAATCTGTTTTTCAACGATCACTCCAATGAAATTATCACCGATGATGTATTTCGCCGTTTATCTTCATGCCACAATGTCATTTTTACCGGTCATCAAGCATTT
>NZ_PJBP01000143.1 GCF_002836415.1 Psychromonas sp. MB-3u-54 | reverse complement strand
TGATTTTCACTATCAAGATCCTTGTTTATTATTCAAAACAGTTTTTTAAGTCTTAAATGGGTAAACTTAATCCTTTGCCGCTAAGTAATGGAAAATTAATGAAGATATTACACACTTCAGACTGGCATCTTGGTCAGTATTTTATGATGAAAACCAGAGAGTCAGAGCATTTACATTTTTTAAACTGGTTAATTGAAGTGGTCAATAAGCAGCAGGTCGACGCATTAATCGTTGCCGGCGATATTTTTGATAGCGCATCACCGCCTTCTTACGCGCGCAAGCTCTACAGTGATTTTATTGTCAAGCTGCAAAAAAGCAGCTGTCGCCAGCTTATTATTATGGCCGGGAATCATGACAGTGTTGCTGTGCTCAATGAAAATAAAGATTTATTAAAAGCATTAGATGTTTCTGTATTAGCAGGATTAAGTGATGATTTATCGGAACATATTATTGCGCTTAAGGATGAACAGCAACAAACTCAGGCATTAGTTTGCGCACTGCCTTTTTTACGGGCCGCAGATGTAATGAAAAGTGTTCAGGGCAGCTCGGCTGCTGATAAACAGATTTCTCTGCAGCAGGGCATAGCGGATACTTATCAGTCTATTTTTGAACTCGCTAATGCGCAGTGTCATGAGCAGGCTCTTCCTATTATTGCAACCGGGCATCTGACCGCGGTGGGCTGCAGTGTTTCAGATTCTGTGCGTGAAATTTATATCGGTACACTGACGGCTTTCCCTGCCCAACTCTTTCCCGCTTTTAACTATATTGCCCTGGGGCATCTGCACCGTGCGCAAAAAGTACAAAAAGCCGATCATATCCGTTACTGCGGCAGCCCGATAGCCTTGAGTTTTGATGAAACCAAACAGCAGAAAAATATTAATATTATTGAATTTGATAAAGATAATGCCTTAACCGTCAATGAGATGCTGATCCCTGTTTTTCAGCGAATGCAGGTTATCAGGGGCGATTTAGAGTCTGTCACTGCGCAGTTACAAATGCTTAAAAAAGAGTTAGACGGTCAAAGTGCCTGGATCGAAGTAAAGCTGCAGCAGGATTTTTATCTTTCCGATGTACATGGATTATTGAATGAACAGGTGCAGGAAAGTGAAATAGAGATTTTAAAAATCAGCAGTCCGACTATTAATGCAAATAACCAGTATCAGGCATCGGATAAATCAACGCTGGACAATTTAACACCGGCGGATCTTTTTCAGCATCGTTTGCAGATCGAAGACAGCTACAACGATCAGCAGAGAGAGCAGTTAACCAAACTGTTTACCGAAGTCTGCTCTGAAGTGGAGCATAAATTATGAAAATTCTTTATTTACGTTTTAAAAACCTCAATTCATTAAAAGGCCATTGGGAAATTAATTTTCAGGATGCTGAATTTTTAGAAAACGGTTTGTTTGTTATTACCGGACAGACAGGTGCCGGTAAAAGCACCATTCTCGATGCAATCTGTTTAGCTTTATATCAACAGACCCCCCGTTTGGATAAAATAACCCAAAGTAAAAATGAATTAATGACCCGTGGTACGGGAGACTGTTTAGCGGAAGTGGGATTTTCCGTAAAGGGTAAAGGGTATGAGGTTTTTTGGAGCCAAAAACGCGCGCGCAATAGTACAAGGGGTAAACTGCAAGCTCCTGTTTGCCAGTTAAGTGAAATTGACGGCGAGATCCTCTGCACTAAAAGCAGTGAAGTCTTAAAGCAGGTTATTGACCTTACCGGACTCGATTTTTCCCGCTTCACAAAATCCATGCTGCTTGCTCAAGGCGGTTTTGCCGCATTTTTAAACGCTAATACTAAAGATCGCGCGGAACTGCTGGAAGAGTTAACTGGGACTGAGATTTATTGTGAAATCGCTAAGCATGTCTTTGAACGTAATAAACAGGCGCAGGCGGAATTAGATTTATTAATCAAACAAGCGGATGTATTAGAAGTACTCTCACCCGCGCAGGTTGATCAATTAAATAAGCAGGTTACGCTGCTTGAAGCCGATAAACAGACTGTACAAACAGACTTAAAGGATATTGAAGGCGCTTTGTTGTGGTTGAAAAACACTCAAATATTGAAAGAACAGGTAGAAGCGCAGTTGAGACTGTTAACAAACGCTGAGCAGTCTGCCGCTGAGTTTAAGAATAAACAGATGCAGATTGAGCTTGCACAACAGGCTAAACTGCTTGAATCGCCTTACCAGAGCCAGTTGTTAAACGCAGAAAAAATGCAGGCTGGCGAGCAGTTAATCGTTGCAAATGAGCAAAAAAACAAGCTATTAGAAGCGCAGTTAATAGAGAACAAAAGCCGGGTTGAAAGCCTTACTGAAGCGCAGACCTCATTGCAACAAAACCATGCAGCCAGGCAGAAACAACTCAATGAACATCTTATGCCTTTAGATTTGGGAATAGATCAGTTAGCCGGGCAGTGCCGTGAACAAAAAACGGCCGTCGACAAACAGACAAAAACCGCCGTTGCGACAAAGCAGACGCTGGATATTCTGGCGGTCAAACAGAATAGCGATAATTTTTCCTTAACAACCTTAAATGAGGCATTACAGAAGCAGCAGGTTTTGGATCAGCTTCAGGAAAGTCTGCCGCTGATTAAGCAGCAGTTTTCCTTATATATTAAGCAGCAGTCGCAGTTAAAAGACGTTATGTCAGGCAGTTCTAATCTGCAGAAAAAGCAAAAAGTGTTGCACAATAAACTGCTGGATGCCCATCAACAGGTCAAGCTCAGCGGACAAGCGCTGCATGAAAAACAGCTGCTTCTGCAGCAGCACCAGCAGCACAGAGAGTCGTTATTGGACAACGGTCAATTTAGCAGTGCTGCGCAATTAAATACGCTGCTGACCGAGGTTTTTGATCAACAGTCTCAAAATCAGCAGGCCTTATCTTTAATCAGGCAGCTTGATGATAGCAATGCAAGATTAGCTGCTGTGCACAAAAGCTGTACTGAATTAGATAACAACATTAAAGGTGGTCAGTCGGCATTAATGGTGAGTGAGGAACAAGGACTGGAATGTAGAAATGCACTGCTTGCGCTGCAAAAGCTGTTAAAACAAGATCAGGTGATTGCCCAATTAAGCGATTTGAAAAAACTGTTACAGGAAGATTCGCCTTGTCCGTTATGCGGATCTATTGCACACCCGTCGGTGAGTGATTATCAGCCCGTGGATATACCTGAAACACAAACCGCGCTAGAGCTGAAAGAGCAGCAGCTGGAGAGTATCCGAGAGCAGTATTCAGAACTTAAAAATCAAATTAAAACAGATAGCAGGCAGCTCGCAGAATATCGTCTTCAGGGAGCCGATCTTAATCAGCTGCACAATAATCAGCTTAATGAATGGAAACTGAGCCCTTATTTATCTGCCTTTACCTATCAGCAGAGCAGTTTTGCAGATTTATCTTTATTAACACAGAGCTTACAAAATAAACGTTTAAATATTGAAAATCTGCACAAACAAGTCCAGAAAATCGATGAGCAACTTCCTGAACTGCGGGAGGTTATGCAGGTGCTAACGCAAAAAGCCAATGACCATGAAAGGTTATTGCAGCAACTTGATAATGAGCATGCTGTTGCTGATAATGAAGCGCTGCGCTTAGCCACCGATCAGGAGGCGCTTGCAGCACAGCTTGAAGAAAATCAGCAGGTCATTCGCCAGCAGCTGCCGTCTGAATTATTAAAAAATCCGCTTGAAGTTGAACAATTATTCAATAATCCGGCTGTGTGGATTGAAAATCAGAATAATTTAATTCTCTTATACCAGTCACAAAAATCGCAAAGTGTCATGCAGCAAAGCATGGTCGATCAGCAAGCCCATGAAATAGCCCTGCAGGAGCAGCAGTATGTACAGCAGCAAAGTGTATTACAGCAGCTGCAGACATTATGGCAGTCTAATCAGACGCAGCTTTCCCAAAAGCGGCAACAACGAACAGATGAATTCGGCAGCCAAAGCCAAGCGCAGCTTCGCCAGCTGCTTGAATCTGAAAAAACGGAACTCTCGCGCCAGCTGCAGCTGGCAATGTCTGATCTTCACAATGTCCAGGGGGAATCTGCCCGTTTATCAGGACAGCTTAGTGAGCAGAAAAATTATCAGGCAGAACTGCATAATAACCAGCAGACATTATTGAGTATTTTCGAAACACAGTTAATCGCCAGTCCTTTTATAGATCAGATAAGTTTTATTAATGCGCGTTTACCGGAAGAGCAGTTACGGTTGCTGCTTGCTTTACAAAAGCAGTTGCATGAGCAGTTACTAACAGAAAAAACCCGTTTAAGTTCGGCGCAGCAGAGCCTTGAAAAACATCTCAAATTAAGTGTTACTGAAGAAGAACCAAGCGTATTAGAAAATGCGCTTGCTGCGAATCAGGGCAAATCTGAGGTTATCGGTGAACAGCTGGTGGAGAAAAAAGGCAAACTGCAGGCGGACGTACGTTTAAAAGCACAGCAACAGGAACTGATCGATCAGCAGGTGCAACAAAAAGACAGTGCGGAACAGTGGGCGATGCTCAATAAACTGATCGGCTCAGCGGACGGCAATAAATTCAGAACCTTTGCGCAGGGCTTAACCTTAGACAACCTGGTTTATCTGGCGAATAAAGAGATGGCAGATTTACATCAGCGTTATCAGCTGCAGCGCAATATTGATGAACCCTTAGCCCTGCAGGTAATTGATTTATGGCAGGCGAATGCCGTACGGGATGTAAAAACCCTGTCGGGGGGGGAAAGCTTTTTAGTAAGCTTAGGGCTGGCCTTAGCACTTTCCAATCTGGTCAGTCATAAAACGCAGATAGAATCGTTATTTTTAGATGAAGGATTTGGCACCTTAGATGCTAATACTCTAGAAATAGCCTTAGATGCGCTGGAAAGGTTAAATGCAACCGGTAAGTTGATTGGTGTTATTTCCCACGTTGATGCGCTTAAGGAGCGGATTAATAAGCAGATTCATGTCAGTAAAGGCAGCGGGGCAGGGTATAGCCAGCTGGATAAGCAGTATCAGTTTGTTGAACAAAGTTAGTTCTATGCCGGGGGATTTCCCTCGATAAATAAATGCTCGTTGTCATTCTCGGAATGTTTTAATCGAGAATTTTAATGAATTTGTAACCTAGGTGATACCACATCTGTTCTTCGTAGGCTTTCGCTTTGGGCAGTTGGTTTAACTTTCTTTGTTGGAGTTCGGCCCTGACGGCGTGTAGATGATGAGAGACGAAACGCAGTTTTGCAGTTCGAGAGAGTCATGCTTCTCAACAGTAAGAAAAATAAGGTAAAGAGAGTTTTGTTCGTGACATTATGCTGGCGCATAACTCACAGTGCCGTATACAGGGACAGGCAGAGCCTGTCCCGCTCATAAGCCAGAACTGCCGTTCAATTCGCCTAGATGTTTTTTATTTTTGTACTACCCAGCCATTTTTTAACGCCCCAGTTCGGACAGCACATCCATGTGCAGAGCCAAGCCTAATGAAATCAACAAGGGCACGCAGAGCTTAGCCCGCTCATAATCCTGAACTACCGTTCAATTCACTCCATGATTTCCTTTGCTAAAGGAATTGATTGATCAAGAAAAACGTACGGAAATTTTCGTAGCCGCATTAGTCTGGAATTCTAATATCTTTAATTAATAATGGAGTATAAATGGAGGTCCAACCTTTTTTACTGAAATCATCTAACCGAAGAATAATTAACATGGGTGTCTTGTTAAATAGTGTTGATTAAGTGTTTTTGTTTTCTTTATAAATATACCTGTAAGATGATGTTTGTTATTGTAAAAATATTGCGTGCTCAATTTACTTTTAACTATAAGCTTATTATGAATATTGAAAATATTTTTAAAGACAAACGGTTAGCTCCGGTACTATCTGAAAATAATGCATGCTATCTAAGTCTTTGGTTAATCTCTTCAATAAAACATGGTTCTAAGATGTACCGTCATATTTATGGTCGAGTAATACCATATTCGTTTAGTGATGATAAATGGCGTGTTGAAGAAAATGTTAAAGTATTAAATCAAGATAGCCAACCTATTCGTGTTGTGAATTTACACATTAAATTAAATACTACAAAAATAAAAGCCGTTTTAGAATATCTATATAAAGGTTATGATTTAGAAAAAATAAGTACAATTTTGGAACTTACGTTTGATAAAAAATGTAAACTATTTTCTACTTTTAAATTAGATAAAATGCTTGGTATTAAACCTACTGCATGGCTGCCATCTAGAATGTGTTTGAGTGTGAATGAAACGATTGGCCTTAAGAGTCCATTACCAAATTCAAGTGCTTATAGCGCCAGTATTTATTCATTAGATAAAGATACCATTTTTGATAACGAGGAAATATTAGATAAGCAATTAGTACTCGATGCTTCAAATTGTATAGAAAAAAATACTAAACTTAATCTACTAGGTTTAGATAGCGATCGACTAGGTAACTTAGAAATTTTCCATTCACCAGAACTCAATGTAAATAGTGTAAAGAAACTACAACTATTTTATAAAAATGAAAAAGTGAGTTTCAAATATATCCCTGAAAGATATGAAAACTGGGCTGCTCTAAATGTTACGGTAAAACTATTTTTAGATAATATAGAAATTGAAAAGCATCAAATACAAACACCATTTAAGCAGAATGAAGCCTGTAGTCATACTTTTTTTCTTTCTCAATATTATGACGGTATACAAGTAAATATTAGTGGTCAACTTAAACAAGAATCATCCTTAGTAACAACTATTTTTTCTCAAAGACAAAACTTTATAAATAGCATTAATGTAGGTATGAATATTATTGAACTTTCGGGTAAATTAAAACTCGATTGGTTGGATAAAGGCTCCCAACAGAAAAAGGATCTTGCGCGTTTAAATAACACAAAGAGTTTTTCCAAATATCAAAGTTCTGATATACACGTCAAAGGGCCGAACATCCCTAAGTGGGAGTTGGCTGATAATAACTTTAAAATAAAAATTAGTAGTTTATTCATGAAAAAATCAGAAGGCGATTTTTTTGAAAAACTAGCTGATAACGGTCGTTCACGTATAGAAGTGGTGGAGTGGTTTCAAAAACTTTTTAAAAAATATAGCTCCCACGATTTTCATGTATTTGATCCATTCTGGGAAACTAATGGAACAACATTATTTGCGAAAGATTTAAATAAAGGCTCAAATCTATTTATTTATACCGATAGTGGTGGTGAAGATAAAAAACAAGAAAAAATAGAAAATTTTAAAAAATGTTATGAGAGTATGGCTCCATTATTTTTAGGCTCTAGGTTTAAAGTGTCCTTTGTTTCTAGGAAAGGTGGAAATCCAGCTATTCATGATAGATACTTTTTGATCACTGAAAAAGATTCATCTACTTTAGTAAAAGGATTTCATTTATCAAACTCAATTCAAAAAGCTAATGAAAACCACCCATTGTTAATTACCTTAATTGAAGAAAGTACACTAGAGAAAGTTACACTATATTTAAGTGGTCTACTCAGTAAAAAAAGTGCTTTGGAAACTGCTTTCGATTCTAAATCAGAAGTTATAAACCCTCACACCCCCTCATCCATAGTTGAGTTCAATTCAATATTAGAAGTCAAAATGTTTTTAAATTTATGCTCTCATGACTCACTTGAAGAAGATATTGAACTACTTGGTAATCGTTTAGCTAACTCAAATGGATCAATAATTTCTAATGACAGTTTTGCTCTGAGTGATGAGAATATAGAGCTACTTTTACAATATTTATCCATTCGGAAAATGGGATGCATAGCAGATAGTAATATTACTGATATTTTAAGTATGAACTCTTTTATAAATAAGGATTTTAAGAGCTGGATTCAAAGTTCGTATCAATTTGAACACTTAATTCGTAGCTCATGTTTTAAATCTAGCGTAATGAACTGGGGGGATTTCTTTGCTGTACAGTTGATATTAAAAAGCAGTCCAGAACGATTTACATCGTTGCTACAGGAGTGGGCTAAGGAAATTCAGTTGCAAACAGATGAACAATATACACTTACCTCTGTACTTTTTGCGTATGGGCTAAGAGAGCTTTCTTTATCACTTATGTTAGGCACTCCTTCTTATTCATTATCAAATCTTCTTTGTTGTAATATCGGTATTTTAAAATGGTTTGGATATCATTTGTTAGGATGTTTGATTCAAAAAAATAAAGGCAACGTTATCGATTTTATTGAACAGATTTCAGATAAAGATAAGCTGCACTTTATTGCCTGGATATTAACAAATGAAAACCCTTGTGGTGATTTGAAACCTTGGTTTCTAGAGTTATCTGATTATTTAAATGATGACATTTTAAAGTTGAAAGTTTCATCTGAACAATGTGAAATTTTACTGGGCTCATCAAATACCAATTTAGGGCAATTAAATCCTTGGATCTACGATAAAGTCATTCAACCTCTTCTAGAATCAGAACGTTTGCATATTGATGATATTACACAGTTATTTATCATAGAACAGATGAAACTTTGGAACAATAGCAATGTAAATTACACTATGGGAGACTCTGAATTTAGCATATCAATGAAATTAGCTGGATTTTTAAGCCAAGCTTCATGTCAGCTTAAAAGTCAATTTTTGAATGATATTACTGAGAAGGCAAGAGGCGCTGAGAGATTTATTCGTAAACCACTAGCTTGTGAGCTATACCATGAAAAATGGTCTGAATCTGTTGAATTATATACTTGGTTATATGGTGCTCTCAGTCAAATAATAATTAAATTAGATATTACATCGCCTAAATACAACGAATTTGTCGAATTACAAAAGAATTTATTTGAACTATTTAATTATGTAAGTGCTTCACACTGGGAAACTGTAACAAGTGGTAAATTCTTTAAGGTTAATATTGAACAGAACTGACGAGGTAGTATTTCGATATTTGATACTGCTCTAAATGGAAAAGGTTGGACATCCACTTATATTTCGTTGTAAATTCAATACATTAGAATTCAAAGCCAGAGCAGCTACATGATTCCCGTCCATTTTTTTTGTGGTGAACGACTGTTTTAGCAAGGAGAAACAGGAGCGAATTGAACGCCAGTTCAGGCTTATGAGCGGGCAAAGCTCTGCGTGCCCTTGTTGATTTCGTTAGGCTCGGCTCTGCACAGGGATGTGCTGTCCGAGCCGGTGTGTTAAGAAGTTATTGGGCGGGTTAGAATAAAAAACGTCTCGGAACGGCATTCTTTTGGTTACTTTGCTTTTGCTGTTGAAAGAGCATGACTCTCTCGAACTGCGAAACTGGGTTTCGGTTTCTCATCGTCTACACGCCGTCAGGGCGGAACTCCAACAATGAAAGTTAAACCAAACGTTTCAAGCGAAAGCTTACGATAACCCAATGCGGTATCAGCATTGCCACGCAGAGTGAGAGAACGAGAAATTCTCGCCATCAAGGGCGAAAGACCAACAATAAAAGTTAAATCAGATGCTTCATGCGAAAGCATAAAAACAAGGCAAACCTTGAGTATTGACTGCTAATCCAGACGTTTAATCAATTTTGCGGGTTGTCCTCCCACCATAGTATCGGGTGCAACATCTTTAGTCACCACAGCGCCTGCGGCCACAATCGAGCGAGCCCCAATGGTGACTCCCAGACAAATCACCACATTGCCGCCAATCCAGACATCATTTTCCACGGTAATCGGCAAACATGTTGTTTCCCATTCTCTGCGTCTGCGGTAATCAATAGGGTGAGACACTGTGTAAAACTGTGCATTTGGGCCAATTAAGACATTATTGCCAATGGTGATGGGAGCGTTATCCAACATAGTCGCGCCCATATTGATAAAGCTCGATGAACCTATAGAAATTGTTTTTCCATATTCGCAGCGAAAGGGGGGGCAGATAAAGCTTGTTTTAGTCATGCCTTTTAATAAGGTTTTGAAAAAGGGGGGGGATTTACCGAATTGGCATTGGTTAATTTTTTGCAATAAGTTAAATGCATTCTCTTTAAGTGCGGTTAATTCAGGGCCAAAATCGTCGTATTCCAATCCTAATTGCATTTTTTCAAATTCAGTCATTGTTTCAAGTTGGGACATCACTAATAGCCTTCCGGTCAGGTTTTTCTGTTGCTTATAATTCATTTTACATGAATGGAATTATAATCGAAACAGGTGCCTTGTATTGATATTATGGGCTTCGACCTATTTGTGTTTTGTTGCCAGGTTGCCGAGAGCGAGGGGCTTTAATATTGAAATTTTAAAAGACTAATTATATTTTTATTCGATCTACTAGAATACCAAACCAATGCGGCTAAGGAAATTATGCGGCAGATAGTGTCACGAACAAAACTTCCTTTATCTTATTACTCTTGCTGTTGAGAGAGCATGACTCCCTCGAACTGCGAAACTGCATTTCGATTTATCATTATCTACACGCCGTCAAGGGCGAAAGACCAACAATAAAAGTTAAACTAATTAATCATGCCTGTCCTTTTTATATCTGCTCCCTTTTTACATCCGACTTTTCTAGTTAAAAAAATCAGTTCGTGGATCAGGCATTAAGTTCAATCTATTTTTATTTTTATCCCGAATTCAGGTTAATTAAGACTAAATTCTATGATCTTTCTCAAATTTTTTTTTTGCACAATATCGATTAGTGCTTATCTTTAATAGGGTAGTTATTTATTTTTAAATTTTCATTTTCAATAAAACTAAAAAAACTAATTATAAAGGGAAATATGCTATGACAAAACTAAAGGTAGTAACGGCTTCAGTCATGTTGGCTTTAACTGGAAGTGTATTTGCAGTGCCAGCGGTGACCGACTACGATGACGCGACATCAGCTTACCAAGATGCTTATGTTTCCGGTCAGTTTAATCTCAACAGCGGTAATCAGGATCAAACCAGTTATGATCTTGACGTAGCACTTGATTATGAGCAGGTATTCAGCTCACCAGATCTTAATACAAAAATTGATTTTTTAGGTTCAGGCTCACGCTACCGTGGACCTAATGCGGATGATGAAGACCAGTCTTATTATCAGGCATTAGGCTCTATCACCGCAGACAAGTATTTTCAGCCGGACAGTAATGGTGCTTTCTATTACGGCAAAGGGGAAGTTGGTTTACAGAAAGGACAAGAAGACCCGTTCACAAAAGCGGTGATTGGTTTGGGTTATGGGCGTGTTGTTAACGTAACGCCTATGGCGCGTGCAATTCGTTTGATTGAAGCATTACGCATGCGGGGCACTTTAACGGGTGACCCGTCGAATGCGATGTATCAAGAAGTTGCGGTAGTTATTGATAAAGAAAATGAATATCGTTCAAAATATGGTGCAGCAGACTTCGAACAGTATTGGGTTGAGGATATAGAAAACGCGCTTAAAAAATCTGGGCTGGTAAAAGGTGGTGGCGATCTGGGCGCTGGTGCGGTCTTGAAGTCATTCGATGTATTAGTCAATGAGCGAATTTCAACACGTAAAAAAGGCTGGTTAGTGCGTGCTGGTGTTGGGGTCGTTTTTACAGACTATGATGGCGAAAATGGTAAACCGGCATTAGAAGTGGGTGCTGAATATCATTACCCGATTGGCAATTCGACTCAGTTCTCTGACGAAGCGATTGTGACTGCGACTTTAGATGATAATGACAACAGCTATATTTTCAATAATGCGATGTCTTTAACCAATGAGTTAACCGATCGTGTTGATTGGGAAAACCAGTGGATATTAAATCATGCTGAAACAGACGTTGACGGTGTGGAAGATATTACGACTAATACACTTAGTTCGACGTTCCGTTATTACTTAACCAATCAGTTAGACTTAAATTTAACGGCTAGATTGCAGGACTTGGAAGATAATATCGACGGCAATAATAATGATGACTGGGATAAGAGTCTGAATATGGGTATTACCTACCGCTTGAAATAGACTTATACAGAGTGGGAAATGCAAAGAACCCGAAACGCCCTTTAATATTAGCGTTTCGGGTTTTTTTATGCCCAATGAGTACGAGTAATAGCAAAAGCATTAAGTTTATGATCACTTGCTTCAAAGGAAAAATTGACGCGCACAAAGCCCTCATAATGAATTTGAAGAGTAAATATGGTCACTTATTAATACGTTTGGTATTGTTGGTAGGGTGGATTCTATGCACCGCAAACAGCGCACCCTACGGGCGATTAATGAATGTCGCTGAGTGAGGTTTTTTTTATTTGGCCGAGTCACCGCTATATTATTGACTGTACAATGCTTACCTATTTTTAACGCACTAATTCAGCTGGTTATCATAAGAAAACTGGTCGGGAAATCTGTCGTCGTATTAGTTTATTTATAAAAAGATTAGGATGTCTTTTTTCACATGGGTAATCAGGAATTTTTTTGGTTTTATTAAGCAGACCGATGTCTAGCTTATTTCAGCGATGCGAAACATTGTTAAAAAAAAGAAAAGCATTGTGATTTCCAATACTTTATTAAAAAACAATGGGGTATGAAAATATATTGTTAATTGCGGGAATACTTTTTTTGAGTCAACATATCTTTATCTGCTTGATCAAGCAGTTGTTCAATATTTGAGACCTTATTGACTAGTGTTGCCCCAACCGTTGCTGTAAAAAGAGGTAATTCGGTGTGTCGGTAATCTCTAACAGTCTGTCCAATTTTTTGTTTTATTTTTTGTATGTCATCTTTATTTTTTGGCAGTATTAGGACTACAAACTCATCTCCACCCATTCTGGCAACAATATCTGACTCACGTATATTTGTTTTTAGAATACGAGCCAGATGACTCAAAATATTATCACCCACATTATGACCATGGGTATCATTGATTGCTTTGAAGTTGTCGACATCGATATATAAAAGTATTAAAGGGCTTTCTAGTCGTTTCGCCAACTTTATTCTTTGTTCTGCCAATATAGAGAAACTGCGTCTATTTTCCAGTCCAGTTAAAGGATCGGTAAGCGCTAAATTATGTATCTGTTGATAAAGGTTGAGTTAATGTCGTGGTGCGAGATGTTAGCCA
>NZ_PJBP01000142.1 GCF_002836415.1 Psychromonas sp. MB-3u-54 | reverse complement strand
GTCACCTTCAACGGTGAACGTAGCTACTTCTGTACGAAGAGCTTCGATTTGTGTCTCATCCAGATCTTTAAGCTTTGTTGATTCAGCAATACCTGACGCTGCACAGATTATCTGTGAGCGAGTTTTACCGATACCAAAAATTGCAGTTAATGCAATCACAGCATGCTTATGATCAGGAACGTTAATGCCAGCGATACGGGCCACTATGCACTCCTTAAAAAGTTAACGATTCATTTGTGAAAAGCCCGGTAGGATACTCGACAAATGATAATTTAGCAAACAAAACAAAGCTTAGGCAATATAATCACCTAAGCTTTTGATATCCAAAATCTATTTTAGCCTTGGCGCTGTTTATGCTTTGGCTCTACACAGATAACACGCACCACACCGTGGCGCTTGATAACTTTGCAGTTACGACAGATTTTTTTAACGGATGCACGAACTTTCATTGCAACACTCCGTAGTTAGTATAACTTGAGAATCGGTTTATTTACCGTAATCCTTCAAGTTAGCTTTTTTCAAGACAGAGTCATATTGATTAGACATCAAATGAGTCTGAACCTGTGCCATAAAGTCCATGATAACAACTACAATAATTAATAACGAAGTACCACCGAAGTAGAACTGCGTATTCATTGCCACCATCATAAACTCGGGAATCAAACAGATAAAGGTAATATATAACGCACCAGCTAGTGTTAAACGGGTCATTACTTTATCAATGTAACGTGATGTTTGTTCTCCGGGACGTATACCTGGAATAAAGGCACCGCTTTTCTTCAGATTATCTGCTGTTTCACGTGGATTAAACGTCAATGCAGTATAAAAGAAGCAAAAGAAGATAATAGCGGCAGCATATAACATCATATGCAACGGTTGCCCTGGCTGTAAAGCCAATGAAACATCCGTTAACCAACCTAAACCTTCAGTCTGACCGAACCACTGCGCGATTGTACCTGGAAATAAGATAACACTTGAAGCAAAGATTGCAGGAATAACACCAGCCATATTTAATTTTAATGGCAGGTGTGTGCTTTGAGCAGCAAAAACTTTTCGCCCTTGTTGACGTTTAGCGTAATTAACAACGATTCGTCGTTGACCACGCTCAATAAACACAACAAATGCGGTTGTCGCAAAAACGATAACGATTAATGCTAATAACACGAGAAGATGAATCTCACCTTGTCGTGCTTGCTCTACTGTTTGCCCAATTGCGCTAGGCAAACCTGCAATAATACCTACAAAGATAATGATAGAAATACCATTACCAATACCACGTTCTGTTATTTGCTCGCCTAACCACATAAGGAACATAGTTCCTGTCACTAGACTCACAACTGCCGTGATGTAAAAGCTCGGGCCTGCATTTTCAACAAGTCCGGGCATCATCGTTGGCAAACCAGTCGCAATACCAATTGCTTGGAATGTACCTAATACCAAAGTAGCGTAGCGCGTGTATTGATTTATCTTACGACGGCCTGATTCGCCCTCTTTTTTTAGCTCAGCTAAAGGAGGATGAACAACGGTCATCAATTGGATAATAATAGAGGCCGAAATATACGGCATAATACCCAATGCGAAGATAGATGCACGCGCAAGCGCACCACCCGAGAACATGTTAAACATTTCTATGATGGTGCCCTTTTGCTGTTGGAACAGATCAGCCAAGACAGCGGCGTCAATACCAGGAATTGGAACAAAAGAACCTGCACGGAACACTAAAATAGCACCTAAAACAAACAAAAGTCGTGTTTTAAGCTCGCTTAATTTATTGCCCTGTGCCGCTTTAGGATCTAATCCTGGTTTCTTAGCCATTGCCTATTATTCCTCGATTTTTCCGCCTGCAGCTTCAATTGCAGCACGAGCACCTTTAGTAACGCGAAGGCCTTGTACTGTAACTGAACGAGAGATCTCACCAGAAAGAACTACTTTTGCAAACTTAACAGTGTTTACAAGTAGACCAGCCTGTTTCAACGTTTCTATAGTTACTACATCACCGTCAACTTTAGCGATTTCGTTCAAACGAACTTCACCGCTAACAAGAGATTTACGTGATGTAAAACCAAATTTTGGTAAACGCTGTTTCAAAGGCATTTGACCGCCTTCAAAACCTGGACGTATAGAACCGCCTGAACGAGACTTTTGACCCTTGTGACCACGGCCACAAGTTTTGCCAAGTCCAGAGCCGATACCACGACCTACACGTTTAGCAGCGTGCTTAGCGCCTGCTGCTGGAGATAGAGTATTTAATTTCATAATTACCCCTCAACCTTAACCATATAATGAACTTTATTAACCATACCGCGTACTGCTGGGGTATCTTCCAACTCGACAGTATGATTGATGCGACGTAGGCCTAGACCTACGATTGTTGCACGGTGCTTTGGTAAACGGCCAATAGCACTTTTAACTTGTGTTACTTTAATAGTAGCCATGCTTAATTACCCCAGTAATTCATTAACACTTAGGCCACGCTTAGCTGCAATCTGCTCTGGAGAATTCATATTCTCTAGGGCGTCAAGCGTAGCGCGAACAACGTTAATTGGGTTAGTTGAGCCGTAAGCTTTAGATAATACGTTTTGTACACCTACAACTTCTAATACGGCACGCATTGCACCACCTGCAATAATACCAGTACCTTCAGAGGCTGGTTGCATATATACCTTAGAGCCTGAATGACGGCCCTTGATAGGATGCTGCAGAGTGTTACCTTTTAATTGGACATCGCGGATATTGCGACGTGCTTTTTCCATAGCTTTTTGAATAGCTGCAGGAACTTCACGTGCTTTACCGTAACCGAAACCAACACGACCATTACCATCACCAACTACAGTTAGTGCTGTAAAGCTAAAGATGCGACCACCTTTAACTACTTTTGCAACACGGTTTACTGCGATTAGCTTTTCGTTCAGGTCACCGGTTTGAGATTCTACTTTTGCCATCATCTTTTCCCTTAGAACTGGAGTCCAGCTTCACGAGCTGCTTCAGCTAGTGCTGCTACACGACCGTGGTATTGGAAACCGCTACGGTCAAAAGAAATTTTAGAAATTCCTTTCTCTACCGCACGTTCTGCAACTAATTTACCAATTAGCTGAGCTGCTTCTTTATTACCACCGTTACTGATTTGTGCACGCACTTCTTTTTCTAATGTAGAAGCGCTTGCTACGACTTGTGCGTCCGCTGTAATTACCTGCGCGTAAGTATGGCGAGGTGTACGGTTAATCACAAGACGAGTTGCACCAAGCTCTTGTAACTTCTTACGTGTGCGAGTAGCACGACGTAGACGAGATGCTTTCTTATCCATAATTCTACCTTACTTTTTCTTCGCTTCTTTACGACGCACGATTTCATTAGCGTAACGAACACCTTTACCTTTATAAGGTTCTGGCGGACGGAATGCACGAATCTTTGCAGCTGCTTGACCTACAGTTTGTTTATCAGCACCTTCAAGGATGATTTCTGTTTGGCTTTTGGCCACAGCAGTAATACCTTCAGGTAATTGATAAGCAACCGGGTGAGAGAAACCTAATGTTAGATTTACTACTGTTCCCGCAACTTGTGCACGGTAACCAACGCCTTGAAGAAGAAGTGTCTTCTTAAAGCCTTCAGTTACACCTAACACCATGTTGTTAACGTTAGCACGAGCAGTACCTGCTTGTGCCCAACCGTCTTTAAAGCCTTCTGCTGGTGCGAATCGAATCACACCGTCTTCAAGCTTAACAACAACAGCATCATTAAGAAGACGAACTAATTCGCCTTTATTGCCTTTAACAGCAACGTTTTGACCAGTTACTACAACTTCAACGCCAGAAGGTACAGTAATCGGTGCCTTAGCTATACGTGACATAGACTACTTCCTTATGATACGTAACAGATGATCTCACCACCGATGCTCGCTTTACGCGCAGCACGGTCAGTCATAACACCATGTGAAGTTGAAATAATAGCGATACCTAAACCAGCCATTACCTTAGGAAGATCATTTGCACCTTTATAGATACGCAGACCTGGGCGGCTAACTCGTTTAATAGTATCGATAACTTTTTTGCCTTCAAAGTACTTTAAAGTAACTTCTAATTCAGGCTTTGTGTCACCAGCAACAACGAACTCTGTAACGTAACCTTCTGCTTTAAGCACAGCTGCAATTGCAACTTTTTGCTTAGAAGAAGGCATCTTTACAGACACTTTGCTTGCTGCTTGACCGTTACGAATACGCGTAAGCATATCCGAAATAGGATCTTGCATGCTCATAACTTTCTACTCCGTGATTAATTGATTACCAGCTGGCTTTCTTAAGGCCAGGGATTTCTCCACGCATCATATGCTCACGAACCTTGATACGGCTCATGCCAAATTTACGAAGAAAACCATGTGGACGACCAGTAACGCTACAACGATTACGTTTACGTACTGGGCTTGAATCACGAGGTAGCGTTTGAAGCTTTAACATTGCACTCCAACGGTCTTCATCAGTTGCATTTACATCGTTAATAGTTGCTTTTAAAGTTGCGCGTTGCTCTGCGAATTTAACAACTAGCTTCGCACGTTTTACTTCACGCGCTTTCATTGATTGTTTAGCCATTGCTTATCACCTTACTTACGGAATGGGAAGTTAAAGGCAGACAGTAATGCACGCCCTTCTTCATCAGTCTTAGCTGAAGTAGTAATTGTGATGTCTAAACCACGTACTTTATCAACTTTATCGTAATCGATTTCAGGGAAAATGATTTGCTCACGTACACCCATACTGTAGTTACCACGACCATCGAATGACTTAGCATTCAGGCCACGGAAATCACGTACACGTGGAATAGCGATTGTTACCAAACGCTCAAAAAATTCCCACATACGTGACCCACGTAGAGTTACTTTACAACCAATCGGGTAGCCTTCACGAATTTTGAAGCCAGCCACAGAGCGGCGTGCTTTAGTGATTAGTGGCTTTTGACCTGAGATAGCTGCCATATCTGACGCTGCGTTCTCTAGGACTTTTTTATCAGCCAGTGCTTCACCAACACCCATGTTCAGGGTGATTTTCTCTATTCGAGGGACTTGCATGACAGACGTATAGCCGAATTGCTTTTGCAAATCAGACACCACGTTGTCTTTATAGAAATCATGCAGTTTCGCCATCGTAAACTCCAGTTACTTCACAAGTTCATTATTAGATTTGAAAAAACGCACTTTTTTGCCGTCTTCAAGTCTAAATCCAACACGATCCGCTTTACCCGTTACCGAGTTAAGGATCGCAACATTTGATATTTGCATTGGTGCCGACTGTTCAATAATACCACCAGCTACATCCGCTTGCGGATTTGGCTTTTGGTGTTTCTTAACAGTGTTTACACCTTCAATAATTATTTTACCGTTAGACAAAACTGTTTTAATTGTTCCAGTTTTACCTTTATCTTTACCAGTAATCACAATTACTTGATCATCACGCTTTATTTTAACTGCCATTTTCGGTTCCTTACAGTACTTCTGGCGCCAGTGAAACAATCTTCATAAATTTTTCATTACGAAGTTCACGAGTTACAGGGCCAAAGATACGTGTGCCGATAGGCTGGTTGTTTGCGTTCAACATAACCGCTGCATTTCGATCAAATCGAATGACAGCACCATCGGGACGACGTACACCTTTTCTGGTACGCACAACCACAGCTGAATGAACATCACCTTTTTTAACTTTACCACGAGGAATTGCTTCCTTCACGGTAACTTTGATGATATCACCTATTGCTGCATAACGGCGGTGCGAGCCACCAAGGACCTTAATACACATTACGCGTCGGGCGCCTGAGTTATCGGCGACATCCAGCACACTTTGCATTTGGATCATTACAGTGCTCCGCTATTTTACTATGATTACTCACTAAGAGTTGTTTACCCGCTGTTTCAGGGTGAGGCATAATACCACAACTTTATGAGAAAGATAGTCTAAAAAAACGGCACCTTTGGAAAAGATGCCGTTTATACATATATAAATAAGGTTTAATATTAAACTTTATTTACGATTTCTACCAATGTCCAAGACTTAGTCTTAGAAAGTGGACGGCATTCACTGATTAAAACAGTGTCACCTTCACTACATTGATTAGTTTCATCATGCACATGTAGCTTAGTCGTACGTCTCATGAATTTGCCGTATAACGGGTGCTTCACTTTACGTTCGATAGCAACAACGATAGATTTATCCATCTTTGCACTGATCACTTTTCCTTGAAGAGTACGAGTTCTAGATTCGCTCATTACGCACCTGCCTTCTGATTTAATACTGTCTTAACACGGGCGATGTCACGGCGTACTTGTTTAACCAAGTGTGCCTGCGCTAACTGATCTGTGTTTAACTGCATACGTAAGTCAAATTGCTCACGTAATAGCTTTAGAAGTTCAGCATTAAGCTCTTCAACGCTTTTTTCTTTAAGTTCGTTAGCTTTCATTACATCACCTTACGAGTTACGAAAGTGGTTGCCAAAGGAAGTTTAGCTGCTGCAAGAGCAAATGCTTCGCGAGCTAATTTCTCAGGAACACCTTCCATTTCATAAAGGACTTTACCTGGCTGAGTTTGAGCAACATAGTACTCAACATTACCTTTACCTTTACCTTGACGAACTTCTAACGGTTTGCCGGTAATGGGTTTATCAGGAAATACTCGGATCCAGATTTTGCCTTGACGTTTGACGTGACGAGTCATAGCACGACGTGCTGCTTCGATTTGACGAGCAGTAATTCGACCACGACCAACAGCTTTTAGTCCAAATTCGCCAAAGCTTACTTCCGTACCTTTCGAAAGACCACGGTTGCGGCCCTTGAACATTTTACGGAACTTCATACGTTTTGGTTGCATCATTAGCGTATCTCCTACTTACCGCGGCTTTTGCGCTTTGGTTTAGATGGCTGTTGCTCTTCTACTTGCAGTGGTAAACCACCGAGAACTTCACCTTTGAAAATCCAAACCTTAACACCAATAATACCGTAAACAGTATGCGCTTCTGAAGTTGAGTAATCGATATCAGCACGAAGAGTATGTAGAGGTACACGACCTTCACGATACCATTCAGAGCGTGCGATTTCTGCACCACCTAAACGACCACCAACTTGAACTTTAATGCCTTTAGCGCCAAGACGCATAGCATTTTGTACTGCACGCTTCATTGCACGACGGAACATTACACGACGTTCTAACTGAGAAGAGATTGAATCTGCTACTAGTTTTGCGTCAAGTTCAGGTTTACGAACCTCTGAAATGTTGATTTGAGCAGGAACGCCGGCCATTTTAGCAATAGCTGTGCGTAGCTTCTCAACATCTTCACCTTTTTTACCAATTACAACACCTGGACGTGCAGTGTGAATAGTCACACGAACACTTTTAGCTGGGCGTTCAATTGTAATCTTAGACAAAGAAGCATTTTTCAGTTTCTCTGTTAAGAATTTTCGGATTTCAAAGTCACTAAATAAGTTAGCTGCGAAATCTTTCTTGCCTGCATACCAAGTAGAGCTAAATGCTTTAGTGATACCTAGGCGAATACCGTTAGGATGAACTTTCTGTCCCATTGTTTAACCCCTGTCTGATACCACGACTGTGATATGGCAAGAACGCTTCATTATGCGATCGGCACGGCCTTTCGCACGCGGCATGATGCGCTTCATTGTTGGACCTTCGTCAACACAAATTTTTGTGATAACTAGTTCATCAATATCAGCGCCTTCATTATGCTCGGCGTTTGCAATTGCAGAATCTACAACTTTTTTAATTAATACAGCAGCTTTCTTAGGGCTGTATGATAAAAGTTCTAGTGCTTTTTCTACTGGAAGACCACGTACTTGATCTGCCACCAGGCGCGCTTTCTGAGCCGAAGAACGAGCATATAGATGTTTAGCTAAAGCTTCCATAATATCTCCTATTTCTTCTTCGTTTTCTTATCCGAGGTGTGGCCTCGGTAAGTACGCGTTGGTGCAAATTCACCCAGTTTTTGACCGACCATTTCGTCAGTTACAAATACTGGTACGTGTTGACGCCCGTTATGGACAGCGATGGTCAAACCAATCATATCTGGAATGATCATTGAACGGCGAGACCAAGTCTTAATCGGCTTCTTCTCTCCGCTTTCCATCGCTTTCTCTACCTTCTTCAGCAAGTGCAGGTCAATGAAGGGACCTTTCTTGAGAGAACGTGGCATGGCGATACCTCTGCTTATTTCTTATTACGACGACGAACAATATACTGATCAGTACCTTTGTTCTTACGAGTTTTGTAGCCTTTAGTTGGCATACCCCAAGGTGAAACAGGGTGACGACCACCACTTGATTTACCTTCACCACCACCATGTGGGTGATCTACTGGGTTCATTACAACACCACGAACGGTAGGACGAACACCACGCCAACGCGTAGCACCTGCTTTACCTAATTGGCGTAGCATATGTTCTGCATTACCAACTTCACCGATTGTTGCACGACACTCAGTAGGGATCTTACGCATTTCACCACTACGTAAACGTAGAGTTACATAAGCACCATCACGAGCTACAATTTGGCTGTATGCACCAGCTGAACGAGCAATTTGAGCTCCTTTAGCAGGTTTCATCTCAACCGCGTGTACAGTTGTACCCACTGGGATATTACGCATCGGTAAGCAGTTACCTACTTTGATTGATGCATCTTCACCAGATATGATTTGATCACCAGCAACCAAGCCCTTTGGAGCAAGGATGTAGCGACGTTCACCATCAGCGTAAAGTACTAGTGCAATATTTGCGCTACGGTTTGGATCATATTCCAAACGCTCTACTTTTGCCGGGATACCATCTTTATTACGTTTAAAGTCAACAATACGGTAGTGTTGTTTGTGACCACCACCGATGTGACGAACCGTAATACGACCACCATTATTACGGCCACCAGATTTAGATTTAGACTCTAAAAGTGCCGCGAATGGTTTACCTTTATGCAGATCGTTGTTTACCACTTTTACTAAGTGGCGACGACCTGGAGAGGTAGGCTTACATTTTACAATAGCCATCTATAATTCCTCTATTCAGCGCCAGCGAAATCGATGTCTGCACCTTCAACTAGGCTAACGTATGCTTTTTTCCAGTCGCTACGGCGACCAACACGTTGACCTGTACGCTTGGTTTTACCCTTCACGTTCAGTGTGCGAACACCAGTAACTTCGACTTCAAACAATTTCTGAACTGCCGCTTTGATTTCTGCTTTAGTCGCAGTACCTGCAACTTTGAATACCATAGTGTTATGGTTCTCAGCAGATAAAGTTCCCTTTTCAGAGATATGCGGGGCTAGTATAACTTGCAGTAAACGTGCTTCACTGATCATGTTAGGCTCTCCTCAATCTTTTTCACTGCTGCTGCAGTTACTAAAACTTTATCAAATGCGATTAGGCTAACTGGATCAATACCTTGAACATCACGAACATCTACTTTGTAAAGGTTACGTGCTGCTAAGAATAGATTTTCATCTAATTCTTCAGTAATGATTAGAACATCTTTCAGATCCAGTTCTTTTAATTTAGCTTTTAGCTCTTGAGTTTTCGGAGCTTCAACACTAAATTTTTCTACAACGATTAGACGATCCTGACGAACTAACTCAGAAAGGATACTTTTCACTGCGCCACGATACATTTTTTTGTTTACTTTTTGACTGTGGTCCTGAGGACGTGCAGCAAAAGTAACACCACCACCAACCCAAATAGGGCTGCGGATTGTACCAGAACGAGCGCGACCAGTACCCTTTTGACGCCATGGTTTTTTACCACCACCACTAACATCACTACGGGTTTTCTGAGCACGAGTACCTTGACGAGCACCAGCTGCATATGCAACGACTACCTGATGAACTAGGGCTTCGTTGAATTCACGTCCAAAGGTAGTTTCAGAAACTTCAAGAGCACTTTGTGCATCTTTCAATACCAATTCCATTATCAACTCCTCGGCTATGCTTTAACAGCAGGTTTAATGATTACGTCGCCATTCTTCGCACCAGCTACTGCACCTTTAACGAGCAGTAAATTGCGTTCAATGTCTACGCGAACAACTTCAAGGTTTTGAGTCGTAACACGCTCAGCACCCATATGACCAGCCATCTTCTTGCCTTTAAATACGCGACCCGGAGTTTGACATTGGCCAATTGAACCTGGAGCACGATGGCTAACAGAGTTACCGTGAGTCGCGTCTTGCATAGAGAAATTCCAACGCTTAATAGCGCCTTGAAAACCTTTACCTTTAGACTGACCAGTAACATCTACTTTATTAATTTCGTTGAAAAGCTCAACGCTTAGCTCAGCACCTACTTTGATATCTGCACCTTCGTTGTCAGCAAGAGTAAACTCCCACAGACCACGGCCAGCTTCTACACCTGCTTTCGCAAAGTGACCAGCTTCTGGCTTGTTTACACGGCTAGCTTTTTTCGAGCCAGCTGTTACTTGAAGAGCTTGGTAGCCATCAGTATCAAGTGTTTTAACTTGAGTAACACGATTAGGTGAACATTCAAGAACTGTAACTGGGATAGAAACACCATCTTCAGTGAAGACGCGAGTCATACCAACTTTACGACCTATGAGACCGATTGTCATTGTGTCAACTCCTTTCTAGCCCAAACTAATCTGAACATCAACGCCTGCAGCTAAATCTAGCTTCATCAGTGCGTCAACAGTCTTTTCAGTTGGTTCTACGATATCAATCAAGCGCTTGTGAGTGCGAATCTCATATTGGTCACGAGCATCTTTGTTTACATGCGGTGATACCAATATTGTGAAACGCTCTTTACGAGTAGGTAGTGGGATAGGACCACGTACCTGAGCACCTGTGCGCTTTGCAGTTTCAACGATCTCCGCCGTTGATTGATCGATCAGTTTATGATCAAAAGCTTTAAGGCGGATACGGATTCTTTGGTTCTGCATGGACCAAAACTCCAATAGTTAAAAATACAACATACAAACAAACACCTAGTGGTCTATACAAGATAGATCCCAAGTGCTCATTCAAACTAGTAGCTCCCAAATCGGGAGTCATTTTAATAACTGATTCAAATCAGTTATGGGATTTAACCCGTCTACCATATCGGTAGGTGCGAGCATAATACAGTATTGGTGGATGAAAACAAGGTTTTATTGGTAGTTTTTTAAACAAATCTCAAAATAATCCTGCTGTTATCTTGCTTGGATCTCGATTATTATTAATCCGCTTACCAACAAAGCACTCTTAGCTTGACAGTGACAGTCCCAGTCTGGGTATATACTCACGGTCAAATACACACGGTCAAATACACACATGGGGATTTTCGTGCCGGCACTTTTATCTTTGCTTAACCATCTTTGCGATCATGCAAAAATTCAAAACCATCGCCAATTGTTACGTCTGCAGGGTGACTTGAATTGGTGCTTTACCCTAACCCAAAAAATCATTGCTGAGCTGCAACGTCCCTATTTTTGGTGCGGCGCAGGCCCGATTGCCAATAACACTATTTCATACAAACAAATTTTAGGACAAGAAACCTCCTTACTTGTTATTAATGCTCACATGGCTTTTGACAGCAATCAATTTGCCGCCGCTGAAGGGTCGTTGCGGGGAGGCGGATTATTAATTCTGTTATCACCGACAGAAATTCCACACGAAGATCTTTTTTACCAATATATAAATGCACAATTACAACATTACAACTTTCTCACCCTGAAGCAGGGCCTCCCCTTACCCGACTTTACAAACAACCACCCTATTATCGATAAACAACCTGCGCTTAACCTTAGCGAGCAAAATACTGCGGTTCAGGAAATTATTAAAACAGTCACCGGGCACCGCCGAAGGCCTCTGGTTTTAACCGCTAATAGAGGCAGGGGAAAATCCGCCGCGCTTGGGATCGCTGCCGCACAACTATTAAGTGAATCCAGAATTAAAAAAATTCTGGTCTGCGCGCCGAATAAGCAGGCGACCGCCACGTTATTCAGACATGCAAACTTAATTCTAAAATCGGTGCATCCGCAAAGCGGCACAACAATAACAGATCAAGGTTGTATTCAATTTATTGCAGCAGATACCCTGCTTGATGAATATCCTCAATGTGATCTATTAATTATTGATGAGGCCGCCGCATTACCCGTGCCCACATTAGAAGCCTTAGTGATTCATTACTCGCGCATTGTTTTCGCCACTACGCTGCATGGTTATGAAGGCTCGGGAAGAGGATTTGCACTGCGTTTTCAAAAACGCTTAACACAATTGGCTCCCCAGTGGCGAAAGCGCCATCTGGACCAGCCTATTCGCTGGGCAAAAAATGATCCCATTGAAGCTTTTACACTAGGCAGCATTTGCTTAACTGAGTTAGAGTCGCAACAGCCTGCTTATAAAATACAACAGGCGCTTAGCTTTGACAAATTGACCCCGGCGCAGTTATTAGCCGATAAAACATTATTACGATCACTCTTCTCTTTATTGGTTCTGGCGCACTATCAGACCAAACCATCGGATCTGGAAAAATTACTTAATGACAGTGCAGTACATATTTTTATTGCCAGGCAACAGGGAAACATACTCGGCGTTGCCCTTATAAAGGAAGAAGGTAATTTTGACCACAAACTCTGCGAGCAAATATGGCAAGGGACGCGCCGTGTGCCTGGACACTTAATCGCTCAATCTTTAACTTTCCATAGCCGATTTCAGGTAGCGGCATCGAATTCCTATGCCAGAATACAACGGATAGCGATTCACCCTGACTGTCAGAATAAAGGAATCGGAAAACAGTTTATAAACCACTTGATTGATTGGACTAAAAAACAGGCGTTTGATCATCTTTGCACAAGTTTTGGGGCGACAGCCGATTTATTATCTTTTTGGCAACAGCGAAACTTTGTCACCTTACGTATCGGCCTTAGTCAAGATGCAAGCAGCGGCACACATTCGCTAATAATGAATTTGCCGCTTTCGAAAAAAGCGCATCTGTTACATCAATTAATAGTCGAACAATTCAGACAGCAACTGCCCACCCAATTAAGTCGGCACCTGCAGCATTTAGATGCGGGTGTGGTTTTAAGATTATTATTAAGCAGCAGTAAAGTGCAATCTGGCCAGTCAACATTACTCAGTTATACGCAGGGCCATTTACCCTATGAGTTTATTGAACACGATCTGATAGATTTAATGTTAAACTGCGATTTAAGCAGTTTAAGCAAAGCACAACAATTTCTGGCAATCCAGAAAATATTACAAAATAATAGTTGGGCAGAAGTTTGCAGAAAAAACAATTTAACAGGCAAAAAGCAAGCCCAATATATTTTAAAAGAAACCATCAAACAGTTAACCACTAACTTTATCAAAAGAGGAAATCAATGAGATTAGATAAATACATTTGTGAGTCTACCACTATGACCAGAAGCCAAGCTAAAAAGGTCATCATCCAGGGACGTATAACAAGCGCCGGCACTATCCTCCGCAATACGGGTTATAAAGTATTAGAGAATGCACCAATCTGTTTTGATGGTAATTTAATTAATGTCCGTGGCACACGTTATATTATGCTCAACAAACCGAAAGATTTTATCTGCTCTACCGTTGATGAACAGTTCCCCAGCATTATCAATTTAATAAAGATTGATAAACCTGAGCAGCTCTGCATTGCAGGTCGACTCGACGCTGACACAACCGGCTTAGCACTTATTACCGATGACGGGCAATGGTCTCATAAGATCACCAGCCCGCGTAGAAACTGCAGTAAACGCTATCGCGCAACGCTTGCCCAACCCGTTGAACAGAATGCAATTACCTTGTTTAAAGAGGGGATACAGCTGAAAAGTGAAAATGTCCCCTGCTTACCTGCAACATTAGAAATTTTAACGGATAATGAAGTTTTACTGACCATTCATGAAGGTAAATACCATCAGGTGAAACGTATGTTTGCGTCGATTGGCAACCTGGTGGTTGAACTGCACCGCGAGCAGATTGGTGAAATTGAATTAGATGCAGATCTTCAATTAGG
>NZ_PJBP01000141.1 GCF_002836415.1 Psychromonas sp. MB-3u-54 | reverse complement strand
TATTATTGTTGCGCCTTTGGTCTTTCCGATAGCCACCTCACTGGGAATTGATCCTATTCACCTTGGTATTATGATGGTGGTGAATATGGAAATAGGGATGATCACTCCGCCCGTAGGACTGAATTTGTTTGTGACCGCAGGAGTTGCCAAGATGTCGATGATGAGGGTAGTGAAAGCCGCGTTACCGCTGGTCGGTGTTATGTTCCTGTTTTTGATGATAGTCACTTATGTGCCATGGGTTTCAACCTGGTTGCCAACCCTGATGATGGGACCTGAAATCATTACTCACTAACAGACGCTTATTTTTCATTTGTCATTCAAAGCCGATAAATAAACTTATTTATCGGCTTTTTAGTTTCTTAAACTCTATGGTTAATTTATCCTGCTTAACAGTGACTCATTTCATTGATTCATTTACGGCTGATTGTTATTAAAATTTAATCAATAGGGCAAGTTTAAAATATGTTTAAAGATTTACAAAAAGCGACACTGATCAGGCGTTATAAGCGCTTTCTGGCCGATATTGAGTTACCTAATGGCGACGTTCTGACCATTTATTGTCCCAACACCGGGGCGATGACCGGGTGTGCCGATTCAGGCGATCAGGTTTGGTACAGCACCTCAAACAATCTTAAACGTAAATATAAATACACCTGGGAGCTCACTTTTACTAAAGGTGGCCACTGGATTTGCGTGAATACGGCAAGGGCCAATCAGTTTGTCAAAGAGGCCCTCAATAACAGCGAAATCGAAGCGTTATCGGGTTATAGCAATATTAAAGCAGAAGTGAAGTATGGCGCTGAAAATAGCCGCATTGATTTTCTGCTTACTGAGGACAACCAAGCCGATTGTTATGTTGAGGTGAAAAGCTGTACTTTGCTTGAAGCGCCGATTGCTTGCGGCAAAGGTTTTTTCCCCGATACAATCACAACGCGTGGTCAAAAACACCTTCGCGAATTAATAGAAATGAAACAACAGGGTTTTCGCAGTGTTTTACTGTTTGCCGTACTGCATAGCGGCATTAAATCGGTGCAGGCAGCGGGGCACATTGACGTGAAATATGCTCAATTATTCGAGCAGGCTAAAAAAGCAGGCGTAGAAGTCTATTGCTATCACCCTCAATTAACTCTGCCCTGCCTTGAAGAGTAACTTAAGCGCACTCGGGTGATAAACACCATTAAATGGCAGCTTAAGAGCGTTCCGGTTCTTTATAATTTTGTTTCTCCAGATCGTGCTTTTGCATTTTATCGTAAAGGGTTTTACGCGCTAAATTGAGTGTGACCATCGTCTCTTTAATGCTGCCGCCAGTGACACTTAGCGCCTGTTCTATTAATGCTTTTTCAAATGCTTCTACCTGAGCTGATAAACTTAATCCGCTATCGACAACGTTATTATCGTTATTTAATCCGGTTAATGATCCGAGCAAAATAAAACGTTCGGCCGCATTTCTTAGCTCGCGCACATTTCCCGGCCAGTCATGTGCTAATAATGCCTGCAGCGCATTTGCGGGAAGAGCGGGAGCTGCTTTACCGTAACGTGCCGCCGCGACTAATAAAAAGTGATGAAATAAGGTCGGAATATCTTCTTTGCGTTGTCTTAAAGAGGGTAAATCAAGGGTGACGACATTTAGCCTGTAATACAAATCTTGTCTGAAATCAGGGGCCGTTTTTAAATCTATCTTGGTGGCGGCGATAATACGGATATCAAGAGAAATGGCCTTGTTTGAGCCAATACGTTCTAAACTTCTTTCCTGCAATACTCTTAATAAACGCACCTGCGCCTGCATCGGCATGGACTCAATTTCATCGAGAAAAAGTGTTCCCCCCTGTGCATACTCAAATTTCCCTATCCGCTGCGTACCTGCGCCGGTGAACGCGCCTTTTTCATGCCCGTAAAGTTCACTTTCGATAAGGTTTTCCGGTATCGCGCCACAATTCACCGCGACAAAGTTTTTTGCATTGCGTTGACTTTGCTCATGCAGGGAGCGCGCGACTAATTCTTTACCTGTACCGGTTTCGCCAAACAATAAAATATCGGCCTGGCTATCGGCAACTTGGCTGACCATTTTCTTTAGTGAAATAATGCTCGGGGTATTACCAATAATACGCGGACCCAGTGTTTCTTTACTTTGCAGTGCTTTTTTAAGATCGCGATTCTCCAGAGTAAGCTGGCGTTTTTCAATGGCTTTACGGGTGGTTTCAATTAACCTGTCCGATAAAAACGGTTTTTCGATGAAATCATAAGCGCCGGCGCGAATCGCCTGAACTGCCATTGAAATATCACCATGTCCGGTAATTAGAATAACCGGCAAATCAGGATCTCGCTGGTGTAGCGAGGTTAATAATTGCTGGCCAGATAAACCCGGTAAACGGATATCCGTTATCACAACCACTGGAAGCGTGTTTTTCATTGCTAATAACGCGGACTCGGCATCGCTAAAAAAGTGCGCCTCAATCTCCGCTAATTCAAAGGTTTGTTCACTTGCGCTGCGTAAATCATATTCATCATCAATAAAAAAAACCGGACTCATAATTCTACTCTTCCTTAATTCTGTAATGGCAGGCTAACACAAAATTTGGCACCCTGATCTTGTCTATTGGTCGCCCAAATTCTACCGTGCATGTTTTTTATGATCTGCTGGGAAATCGACAGTCCTAGACCAAGCCCAGTTTCCTTAGTGGTAAAGAAAGGTTCAAATAATTGCGCTAAATCACTTTGTGTAATACCCGTGCCGATATCTATCACTTCAATCAGTGCCTGCTGGTTATTAACCGATAATATTATTTCAATCTTTTTTTCTTCACTGTCTTCCATTGCCTGAATGGCATTGGAAAGTAAATTAACCACTATTTGCTCTAACTGAATAGGCTCAGCTTTTACCTGAACCGATTTATCGGGCAGGTCCATCTTTAATAATACTCGGCTTGCCTTGAGCTGCGGTTTAACCAACTCGTAGGCTGCTAATAACACCGGCTGTAAAGAGATGATAGAAAGCTCGCCGTTTGATTTTCGTGCAAAAGCTTTGAGCTGATAACTGATTTTTGCCATTCGCTCGGTGAGATAGGTAATGCGTGTTAAGTTATTGGAAACTTTATCTATTTTATCCCGCTGAAGAAATATAATCGCATTTTCAGCATAACTGCGAATAGCCGCTAAGGGGTTATTCAGCTCATGACTAATACTGGCTGAAAGTTGTCCTAACACGGCTAATTTAGCAGACTGGATCAACTCTTTTTGAGTCTCCCGCAGCGCCCGTTCAGCTTTGCGTCTTTCATCTATTTCCGCACGTAATGCCGAGGTGCGGTGCATCACCTGAAATTCGAGTTGCTGCTTGGCCTTGGCTTGTAATAACGTTTGTTCATGACGTCTATTTTGTTTTTGACTTATTAAAATGTAAACCAGATAGACTGATAAATAAAACAAGGAAAGCAACACAATAAGGATGCTGACATTAATCAATAAGGAGGTTGTCGGAACAAGTACACGAACCTGCCAATCCACATTGCTTAAGGTTTTGGTGAGTGATAAATAAGTTTTCCCCAAGCGTTTATTAATATTCAAACGCAGCGATGCAGGGCTTTTATCTAACTCACCTGAAAAAGATAATGCTTTGATTTCTCTAGACAGATAGCGGCGACTGTTTAAAATCTGATTTTTCAATTCAGTTGAAAGTGGCGTCATACTGTGGAATAACCAGGATTTTTCGCTTGAAATAAAGACAATATGATTTTTATCAGTGACCAGAAAATGCTGCTCTTTGCCGGACCAATTATTTTCTATTGAAGAAAGATCCATTTTTATGACCACCACTCCTAACACTTCTGCGGCATATTTAACCGGATAGGAAAAATAATAACCACGCTGATCTGACGTTGAACCAAGCGCAAAATAATGCCCGCGCTGATTATTTATCGCCTGTTGAAAGTAGGGGCGGAAAGCGAAATTTTTGCCAACAAAAGAGATGCTTTTTGTCCAATTACTGGACGCAATAGTGGTACCGTTAGCATCGAGAAGGTAAGTGTCCGATGCGCCGATAATTTCATTAACCGATTCCAGATGGCGGTTAGTGATATCAAGTTGAGCAGGGTTATTGACTGCATTTAATGTATCAATCAAGATCCCTTGTCGAGATAACAGTTGCGGGATATAAACAAAACGTTCAAGTTGACTTTCCAGGTGACGGCTAAAGCGTTCAAGTTGTTCCTGATTGGTCGTAATAAGACGTTCATAACTAAATTTCCATAACCAATTCACGGACAGAACAAGGGTTAGAACATAAAGGAAAATAAGTACAAGTGTTATCCGTTGGGTATGACTATGACTCATTATTCGGTAGTGCCATTACTGTTAACTCCTCAATTTCTGGATACAGAGTATATATTACCTAATTTTTCACTATTGACCTTTCATTCGTTAGTGCCATTACTGTTAACTCCTCAATTTCTGGATACAGAGTATATATTACCTAATTTTTCACTATTGACCTTTCATTCGGTAGTGCCATTACTGTTAACTCCTCAATTTCTGGATACAGAGTATATATTACCTAATTTTTCACTATTGACCTTTCATTCGTTAGTGCCATTACTGTTAACTCCTCAATTTCTGGATACAGGGTATAGATTACCTAATTTTTTACTATTAGCCTTTTATTCATTTGCCAAGTGACTCACAAAATTAGGCGATGAATATTCAGTGGGGGCAGGGCAATACAATAAAAAGTCTTTCAGATTGGGAGTTTAGTGTTTATTTACAATAGTTTCCCGCTTGGAACTGCGGATATTTAAGCGTGCCGAAACAAGCGTTTTCCGCTTGATGTGCTGGACATTTAAGCGTGTCGCAGCAACGGTTTATGACAAGAGGTTTGATAAGTGAGTACATAAAGTGCATTTATAATAGTACAGGCCGGTGATCGAAAATATTAAAATAATTTTCTCCTAACCCCTAGCCCCTAACCCTAAGCATGCTTAATAGGGCGCTAATGCAGTTCGTAGGGTGCGCACCGCTTACCACTTTTTTCGGTGCATAGAATGCACCCTACCGATAACTATTCAGTTCGTAACTCAAAGCCCGCAGCCCGCAGCCCGCAGCTCGCAGCCCGCAGCTCGCAGCCCGAAGCCCGAAGCCCGGAGCCCGGAGCCCGGAGCCCGGAGCCCGGAGCCCGGAGCTCGCAGCTCGAAGCTCAAAGCCCGCAGCCCGAAGCTCGCAGCCCGCAGCCCGAAGCTCGCAGCTCGCAGCTCGCAGCCCGCAGCTCGCAGCTCGCAGCCCGCAGCTCGCAGCTCGCAGCTCGCAGCTCGAAGCTCAAAGCCCGCAGCCCGCAGCTCGCAGCTCGCAGCTCGCAGCTGGTATGCTGTGCGCTTAAGCCCCAAACATAGCGAGATTAAGTTCAACACTTTCTCCTAACCAGTAAGCATATTCAGTATGGTCCTTAAGATTATCTCCGGTATTTCCATGCACAAAAATGGTCAGTCCATTGCGCTGTGCATCAAGCCAGGGAATGAATTTATCAAAATCGCTGTCAGTGAACGATATTTGGCAGCTCCACATAGGATGAGGACCGACCGCTTTTTGATGTATTCTACCAACCTTAAGGTCAAACAATTCACCCGCTTGCTGGCACAAGCTGGTTGCAAAGGTCAATGTTTGCGGGTCAAAATAAATGTGGGCATGGTAATGCTTGTGGATGTTGGCGGGGCGTTTAATTTCAGTGATCTCAGTATCTTCCATTTTATTTTCCTGTCGAAAGGGCGTTGTTGCTGACAAGTAATAGCACATCCACTATTTTGTGACCAGATGAAGTTATCAAAAATCCTTTGGATCACAGTCAGAGCCTTGCTTTTAAATCCATTAATTTAATTAATGGATTCGCTCTTAAACCTGATGAGGTAGTATGCCAACCCGCAAAATAACAGCTAAGGCAGAATTTTCTGGTTTAACAAGTGCTCTCAGGAAAGGTGTTTATTAAAAAAATCAATGCTGCGTTGCCAGGCAAGTTCTGCATTTTTGGGGCATAGCGTGCCGTAAAATCATGATGAAAACCGTGATTCATTTGTGGACAGATGTGCACGACGTAATCCATATTAGGGACTTCGGGCGTTAGCATAATGACCTCTGTATTTTGTTGCTGTGATAAAAGACTGCAGAGTAAATGGTATGGAGCGCTTAATATCTGCTTTTGCGATCTGTTAAATTTTGAACTTGTTATTAATAAGTCGCATCCAGCAGATAAAGCATTGAATACGGATCCTAAGTACTGACCTGAAAGTTTTCTTATCTTAAAGAGCGCCTTTATTGAGTAAACTGCTCAAAAATTCCGAAAAATTTAGGTAAGAATACTATAAGCCTTTATTTTAGTTGGGTTTATATGCAATAGGAAAAACACTCAGTATATCAATATGTTAATTTTTCATAAAAACGTAAGCAAGGTCTAATAGTTAAAATATAGTGTATTTAAAACTTTTAGGAGAGCGATTAAAACGGTAATGTAAGATTAATTTGATTAAATTAATCTTACATTACGTATTGCATAAGTTGATCACTCATTTCAAGGAATTATTATGTACTCAAACTTAAAAAGTATTGGTGTTGTCAATTATGAAAACATCGAGAAATATACACTTCGCCAGGAAGGTGATAATGATATTCTAAAAATCTATTTCCATAAGGCTTCGCGCCAGTTTCTTGCCAAAAGTCTTAAGTTTAAATTTCCAAGACAGAGAAAAAAAATAAGCATAGATTATGGCAGCAAGGGATTCAGAAATGTCTCTGAGATTGGCAGCACCCTGCGTTATGTTCTCAAAGAACTCGATTCGCTGACCGAACATGTCAAAGAAGAGAAAGAACTAAAGGTGCAGGTACTAGAGGATTTAAAACACTTGGAATCTGTGGTTGCAAGTAAAATAAAAGAAATTGAACGCAAATTAGAGCAAATGTAATTATTTTTAAGCGTTACAAAGAAGAGCACTCAAGCTGCTCTTTTTATCTGCATTACCCTTCAGTTTGTTAACCATCGGGTTATCCATCTTGCTCTATTTTTTGAAAGGCAAAGCAAACAGCCGGCTATTGTTACCTCTATTCTTAACCCTCTCGATTAAAAACAAAATAAAATTTTTTTATGATTTTGTTTTGCTCTATTTCCCCGCAAAGCGTACAGTTAGCGACTTTTTCTATTCATATCTAACTATCTCCTTGATGCGCATTTTTAAGCCGTTTAGTTATATATTTTGAAGGTTTTGCTGTGAGTATTATTCTTGGTATAGATCCCGGTTCACGAATTACCGGATATGGTGTTATTCAGCAAAAAGGCAGTAAATGTATTTATATTGCCAGTGGTTGCATTCGCACTAAAGGCGATACGCTGGCCCCCAAACTGGATATGATTTTTAACGGCATTAGTGAAATTATCAAACAATATCAACCCACTGAGTTTGGTATTGAACAAGTCTTTATGGCAAAAAATCCGGATTCTGCTTTAAAACTCGGGCAAGCTCGTGGCGCAGCCATTGTTGCCGCTACTCAGGCTGATTTATATGTCTGTGAATATTCAGCCCGGCAGATTAAGCAGGCAGTTTCCGGTAGCGGCGCGGCAACGAAAGAACAAGTTCAGCAGATGGTAATGCAGATTTTAAATCTTTCGGGCAGACCCCAGGCCGATGCTGCGGACGGTCTGGCGGTTGCCATATGCCATGCCCATACAGCCCAGACTATTGTTGCAATGTCCGGGAAGGTTGCTAAAACCGTGCGTGGCAGGTTTCGCTAACTTATTTTTAGCACGCTTTATTCTCCCCCCAATTCGCCTCAGAGGTAACAATGAAAGATCTTTCTCAAACGCAGCTTGGTATTGTCTATGCGCTTAGTGCCTATTTGTTGTGGGGCGTTAACCCTATTTATTTTAAGTATCTTAGCTTTATTCCTATTTATGAAGTATTAGCGCATCGGGTGATCTGGTCGGTGGTGTTTATCGCTATTGTGATCACTTTTTTGGGAGGATGGGGAAAAGCATTGATTATCCTTAAAAAACCCAAAAACATTTTATTTTTAACCTGTACAAGTTTACTCATTACGGTTAATTGGAGCGTTTTTATTTGGGCGATAAATAATGGACGTATGTTAGAGGCAAGTTTAGGGTATTTTATTAACCCGCTGATTAATGTTGTTTTGGGGCTGCTTTTCCTCAATGAAGCCTTAAGCCGACTAAAATGGATTGCCGTCTCATTAGCCCTGCTTGGGGTACTTGTTCAGGTTGTACAGGTAGGTAGTTTACCTTGGGTTTCTTTAGTGCTGCCTATTACTTTTGGGTTTTATGGTTTATTGCGTAAAAAAATTAAAATTGAAGCCCTGATTGGCTTGTTTTTTGAAACCTTATTAGTGTTACCCGTGGCATTGTATTACCTGTTTTTTGTCGCTAACGGTGAAAACGCCAATATGCTTAATAATGATTGGTCGTTAAATCTTTGTTTAATGTTTGCCGGTATTGCGACCGCGATGCCGCTTTTCTTTTTCGCACAAGCGGCATTACGTTTAAAGCTGTCAACCCTGGGTTTTTTCCAATATATTGCTCCCTCAATGATGTTTTTGATGGCGGTGTTTATCTATGATGAAGCATTAAGTTTAGCGAGAGTCATTACTTTTATCTTTATCTGGGCGGGTATCTTTTTATTTGCTTTTGAGAATAAACTTCAAAAATGGTTATGACCTTAGCTTGTTAAAGCATGTATCGAAAAATAATACTGGATATTTACTCAGTTGTTTTTTATGCTTGTCGCATTATATTATTAGCTAGGATGTTAGAATGATCGGACGATTACGTGGTGTTTTATTAGAAAAGCAACCTCCAGAAGTATTAATAGAAGTGTCTGGTGTAGGTTACGAAGTACAGCTACCGATGAGCTCTTTTTATGCTTTACCCGATGCAGGACAAGAAGCGATTATTTATACGCATTTTGTCGTACGTGAAGATGCCCAGCTGTTATACGGTTTTGCTGATAAACATGAACGTGCGATGTTTCGTGAATTAGTTAAAGTGAATGGGGTGGGGCCAAAGTTAGCGCTGGCTATTTTGTCCGGTATGTCAGCAAATCAATTTGTGCAGTGTATTCATAATGATGCCGTCACTACTTTAGTTAAATTACCGGGTGTGGGTAAAAAAACTGCTGAGCGTTTAGTGGTTGAAATGAAAGACCGACTCAAAAACTGGACGGGTGCCGATTTATTAACACCGGAAGCAGATAAAATGGTCTTTGAAAACGAATTTACGAATAGTGCTGCTAACCATAATGCTAAAGATGAAGCTATTAGTGCGTTGGTGAGTTTAGGGTATAAACCGGTTTTGGCGGAAAAAGCGATCCAGCAAGTTTATCAGGAAGGCATGGATTGTGAGGCTTTGATTCGCAGTTCATTAAAAAGTATGCTTTAAATGATCAAGAAAAAGGATCTGGCAAAAAATGATAGATGAAGATCGCCTGATTTCAGGCACACAAAAGATAGATGAAAACTTTATTGATCGGGCCATCCGTCCAAAATTTTTAGCCGATTACGAAGGTCAGCCGCAGGTTAATAAGCAGATGGAAATTTTTATCGAGGCTGCGCGTCAACGTAATGAAGCATTAGATCACTTACTTATCTTTGGTCCGCCCGGGTTGGGTAAAACAACCTTATCGCATATCGTTGCCAACGAACTCGAGGTTAATATTAAAACCACCTCGGGACCTATTCTTGAAAAGGCGGGTGATTTAGCGGCGTTGTTAACCAATCTTGAAGAAAATGATGTCCTATTTATCGATGAAATACACAGATTGAGCCCGGTTGTGGAAGAAATTTTATACCCTGCGATGGAAGATTACCAACTGGATATTATGATTGGTGAAGGTCCCGCTGCGCGCTCTATTAAGCTGGATCTACCCGCATTTACGTTAATCGGCGCAACAACGCGAGCAGGATCGTTAACTTCTCCTTTGCGAGACCGTTTTGGTATTGTGCAGCGCCTTGAATATTACGACCTTAAATCACTCACGCGTATTGTGTTACGCAGTGCCGGGCATTTTAAGCTCGAGATGAGTGAAGCCGGCGCCGTTGAGATTGCGCGGCGCTCACGCGGTACACCGCGTATCGCCAATCGTTTATTACGTCGGGTACGGGATTATGCTCAGGTCAAAAAAGCCAATATTATTGATGACAGTGTCGCAAAATTAGCCCTGGATATGCTCGAAGTGGATAATGAAGGCTTTGATTATATGGATAGAAAGTTATTGATGGCGATTTTAGATACCTTTATGGGTGGTCCGGTCGGCTTAGATAATTTAGCGGCTGCCATTGGCGAAGAGAAAGAAACCATTGAAGATGTCCTAGAGCCCTACCTTATTCAACAGGGGTTTTTACAGCGCACACCGCGTGGACGCATTGCCACCAATAGAACCTATCTACACTTTGGATTTGATAAACCCCAATAGCGAAAAGATGAAAAACAGAATACTCTTTGAGGGCTCCGGGATCTTCAAAGGGTAAGGTCATCAATAACAATATTAGTTATTAATCTCGTTGATTTCCAGCAATCCCCCCGGCGAATGATCAATATCCTCCCTTGCCATTTACCCTTTACCGACTTGCTCTCTCCCAATAACAATTAGTCTCCAATACAAGATAAAACGCTTAAACTTTAGCTCGCCTTTTAGCTACTCTTTTAGCGACTCTATTGCATTGTAGTATCCCTTTGAAAGATAAAACTATTCCTTAATCGAGTCCTTAGAATAAAGAATTCAGGGGCAGGTTTTTATAAATGAAAGCTTGATCTAAATCAAATTACTGAGTATAAATAATAGGTAATTAGATCGTAACTCATTGATGTTAAAGTATTGTTAAACTTGAGGTGGTGAATGTTGCCGTGGTTAACAGCTTATTAACATTGAGCTGGAAGCTTGCTTATTTTATCGTTCGGGTGTGAAAATGATTAAAAAATATTTACCGCAACATGGCATCTTTTCAATTCCATTAATCCGTGAAATAACAGTAATTTTAATCATTAAAATTATTGTTATTTTTACTATTAAGTACTTCTATTTTTCAGATCCTGTGGCGTTTAATGAAGCTCATCTGTTTGGAGAAGTAACCTCGCAAGAAATATCGCTGCAGAACAATAACAAATAACTATTTATTTAGGAGAAAGAAATGGATGACATAGTTGATTTATCGCGGTTGCAATTCGCAATGACCGCCATGTATCACTTTTTATTTGTACCGTTAACACTTGGGTTAGCGTGGTTATTGCTGATCATGGAATCTTTATATGTGATGACCGGTAAAGAAGTTTACAAAGATATGACTAAGTTTTGGGGCAAACTATTTGGTATTAACTTTGCGCTTGGTGTGACCACAGGTTTAACCATGGAGTTCCAGTTTGGCACTAACTGGGCTTATTATTCACATTATGTTGGTGATGTATTTGGTGCGCCTCTGGCGATTGAAGGCATGATGGCCTTCTTTTTAGAATCCACCTTTGTTGGTTTATTCTTTTTTGGATGGGACAGACTGACTAAATTACAGCATCTCGGAGCTACTTTTTTAGTGGCCTTTGGTTCAAGTATGTCGGCGTTATGGATTTTAATTGCCAATGCCTGGATGCAGAATCCGGTCGGTGCAGAGTTTAACTACAACACCATGCGGATGGAGATGACAAGTTTTGCCGAACTGGTTTTTAATCCGGTCGCACAGGTTAAATTTGTGCATACCGTAGCCTCTGGTTATGTAACAGGGGCGATGTTTGTTCTGGCGATTAGCTCATATTATTTACTAAAAGGGCGTGATTTGGCTTTTGCTAAACGCTCTTTTGCTATTGCCGCCGCTTTTGGTACTGCCGGCATTTTATCAACTATCGTATTAGGTGATGAAAGCGGTTATGAGATAGGTGATGTACAGAAAGTGAAACTCGCTGCGATTGAGTCCGAATGGGGAACTCATCCTGCTCCCGCTGCTTTTACCCTGTTTGGTATTCCTAATCAGGACGAGCAGCGTACCGACTATGCCATTAAAATTCCCTATGCGTTAGGTATTATTGCGACGCGTTCAATCGATGAAGAAGTGATTGGATTAAAAGAATTAATGGCCGAGCATGAAGAACGTATTCGCAACGGAATGATTGCTTACGGGTATTTGACGGATCTGCGCAACGGCGATAAATCCGCTGAAAAAATAGCGGCCTTTGAAGAAGTGAAAGTGGATTTAGGCTACGGACTATTACTGAAAAAATATGCGCCAAATGTTGTTGATGCCACGGAAGAGCAAATTCAGCTGGCCGTTGATTTCAGTATTCCCAGAGTCGCGCCAATTTTTTGGTCCTTTAGGATCATGGTCGGTTGTGGTGTGTTGATGTTATTTATTTTCTTATTTGCGTTTTATCAGTCAGCGCGTAACCGGATAGGCAAAAATAAAAGATTCCTTAAAATAGTTCTCTATAGTCTGCCGTTACCCTGGATAGCGATGGAGGCCGGATGGATTGTTGCCGAGCATGGTCGTCAGCCCTGGGCGATTGCTGAAATATTGCCAACCCATATGGGTGTCTCGAGTGTTTCAAGCGACCAGCTTATCTTTAGTATTGTTTCGATTGCCGCATTCTATACCGTATTGCTGGTGATTGAGATGTACTTAATGTTCCGTTTTGCACGTTTAGGGCCAAGTAGCCTTAAAACCGGGAAATATCATTTCGAGCAGTTAGCTAAACTCACGCAAAATAATAAACAGGGATAGGAGATTCTTATGTTTGATTACGAAACATTAAAATTATTATGGTGGTTATTAATAGGCGTTTTACTGATTGGTTTTGTTATTACCGATGGGTTTGATATGGGGGTTGGTGCACTGCTGCCTTTTATCGGTAAAACCGATCAGGAACGGCGCATTATGATCAATAGTATTGCGCCGCATTGGGAAGGCAATCAGGTCTGGTTAGTACTGGCAGCCGGGGCTATTTTTGCTGCCTGGCCAACCGTTTATGCAACCGCATTTTCCGGTTTTTATGTGGCCATGATGCTAACCCTGTTTGCTTTGTTTTTCCGTCCGGTAGGCTTTGATTACCGCAGTAAAATCAGCGATCCGCGTTGGCGGAGCAGTTGGGATTGGGGGATTTTTATCGGTAGCGCTGTACCACCGATCATTTTCGGTGTCGCTTTTGGTAATTTGCTGCAGGGAGTCCCCTTTGTCTTTGATGAATACTTACGTTCAACTTATCTGGGCAGTTTTTTTGATCTATTAAACCCTTTTGCTTTGTTAACTGGGGTATTCTCGTTAACTTTATTTATTTTACAGGGTTCAACCTGGCTGCAAATGAAAACCGAAGGCGCTGTACAGCAACGAGCACGTTTGCTTTCATTATATTGTGCGCCGTTAGCAATCCTGCTATTTGCATTGGCCGGGGTTTGGGTCGCTTACGGTATTGATGGTTATATGATCACTTCATTAATGGATCTAAATGGACCTGCTAATCCGTTACTAAAGTCGGCTCAGTTGCAGTCGGGTGCTTGGCTTGCAAACTATGATAAATATCCACTGACTATGATTGCACCACTCATTGGTTTGTCATTTCCAATATTGGTTTGGATCGCCAGTAAATTTAATCGTAATGCTTTAGCTTTTTTCTTTAGCAGTATTACCCAAGCGGGCGTATTAATGACTTTTGCCTTTAGTATGTTTCCCTTTATTATGCCATCAAGCATTGATCCCAATGTCAGTTTAACGGTTTGGGATGCAGTATCGAGTGAGATGACACTTAATATTATGACCATTGCTGCTGCTATTTTCTTGCCCATTATTTTACTTTACACCTGTTGGTGTTATTTCAAAATGTTTGGTCGAATTGGCAAAGAATATATGGCTAAGAATAAACATTCAGCGTATTAACAATGACAATAAGGGTTTTTTATGTGGTATTTCGCGTGGATTTTAGGGGTTTTGTTGGCTTGTTCATTAGGTATTATTAATGGCCTGTGGTACGAGCAAGTTGAAGCAAATGAGAAGGCAGACAGTGTGGATGAAGATCCGCACGCTTAATTATTATCAATGCTATGTGGTATGAGAAAGTGAACGGTGTTGATCAC
>NZ_PJBP01000140.1 GCF_002836415.1 Psychromonas sp. MB-3u-54 | reverse complement strand
ATTTCACCTGCCTGAACAGGGCCCCATTATGACTTCTTTTATTTGTCCGCTTTGCCAAACTAACCTGCAACGCACCAATAACACCGAAATCTGTGCTAATAATCATCATTTTGATATTGCCAAGGAAGGTTATCTGAACCTGCTGCCGGTTAATGCTAAAAATTCAAAAAATCCGGGTGATAATAAAGAGATGATCAGCGCACGGCGTGCTTTTTTAAACAGCGACGGCTATTTGCCATTAGCGGAAAAAGTCAGTGAGTTAGTGTCTTTATACTTAGCAGACTGCGATCAGGCTCAAATTCTTGATTTAGGTTGCGGCGAAGGTTATTACACTGCGTGTATAGCAGCAAAGCTTCCTAAGCCGTTTGTGATTAACGGCTTAGATATTTCCAAAGTGGCAATACGTTATGCGGCTAAGCGTTATAAAAATATTAACTTCTGTGTCGCCAGCGCATACGATGTACCACTGGCGGACAATAGTTTAGATGCCTTAATCCGAATCTACGCCCCCTCACTCGAAAGTGAATTACAGCGATTAATCAAACCGCAGGGGTACATAATAACGGTCACACCTGCCCCGCGCCATCTGCTTGAGTTACGTGAAAAAATATATGAACAGGTAAATCAACATGCCGAAGAAAATAAACCGCTGTCTGGTTTTAGTAAAATCAAGCAGCTCAATCTAAATTACAGACTAACCATTAATAACCCTCAGGCAGTGCAGGATTTAATTAATATGACCCCTTTTGCATGGAAATTTAACCAGCAAAAAATGCTGGATTTATTAGCGGAAAAAACCTGGGAGATTGAATGTGATTTTAATATTGAGGTTTATCAAAAAGAGCTTCGAGCTTCGAGCTTTCGAGCTTCGAGCTTCGAGTAGCGAGCTTTCGAGCTTCGAGCTTCGAGCTTCGAGCTTCGAGTAGCGAGCTTCGAGTAGCGAGCTTTCGAGCTTCGAGCTTCGAGCTTCGAGCTTCGAGCTTCGAGCTTCGAGCTTCGAGCTTCGAGCTTCGAGCTTCGAGCTTCGAGCGGCGAACTTCGTAGCTCGTAGCTCTCGACTCGCAGCTCGCGACTCGTAATGCTTAAATCAACTCATGATGCTGTAAAAAATCATCACCGCCCAGCTTAAAGGCTTGCTGCAATAGGGTTGCAAGCTCCAAGTAGGAAGGATGGTGAATCGACCCTTTCTCTGCACTATTTTTTACGCTCAATCTTTTTTTGATTGCCATAAACCAGGGTAATAGTTGCTGCGGCAAAAGCTGTTGCGAGCGTTTACCTAACCAGTAAAAACCTTGAATCGGTAGGCCTAATAAAAATAATGCAAATGTTACGCTGACGATAGGATCAAATAAAGTTGGAAAGGTAAGGGTTAACCCTAAGCTTAAGGCAATAAAAGCGGGTGATATTTTAATGGCCAGACGTGTATAGAATGCAACTTTGCTATCAATAAACAAGCCATTAAGCGCACTTTGTTTTGGCCACACTTTGAGGTAACGATTCCCCTCGCGGATAACATCAAAAAATGAATGCACAATAACCTCACATTAGTTAACAATAAAAGTGATAAATAAACACTAGCAAGATTCAACCCAAGCAGCAATATAACAGTCAATATAACAGTCAATATAACAGTCAATATAACATCAGCATAACAGTCAATATAAAAGCCGACATAAGAAGCAAGACAAAAGCAATACAAATCAATAAAAACACAATACAATAACAACACAAAAAAAGGGGTCGGGCTGAAGTACAGGCACAGCATAAAGACAATAGAACTACCTTCCTAGAACTTGATTTACATCATTTCCTTGCCCGATTGTTGATTGTCATTTAATTACATAAGTGTAGACTTTATACACAATTATGTGAACTGAATCACCAATCAACGGAGCCTTTTGGGGCCATGAAGCGCGTCAGCGTTGATCGACTGGAATGCTGATATTTCAAACTTTACTTACTGGGTTTTTCATGAATAACAAACTTGTACTTGTCCTTAACTGTGGCAGCTCGTCTCTTAAATTCGCGGTTATCAATGCCGATAACGGTGGTGAGATAATGAGCGGTCTTGCCGAATGCTTTAATCTTCCCGATGCACGTATCAAGTGGAAAATAGCAGAGAAGAAAAAATCCACTAGCCTTCACCCTTATAGTGCACATTCAGCAGCAATATCTTTTATTGTCGAAGAGATTATTAAAAAAGAAGCAGGGTTAGCTGAGCAGTTTGTAGCCGTAGGACACCGCATTGTTCACGGTGGTGAAAAATTTACAGAATCAGTTATTATTGATGACCATGTACTTGAAGGTATTGAACAGTGTTCATCCCTTGCCCCGCTGCATAATCCCGCACATGTTTTAGGTATCAAAGCCGCACAATCGGCCTTTCCAGCACTGACTCAAGTTGCCGTATTTGATACCGCATTCCATCAAACAATGCCTGCGAAAGCATTTATGTATGCACTGCCATATAATTTATATAAAGAAGCACATGTTCGTCGTTACGGTATGCACGGTACAAGTCACCTGTTTGTGACAGATCAAGCTGCAAAGGCATTAAATAAAGCGGTTTCTGACACTAATATTATTTCTGCGCATTTGGGTAACGGCGCCTCTGTGGCTGCCATTAAAAAGGGTAAATGTGTCGATACCAGCATGGGTATGACACCACTTGCAGGATTGGTTATGGGGACGCGTTGTGGTGATCTCGATCCAAGTATTATCGAATACTTGGTAACACGTCAAGGTTACAGCCTGAAAGGCGTAATGGATATGCTCCAAAAACAGAGCGGTCTTTTAGGTGTTTCCGGTATTTCCAGCGATTTCCGCAATATTCTGGAAGAGCATGATAAAGGCAATGCAAGAGCAACACTGGCCATGGAAATGTTTATCTACCGACTGACCAAATATATTGCTTCTTATGCTGTACCATTAGGCCATATTGATGCCATCGTCTTTACCGGCGGGATCGGTGAAAATTCCCACCTTGTCCGAAGCAAGGTATTAGAATTATTAACCATTTTTGGTTATCAGGTCGACAGCGAAAAAAATAAAGCCGCGATATTGGGCAATCAAGGTATAATTACGGCAGCCGGCTCCCCGATTGCGATGGTTATCCCTACAAATGAAGAGTGGGTCATTGCACAAGATTCTGCAAAACTAGTTTCAAATCAATAATTATTATAAATAGGGGAGAAAATACTCCCCACTTTTTCCTCTAATTTCTATCTTTACAAGGAATAGTCATGCCCCGCACAATTATGCTCATTCCCATCGGTTCCGGTGTTGGTGTTACTTCCGTCAGCCTAGGTATGATTCGCGCACTGGAACGTCAGGGTGTCGCAGTTAACTTCTTTAAACCTATTGCTCAACCACGCTCTGGAGATACAGGTCCAGAGCGCTCGACTGCAACACTGCGTAATGCTTCAGATTTGAATCCACCTGAACCCTTTGCAATGAAATATGCAGAGAACCTTATCTCCTCGGGCAGAACATCAGACCTATTAGAAAATATTGTCGAACGTTTTCGTCAAGGCACCAAAGAAAGTGATGTGATCATTGTTGAAGGGCTTGTGCCAACGGATAAGCATCAGTTTGCCAACGAAATCAACTACAGCATTGCCAAAGCATTAGGCGCTGAGATGGTCTTTGTTACTCATCCGAATAATGATACTTCCCAGCAGTTAAAAGAGCGCATAGAAATTGCGGTCTCTTCTTTTGGTGGCAAAAACAATCAAAGTATTGTCGGTTGTATTATCAATAAAGTTGGCGCACCGAGCGATGAAAGTGAACAGTACCGTCCAGATTTAACTGAAATGTTTGAGGGTGCTCACGACTCGGCAAACAGTAATCTTGAAGTATTGCAGATGTTCAGTAAAAGTCCGTTGCCTATTTTGGGATGTATTCCCTGGAGTTCGGAACTGATTGCACCTCGTGTTGTCGATCTTGCGACCCATTTACATGCGAAAATATTAAACAAAGGTGACCTCAATACTCGGCGTTTACAGCGGGTCACATTCTGTGCCCGCTCTATTCCAAATATGCTTGAACATTTTAAAGCAGGATCCATGCTAGTCACCTCGGGTGATCGCAGTGATGTGATCATAGCCGCCTGTCTTGCGGTAATGAATGGAATGAAAATTGGTTGTTTATTACTGACCGGCGATTACACCCCTGAAGCCGAAGTCATGAAGTTGTGTGCACGGGCAATGGAATCCGGTTTACCAATTCTCTTAATCAATAGCAACACATGGCAAACTGCTCAGCGCCTGCAAAACTTCAATATGGAAATTCCAGTTGACGATATAGAGCGCATTGAAAAGGTACAAGAATACATTGCCGGCCATGTTGATAAACACTGGTTAAAAACATTAACCGGGGATTCATCTTTATCGCGCCGTTTATCACCACCGGCATTCCGTTATCATTTAACTGAACTTGCACGTAAAAACAGCCAGCGTATTGTGCTGCCTGAAGGTGAAGAGCCGCGTACTATTCAAGCTGCCCTTATCTGTGCACAACGCGGTATTGCAAAACCGGTTCTCTTAGGTAACCCGGAAGAGATTCACCGTGTCGCAACACAACAGGGCATTATTTTAACGGATGATGTTGAAATCATCAATCCGGCTGATGTTATTGAAGATTACATTGCCCCGATGGTGGAACTGCGCAAATCAAAAGGCCTGACGGAAGTTGTTGCCCGTGAACAATTACGAGATACGGTTGTTTTAGGGACGATGATGTTGGCAGAGAGTGAGGTCTCCGGGCTTGTCTCTGGTGCACTGCACACCACCGCGAATACAATTCGACCCGCGCTGCAACTGATTAAAACAGCGCCTGGCGCAAACTTAGTTTCTTCTATCTTCTTTATGCTTCTACCCGATCAGGTATTAGTCTATGGTGACTGTGCAATCAATCCTGATCCAAGCGCAGAACAACTTGCTGATATCGCGATTCAATCAGCAGATTCAGCTATCGCATTCGGTATTGACCCTAAAGTTGCCATGATCAGCTATTCAACGGGTACGTCCGGTGTCGGCTCCGATGTCGATAAAGTACGCGAAGCGACTAAAATCGCGCAACAACGTCGTCCAGATTTGCTGATTGATGGTCCGCTTCAATATGATGCCGCGGTAATGGAAAATGTAGCAAAAAGTAAAGCGCCGGACAGTCCGGTTGCAGGTAAAGCCACTGTCTTTATCTTCCCGGATTTGAATACCGGTAATACCACTTATAAAGCAGTACAACGTAGTGCAAACTTAATCAGTATTGGTCCAATGCTGCAGGGTATGCGTAAACCTGTCAATGATTTATCACGTGGCGCATTGGTTGATGATATTGTTTACACTATCGCGTTAACCGCTATTCAGGCAACACAAGCCATGGATAAAGCAATCGCTAAAATCTAACGCTTTATCGAGCTAACGAGCTATCAATAGCTATAAAAAAGCCCCGATTTGTAAAGCAAATCGGGGCTTTTTTATCAACTAATTTTCAACCGACCTTAATAACAATCCCACTCATTAGGCTCTCTATTCAGGCGTAATAACAAACATTTCAAGCCGCGCTCAGGTTCAATATTAAGGAACAGTTCAGGAGGTGAGATTTGCGCAATAATGACCGCTTGAGGGCATTCTTCCGCAATAACTTCCCTTAAAAATATTAAATCTAAATCGGGGGAATTCAAACATAACAGCGCGACGCCATCAGCAGTTAATAAATCAGGTAAACGGCGAATAATTTTAGGATAATCGCGTTTGATATTGACACTGCCTTTTTGTAATGACGGCGGATCTGCAATGACAATATCATAGGGTCCAAAGCGTTTAACTTTACCCCAAGACTTAAAAAGGTCATGAGCGAAGTACTTCACCCGGCTTAGATCATGACCATTCAACCTATGATTATCACGCCCTACCGCAAGGGCTGCTTTACTCATGTCTAAATTGATAACACGCTCAGCTCCTCCGGCAATAGCCGCGTTAGAAAAAGCACAAGTATAAGAAAAAAGATTCAAAACAGATTTATTTTCACTGTTATTTTGTAACCATTGACGGCCATTTTTCATGTCTAAAAAAATGCCGTAATTTTGTTTACTGCCTAAATTTATTTTATATTTAAGGGTGTTTTCACGGGCAATTAAATCCGTAATAGGCTCGCCATATAAAATCTCCGTCGGCGCAAAATCCCGACAGCGGAACTGCACTTGAATGCTCTCGACCGTAAAACCTATTTCAGTCATTTTGTGCAGTAGCTGCGCGCTTAGTCTTTGTAAGTCTTTTGCCTTCATTTCTTTATATAAAATGATTAAGATTACCGGTGAGAACCAATCGATATTGATGTGTTCGGACTCGGCAAAGTGAAAACCCCGACCGTGTAATAAACGCTGCATCTCATTTTCTGGTTGGCTTTCAACATGCTGCCAATTGATATGTTCCATTATTTTCATTATTTATTATCTTGTTGTTTGGTTGCTTGAAAATCGTCTAATTCTTCATCGGAGCTTAATAAAATAGCAAACCAACGTCCATCTTCACTGTTTTCTAATGCTATTTTAAAAATCATGGTCAAAGGCACGGATAATAGCATGCCTACCATCCCTAATAACCACCCCCAAAAAATTAATGACAGAAAGACTACCAAGGTTGAAAGCCCGAGACTGCGCCCCATAAACTTAGGCTCAATGATATTCCCCATCAGCGCATTGACGCCAACAAATAAAGCGATCACGGCTGCCGCATAACCCATGCCAAGTTGTAAAAAAGTTAAAATGACCGCTGGCACCGCCGCAATAATTGAGCCTATATTGGGTATATAGTTTAATAAAAAAGCCAGTAAAGCCCATAATACATAAAAATCGACCCCCATCAGCCATAAAGCAAAACCGATCATTAAACCTGTCATTAAGCTCATTATCGTTTTTATTGCCATATACTTATTTACTGACTTTAAAAAATGATCTAAGCGCTTTTCCGTTTTGACCGAGTCATCAAAAGCGATATGCAGTTTTTTGGCAAAACCACTGCCTTCCGAGAGCATAAATACCACGGTTAATAACAACAGGAATACATTTCCCAACACGCTGCTGAAACTGCTTAAGGTACTGGTCACTAGGGTCATTATTTTTGCAGGATCAAAGTATTCTCGTACCGCGGTCATCGAAATAACAATATTATACTCACTCATTTTAACAATAAACCATTGCAGTTCGACCGCAAATTGAGCTTCATAGACGGGAATAGCCTCTCTAAAACCGTTAACCGATGCACCAATAACCCCCCCGAAACCAAAAAATAGGGCAAAAATAAAGAAAATGACGCAGGCAATAGCAACGCCCCGCGGGATTCTGCGGGCCGCTAAAAAATCAATGGCAGGATTACAAATAATAGCAACAAAGAGTGCAAGTAAAAACGGGACGACAATAGGCGCCGCGACTTTTACACCGGCAAGTGAGATCACAATCGCAGAAAAAAATATTGCACTGCGCGCAAAGGGGGAGGCATTAGACATAGGATCTCTTTATGTTGACTTAAGCTAAAGTGATAGCTTATTACCGCTTGCTATGACAAGCAAAGACTTTCCGCATTAAACCTTTCTATCGCCAAAATAGGCGAATAAAATCTTAATTCATCTTAGTATTCACCAGCAACAACCTTATTCAAAGCCTACTGATCACTACAACGTGACCACCCTCACATTTCTAATATTTTAATAAATCGTTTTTTTCTGATCTTGATCAAGTCCCTTCATGCATAGGTTTCTATAATCAGGCATAGATTAGTTAAAAAGAGTTTTTTACTAAGAAAGTATTCGTCATCTCGAGCACCGTTTTATTAAAAAATTTTTAAACTTATAAATCTTTAGGAGAAATATTATGACAGTAAGCACTGTTGCCGATCTGGAAGCGCTGATTGCACGCGTTAAAATAGCACAAGCAGAGTATGCAACCTTCTCACAGGAGAAGGTTGATGAAATATTCCGTGTCGCAGCCCTTAAGGTATCGACACACCGTATCGAACTTGCAAAAATGGCCGTTAAAGAAACAGGCATGGGCATTATGGAAGACAAAGTAATTAAAAACCACTTTGCTTCTGAGTTCATCTATAACAGTTATGCAGACACAAAAACCGTGGGTGAATTATCACGTAATGAATCTCTCAATACGGTCACACTTGCAGAGCCGATGGGCATCATCTGCGCCATCATCCCAACAACCAACCCAACATCAACGGCGATTTTCAAGACGCTAATGGCGCTTAAAACAGGTAATGGTTGTATTGTTGCACCGCACCCACGTGCTAAAGAGTGTACAAATTACGCCGCTAAACTTGTTTTAGAAGCGGCAGTTTCTGCTGGCGCACCACAAGATATTATTGGTTGGATTGATACTCCATCAATCGAACTAACCAATTTAATCATGAAGCATGATGATACTGCCATCATACTTGCAACCGGTGGTCCAGGCATGGTTAAAGCAGCATACTCTTCAGGTAATCCTGCGATCGGCGTTGGCGCGGGTAATACACCTGTTGTTATTGACGAATCAGCTGATATCAAACGTGCTGTCTCTTCAATCCTAATGTCAAAAACATTCGATAACGGTATGATCTGTGCGTCTGAGCAGGCTGTTATTGTTGTTGAATCAAAATATGAAGAATTTAAAGCACGCCTTGATGAATACGGTGCTGTTATATTAAATAAAGCACAAGCAGAAAAAGTGGCTAAAACGATGTTTATCGACGGTGCGCTTAACGCGAAAATCGTAGGTCAATCAGCATACACTATTGCTAAACTTGCCGGCGTTAAAGTACCTACTTCAACTAAAATTCTTGTTGGTGAAGGCCCTGAAGTAGTCGTTGAAAACATGTTTGCACATGAAAAACTGTCTCCAACATTAGGTCTGTTTAAAGCTAAAAACTATGAAGATGCGGTTCGTCAAGCTAAAATCGTTCTCGAGATAGGTGGTGTTGGTCACACAGCCGCACTATACACAGACCAAGATGCAAACTCGGATCGTGTTGATGCATTCGGTCTTACCATGAAAGCCTGTCGGATCGTGATTAACTCACCTACCTCTCATGGTGGCATTGGTGATATTTATAACTTTGGTTTCGCACCTTCAATGACCTTAGGTTGTGGTACCCACAGTGGTAACGCTGTATCAGAAAACGTCGGTCCACAACATCTAATCAATACTAAAAAAATTGCGAAGAGAGCTGAAAATATGTTATGGCATAAACTACCAAAATCTATCTACTTCCGCCGTGGTTGTTTACCTATCGCACTGACTGATTTGGAAGATAAAAAACGTGCAATGATAGTAACGGATGGTTTTCTCTTTGCGAACGGTTACGTTGATGAGTTACGTTCAATCCTTGAATCAAAAGGCATGTTAGTTGAGATCTTCCACGAAGTTGAAGCAGATCCAACCCTTGCCATTATCAAAAAAGGAGCGGCTGCTTGTAATGTCTTTAATCCAGACGTTATTCTTGCTGTGGGTGGCGGTTCACCAATGGATGCAGCGAAAATCATGTGGGTTCTATATGAGCATCCAGAAACTGATTTTGAAGACTTATCAATGCGCTTTATGGATATCCGTAAACGTATCTACAAATTCCCTAAAATGGGCGTTAAAGCGGACCTAGTCTGTATTACAACGACTTCAGGGACGGGTGCTGAAGTCACACCCTTTGCCGTTATAACCGATGAAAAAACCGGTAAAAAATACCCACTGGCTGATTATGAACTAACACCAAGTATGGCGATTGTTGATGCCAACCTAGTGATGGATATGCCGAAATCTCTCTGTGCATTCGGTGGTTACGATGCAGTAACACATGCGATGGAAGCTTATGTTTCAATACTGGCTAACGAATACTCAGATGGTCAAGCACTGCAAGCGCTTAAACTATTAAAAGAGTACCTGCCAAGCTCTTACCATAACGGTAAAAATGATGCAGTGGCGCGTGAAAAAGTACATAATGCAGCCACTATTGCGGGCATGGCGTTTGCTCAATCATTCCTGGGAGTGTGTCACTCTATGGCGCATCAAATCGGTAATGAATTCCATATTCCACACGGTTTGGCAAATGCATTATTAATGACTAATACTATTCGTTTTAATGCAACGAATAACCCAACTAAACAAGGTACTTTCTCACAATACGACCGTCCTAAAGCACGTGCTCGTTACGCAGAAATTGCTGACCATTTAGGTTTCCGTGAAGGTAACACTGAAGCTAAAATTAATAAGCTGCTAACTTGGTTAGATGAGTTAAAAGTTGAATTAAATATTCCCCTTTCCATTCAAGACGCAGGTGTTAAAGAAGCAGACTTCCTGGCCGCAGTTGATGCGCTGGCGGAACAAGCCTTTGATGACCAATGTACTCCTGCAAACCCGCGTTACCCGCTAATTGCTGAGCTAAAAGCAGTGCTGCTTGCTTCTTACTACGGCACAGATTACGTTGATGTAATGGATGCGCCTGAAGTTGAAGTACAAGAAGAAAAAAAAGCTAAATAATTTATTCGCTTTAATCGCTGAATAAATGCTAAAAAGCCTGCTTAACCGCAGGCTTTTTTTATGCGTGGAGCTTCGGATGACGGCTGAAAGCTGACGGCTGAAAGCTGACGGCTGACGGCTGACGGCTGAGAGCTGACGGCTGAAAGCTATAACAAAGGGCTAAACAGGTACATCACACTTTCTAATAGGCGCTGCGGATAACTTCGCTTCTGCCAATCTTCCAGCATTAAAGGATCCGATGACAATAAATAACGCATCTGCAGCTGCAATAATTCCTCGGCAAAAAAGTGATTGTCAACGAACATAGTCATTTCAAAATTTAACCAAAAACTACGCCTATCTAGATTAACCGTCCCTAATAAAGCAATGTTTTCATCGATAACAATACTTTTACTGTGCAGTAACCCACCATGAAATTTATATATTTTCACCCCTGCAACCAGCAGCTCCTGAAAAAAGGCGCGTGATGCGTAATCCACCATAAAAGAATCATTTTTAGCCGGCAAAATCACTTTCACATCAATACCGCGCAGCGCTGCCACTTTTAATGCTTCGTGCAAACTCTCGTCGGGAATAAAATAGGGTGTGGTAAGTACCAAACTATATTTGGCCTCATAAATAGCGATTAATAAAACTTGATAGATACTCGCTTCACCAAACTCAGGTCCCGAGGGAATAAGCTGCACATTTTGATCCCCGGCGATGGCAAAACTGTCTTCATAAAGTTTATGAAAAGGTAATTTAATGTTGGTTTCCAAATACCAATCCCAGACAAACAAACTTTTCATCAACTGCACGATAGGCCCCTCGCAGCGCACCATCATGTCGACCCATTGACCGACATTTTTATCTTTCTTAAAGAAAGCGGGATCAACTAAGTTCATACTGCCGGTATAAGCGACGTGATCATCAATACAAACTAACTTACGGTGTAAACGCAAGTCTTGACGCTGAAAGAGTAATCTAAAGGTGCCAACGGGTAAGGCTTCACAGACTTCAACACCCGCATCTCTAAGTTGCTGCGACTGACTGGTGTTAAAAAAATCGTGGCTGCCGACGGAATCAAATAATAATTTACAGCTCACTCCTCTGTGAGCAGCGCGCATTAATGCATTCAAAACATCATCTGCCAACCCTCCCACTGAGCAAATATAAAACATCACATAACAGCTGTGACGGGCTTGCTCAATACAATCCGCCAGCTCGGTTAAAATAACGTCAGTAGAGGATAATAAGGTGAGTTTATTGCCGGCCATCATCGGCATCTGGCTGCCAAATTCAACAAAATGTTTAATCGAAGTCACTGCTGTAGAAATTTGTTGATCAGATAAGCGGTATTCCGTCACTTCATCTGCGAGCCAGGTTTTAAATAACCCCGACATCTCCAGCCGGCGCTTTTTTCTCTTTTTACCTAAATTGAGCTGACCAAAAATATAATAACTTACCATGCCCGCCATAGGTAAAGCATAAATAAGCAGCAACCATGCGAGAGAAACGCCAATGGGTTTACGTTTAATAAGGACACTTAATGAGGTCAGTATCACCAGCGTTATATATATAAAAGCGGTCAGCCCAACATAGAGGGAGTTATCTGACCAGCTCGTTGCAAATAAAGAAGTGTCCATATGGTAAGTTCTTAACGGAAAGAATAACGTTAGCTTAAATGACAGCACACCACAACTGTCAAACCTTTATTGCGAGAGAGGCGATTTCAAATACTATGATTATGTGCGTTTATTGCAACGCAGGTAAAAGGTCGTTTCCGAACCGCTCATCACTTTTTTCTGAACAAGTTGTGCTTGTCCTGCACCGGATGGAAATTCTTCCGGTTTGGCAGTGTCGAGACCATCACTGACCACATTAAGCCCTAAGCTGCGGGCAAAAAAGTGAAAGGATTGTAATTGTGCCTCATTCGCCAAGATTCCTGAACCATTATTAATCTGCGAGTCTGATATTTTTAAGTTTTCAATACCCAGACTATTAATTAAATCGAGAACATTAGTGGCTATGCCTAAATTCGTCATGGTTAAGGTAATGCCCATTTTATTCACATTCTGCAGGTTCGACAGAATATCTTCTGAAGCGTGCTGCAGAACAGTCCGATCCACCAGAAATTCAAGCTGCTCGGTTGAACAGCCGGTTTCTTTCAAAATTTTCTGCAGCTCGGCAATGAAGCTAATTTGTGATAATTGTATGGTGCATAGATTAATGGCAATCCGGCCAAATTTAATCTGCGTTTTTTCCCATGCAACCCCTTGTAAAGCAGCTTTACGAATCATTTCCCACCCTATGGGGACTAATAAATTGCTGCCTTCAGCCACACTCAAAAAGCGCTCGGGCGTTAATATTCCACGCTTAGGGTGATGCCAACGCAGTACGCCTTCCAGGGCAATGATTTGGCGTTTATTAATATCGTATTGCGGCTGGTAATACAATACTAACTGCGATGACAATAATGCCTGTTTTAACTCTTGTTCTAATGCGAACTCTTTATTTAAACCCAGCGTCAAGCTAGGGGTATAAAAATTGAATGTTGCATTTTTTAAACTGGTGTTATTTTTCCCACGGCGCATCGCACTTTCAGCATTTAGAAACAGGGTGCCAGCCTCCATTCCGTCATCAGGGGAAAGACTGATACCGATACTTGCGCTAAGGTTTGTGTGAACGTTGTCTATAATAAATGCACGGCTAAACTGATCGTTTATTTTATGCGCAACCATAGCAGCATCGTGTTCATAGACTAATTCGTCGATGATAATAATAAATTGGTCATTACCATAACGACCCAATGTATCTTTTCCGGAAACACAGCTTGTTAAACGCTTAGCAACCTCCTTTAAAACCAGATCTCCAGCATTATGACCATAGTTATCATTAATCGTTTTAAAATCATCAATATCAACTAACATCACCGCCACTGCGCTGTGTTGATAATTAGCGTGGGTAATTATATCTTCCAATCGGCTAAACAGGGAAATTCGATTACGTAATCCAGTTAACGGATCATGTTTTGACAAAAAGCTAATTTTTTTATCTGTTACTTGAAAGTGTTTTAAATCGGTATAAGAGTAGACCCGGTCAACGCTGTTTTCCTGCACGTGCTCAACCCCATAGACCTCTAACCAGGCGTAATGAACATTGCCACTCTTAGCGCGATAGGTGATATCTCCCTGCCAGGAACCGTCTGTCTCTAAAATTTGCTCAATATTTTTATAGGATCCGTCATCATAGGCAGTAGAAGCTAATAAATTGATCTGTTCTGCTAACAGATTATTTTTACTATAACCAAAAAGAAAACAGGCATGATCATTAGCTGAAATTATCCAACCGTTCGCGTCGGTCACGATCAGCGCTTCTGTACTGTTTTCAAATACAACATTGGTAATTTCAAGACGCTTCTTTATTCTTCGCTGCTCGGTCATATTCCGGCCAACAGCAATTAACCCTTGTACATTTCCCTGCTTGTCCTGCAGAGGGGTTTTCTTTATATTGAGCACATGACGTTCGTCATTGTAATCGGTGGAAAATACTTCCTCGACATTAACTTCGTTATTTTTTATAACCCTTTGGTCTTGCTCTATAGACACTCTCGCTTGCTCCAAGGGGAAAAAATCATGCGCGTTTTTTCCCAAAAGATTATTTTCTAAACAACCTACAAATTTCTCAAAGGATCTATTACAGCCTAATACGCGACTTTCCAAGTCTTTATAAAAAATCATATCCGGACAAATATCTGCCACCGTACGCAGTATGACACGCTCTTTTTCTAATGATTTTTTTGCTTTATTAAGCTCTGTTATATCAAAAACAAGTCCGGTTTTAATGTTGCTGTTAGCGGTACACTCTTTACGAAAGAGAAGATCTCGCTGTTCAC
>NZ_PJBP01000139.1 GCF_002836415.1 Psychromonas sp. MB-3u-54 | reverse complement strand
CCAACAAATGGAGAGTGCAAGCAATTCCTCCTCCCGCTAAAGCAGGAGGTATCCTTGCCCAAAAACTGATGAAAAAATAAAAGTCGTGCTGTGCATTAATTTCAGATCATATAACAATGGGCTAACGGTATGAACTGCCTCGATACTGCAAGTCATAATATTGATAATGTGGTTGCCTGGCGCGAGGGCTGTTGGCCTTTGCAGTGCAAATTTCGTTCAATCTAAAAGTGTTCTGAGCAAAGTATGAGGAGAGCCGCATAGTTATCTTATATAAACTTTGATTAACGTAACGCAGTGCGCTTTTAGATCGACCCGAAGGGCTGCATTGTTGCGCACTTTCTCGTGCGTTATCGCCTGCTTAAGAAGAGCAACACAACGCAGGATCTGTCTTGTATAAAGTACCCTCAAACTTCTGCAAAATGTACACTATCTCTACTGAAAGTATTACTAGCTTCAAAGTCTAACGCGACAAACTCATATACAATGCGACATAATAGTCGTATTTGATCCCTTAGATAGATACCTACCTTTAAATCTCACGTTTTATGGACATGCAGCAATGACAAAAATATCTTTCCCTGTTGGGCAGATCGCCGATTATGAAATTAAACAATTAAAGATATTTAAAACAGTTGCTGATTGTGGTGGTTTTTCTGCCGCTGAGACCGAGCTGAATATTAGTCGTTCAACGATCAGTATTCATATATCAAACTTAGAGTCTCGCCTGCACTTGACGCTGTGTCGTCGCGGTCGAGCTGGTTTTTCACTCTCAGAAGAAGGGCAAGTGGTTTATGAAGCCACTGTTAAGTTATTAGGTGAGTTGGATCATTTCCGAAATATTATTCATAGATTAGATGATAGGTTATCGGGCTCTTTAACGGTGTTATTTAGTGATACGATAAGTTTGGACTCACGTGCTGACATTCCCACCATATTCCGAAATTTTTCCGATGTGGCGAGTGAAGTCTATTTGACTTCAGAAGTCGCTAAGATGGCTGAAATTGAACGACAAGTATTAAGTGAAGAAGCTGATATAGGTTTTATTCCTTATCATCGTAGCCTTGAGGGCTTGGAGTATCAGACCATTTTCACTAATAATTGCTATTTATATTGCAGTAGTGATTGCCCGCTTTTTAGCTTGCCGGACAGTGAGCTTAGTGATGATATTATTGACGGTTTCCCTGCGGTTTATGCTGGAATGAAGTCACAAGAAAATATCAATGGTCACTTAGCCAATATGAGTATAAAAGCAACAGCGTATAACTACGACTCTCGCTTAGCGTTGCTGCTTTCTGGTCGTTATATTGGATTTTTGCCCGAGAGTTACGCTCAACCTTATATCGATGCTGGAAAATTAAAATGTTTGGCTAAGAAAAAGCGTGTTTATCGTTCTGAAATTATGGCTATTACTAAAAAAACGACCACCGTCAGCCGAATTCGCTCTTTGTTTATTAAAATATTAGGTGATTTTTATAAAAGTGATATTGAAACAAGCAAACTAAAATAAGGCCTAATGCCAATCAGTTAAGACAAACAGGTTCGCTTAACTGATTATTATCAGCGGTCAAATCCAAGTGTTTTAATATACTTGGATTTTTTAATGTGATGGTGGAAAGATATTACTCTGCAGGGAGTGGACATTCCCGAGTATGGCAAAACCAATACCCCAACGATACGCCATAAATAAAAAACCGCTCATTTTAAGTGAACGGCTGCCCTGATTAATGGTTGCTTTTAACTCAAAAAATAAGCGCTAATTTATACTAAGACTCTTTCTGGAATAATGCGTCACTCTTCGATAGGCCTTGTTTTGCCATTATTTTGTCACAAATATAATTGCCGATCGGGATTGCCGATGTGGCTGCGGGTGAGGGAGCATTACAAACGTGTAAGCTGCGGGGGCTTTCTACAAATAGAAAATCATGCACTAAACTGCCATCTTTTAACACTGCTTGAGCTCGAATTCCGGCTGGATAAGGCTGCAGGTCAGCGAGTTTAATCTGGTCACAGTATTTATTGACCAATTTTAAATAACCTGGTTTCCACCATGAATTCTTGGTTTCAATTAATCCTGATTTTAAGTTGTTCTTGGTGACTTTCCAGAATCCTGAGAAGCTGAGCATGTCCAGAATATCGCGGAAATTAAGATTTATTTTACCGTAACCTTCACGTTTCCAGCCCTGCACCGCATTCGGTCCCACGGTGACAGAACCATCGATCATTCGGGTAAGATGCACACCGAGAAAAGGTAGTTCGGGATCCGGAATGGGATAAATCAGATGATTAACAATATTATTGTGCTTTGCGGGCAGCTGATGGTATTCGCCACGATAAGGAATAATTTGAAAGTCGGTCTCTATATTGAGCATTTTAGTGATTCGATCAGCCATCAGGCCTGAGCAAGAGACGATAAAACGACTCGTAATACTGACCTCTGCGGCGTTGCTTTGACAGGTTAAAGTGGTGTGTTCAGCAGACTCAACTAAATTGATGACCTTAGTATCCAACATCACTTTTCCGCCAAGCTGCACAAATTCCTCTGCCATTTTTTGGGTGACTAGGGTGTAATTTACTATGCTGGTGGAGTCTACAAAAATGGCCCCAAGTCCCTGAATATTTGGTTCTTTTATTTTTAGTTCTGTCTGGTTTAATAGTATCGCGTGGATCTCGTTCTCATGACAGCGTTGATAAAGATCCTGCATACGCTGTAGTTCAAGCTGATTGGTTGCGACCAGTAGCTTACCGCAATTTTCCACCGGAATGCGGTGTTTTTGGCAAAATTCAGTGGTTGCTTTCACGCCCGCTTTACAGAACTTAGCTTTCATACTGCCCGGTTGATAGTAAACTCCTGCATGGATAACGCCACTATTATGTCCGGTTTGATGACGTGATAATTGTGCTTCTTTTTCTACTAATAAAATCGATTTTTCAGGATGTCTTTGTTGCAGTTGCCATGCTGTTGATACGCCAATAATACCGCCGCCGATGATGACATAATCATAGATTACATTCATTTCTTAGCTCCTTTTCTGAATTAGTATTAATACCAAATCCATTGATTTTCTGTACATTTATGCTGGTTAAAACACATGCTAGCTAGACATAAAACTACGTTTTAGTCTTTGCTATTTATTTGATTCATAACATCCTGTTATTCCCCACTGCGTGGCCAGCTAAAGCTGTATAAAATCGTTCCATACGATTTTATATAATTAGAACAACTAGTTACTGCAATAAATACCTTGCTTTCATGCGTTTTTCCGACGCCTAAATAGATCACCTAATTAATGGAATTGGTATAACCTCTCCTAGGTGAAAAATCACTCGGTTGAGGTTATGTTCGCTAATTGGATTGGTCCATATATTATTTATTTGTAAAATGACCACGTTGACGCAGCAATTCACGCTTTAGACCTGGGTTAGAAATAAACTTATCACGGCCGTGTAACCAGCAATGATTTTGTGCAACCAACATCGCCCCTGTTTTAACGCGGATATTAAAACAGTTATCCTCATTTTCTAATGATTCACTCATTTGATGTAAATATAAGCCTTCCTGCATGCGTTGCGGGCAAGCGAACTGGTCGATAAACAGCATGTGTGGTTTGCCGTTTTTATCTTCTTCAAAGAAGATCGGATGTTCAATTTGGTAATTAATATTTTTACTGGGTGGTGTTGTCCAAACAATGTCTTGTTTGGCAAGCGAGTGATTATAAAAATACGGCAGATCTTTCCAATCGTCAATATGAAGAAGTAAAGAGTCACCCATTTCCATGTTCTTCTCGTCCATTTTCATCATCAGCACAAAATCCGTGCGCTCATTGACATAGGTTCCATCGTTGTGCAGTTCCATTCTGCGGTGCGGTTGGCGCAAATAACTATCACTATTGTCTTCATTTTTCACCGTGAATCGAGCGTAATACTTACCGTACATCGAATCAAAATTGGGCAGGCCAATCAGGTGAGAAACAGCCGTTGATAGAATAACAAAAAGATCACGTTGCTCGTCGCTGTCGATAAAGTCAGCTTGTGCAGATTCATCTGCTTCTAATAAAAATGCAGCTCTGTCACGATCCTGCATAATTTCATTGAGTAATTTCCCCAGTTCGTAATTACAAGCCTGATCGAGTTTATCTGCCACTGCATAGCGTAAAAACGGTTTGTATTCTACCGCTTGTAGCCCGAAGTCACGTGTGTTTTCTATAAAATTTTCCAGCGTGGCTTTTGCGATTGTTACTATTTGCAGGCGAGGGTTCTCAGTGTGCGGCGTAACGTGGAAACCATGATAATAATGGGTGTTTTCAATGCTCATAATTGATGTCCTTCTCTTTATTAATATGCTTAGCAAGTAAAGCGTGTGGACTCATGTGAGTCAATTGACGCGAGTTAACAAAACTTTAACAAATAAATTTACATATTCACAATATATGATAAATATAGTTTCTATCAGTTTTATTGATATATAATATTGTTAATAATTATCTGCTGTGTTGATCAGTGGACCTATCGTGTTGATAATTTAATCGCTGTATCGCGGCAGTATTGAAATGCAATAAGGACTTTGAGTGATGGATTTTAAAAGACTGTATTATTTTACTGTGTTAGCGCGAACCGGGAACTTTACTAAAGCTGCCGAGGAATTAGGGATTGCACAGTCAGCATTGAGCATGAGTATTCAGAAGTTGGAGAAACAGCTGGCACTTAAGCTGGTTAACCGAGCTGAACGTAAGATGAGCATTACCAGTGATGGACAAGTATTATTGAAGCATGCGCAGAAAATTTTAGAAAATGTTAAACAGGCAAAAATACAACTGCAGGAACTTAAGGGGCTTAAGTCCGGCAGCATCAACTTCGGCGTTCCCGCCATGATAGGCTCTTATTACCTGCCCGAGACGCTGGCATTATTTAAACAACGCTACCCGGGTATTCAAATTAATATTCATGAAGCGGGTACTGCGACTTTAGCCAAAATGCTGCTTGATGGTGAATTAGATCTGGCGATAATCCGTGCCGATAGACACCATGACAATATCCGTTGTATTACCTTAGCTAAAGAGCAAATTGTGGCCTGTGTACCGCGGGAACATGAATTTGCTAAACGCGAGAACATCACACTTGAGGAATTTTGCAGCCAGCCTTTGGTCCTGTTCCGTGAAGGTTATTTTCTGCGGGAAGCGGTGAGCAGTTATTGCCAGCAACATCGAATCAATCCTGATATTCGTTTTGAAACAAACTTAATTGAATTATTGAAATCTCTCATCCGTAAGCAAATCGGTATATCTACCTGTTTAGCTATTATTTTGGCCGAAGATGCTGAACTGGTGACTGTGCCTTTTAATCCCAGTATTCCATTACATTTGGGGATAGGGTGGAAAGCAAGTCACTACTTATCCCAAGCATCACAAGCATTGGTTACCTTTTTACAAGAAGAGATGGATGACGGATAAGACTAATGTTTGAGAATGTTAAACCTTTATTTTTATTCACTGTGATTTTTATTAATGGAACGGCAGCTTAATCTGATCGAATGTAATGCACGATCATATAACAACGCCACTATATCCACATAATCATATAAAGGTCTGACTGATGGAAAATAAAAATAATTACGGCGCCTTCTGGATGCCGTTTACCGCAAACCGTGATTTTAAAGCTAACCCTCGTATTATAAGCCGTGCTGAAGGCATGTATTGTTACACTGATAATGGTCGCAAATTATTAGATGGGACGGCAGGTTTATGGTGTGTGAACGCGGGTCATGGTCGTAAAGAGATCGGTGATGCCATGGCTAAGCAGGTAGCACAGCTGGATTACAGTTCACCCTTTAACTTTGGGCATGATATCGGTTTTGAATTTGCCGAGCGCCTCATTGAGTTTACACCTCCTGGTTTAAACAAGGTGTTTTTTACTAACTCTGGTTCAGAAGCGGTAGAAAGCGCAATGAAAATTGCCTTGGCTTATCAACAAGCAAAAGGTAATACCGGCAAGTTTCGTTTTATTGGCCGTGAGCTTGGTTACCATGGTGTGAATTTTGGCGGTATTTCTGTGGGCGGGCTAGCGCCAAACCGTAAAGGTTTTGGACCATTGTTAGCGGCAGACCATCTCGATCATACTCTGGATATAACGCGTAATGCTTTCAGTAAAGGTTTACCAGAGTTTGGTGCGGAGAAAGCGGAACAATTGGAGAAATTAGTACAGTTCCATGGTGCTGATAGCATCGCAGCTGTTATTGTTGAGCCAATTGCTGGTGCTGGTGGTGTAGTGTTACCGGCGAAGGGGTACTTACGCCGCTTACGAGAAATCTGTACGAAGTACGATATTGTCTTAATTTTTGATGAAGTTATTACCGGTTGGGGACGTTTAGGGTCATCATTCGCGTCGAATTTATTTGATGTAATACCTGATTTGATCACCTCTGCAAAAGGTATCACTAGTGGTGTAGTGCCGTTAGGAGCTGTATTTGCGCAAGATGAAATTTACGAAACTGTCGTTAATAGCGCAGAGGATGGCGCCGTTGAGTTCTATCATGGTTATACCTATTCAGCGCATCCTGTGGCTTGTGCGGCAGGTTTAGCGACGATGGATATTTATCAAAATGAAGGTTTATTAGAACGCGCTAGTGGTGATATAGGCGACTATTTCCAAGAGGGTTTACATTCGCTAAAAGGGATACCTTCTATTATTGATATCCGTAATTGTGGCTTGATTGGTGCGGTACAGTTTGCTCAACCAAGTCATGGCAAACCGATTGGCTTTGATATTTTGAAAAAATGTTATGATAAAGGCGTACTGACTCGCAGTATGGGTAATACGATAGCCCTTTCTCCACCGCTGATTGTTGAAAAAAATCATGTTGATCAGATTATTGATACGCTTGCCGCTGTGGCAAAAGATATCGAGGTTTAAGTATTGATTAACCTGAGATCGGGTTAAGCCATTATGATATTTTAACCAATCAGCACATTTTTTCATTGAGTGTTGAATTGATTGATGGCTTATTTTTTGCAGGTAATAGCACCAAGTATATCTGCAGAAAAACCAGTCATACTGCTCTGTTGAATGTGCTCTACATCTGAAATATTTTTCCCGATGTTAACCCTCAAGGGGGATCCCCTTGTTAGTTCTTTTGGTGTAAATAGCCAAACATCTAGGAAGCGGGTCTGCATTACCTTTTGTTAAATAGATCGCCAAGATGATTAACGATGAGCTGTAATTTGACAGCAAAGAACCATCCTATTGAACTTTTCCCTCCGTTAAAAATCTTGTCTCGCTTAGTCGTGAGGGGCAATACGATTTTAAATTTTTTTGCTGCACACCCTAAGTGATAACTCTTCAAACTTCTGTAATGAAATTGATGAAAATTGATGAAAATTGATGATAATTATCATTATTTCCGCAATAATAATGCCTATCCCTTTTTTTAATCTGATGTTTATAGTTAAAAGATCAGATTCAGGAACAGGGATTTGGCTCTACTTATTTTAAGTCTTATCCCAAATTCAGGTTAATCAAATATTTATCGTAAGGTAGCCATTTTAATAGTCGCTGTTGGCTTTTTTATTCTGCTGATATCTATTTTAGGGATAAATCATGACAAGTTGAGATTGTTCAATGAATATTTAATGGTTTGATTATTTTCAAACTTTAGTTGGAAACGATCAGATTTAAGCGCTGACATTAAAATGTAACACTCAGGTTAAGCTCTTACATGAGATGTAAAGGTTGTGTTAACACTTGTGTGAAAGTGTCATTGTTACGTTAGAGTCTTGCGTGAAAGTGTAACGGCTACGTTAAGGTCTCGCATGAAAATGTAACAGTGTTTTCTGACAATGGTAATCAAAGAATCAATTAAAAAGGAATATATGGCTATGTTTAATAATATCTTTAGTAAGTTGTTAACAACTCGCAGGAAACGCTCTTTGGCTGGAACAATCTTAACCGCGATTGCAACATTCGGTGCAGTTCCAAACTTAATGGCCGCTGAATATAACTGGCGTTTTGTGAATTTATATTCACGCGGAACGGCCTATGGTGAAGTTTATAAAAATTTTGCAGAGAATATTGGCGTGATGTCCAATGGCCGAATTAAAGTAACTATGATGTACGCCGGTGAAGGTGTTGGTCAAACGGGTGTCTTTGGTGCCGTTAAATCTGGCTTAATGACGATAGGTGCCCCTTTCCAGCCTATGCATGCGGGTGAATTCCCTCCGGGTGTCGTCGAAGTTGGTTTGCCCGGCACAACCAGTGATGTGGGTGAATTAAGCGCGCTATTTCATGAAAAAGGCTGGGGTGAAATATTAACGGAAGCTTACGACAAGCAGAACTTAGTTTGGTTAGACCCTTACATTCAACTGCCCGTTTATATTCTGACTAAAGAGCCGATTAAGAGCATTGCTGATTTTGATGGTTTGAAAATCCGAGCACCAGGCGCTTACGGTAAGTTTTTACGAAAATTAGGTGCTTCACCCGCTTCTCTGGCTTGGAGTGAGATTTATACCAGCCTTGCGACAGGTGTTATTGATGGCTCAATTGGCAGTAATATTATCGACCATCGCGATGGTAACCATGTCGAAGTCGCAAAATATATGTATCGCTTACCGATTGCCGGCGCACAGGTATTACCTATCGTTGTGAATAAAGGTGCATGGAACAAACTACCAAAAGATCTGCAAGCTATTGTGCGTGGTGCGAGTGCAGTACACGCCAATGAGCAGATGACTAAGTCGCGTAAATGGGAATCCGAAGCTATTGCCGATATGGAAGAGCAAGGTATGCAATGGAGCCCGGAACCAAGCAAGGCTGATGTCGAAACATGGAATTCAACGGCAACAGCACTGTGGTCTGAATACGCAAATGCAGATAAATACAGCAGTAAATTAGTGGAAATATTAGAGCAACAATAAGCCCTGCTATCGAGGAGTTTACACTCCTCGATTAGTTTTAAAGCACGTTGTTCTATGAAGAATAGATACTTACTCGGTAAGTATCTTAGTACTGCAAGCAAGGATGATTATTATGTTTAAAACAATACTCAAGATTTTATGCATAGGTATTAATAAAGGCGTTTTTCTTGTCGGTTTTTCAGCGTCAATATTAATGCCATTGTTAGCCCTTACTGTCGCTTTTGAGGTTTTCTCTCGCTATCTACTCGGTAGCCCGACCATCTGGGCTTACGACGTATCACTATTTTTATTTGGATATATTGCGGCGTTAGGTGGCGCTTTAGCACAGCAAAGAAAAGCACATATTAATGTCGATGTTATTTACCTGTCGGTATCCGCCCGCATGAAAGCAATCTTTAATTTGCTTTCCTATAGCTTAGCCATTTATTTTTTATTCATTATTATCCTGATTAGCTTAGAAAAATATGATGAAGCGGTTGAATTTAACTATCGTCGACAATCTGAGTGGGCTCCGTCTATGGCACACTTTTGGGTCATGATGACCATGGCATGCAGTGTATTCATACTGCAATTCATTAGTGATTTACTGCAGGATGTTTTCTTTATTATTACCGGGAAAGCATTACTGGAATCACCAGATGAAGAACAAGAAGCGGTCGCTACAGCAGATGTTGAGCCTGTCAAAAAAAAATTAGAAGGAGTTGAGGCTTTATGAGTATTGAAATATTAACATTGCTGTTAATTGGTTTGATTTTAATGTGCTTTTCATTTGGCGCGCCGGTTGGCTTAGCCTTAGGCGGGATCGCAATGGGGGTGGGCTATCTGACTTGGGGACCGGGAATTTACAATCTGATTCCAACTACCCTTGAGAGTACCTTCTTTAGTTTTATTTTATTAGCAATTCCTCTGTATATTTATATGGGGCAACTACTCACCCGATCCGGTATCGGCGACGCGATGTTTAATGCAAGTCAAATGGTTCTGGGGCGTATTCGTGGCTCTCTGGCTATCAGTGTGATTGGCATATGTTCTATGATTGGCGCGATGGTCGGGATTATTGGCGCGGGCATTATGACGTCGGGCAGTATTGCTTTGAAACCAATGCTGGAGCGTGGTTACGATAAACGTTTAGCGCTGGGTGTCATTATGGCTGGTGGGGGGCTGGGTATTTTGATCCCGCCAAGTATTCCGATGATCATGTATGCGGCTTCAACTCAAAATTCAGTCGGGCGTATGTTTATAGCCGCATTGATACCTGCGTTGATAACCATTGTGTTATTAATTGCATACGTCATTATTAGCTGCAAAATAAATCCCGAAAAAGCACCTATGGATACGGGTGTTGAACAACAGATGAGTAAAAAAGAGAAGTTCAAGACAGGGCGTGACGGACTGTTTTCTCTGCTGCTGATTGTGGCTGTGTTGGGCAGTATCATTACCGGTGTTGCGACGCCAACAGAATCCGGCGCGATTGGGGTTGTTGGTGCGATTATATTAGCAATCGTCTTTAAACGTTTCCGCTGGAAAATGTTAAAGGCTTCCGGTTTTGAAACCGCTATGTTGGTAAGCGTTTCGATGTGGATTATTTTAGGTGCTTCATTATTTAGTAATTTCCACATGCTCAGCGGTGTGCAGGATATGGTGGCTGACGTCACTAATGCGCTCAATCTACCGCCACTGGGTGTAATTATCATGATGCAGGTGATCATGTTATTACTTGGATTTATTGTTGATGAACTCATTATTGTCCTGATGTGTGCGCCACTATTTGCGCCAATTGTGGTGGAGCTTGGATATGATCCTATTTGGTTTGGCATTTTGATGATCTTAAATATAGAGATTGCCGTGCAGACGCCACCCTATGGATTCGCGCTGTTTTATCTTAAAGGTATTGCACCGCCAGGCGTGACCATGATGGATATTTACCGTTCTATCGCGCCGTTTATTTTATTAAAGCTGTCGGTATTAATTTTGTGCATGGTATTTCCTGAAATAGTTTTATGGTTACCCAATAAATTAATGGGAGAGGGTTAGATGAGTTTAAAACATATATTGATGCCGGTTGATTTAGCATTTAACGAGCTTGTCGAAAGGGAGGTCAGGATGGCGCTTAAGCTTCTCGATGATGATGGGGTTATTGATATACTCTTTGTCGATGATACCGCAAGCCATCGGCGGATGGCGATAACGGCGGTGAGTGACCGCCTTACGGAAAAACACTCTGCGACAGAATTAGCAGTGCACGCTATGTTTGATGCCGTTATTCCTAAGCAGCACAGGGGGCGTTGTATTATTCGTAATGGTACTGTGTCCGATGAAGTGGTTGCGCAAGCGAAAAAAAGTAATGCTGACGCGATTGTTATGGCATCGGCTAAACCCAAATTTCGTTCTTATCTATTGGGATCTAATGCGGCAAAAATAGTGCGTCATGCAACCTGTTCTGTCTTTGTGGTGCGCTAATCTAGCATTTACCAAAGTTAGATAGAGAGACATCGCATGCTGATAATCAGTAAGCAGCCGTTTATAATACTGAACCGTCGTGCAATTGACTTCCCGATTAAAATATCTCGGAGAATGAAAATTGCAGGAAGCGGCGGTTTTTTTTCATCATTCCTGAATTGATTCAAGCTGATTCAGCTTCGATAAATATTCGCTGTACTATTCTATGCTCAGCCTTGATCGCAGCATCAAGTGACTGAATGACATCTTCGAGCTCACGCGTTAACTGTTTACGTTTAAAACGAATACTGATATTGACCAGTATAAATTCCGGCCCGATGTGCATAGTGAGAAGCTCATTCACTTTCTCAACTTCTTCAAAAGAATTAACGATCTTTCTGATACTGTTGATGATTTCTTTATTGGCTCCCTCACCGATCAGCAAGCCCTTGGTTTCAATCGCCAGCCAGATAGCCGTACCGCCAAGAATCAATCCGATCAGAATAGAAGCGATGCCATCAAAAACAGCAATGCCGGTGACCTGAGTCAACCAGATACCAAGCAAGGCTACCAGCAAACCTAACAAAGCGGCGGAATCTTCAAACAATACAACGAACATAGAAGGATCTTTCCCCCTCTGTACCGCTTCGATGTAACCGTGTTTTCCCTTAACTTTGCCAAATTCTTTAAAGGCAAAAAACCATGCTGCACCTTCAAACAGAAGGGCAAGGCACAATACGATATAGTTGACCATCGGGTTTTTGATTTCAGCCGGGTGGATCACATGACGAATGCCCTCATAGATAGACACACCGGAACCCACAGCAAAGATCAGTATCGCCACAATAAAGCTCCAGAAATAGATCTCTTTACCGTGCCCAAACGGAAATTCATCATCGGCCGGTTTTTTTGCCTGTTTCATCCCATAGAGCAACAACATCTGATTGCCTGTATCAACCAGTGAGTGTATGCCTTCGGAGAGCATCGCTGAACTGCCGGTCATAAAAGCGGCAAAAAACTTGGTGATCGCAATAGCCGCGTTGCCTATTAAAGCCGCGATAATAACGTTGGTGGAAGCATTAGTAGACATAGTTATTCCTGAATTTTATTGCTATCACCGGCTCATCTTTTTGTTGATAAGCGGTTAACTATTATGGCTGAATATGCTTAAAAATGGCTTATCGACAGACTTAAATAGGCGTTTGATAGAAAATTAGCTAACACTGTCTGTTGTCTTAGCATCACGCTATAGAGTATTCAGCAACGCTTAAAAAGTATAATCCTTCTATTTATAATCACCGCCTAATCGCTGTGTTATTTCAGCTAATGTTAAATAAAAAGCCAATCTGCAGCATCGACCGGCAATAGTCTCCCGATTATTAGCATTCGATGCGTTAAGTGTTGATGTTGCCATCACTGACATACTTCATCGCCCGTTAAATTTCAGTTTTTACCCGGCAGAATCAATGCTGGTTAATGGAAAGCAAACCCCGATTCAATCCATTGAACAGAGTATTTTTTATCTCTTCTACCTATGCTTAAAATCAGAGTAAACGTATTAATAAAGTGATCATATTGACTCTTTAAATTGATCCTGATGGCTTTGTTAGTGTCACTATTTCCTTTGAAGCAAGTGATCATAAACTGAATGCTTTTGGTATTAATCCTCTGGTTTTAATGACAACCGCTACATTTCTGCTGCCAGAAAAAGGCGAAGCAGCGGGCAGGTATTAAAAAACAGTGACTTGACCAAGAAAATGGCTGTAACAGTTAATAGTTTTGGAAAGGCATCTTGCAATGTTAATATGTTGATCTAATATTGATATAAATTATAAAAAAGGGTTTGTTCAAGTGGATTCATAACCAGCTTCAAATAAAACTGTTAACGTTTATTGTCTCTTATTTGAAGGCTCGATTTACATGCTTTTTTTTCTGCCGCGTAGCGGCTTAGTTCAACAAATTGCGGCACTGAACTCGCGAGGTTTTGCCAACACAAAAAACAGCTCTCACTTACCTAATGGTGAGCGTGCTTATTCCGTCATCCAAATAAATTGGGCTTAAATTTGTTATTACTGCTATCTAACGGTCTGGTGCTGGTGGGCATTCTAATCCTTCTGGGATCTCTTCTTACGGTTAGGCGAATTCTCCTGAGTTTTCCAGAGGGGCGGTCTCGTAAGGGTTGGTCCATCATGGGCTGCCTGATCACTCTGTTTGTGCTTGGTTACCTGGCTTATGCCAACCTTTTTTGGGAACAACACACACAAGCAGCGGATCTCATTGTGCCTGGTGTCTTCTTTTTTGGCGCCTGTTTTGTATTGTTATCAACCTTCCTGTCTTTAAACACTGGGCTGGATATCATACGCATCTGCGAACTGGAAAAGGAGTCTTCCACTGACCCTCTGACCGGTGTCTATAACCGCCGACACATGGACAAATGCCTGCAGGAAGAGATAGCAAAAGCGCAGCGCTACAAATTTGATCTCTCACTCTTACTGATCGACCTGGACAATTTCAAACTGATAAACGATCAGCACGGCCACCAAGTCGGAGATCAAGTGCTTACAGAGATGAGCGCGCTAGTGGTTCAAGAGCTTCGAAGCTTCGATGTTATGGCGCGTTACGGGGGTGAGGAATTTCTAGTGATTGCACCCAATACGGGGCCCGAATATACCCATATTCTGGCAGAAAGATTACGCAAAAAAATTGAGACTCACCATTTTATTGCGGCTTCTAAAGCACTTGAAATCAAACTAACTATCAGTATCGGGGGGGCGAGTTACGGCGGCTCTATCACCAGTCAAGAAAGCTTGGTTCTTCGAGCCGATAATAATCTTTATCTGGCAAAGGGACAGGGGCGTAACAAGGTAATAACGGACCAATCAAAAGATTCACCGTAAGCGCAGCCCTTTTGCGAGCTTCCTTCAATGAGTACCTTGCCAGAAAGGGCTGATATTTTAATATTTTTTACAAAGTCTGATTATTTATATCCATTACAACCAACACTCTTTTTATCACTGCGTAGCGCAATTACCCGATCATTTATGGTTATAGCTTATCCTTTTATTAAATAGTATTTGAATAAAAGGGCTGTCTGTGCGCATTTTCACCTGCGATAGTTAAAAGCAAATAACCCCTTTGGCGAGTTAAGTTTGGAAAAAAGTGTTTTTATGCTCAAAAACCCGCCCTTTAAAATTTATGTTTAATATGCTCTTTTAAGCTTGTTTGAGTATTTGTTTTGACTGCTTTGCATTGATTTTATAATCAAGTTGTTATTGACAGAGGAGAAGTTGGCACTTTAGATAACAGGTGTTTCGCGTACGTTTCTGCCGGTGAGATGATTTTTAAATTTTAGCATACAATAAAATGAGCAGATGACTTTATTAAGAGTTACTCATGCCAATTTAGAGATAAAGAAAATAGCTTGAATTTTTTAGCGTTCAAAAAAGGTAGCGTTAAAGCATTTTATAGCAGAGAAATGATTGCATCGGGGTTGCCTAAGATTGAAGAACTTTACCCTGCAGAGAAAATCGCAATTAATGGCGCGCAAGGGAAATATAAAACCGATAACTTGGAGTCACGGGAGAAGCTATTTGACTCAAAGGTTGTAGTCTTTGCAAGTGCTATCCTAATTTCAATGCATTTTCGAAAAATAGAAGAGATGGAAAATCCAAGAGAATGAGGAAAGCCATTATAAGGTAGCTTAAAATAATTTTAACAGTATAGCGTTGGCGTAGGGGGGGGGGTTGGGGATATTTTTAACTATCCTGTCCCTTTGGGGGGCTTCGAACATACTGTTTACGTATATTTGAACCTAGTAAGAGGGTTAAAAAAATGAGTAAGGACGCAGAATACGACGGTGAGCGTAATGATAGTAAAAGATATCTGGCAGAGCTTACTATTGCCAACAAGGCGCTTGCCATTTCTAACAAGGCGCTTGCCGTTGCCAATAAGACGCTGGCTGTTGCTAATAAGAAGCTGACCATTGCCAGCGAAGATAAAGGCAAACGGGCAGAAGAGCTTGCCATCGCCAATAAGGATCTGGCCTTTCAAAACGAAGAGAAAGCTAAACGGGCAGAAGAGCTTGCAATCGCCAATAAAGAGCTTGCCTTTCAAAACGAAGAGAAAGATAAACGGGCAGCGGAACTTGCCATCGCCAATAAAGAACTTGCCTTTCAAAACGAAGAGAAAGGTAAACGCGCAGCGGAGCTTGCTATTGGCAACGAAGAGAAGGATAAACGGGCAGCAGAGCTTGCTATTGCCAATAAAGAGCTTGCCTTTCAAAACGAAGAGAAGGATAAACGGGCAGCAGAGCTTGCTATTGCCAATAAAGAGCTTGCCTTTCAAAACGAAGAGAAGGATAAACGGGCAGCG
>NZ_PJBP01000120.1 GCF_002836415.1 Psychromonas sp. MB-3u-54 | reverse complement strand
GCGCATCAAATCTGACTCCGCAAGCTGTCGCATTTTTTGCAAAACACAAAAGGCGCAAAAAAGTGCGCCAACTCGCTCCGCAGTTTATGCGGGCGTTAGCTTTTCAGAGAACCTATGAACTTTAACTATTTACCAATTTACGTTTTAACGATTGCTTTAGGTGGATCATTTTATCTTGGATACTTACCACCAATTATATTTTTGATATACGTTATCGCGAGCACTTTAACTTTTTTTATTTATGCAAAAGATAAACGGGCTGCTCAGAATGATGAATGGCGTACATCTGAGAGTACACTCCATATGTACTCATTACTTTTTGGCTGGCCTGGAGCGATAGTTGCTCAACAAAAACTCCGTCATAAAAGTAAAAAGCAAAGTTTTCGGGCAGCTTTTATGTTTACGGTACTAATAAATGTCTCATTGATTGTTGGAATGCATACTCATTCCGGCGCTAATATGTTGCGGAGTAGTACTAATAATCTGAAAAATTATATAACGAACAATGTCGATTACCAGTATGTTCGCAAGTCAGCTTTGTTTCTATTCAGCTTTCGTAATGATCATTATCTTTATTATGAAAGTGATACGTTTTATATACGAGAAAGCTAACAATGGCATTTAAACACAACTAAAACAGTTGGTTAGCTTCCGCTTAGTACACCTTACAACCAATAATTTTAGTCGGCTTAATGCGGCGTTATGTTTATTACGAGGTAGGGGCTTATATGAAAATTAGATTCATGGAAAAATCTGATTTAGAAGGTGCAGCTAGCATCCATCAATTAGCCTTCATAAGACAGAAAAACTCACTTGAATGGATACAATGCAACTTTAATGCATTTCCTCGGTTCTTGAACTTTGTTGCTGAAAAAAATGGAGAAGTGGTTGGCTATATAATTTGGGTTCAAAAAAGTGGTTTCCGTCCTGAGGCTGTTATTGAGCTTGAGCAACTCGCGGTATTGCCAAATTTTCAAGGACAGGGGATTGGTCGTAAATTGATTAATGAATCACTTCCCTTAGTCAAAAATCAGTTGTTATTGAATGGTTCGACGCTAAAGCACATTATGGTGACAACGCGTGCGGATAATTTTGCGCAGCAACTTTACAAAGAAACGTTGGGCGCTGAAATCGAAACAACAATTAAAAACCTTTATTCAGCTGATGAAGTTTTAATGATAGCGCGCAATGTAAGTATATAAAGGTAACAAGTCGTTAACGCGGACGCATAACGGTGGTCATCATTTTTTAAAAATAAAAACCGCAAAAAGAAAAAACGCAAAAATAAGACTAAGCCACGCGCCAGTTAACGATGCCTATCTGAAGCGGAGTTTACCATCTTAGCGCGTAAAGCCCCTTCATTCATGTGGGGGATATAAGCAGTAAAGTCAGAATTAAGGATAGGCATAAAGCGATCCTTAACCGCATGGCGTTTGAATCCAATCAAGTATGGAATGCTGCAAACGCTGAGACGATCGAGATTTGATTAGGCATGTCAATCAAGCAATTTTCACCTGACAAGTCACTCAAAAGGACAAATAACAGTTGGTTATTGCTCCTTCGTCGCTTGTTTTAAGCAACTATTATTTGCCTCTTAGTGAGGTGTCAGGAGTTATTAGTGTCGAAAATTGAACATTTAAATATCACAGTTCCAAATATAGATGAAGCGATCAAATTTATTCAAATAGTCGCGCCTGATTTCAAAGTAAGAAAGGATGTAAAATCATCTTCTAGTTATCGTTGGGCTCACATTGGTAATGACGAATATTATTTTGCTCTTCAGGAGCCGCATTTAGATTCAGATCCTGATAGCCCGCGGAAAACATATAAGAACTATGGTGTTAATCATATCGCAATTGTTGTTGATGACCTTCTGAAAGTCGAAAGTGATTTAGTGAAATATGGGTACAAACGAAGTATTGAAACTCCCATGGAAAAACACCGTAACAGGTTGTATTTCTTTGATGGTTTTGGGTTCGAGTGGGAGTTAATCGAGTATAGTAGCGAAAATTTCAGCGAGAAGTTTTTATACGAATAAAGGTATAATAATGCATTTCAACGCAACTAAAACAGTTGGCTCAGTTTCGCTTCGCTATACATTAAAACCAATAATTTAGTCCGCTTAAGGCGATGAGGTTGTAGAATAACTCTTTTTTTGAAATTTAAGCCGTATTTGGGAGTTGCAAATGCATTACCTAAGCACTTTAAATAGCTTAGGCTGTGTTATAGGAGCTCGTTTTTTAATGGAATTTGGCTGAAAGAGTAATTCTACAGCCTCGTTGGTATCGTTTTTTAAGTTCATCGTTTTAAAGGATTAAACTCAGACCGATGACTTATAGTGAGTATCCTGCATATTGTGACTATTTCATTGATGATTACAGTCGTGAAATTGCTGAGAATTATGGTCACTCAATGGATAGGGCTGTCGAATTAGCGAAACAAGATCTTCTTCTTAGTTTTCCTAATGGATTGGAAACTAACGAACATGAATTGTTGTGCATCGAGTCGGATTCAGAATTGGTTGGCTACTTATGGCATTCGATTAATACAGATGGCAAATCGACGTTTATTTATGACTTCTTCATTTTCTCAAATAGTCGCAATAATGGTTATGGTAAATCAGCTATTTCAGCGCTTGAGTCACAATTGAAATCGATAGGTATTGAGCAAATAAAATTACGAGTTGCGTACCAAAATCAAAGAGCTTTAAAGCTATACCAAGAAATTGGTTTTGCTATTTCTGGTTATAATATGTCAAAGAAAATAGTAAGTTAGCGTCACCGATATATCAAAGCGATCAACACGATTTTGTAGGTTTTTCTTTAGTTTCTGTGTTTAAGGCGTTAAGTTTAGGTAAGTTGCCGTAGTAATTTTATATAGCAGTAAGTTTTAATTGGTTTTCTTGCCCGCTCCTTACCCTGAAACGAGCAATTAATACCTTTATCCAATCAGCTGTTAATTAGAATCTGATTTGACATTATAGTGATAAATGACATTAACCATGCCTCTATAAACTATCTCGCCTTCCTCATTCATTAACTCTTGAACGGTAACATTAGACTCTTCTAGCGTCACACTGTCCTTTTCTCTTTTATCATTGAAGATGAGCCTAAGTTGATCACTTAATTTTGCCCCTTCATGCATGTTTTTCAAGCGCTCTAATTCTTGGAACCCAATAGAATAAGCCTGTTCTTTGGTATCAACTGTCGGCATATGGAGTGTCTTATTGTTAGTAGTATGATTATAACCAGGTAGAGCTTTTGCAGCATAAGCATTAACACTAAGTAAAAAAAGTGAAAGTGCCATCACTAGGCTTTTTGTCATTGTATTCATTGTTTTCATTTCATTCCCCCTCATTAGCTGATTAATACTTTAATAAGTATAGTACTAACTTGTGATTAAATAGAATAAAAAAATTTAACAAAAAGTGGCATAAAAATATGAAATATAGAGGGGGCTCTGGTGTCATAGGGGGCACTGATAGGGGGAGGTCTTTCGTTTCGATAAAGACCTGGCCCTCATGACAATAAACAATTGGTAAAAGCTAGATCGACATGGTCATGTTTTTTTGGCGGGTTATCTAAGGGGAAAATTCGTAAACTGCCGGACATGCCAGATGAATTAACAGTGTGCCGATGCTAAAGTTGAACAGCAGGTATTTAGCGCGGCGATCGATTGAAAGTAAAATTTTATCTTTAATGTCCGAGAATAAACTCTGCGGTATTTTCCTGCGCAGTTGAGTATGCATGAGCAGGGTATCCTGTACGGATTTATTAATAAGATGCGGGCTGATCCCTTTTCTGCTGGTTTCTACTTCCGGTAATTCAGGCATAATAATTTTCTCTTTGCACTAATATTCTCAGTGTACTGACTCTTTGGAGAGAATCTATGCTTGGTTTACCTACGTGGTTAGTTGTATTAATTGGTCTGTTATTAAATATTTCATCTGCATTAGTGACACACTTTATTATTGAAGGTAAGGATCAGCAGCTTAATATACTGTCTGCTCAGGCCGCCAGAAATAATAAAGAGATAGATCTCTTCTGGGTACAGATAGAAGGAATGGAGAGAAAGCGTGAAACGTTATATCTGTTATTAAACCAGGGTGATCTGCAGCCGAATGTTGCACTGCAATTTTCAAGATTACTGAAAACTTATCTGCATCAGGAAATCTCTGTTGCCATGTTAGCTAATATTGAGCAATTAGATTTTAAAATTAATAACTATCAAGATGATTTACGGGAAAAAATAGACGCTAAATACTTTCTTAACTTGGGGTTGGCTGAGCTGGAGATGGTATTAAAAAAGCAGATATCGCGTTTACGAAACTGGTCTATTTTTTTACAGATGATCGGTTTGTCGTTGATCTTAGCCAGAGATCTGAGCAGGAAAAGGCGAGATTAATGACAAATGTATTAAAGATGTGATCTTATATGCGTAGGAAAAATTAAGACTAGCCACTGGGGCAGGTCTTTCATTTTGCATTATCTTGTTTTTTACTCACCGCTACAATACAACTTGCTATGAACTACGTATTGTAAAATAACCGCCTGACAAGTCGTTAAACATCGCCGTATAACGGTTGCTGTACTCTAAAGGAAATTATTGATGCGTAGAGAAAATATTAAACGTTTATTTGACACTGATTTTCCTATTATCCAGTCACCAATGGCAGGGGTTCAAGATAGTCGCTTAACTATTGCTGTCTGTCAGGCTGGTGGCTTAGGCTCATTACCCTGTGGAATGCTCAGTATTGATAAAGTTATCGGTGAAATTCAGCTAATTAAGAAGGCAACGGATAAACCCTATAACCTTAATTTCTTCTGTCATGAGATGCCTGACTATGATCAAAAAAAGCAATCAAAATGGCAAGCTCAATTAAATCCGTATTTTACAGAGTTGGGTGTTGAGTGTGAGAGCCTGCCCAATAGCGCAACGCGAATACCCTTTAATCATGATGTGGCGGATGCAATTGAATCATTTCACCCTGAATTTATTAGTTTTCATTTTGGTCTTCCCGATAGGGAATTACTTGCTCGAGTAAAAAGCTGGGGAACTAAAGTTGTTTCTTCTGCCACAACCATTAAAGAAGCATTGTGGTTAGAATCTAAAGGTGTGGATGGGATAATTGCTCAAGGTTTAGAAGCGGGAGGGCACAGGGCAATGTTTTTTTCCGATGATATTTCTACTCAAGTAGGGATGTCAGCTTTAGTCCCTCAAATTGTCAATAAAGTAAGCGTGCCCGTGATCGCGGCGGGTGGTATAGCTGATAGTCAAGGAGTGCAAGCCGCTTTATTGCTTGGCGCCGGTGCGGTGCAAATTGGTACAACTTATTTGTTGTGTACAGAAGCAAAAACATCGCAATTACATCGTTCAGCACTAAAGCATTCCAAATCTCAGCATACCGCTATTACGAATATTTTTTCAGGTAGGCCGGCACGCGGCATTGTTAATCGGGCGATCAAAGAGCTTGGTTACATAAGTGCTTTCGCGCCCGATTTTCCTTACGCTTCCATTGAAATGACGCAATTACGAGGTCATTTTGAAAAGTTAGGTGTTGATGATTTTTCACCCTTATGGAGCGGACAAAACATTTCCGGCTGTAAAGAAATTTCTGCAAAGGAGTTAACATTACGGCTTGCTGCCAAGTGTTAACAAAGTAAATCAATCTGACGCAATATGGCTGTTGAGGTTTTTGCTAAAGACAAAAAGAAAAGCAGAATATACGCTGTTATTTGCTGCGTGATGTTTTCCACTAGTGCCTTCGGACTTAAATAAGCTTATTCGTTTTTATGATGAAGTGTTTTTTGTAACAAACTTAAAAGTTTTATCACAGAGGGCATAGAGGCGCTGCTCCGCGTAAAGGCAGCTATAATTGGGGATACCTTGTTTTTGCAGGCTCGATAACGGTTTTTATTCCCTAAAGCGGCTTTGTTCAACAAGGCATTTAAATGAAGCTAAAACAGTTGCTTAGGTTTCGCTTCGTCATACATTATAAGAAACTACTTCAGGCGGCGTTAGCCATCAAATTTAAGGGGATACATGAAGCTTCAGGGTAAAGTGACAAATTGGAATGATGACAAAGGATTTGGTTTTGTCGAACCCAATGGTGGTGGTGTTCGTGCTTTTGTTCATATTAAAGCTTTTAATCCTTCTTCTCGTAGGCCAGTGAATGGTGAAATCATTACCTATGAACTCGTTAGCGAAAATAATAACCGCTATAAAGCTAAGAATATTAAATTTTCCCGCGATATTAATAGCGCAAAGGGTCGAAATGGCGCGCATCGCACTAATAATAGAAATAAAAGAAAAAGCAATATACTCGGTTCTGTACTCACAGTGCTTTTCTGCATTGGATTATTAATCTCGATATTTAACGGTAAGGTGCCTGTCATTGTGGGTTTTGCATATATTATGATCAGTTTGATGACTATCCTTGTGTACGCAAAGGATAAATACTCAGCTCAAAATAATAGTTGGAGGACACCTGAAGCAACATTACATTTCTTTTCTCTCATTGGTGGGTGGCCTGGCGCTTTGTTCGCTCAAAAAAAATTGCGTCACAAGACAAGCAAGAATGAATTTATAAAAACTTATCGGATAACTGTCTTCTTGAATGTAGGTGTCTTACTAGTACTGTATACCGCTCAAGGCCAACACCTTCTTCATAATATGATTTTACCGTTGTTGAATGGCTAACAAGAGTTGAATGGCTAACAAGAGTTGAACGGCGAACAATACGTCACATATAAACGATAGGAGAACATATGGAATCATTTGAAACATTTCTGAAATTTATTAATTCTTATCCGATATGGGCAAAAACAGGGATATTTGCCGGGATTATCGTCTCCATATCGATAGCGGTGTTTGCTCCAAGAGGATCAATCGCTGAGTCTTCTGCTGTATCTAAATCTAAAGCAACAATAGATTCAAGGGTATTGTTGCTAATTGAAGACATTAAGCTATTTCCTGCTAATGAAAATATTGATATTCAACTTTATGCTGTTGTTAATGGCACTAAGTATAAACACCCAAGTGTTGCCGGTGTTGAATGGATGAAAGTAGGTCCAAATATGAGCCATCAATTAATTGAATTGCCAAAAGCTGATGGATACGAGATTCGTTTCGAACTTAAGTATAAAGGAGGGAGTGTGGTCGAAGAAAGTGCAACAAATCTAGTCGCTAAGGAGTTTGAGCATATGGCGAGTCAAATGGTTACTCAAGTGCTGGCACTCCCTTTCACAGAAACATACAATCTCTACAAAATTAAAGAGGGTTCAAGGGATTCATCGGTTAGTAGTTCAGTCAAATACACGCTTTACCAGGAATAATACATAAGAAGTCAATCGCATTACTGCTTGTCGTGCGTTGGATATCGGGCAAAAACAAATGACAGAAAATGCTGCATTATTAAAAGTCACTATTAACAATCTCTCGGTCAAAGTCGCACCTTGCTAAAGCATGCTGATACTAAAATACTCATTATTGAATTCAGCACCCTTTAAAATGTTTTTCTGTGGCGTAATACTACAAATACGCGATCATATTTGGCGATAAGGGGCGTTTTTTATTACCATAGAATTTCAAGAAATGATTGGTTGTCCAGCCTTCACTGTTTTCTAAGAAAAGAGAACCAACTTATCGGCTGGTGGGTAACGCGTTATCTGTAAGGGAATTCTCAAGTCGTTTAAACGTGCGCATAACGACTTGTTGAAGTCACTACATTGCTGAAAACTCCCCATGAAAGAGAGGAATAAAAGATGATCAGAAAATTACCCGAAAGTGAAGGTGCTACCATAGGGATCAACGTCTCTGGAAAAATAGATCTTGAACAAGAAAATCAATGGTTCGAGGTGTTTAATAAGTTGATTGAAGAACATGAGCAGATCAATATTTTAGTTGTGTTGGATGGAAAAATTAATTTTGGGCTTGATGTCGCCTATCAAGACTTGAAGTGGATATTCAAACACTTTAAAAACATCAATAAACTCGCTATTGTTTCCGAAAGTAAAAAGTTGGCATGGCTGGTGGCGGCAGACAGTCCCTTTGGGAAATTAGTCGGTGTAAGTGAAAAGCATTTTGAATTAAGTCGCTTACAAGATGCCTGGAGATGGGTCAAAGAATAGAATGCACTATGCACTTTCCCAAAACCATCAAATAAGGAAGCCTAGCGATGGAAATAATTTTAGACTCGACTATTAGATGCCTCAGTGCGGGCATAAAGAAACAGAAAAATGCCTGTTAATGCTTGCCAGTGGTTTTATAAGTGCAATGGTTGTGGCGTGCTACTTAAAGCTAAGAAAGGTGATTGTTGTGTTTTTTGTTCTTATGGCGCTATTTCATGTCCGCCAATTATTCCATGTCCGCCAATTCAGCAAGGTTCGAGCGCTTGTTGTTCGTCGTAAAACAGATTATAAGTCAAATCACTAACGCATCATGGTTGCCGTTTGCTAAAATCAAAAGCAACCTGGGCGTCAGTGTTTGCAGTGTGATGTAGCATTCAATATAAGTAGGAGTTTTTAAATGGCCAGTTCATCAATCATTATTTGGAGTATTTTGTTTAGCAGTATAGGGATGGGATTTTTAATGTATGGTAAAAAGCAAAGAGCAATTGTTCCCCTATGCGCAGGATTAGCGCTTATTGTTTTTCCCTATTTTATGACCAGCGTTTTAATGTTACTTGTCGTGGGTATTATTTTAGTCGCAATACCGTATTTTATAAGGTTGTAGTTTATTCGTTTTTGCAAACATAAAAACCGGCAAAATATTCACCACGCCTGCGTCGCTTATAGCCTCGATTGAGTATTCAATGATGAAGATGGTTTATACCAACGAAAGTCATTTTCTTGTGAACAATGTAAAAAACCTCATTGAGGCGCAAGAAATAAATACATTTATTAAAAATGAATTTGCGCAGGGGGCGATGGGGGAAATATCACCCTTCGATGCTTGGCCTGAAGTTTGGGTTTATGACGATTCAGATTTTGATCGTGCACTGGAAATCGCAACATCATCGCAGAGCAGTAGTCAAAAGAGTGATTGGATTTGTAAAAATTGTTCTGAGAAAAATGATCCTTCTTTTGAAATATGCTGGAACTGTCAGTGTGAAAACGCATAATAAGTCATTCAAGCGGGACAAAATACCCTGGCTGTTTTTGCTCCGCTCAATTTTTTAGCCAGCTATATTATAATTTAATCAGGGAGTTACAGTGGAATTTACATGGTCGAGCAATTTTAATGAAATAGATTGGAATGAATTATCCGAACTTTTTCGTATCGCACCTCTTGGTCAAAAGTCAGCAAAACATTTAGAGCTCGTGTTCAATAGCAGCTTGTTCAAGTTTATTGTGATGGATTCTGGGAAACTCATTGGTGCTGGCAGAGCATTAGCTGATGGTGCAGATTGCGCTTACATTTGTGATGTTGTCATTCATCCTGAATACCAAGGTAGAGGGGTGGGTAAGCAACTTGTTAATAAACTGATTGATGCATCTAGTGGGCATAGCAAAATAATCATGTACGCGAAGCCGGGTAAAGAAGGGTTTTATCTTGGTCTGGGTTTTAAGTTTATGACCACGGCAATGGCCATTTTTCAAAATCAACCGCTGGCTGTTAAATCTGGTCTGCTTAAATAAAACCGATAAGTTGCTGCCTTCCGACTTGATACCCTTGTCGCGCTTTTTGTTGAAAATAAAAGCCGCATCAACTGGACCGCTGGTGGCTAAGGCGTCAGATATTCACGCAGGCAGCATTGAAATATGTTGTTTAAACGCAAAGAATAAAGAGTGACAAGCTTGGAGATATTATGCGAATATCTCCTCTTTTATTGTGTACAAGGACGTTCTGTGTCATTCGCTCAAAAATATTTTTTATTATACCTTGGCTCCATGAGCTTAAGCTTAACTGGTCTGCAAAGAGTCAAAGAGGTGGTTGATGCTTAGATTTGAGCACTGTAATGTCAAAACCTGTGCGCATGAGTTACTTGCCTTAGGTAATGACAACATGAAGATGTGGTACGTGTTTGACTGGTTAACTAAACATGATGAACTGCGCCATGGCACTCAGGCCGAAATCATTAAACTTTATGCTGATCAGCAGTTAGTTGGTTATGCTCTCCTTGAAAATTACGAAGCCTCTCCTGATAAAATTGTGCATCATCAAGGTATTACATATCAGGATTTGGGTGTGATTCATTTTGTGACTGTCCATGAACACCGTAATAAAGGTTATGCCACCTTGCTGGCAAATGCTTTGTATAAAGATATGATTGAACCCATGTTGGCACGTCATCGTGATGTGCATGCTTATGTGGTTGCCACCGGCCGTGCAGTGCCGTTGATGGAGCGCACTGATATTCCTGCTATCAATCTGCTCAAGCAATTCTATTCGAATGTCTCCTTTCAAGTGAAAGTGGTGGATTACCTAAGAGCACAACAAGAAAGCGTAACAAGGCAAGATTTAGCGATCTGATTTTTAAGCTTTTGAAATAAAAAAAATAAGCTCGTAGGGTACACTGCCTATACCGAGTTGCACTGCTTGCAGTCCATAGAATGCACCCTAGCTATAATAACTAAAGCATAGGTTATAGCAATGGGCTGTTTCCCAGATTTAATCAGATATTTTCTTACAAGCTATTTACATTGTCTTTGCTTTTTATTGTAGCCTTTCCTTATGCGGGTTCATGGCTAATACCAAGCTCATAGGGTGCGCTTAGCGCACCTGTTGCTGCTGCTTGTGGTGCATAGAATCCCCTACCGATAAATACTAAGCTCGTAGGGTGCGCTCCGCGCACCGATTTCCTGCTTGCGGTGCATAGAATGCATCCTACGGATAACTAAATCATCGATTATAACAACGGACTGACCTCCATTTCATCAGCCATTTCCATCATTGCATCCGCTGTTTTTATTGTTGCCTTTCCTTGCACGGGAACATGGCTAACATGTGTGCAGGGATTCAAAAAATTTAAATCACAAACATCCTTGGGCTTATCGATGTATTTCCCTTTAATTGGGTCAGCATCATTGATGTTAAATAAATTGCTTGAACAATATATCGGCCAAAAAAAGCGTTAAATTTTTTGAGTGAATGGTAAAAATAATCAATGGAAAAAGATGAGTAAGCGGGGGGCGAATTATGAACAGATCCCAAGATAAAATAATACAATTTTTCTATATACCATCTATTGTTAAAGGGCATGGTGAAAGATTTGTAGCACCTCTAGTGAAACGTACAGAAGTCTATTCTGCAGGAAAAATAGATTAATCATAAATCATAAAACAGAAAGGAGATCGTCATGGCTAGAAAAACATTAACACATTATGCCGTTTTTCATAACGTTGGTGGTAAAACCAGCATAGCAGTGTATTACGATGGCGGGGGCGCGGATGTGATTAGAGACCTCGACTATAAAGAAGCAAGTTATATGGTGGATCTTTTACGTAATGAAAAACCCATGTCATATGATGCAAGTAGGAAAAGGTTGTCTACACTGCACCCTGAGCCTACAGGTGAAAATGAGTGATTTTTACCGTGCGAATCACGCCTGACAGATGCGATGAGCCTGCGGGGGGGGGCGTTTGTTGCATAATACGACAAGCTTCGCAACTTCGCTACGGTCTGCAGCTCAGAGCAAACCCGATTTATCCTGTCAAAGTAAATTCATTTCTATCGACTTTACGCAGCAAATAATGCCCTACAAATTTGAATATACGCTTTCACATGTTGTCGGGAATCATTTGAATTAAGTATTTTTGATGACAACTGCAATAACGGTAGTACAACAGCCTATCACTATTGGTGATGTTAAAGATTACCCGGTTTGCTTATTCACTTTATTTAGTAAGGCGTATTGTACTGGTCTGCGAAATAGACACTAAACCTCGTTGTCCGCTTCGTTGCCGACATGGCTTAATAAACCGATTTATCACTCAATTTATTCTGCCCGTTATTAAAAATAAAATAAGCCATTTAATGTCAATAAAATGTTATTTGGTTTTAAGCAAACAGGCTGAAAATAATAAAGGCAGAGAGTCACTCTGTTGTATTAAAACGTAAAGGAGAAATTAGATGAGAATAGTTCCCACTTTATCTTTCGCAGTCCTTATTTTGTCAGGTTGTACAGCGACACCCACGGGCAATATTGATGCTTTTGGCATTGCTGCTGCGGGTGTAACCAGTAAAATCGACGCAGTAATAAGTGATTATAATAAAGCCAATGTTAATGACAAACTAGTTGCTATGGCTCAGTCAAATAAGAAATATGTCAGATCAGATATGGATCCGATTAAAAATATTATTATTCGGGGTTCGGACAAAACAAACTTCGCATTATACAAAGCCAATAATGCACTTGGAGGCTATGCAACGTCTTTATCCGATTTAGCTAATGCGGGTTCGCGTGAAGAATTGGCATTGGCGGGTCTGAAATTGTCAAAATCGCTTAAGGGAATGAATGAGCAATATAAGACACTCCAAGAAACCGAAAGCGATTTAATAAGCGCAGAAAACAGTGGCAAGATAAGCCGGGTTATTACAGAAATTTCTCGTTATTACGTTGAGTACAAAAGAGGGAAAGCACTTAAGGAAATTATCATAGCAGCAGATCCCAGCGTGCAAATTATAGGGGATATAATAAATGATCAATTACTGAAGGGCGTAATAGAAGGGCGTTTGTATACCATGAAGGGAAATGAGTTGGCTGGATATTTTTCTGATTACAATACACAGACCGATAGGCTTTCATTCGCGACCAAAAAAATGATGCTGGATGAGATCTATGAAAAATATATCGCTATGGAATCCGCAACGGCAACGGTAATTCAAGCCCAACAATCAATCTTATCTGTCATGAAAGCGCATAGCATATTGACGGAGGAACTGAAAAAAAATCGTTTTAGTAGCCAAAATATAGCTAACTCTATTAAAAATATAAAAACTGTCCATAATAATTTTGACGATCTGGAAGAACTTATGCAGAACTGTGAAACAAAGATAATATCCGATGATGAGAAAGGTATTATTTGTCAATAATCCAGCTCAAATCGCTAAAAAACAAATTATTAGGAGATAAATTATGTCTAAATTATGTAAGTTGTCTGAATTAAACAAAGCAATTAACGCCTTAAACAATCTTTGGCCTTTGCTTGAAGGTGATCAGCAGAGTGATGTGCGCAGAGAACGGGATAAGCTCAATATTCTAGCATCGGAATTGGCCCATAAAACGCTACTGGAAAATACACCTGAGCTAATGGCTGCAATTGATCAATTGAATCTGCTGACACAAGCCGCAAAAGATGCAAAACAGTCAATTGATGATGTCAGCAAAAGAATTAACCAGGTAGCGAAGACGATAAAAAAGGCGAGCTCTGCCGCAGTAAAAGTGGCAAGGCTATTGTAGTGTTGTACATAGTTGTGTTGTGCATAACAATAGTCAGAACAGTTTGATGATCCAATAGCACCGTAATCGCAATACTGAAAGTGTTGATTTCGTTGTTCGATCTTCCATTTTTAGTCAATTTGATGCCGTTCATGACGCGTTCACCTGCCTACTAAGTTCATACCGGCTGCAAGGTCAATAACATGCTGAAGCGCTTCATTATTCAATACCTATCGCTTGAAGTAAATTCGGTGTATCGGATCGTTTTGCATCACTTAGACAATTTTATGTCGAATTTTAGCCATTATACTATTGCAGCGAAGACACTACTTTCGAATCTATTCATATCGGATTTTAGCCATCAAATCATTCCGGCGATGACACTATTATCAAACTAATTTAGCTGAAATATTTAGCTGCATAGCAACCGCTTTGTTATTTTGTAATTCTTCTATACCTGCCATTCTGCACACAATATGGCTAATTTATTTTCATGTTTTGAGCATCTGAAAATAAAATAACATTTAAAATTAAGTGGTTATATAAACTAAGGTATGGGATATGGTATATACTTTTAATTTATTGATTATAACTTTTGGTTCTAAAGGAGCCAGTTGAATGTTAATGAAATGTAAATTAACCTGTGCCGCGCAGATCAGCTGAAGATGAAAAATTCTATAAAATCATTAGGTTGTTCGCATATGTTGGGTTTATTTTGCAAGTTAACTAAAATTTAATTGGAGATTGATTTATGAAAGGTGTTTCGATAATAGCATTACTATTGGTATGTTTATCACCCAGTGCATTTGCACAATGGGAACTACAGGAAAGCGAATCAACTCTTAACGTTGTTTCGGTTAAGAAATCAACAGTAGGTGAGGTTCACAGCTTCAGTAAAATTAATGGTTCAATTAATGATGCTGGAGAAGTGATGGTAAATATTGATCTTGGCAGTATTGAAACAAATGTAGATGTCCGTAATGAAAGAATGAAAGCAATTCTATTTGAAACATCTGATTTTATGGAAGCAAAAATTAGTGGCTCTGTTAATGTGAATAAATTGTCAGAATTAAATGCGGGTGATACTTATATTGAATCCGTTAAATTTAATCTTTCTCTTCACGGAGTGTCACGTGAAATAACAAGCGATGTTCAAGTTACTAAGCTAAGCGGTGAAAGATTGCTGGTTACTTCTCTAAAACCTTTTATCCTTAGTGCTAATGACTACGGACTGGCAGAAGGAATAGAGATGCTGCGTACAGTGGCAAGCTTACCATCAATCAGTACAGCAGTACCGGTTACCTATAACTTTATCTTCAAGAAGTAAACGATCTCAATCATGTTTTAAAGGACTAAAACGATTAACTTCCTCAAGTTCCGGGGGAGTTATAAAATTAATGACTATCAACTAGTTTCACTCCCCAGCTATGCCGCAATATAAAATCAGCAATCAATCACCGATACTTCCATCAATATAACAAGACAAAATCAGTAATCAATCATCGATACTCCCATTAATATAACAAGACAAAATCAGCAATCAATCACCGATACTCCCACCAATATAACAAGACAAAATCAGCAATCAATCACCGATACTCCCACAATATAACAAGACAAAATCAGCAATCAATCACCGATACTCCCACCAATATAACAAGACAAAATCAGCAATCAATCACCGATACTCCCTCCAATATAACAAGACAAAATCTGCCATCAATCACCGATACTCCCTCCAATATAACAAGACAAAATCAGCAATCAATCACCGATACTCCCATTAATATAACAAGACAAAATCAGCAATCAATCACCGATACTCCCATTAATATAACAAGACAAAATCTGCAATCAATCACAGATACTCCCATCAATATAACAAGACAAGTCAATCGGGTGATACCGTTGTAGTCATTTTTCCAAAAACCAAAAATCGTAAGCAAGGTTTATCAGGCACTCAATTTAATAATGGGATCAAAATGGAACCAGATTTTTCAACACTAGCAACAACTGAATATGGGAACATATTAGGTCGAGATCAATTTATTGATATAGCGATACGTCCTCTTTTTCAGGGCATGAAACCGATATCAGGACCCGCTTATACGGTTCAATTGGCTTCAGGCGATCATTTAATGCTCCACTGTGCAATATATGAAGCGCCTAAAGGCTCAATCTTGGTCGTTGATGGTGTAGACAGTAAAAATGCTGTTGCTGGTGGTAATGTCTGTGCAATCGCTAAAAAACGGGGTATTAAAGGCTTTGTTATTGACGGCGTGATTCGGGATTTAGGTGAAATAACCGCAATGGGCTTTCCGGTTTATGCCAAGGGCGTATTTCCTGTTCCAGGCAGAAAGCAACAGTATTTCGAATTAGGTTCCCCTATCACTTGTGGCGGAGTAAAAGTTTGCACCGGAGACATTATAGTGGCAGATATCGAAGGTATTGCTGTTATTCCAAAAACCAAAGCGCTGGCAACATATCAGGCGGCGAAAGCAAAAGTGGAGTTAGAAAATAGCATGACGCTGGCTGATTGGGAAGCGGGCCACAGGTTGAAAGTACAACAAGCAATCGAAGCTGCTAAAAAAGCCTAACCAGCGGCTTAGCAAAGTATTAATGCTGTAGAATAACGCGTTTTTTATAAATTTATAAAAACGGAGAAATTCTACAAACAGGTTACAGTTTTGTTTTTTGTGCTTCTATTTCCAAAATCTGTTTGTCTATTTTCTCGGCCTCTGCACTTAGCTCAGAATAGGTTTTTATGTCACCATTTCTTTGCGCCTGCATTGCCTGCTCCAGCTTTATAGCGAGCAGTTTATTTAATTTTTTTGTCGGGTCAGATTTAAATATTGAAAACATGAATTACTCCGTTTAGTTTTTCTGTTGTCATAGATACGTTTCAATTGTCATATTGGTTTATAGTTTTTAGAAATAAAAAAAATAACAGGACGCTTAAATATATTTGAATCAGTAGTGTCTAACGAAATAGGAGTCTATATTTTATAACAATGCGGATTGAAGTGTGTCAGCGGATTTTTTACTGGTGGATGATTTTTATGCATTCGTCCCGGAAATCTGATTAATGGATTTTTAAATATTGGGACTGTATTTTTAAACAGATATTACCACCTGTCGATAGCAGGGCCAATGTCGCACCTCCCAAAACAGTTAACTTATTATTATCTTAAATAAATTGAGCATAAAAAAAGCCAGCGATTAACGCTGGCTTTTTTTATTATAAATGAATATTCAAGCTTAGAAATCTGCACTGCCCGGCGCACGCGGGAAGGCGATCACATCGCGAATATTTTGCACACCGGTCACATAGGAAACCAAGCGTTCAAAACCGAGACCAAAACCTGCATGCGGCACGGTGCCGTATTTACGCAGATCACGGTACCAGCTGTAATCTTCTTTGTTGATGCCCATTTCGTCAAAACGTTTATCCAGCGCGACTAAGTCTTCTTCACGCTGACTGCCTCCAATAATTTCACCAATGCCCGGTGCTAATACATCCATTGCAGCAACGGTTTTGCCGTCTGCGTTTAATTTCATGTAGAAGGCTTTAATATCTTTCGGGTAGTTTTGTAAAATAACCGGCGCACCAACATGCACTTCAGCAAGGTAACGTTCATGCTCAGATTGTAAATCGACGCCCCATGCAACGGGGAATTCGAATTTTTTACCGCAGTTTTGCAATATTTCAATCGCGTCGGTGTAATCCATGCGCACGAATTCTGAACTGACTATTTTTTCTAAACGCGTAATGGCTTCTTTATCGACACGTTGCGCAAAGAAAGCCATGTCATCGGCACGTTCAGTTAATACAGCATTAAAGACATATTTAAGCATATCTTCAGCAAGTTGTGCCGCATCGGCTAAATCTGCAAAGGCAATTTCAGGTTCAACCATCCAAAACTCTGCCAGATGGCGTGTTGTATGGGAATTTTCTGCCCGGAAAGTTGGACCGAAAGTGTATACCTTGCTTAAGGCGCAGGCATAGGTTTCTGCATTTAACTGCCCCGATACCGTTAAGAACGTTTCTTTACCAAAAAAGTCTTTTTTATAATCAATCGCACCAGTATCATTTTTCGGTAAATTTTCTAAATCCAGGGTGCTGACGCGGAACATTTCGCCGGCGCCTTCAGCATCACTGCCGGTAATGATTGGAGTACTGATCCAGTTAAAACCTTTTTCATAAAAGAAGTTGTGCATCGCATGTGACAGGCAGTTACGAACCCGTGTCACCGCACCAAACATATTGGTACGTGCGCGAAGGTGTGCATGCTCGCGCATATATTCAATGCTGTGACGTTTTGCAGACATTGGGTAGGTATCAGGATCCTGAACAAAACCTAATACTTCAACCTGTGTTGCCTGAATTTCAAATTGTTGACCTTTCCCCGGGCTTTCGACTAACTCGCCCGTTACTTGAACAGAACAACCGGCGGTCAAATTGAGCACTTCAGCGCTGTAATTTTCTAATGCGGCAGGAACAACAGCCTGGATAGGGTCAAAACATGAACCATCATAAATAGCTAAAAAAGAAATACCGGCTTTTGAATCGCGACGAGTACGAATCCAGCCTTGAACTGTTACTTCTGTACCGATCGGGAATTTACTGTTGAATATTTCAACAATCGCTGTTTTTGACATTAGAATTAGTGCTCCGTAATCACCATTGGCAGTGATTTAACTTTAAAAATAGTAGGGGCATATATTACCTAGGCTAGGCGTAGATACAAGTCTATCCTTAAATAATGCAGTCGTTTTATTACACTTTATTTGCCGTGCTTTATAGAGAACGAACCAACTCATTATTAATAATGAGCTAATTACTCTTTATTTCTTACTTAACAATGCGGAAGTGGTTTTATTACACTTTATTTGCTGCACTTTGTCGTTCGGTAATAGATAACGAACCAACAGTTTATTAATAATGAGCTAATCACTCCTCATTTTTCCTTTGAAAAAATTGATCCTCAATTTAATGGCAGTCTTATTTGAGCCAACTAGACGAACCATGACAACAAACGCATAGCTCGTGGGGTGCATTCGATGCCTGTTCGCGGTGCATCGAATGCACCCTACCTATTTACTCTTCAAAATCATCCCGACGGCTTTGTGAGCGTAAATTTAATGCGTTTGCTATCATTCCCCATTTATTACCAATCACAGGTCACAGGCTTCTTCACTGACTATGCTGTAAATGGCGTGGCACAAGAGTTGTAACTGCTCTGAGCTAATAATATAGGGAGGCATAATATAAATCAGCTTGCCAAAGGGGCGTATCCACACACCAAGTTCAACAAACTTTTTCTGCACTATGGCGACATCGACGGCTTTTTTAAGCTCTACAACGCCTATTGCACCGAGCACTCGAACCGACTGCACTTGTGCAAGTTTTTCACAGGGAGCGAGATAACGCTTTAAGTTGGCTTCAATGTTTAATACTGTGCTTTGCCAGTCGAAGGTTAAGAGTTTGTCAATATTTGCATTGGCCACGGCACAGGCAAGCGGATTACCCATAAAGGTTGGCCCGTGCATAAATACCCCTGCTTTACCGCGGCTGATGGTTTCGGCTATTTCGGAAGTGGCTAAAGTCGCCGCTAAACTCATATAACCGCCGGTAATGGCTTTACCTACACAGATGATATCGGGACTGATATCGGCATGTTCACAGGCAAAGAGTTTACCGGTACGGCCAAAACCCGTCGCAATTTCATCGGCAATCAGCAACAGCTCATATTTATCACAAAGCGCACGAACACCTTTTAAATACTCACTGTGGTAAAAATACATGCCGCCCGCGCCTTGTACTATAGGTTCAAGAATAATAGCCGCAATATTGGCATGATTGTTTTCAACCAGCAGAGTTATGTCATCAAGTGCGGCGGCATCCCAGGGTTGGTCAAAGGCAATGCCGGGTTGAGGGGCAAATATCTGTTTGGCTAAAAAGTCATGATATAACTCATGCATAGAGCCTTCCGGGTCGGTCACACTCATTGCCCCGAAAGTATCCCCATGATAACCATTGCGCACGGTTAAAAATTGGCTTTTAGGTTTTTCTAATGCGTGCCAATACTGCAATGCCATTTTCAAAGCCACTTCGACACTGACGCTGCCCGAATCCGATAAAAAAACTTTCTCCAATCCGGCTGGGGTGATTGCCACTAATTTTTTAGCCAAATCGATAGCGGGCTGATGGGTTAAACCGCCAAACATAACGTGGGACATTTTATCTATTTGCAGCTTTGCGGCAGTATTTAATTCCGGCACATTATAACCAAATAAACACGCCCACCAGGATGACATGCCATCAATTAATTGTTTGCCGTTATCCAGGGTCAATAAGCATTTATCTGCCGAAACAACAGCGTAACAGGGCAGTGGATTAATCATTGAGGTATAGGGATGCCATAAATGTTTATTATCATATTGCAGGTCAAGGCTCATAACGCTCACTTATTAGTCAGATGTAAAGATATAATGGTGTAAAAGTTGACAGTGTATCTTTCCACATTAAACTAACCAAATATTTTATAGGCAATTAAAGACAATAGAGGGAACTAAATGATCAATACCAGCAGAATTCGCTCAAATCCAACGGTTTCGAAAATTGAACAACTGTTTGTATTACCGTTTAGAGACACCTCAAAGGAAACTAAATAAATGATCAATACCATAATAATTCGCTTAAATAGAACGGTTTTAAAAGTTGATCAATTGTTTGCATTACCGTTTACAGACACCTCAAAGGAAACTAAATAAATGACAAATAACACAAAAATTCGCCAAAACTGGACGGTTGCAGAAGTTGATCAACTGTTTGAAATGCCGTTTATGGATCTGGTTTTTCAAGCGCAAACAACGCACCGGGCAAATTTCCCTGTAAACGAAGTACAAGTAAGTACTCTCCTATCGATTAAAACCGGGGCTTGTCCTGAAGACTGTAAATATTGCCCGCAAAGTGCACGTTATAATACCGGGCTTGCAAAAGAACAGTTAATTGAAGTTGCCAAGGTGGTTAAGGCGGCTAAAGAAGCAAAAGCTACTGGCTCAACCCGTTTTTGTATGGGCGCTGCATGGAAAAATCCTAAACAAAGGGATATGCCTTATTTACTGGAGATGATAAAAGAGGTGAGATCATTAGGCCTTGAGTCATGTATGACACTAGGGATGTTAGATAACGATCAGGCTGAACAGCTTTCCGATGCCGGTTTAGATTATTACAATCATAACTTAGATACCTCACCTGAATATTATGACAAAATCATTACCACCCGCACCTATCAGGATCGTCTTGATACGCTGGAGAATGTGCGTAATTCTGGTATGAAAGTCTGTAGTGGCGGGATAGTTGGTTTAGGGGAAGGGGGCTCGGACCGTTCTGGTTTATTGGTACAATTGGCCAATCTGCCTCAGCAACCTGAAAGTGTGCCTATTAATAAATTAGTCAAGGTAAAAGGCACTCCACTTGAAAATGCTGACGATCTTGATGATTTTACTTTTATTAAAACCATCGCCATCGCACGTATCTTAATGCCTAAGTCTCACGTGCGCTTATCTGCGGGCCGTGATGATATGAATGAACAAACCCAAGCCTTATGCTTTATGGCCGGTGCCAATTCAATATTTTACGGCTGTAAACTATTAACTACTGCAAATCCCGATGAAAACTCAGATACGCGTTTATTTGAAAAATTGGGAATAAATAAAGAAGCGATTAATTTTTCGCCCTCTGAAGCTGAAAAAAAGGTGGATGCCGCGATTGTACGTTTTAATGAAAAAGATGAGCTGTTTTTTGATGCGACCAGTAAAGCATAAACCATGGCTTTTAATTTTATCAATGAGCAACTAGCAGAGCGCCATCAGCAGGGGTTGTATCGTTCTGCAACCACTATGTCTGGCGCACAGGGCCGTTTGCTTCGGGTAGCCGATAAAACCTATTTAAACTTTTCCAGTAATGATTATTTAGGAATGGCCGCTGATCCTGATCTTATTAAAGCCTGGCAAAAGGGGGCTGAGCTTTACGGTATAGGCAGTGGCGGCTCTTATCTGGTGACCGGGTTTAACCAAGCACATCAAGAACTTTGTGATCAGCTTAAATTATGGCTAGGGGTTGAATCCGTTGCCCTGTTTAGCTCCGGTTATTCGGCTAATCAGGCGATTATAAAACTGCTTCTGAAAAAACCGGATCTGTTATTTCAAGATAAGCTTAATCATGCCTCCTTAATGGAAGCCGCGCTTTTATCCGATTGTACAATGCGACGTTTTAAGCACAATAATATGGATCATTTGGAAAGCTTGTTAAGTATTAGCAATAAGAGCAGTAGACTTGATGCCAATAAGTTAATTATCAGTGAAGGTGTCTTTAGCATGGACGGTGATACCGCCCCGGTTAAGACTTTGCATGCAACAGCTAAAAAATACGATGCCTGGTTAATGATTGATGATGCTCACGGCTTAGGGGTCGTAGGTGAAAATGGCAAAGGCAGTGCGCAGGCTTGTGGTATTGCCAATAATAACTTACAAATCTATATGGCAACCTTTGGCAAAGCGTTAGGGGTTGGTGGCGCTTTTGTTGCGGGCAGTAAAGACTTGATAAACTATATAAATAATTTCTCTAAACCCTATATTTACAGCACCGGCCTTCCTCCTGCGATGGCTTATACTATTACTGCCGCGGTTAAAATGGCAGAAACACAGGATTGGCGGCGTGATAAATTGCAAATGTTAATAACCACCTTTAGAAAGACAGCGACAAACTTGGGTATTAGCCTTGCCGATTCGCGAACGGCCATTCAGCCTATTATTATTGGAGACAGTATTAAAACGCTGCGCATAGCGGATAAATTAAAAACCCTTGGATTTTGGACGACTGCTATTCGTCCTCCCACTGTGCCTGTTGGAACCGCCCGGTTAAGAATTACATTAACAGTGAATCATGAAGAGAATGATGTTGTGCAGTTAGTGAATGCAATATACAGGGTGCTTAATAAGAAATCTTAATAACAAATAGTGTGAAGTTTAAAATAGATAAAATACGGGTAGCTAACGCCTTAACAGTGAACACAATATATAGAGCGCTTAATGACAGATAATAGTCTGAAGTTAAAATACGGGTAGCTAACGCCTTAACAGTGAACACAATATATAGAGCGCTTAATGACAGATAATAATGTGAAGTTTAATAGAGATAAAATACTACTGGTTTCTAACTCCTTAACAGTGAATGCAATATATAGAGCGCTTAATGACAAATAGTGTCAAATTTACAATAGATAAAATCGCCGTCGCTAACTCTTTTTCTAAAGCGGCATTACATTATGATCAATTTGCACAGTTACAACGTGATATTGGTAATAGGCTTTTCACTTCATTAGACACCTGTTCATTAGATAGCAGGGAGCCGGGTAACTGTTTGGATCTCGGCTGTGGAACAGGCTACTTTAGTGGAAAATTAATTAATGAACAGAAAATAAAAGAAGTTATTTGTTTTGATCTGTCGAGCGGTATGCTTAACGTTTTACAAAACAAGCTTTTGCAAAACAAGCGACCTTTATCTCTTCGCTGTATACAGGGGGACATGGATTTTATACCTTTTTCTGATAATCAATTCTCCACTATATTTTCAAATCTCGCTGTGCAGTGGAGCAGTGATCTTAGTCGAATGCTGATCCAATTAAAACGTATCTTAGCATCGGGGGGAGAATTGAATTTTTCTACCTTATTAGCGGGATCATTAAAAGAGTTAAGTGATGCCTGGTTAACGCTTGATAGCTATCCGCATACTAATACATTTTTAACTCTGGCAGACATTCAACAGATGTTAGCAGAAGTAGGTTTCACTAAAGTGACTATTGAGACCGAAACCATTACCCTTTATTATCAAAATGTACTCGATCTAATGCGCGATCTAAAGGGAATAGGGGCCAATCAGGTACATGGACATCACCTGCATAAATCACAAGGGCGCTCTTTAATCAATAAACTTGAATTAGGTTATGCTAAAGATAAAACCAGATCGGGTTTATTACCTCTCTCATACCAAGTTTGTTACATAAAAGCGATTAAGTAATATGAATGTTATAGCGTTATTACTACATTATTACTACATTAATTTCATACCAAGTTTGTTATATAAAAGCGATTAAGTAATATGAATGTTATAGCGTTATTACTACATTAATTTCATACCAAGTTTGTTATATAAAAGCGGTTAAGTAATATGAATGTTATAGCGTTATTACTACATTAATTTCATACCAAGTTTGTTACATAAAAGCGGTTAAGTAAGATGAATGTTATAGCGTTATTACTACATTAATTTGTTATATATAAAAGTGATTAAATAATAATATGGACGATAATTGTAAAACCACACTTTCCAGCAAATTAATTACTCAAAAGAGACCAAATAATATGCAAGATTGCATAATTCCTGATGTTTATTTTGTAACCGGAACAGATACTGATGTGGGTAAAACCGTTTGCTGTCAAGCTCTGTTACAAGCGGCTAATAAACAAAAACGTCGTACCTTAGCCTATAAGCCTATTGCGGCAGGGTGTGAACAGACTCCATACGGATTACGTAACCATGATGCAGCGCTTCTGCAAAAGACCTGTAATTTAGAAGTTGCTTATAAACTAGTTAATCCTATTGCGTTTACACTCGCCATCGCGCCACATATAGCCGCACAATTAGAAAACAAACCCATTGAGCAGTCTTATATTTCTCAAGGTTTAGAAAGATTAAAGTCCTTAAAGAGTGATTTGATTATTGTTGAAGGGGCTGGTGGATGGCGTTTGCCGTTAAATGCGCATGAAACGTTATCGGATTGGGTCGTAACACAAAAATTATCTGTCATATTGGTCGTTGGCATGAAATTGGGTTGTTTAAATCATGCGATTTTAACCTATGAAAGTATTATTAATGATGGGTTAAAGGTAGTGGGGTGGATCGCCAATCAAGTCGAAAAAAATATGCCATATTATGCGCTTAATATAGAAATGTTAAAACATAAGATTAACGCGCCTATGATAGCGGAAATCCCCCATTTACAAAATATAAATGAACAGGATCTGTCCGCTTATGTTGATTTTAATTTTGCAGCTAAGCGAATAATTTGAGCGACACTTTCTTTTGATAAAAGCACTTGGCTTATAGAAAAAAGACCAGAGTAGACTCGCTCAATTTTATTAGCGTAAAGACAGACACTTCCTCTAAAAAAAAGAATATTACTTATTTATGGCTGGTGGATTTTTGCCATAAATAAGATTTAAGGCAAAAATCAAACAGACCCAACCTACAGGCCAATTATCTATTCAACAAACAGACCCAACCTACCATGCATGAGAAAAGAAATAAATAACATCGGACAGTAAATAAACGGATTACAATGTCTTTTTTATCACAGGTGGGTAAAGATTAATCGATCATTCAACAAAAACATAACATATGAACATTGGTTATGCATTGCTCTGATATATATCAGTTATAATCAAGCTTAATAAATCGTTATGTTTAATAAAAAGGAATTATCATGAAGAAGCACATTAAATTAATTATTGCGGCGGCAGTTGCTGTATCCAGCGTTGTTAGCATTCCAGCATTTGCAAAGCAAACAGTCAAAGTAGGGATGTCAGGTAATTATGTCCCTTTTACTTTCTCATCAAAAGACGTATTACAAGGTTTTGAAATTGATCTGTGGAATGAAATTGCGCTACGTTCCGACTATGACGTAAAGTTTGTTTTATCTAGTTTTTCAGGTTTGTTCGGAATGCTTGAAGCCGGCCACATTGATACAATTTCCAACCAGATAACCATTACGCCTGCACGTTTAGAGCAGTATGCCTTTACAACTCCGTATGTCGTTGATGGTGTTCAAATTGTGACTAAAAAGGACCGTGACGATATAAATTCAGTGGCTGATCTTAAGGGTAAAAAAGTAGCGGTGAATTTAGGCAGTAATTTTGAAGAGACGTTACGTGCTAATGATCCTAAACAAGAAATCGATATTATTACTTATGATACAGGTTTCGTACAGGATGTTGTTATCGGACGTACCGATGCTTTTATTATGGATCGCGTTGGCTCTGCGGCTTTAATCAAAAAATCGGGTTTACCTTTAAAGCTTGCTGGAAAACCCTTTGAAACAATAGAAAACGCAATGCCATTTTTAAACAAACCCGAACAGTTAGCTATTCGAGATACAGTAAACGCGGCGTTATTAAGTATGGGAAATGACGGTACATTAGCGAAAATTTCTATCAAATGGTTAGGTTCAGATGTAACTCAATAAACCCTACAACCTAGCGACTGAAATTTCAGTCGCTTAGTTAAATAGTTATCTACTTTTTCAATATTAATACGAGCCATTTCCTATGCAAATGCCATTAGATGTTCAATATATTCTTGAACTATTACCGATTTTACTTAAATATCTTAGCGTCACCATGGAAATGGCCATCCTGGGTTTTTGCTTTGCAATCATACTTGCTGTCATTTTAGCGATAGTTCGAGTATTTAAATTACCCGTATTGCACAACTTTGCGGGTTTATTTATTTCCTTTTTCCGTGGCACGCCTCTGTTAGTGCAACTTTTTTTATTGTATTACGGTTTACCACAAGTAATGCCAATATTTGCAGGGGTAGATGCATTTAGTGCTGCGATCATTGGTTTATCATTACATTTTTCAGCCTATATGGCTGAAAGTATTCGCGCCGCCATTATGGGTGTTAATAAAAGTCAGATGGAAGCTTGTTTAAGTATTGGAATGACCAGATTACAAGCAATGCGCAGAATCATATTACCGCAAGCTGCTCGAGTAGCGACACCGTCGTTAATGAATTATTTTATTGATATGATCAAAAGTACCTCCTTGGCATTTACTTTGGGGGTGGCTGAAATAATGGCCAAGGCGCAAATGGAAGCCTCATCCAGCTTTAAATACTTCGAAAGTTTTTTAGCCGTTGCACTTATTTACTGGGCTGTTATTGAAATATTTTCACGTCTGCAGCATTATCTTGAAATTCGTATGAACAGAGCTTACTAATGATTAAAGTACAAAACCTAAGCAAAAAATTTGCCGATAACATGGTATTAAACGGGATTGATTTCGAAGTCGCACATGGCGAAATTGTGGTCATTATCGGTCCATCGGGTACCGGAAAATCGACATTATTACGCTGTTTAAATTATCTGGAAATTCCAACTTCAGGGGTTATTGAGATAGCGGATGTGAAAGTTGACAGTGCAACCGCGACAGCAGCACAAATTACCAATCTGCGTAAAAAAAGTAGCTTTGTATTTCAAAATTACTCTTTATTTGCCAATAAAACCGCACTGCAGAATGTCGCTGAAAGTTTGATCACCGTTTGGAAAGAGCCAAAATTAGTAGCCTTAAAACAAGCTGAAACGATTTTACAACAAGTGGGACTTGGCGAAAAAATTCATCAATATCCATCGCAATTATCAGGTGGTCAGCAACAACGAGTTGGCATTGCGCGTGCAATGGCTGCAAAAGGTGAAGTTATTCTGTTTGATGAACCCACCTCATCGCTTGATCCTGAATGGGTTGATGAAGTGTTGGCAGTCATGAAACAATTAGCAGTGCAAAAACAGACCATGATTATTGTTACCCATGAGATGCAGTTTGCGCGAGAAGTTGCTAATCGAGTTATCTTTATGGAAGGCGGAAATATCGTCGAGCAGGGAACGCCAAAACAGATATTTGAAAAACCGCAACATCAACGCACCAAAGAATTCGTTGGCCGCTCGGTGAAACAAAACTTATCGGCACTTGATTCCGCCATGCTTTAACTTTCTAATAAAGGTAATAAAGAGACACCTACAAAAAAGCCTTTTATGAATGCATAAAAGGCTTTTTTTATAATGAGCAAATCTGATTATTTGTTAACTAAAAAATAATAAGAAAGACTTAGTCTTGACGACTTGTAACTTCTAATAAGTGGTAACCGAACTGAGTTTTAACGGGACCCTGAACAGAGCCTACGTCTGCACTAAATACTACGGTATCAAATTCTGGCACCATCATACCTGGTCCGAATTCTCCTAACGCGCCGCCTTGAGCACCCGATGGGCATGAAGAATGTTTTTTAGCAAGATCAGCGAAATCGCTACCCGCTTCAATTTGTTGTTTAATATCGAGACAGCTTTCTTCAGAACTTACTAATATATGACGTGCACTTGCTAAAGCCATTTTATTTTCCTTTTGAGTTATGTAATCGACAACGATAAATTATTTTGACTCATCAAGCAAACCGTTATTGTTTGATTTTAATATTTATTTTAAATCTAGCCTTGAAAAAGCAAATTATAGCCATATTATGTCTTTGTTGATTCATCCATTTGAGGTTTTTATGAAACGTATCGCTTTATTTTTGCTGACAAATTTAGCCGTCATGCTGGTCTTAGGTATCGTACTGAGTTTAGTTTTTAAGTTTACGGGCTTAGACTCACGAAGTACCGGAGGTCTGCTGGCATTGGCCGCTGTTTTCGGTTTTGGAGGGGCGTTTATCTCTTTAGCTATGTCAAAGTGGATAGCTAAACGCAGTACCGGTGCAGTGGTCATTACTCAAGCTAACACTGAAACTGAACGCTGGCTGGTTAATACCGTCGCAGCTCAAGCTAAAAAGGCTGGAATTAGTTGTCCTGAAGTGGCCATTTATAATGCGCCTGATATGAATGCTTTTGCCACAGGCATGAATAAAAATAAAGCCTTAGTTGCCGTTAGTTCTGGTTTATTGCAATCCATGACACGCGATGAAGCAGAAGCGGTTTTAGCCCATGAAGTCAGTCATATTGCGAGCGGTGATATGGTAACAATGACGCTGCTTCAAGGTGTGGTGAATACCTTTGTTATATTTATTGCCCGTGTTTTAGGCAATATGATAGACAGTGCACTAAACAATAATAATTCTGAATCCGAAGGGCGTGGATTTTCTTATTATATTATTGTGTTTGTTTTAGAAATGCTCTTTGGCGTATTGGCAAGTACGATCGTCATGTACTACTCCCGACAACGAGAATTTAGTGCCGATTCGGGTGCCGCTAAATTAGTTGGTAAAAATAAAATGATTGCCGCATTAAAGCGCTTACAAAAAGGTTCTGAGCCTCATCTGGAAGGTAATATGATGGCATTCGGTATTTCAGGGAAACGCAGTGGCGGGTTATTTATGTCTCACCCGCCATTAGAAAGTCGTATCAAAGCACTGCAAGAAGCCCGATAATTTATCACCACTATTAAATAAAAAACGCCGTTATACCACAAAATAGCGGCGTTTTTATCTGTCCTTATTTTATTTTTCTGCCACAATCTGCAATGCATTAATCAGTACGTGAGTAGGGTTCCTATTGGGCAAAACAGCCTAATATTGAAAAACCTATGAATACTGCAGAGTATGCACTTTTTTCTGTCTTTTTATTAAAAATACCCTTCGGTATGCATTGGAAGAACTATTATTAATTGTATGAAAATTTATAAAATTTTATTTTTATTATTAGCGTTGCTTGTGCATGGAAGCCTTCATGCGGATGTTATATTCTCAATAAAAGGAATGGATAATAAAGATGTAAAAGAAAACATAGTTGTTTTTTTGAAGGCATTATCACAACCTCAGAATGCTAATAGCCAAAGTTATTTACAACAAGTACAAAGTTCAACCCGGCAAGCGGTCACGGCTTTAGGCTATTATCAAACGAACCTCGACATTAATGTCACCGGCGAAACAGGTAAACAGACCATTACACTGCTGGTTGACCTTGGAGTGGCTACCCGTATTAGCGGGTTAAATTTAAAACTGCTCGGCGAGGGCAGTTCGAATCCCGATTTTTTAAAGATAGTTAAAAATTTTCCACTTAAAAAAAATGATGTTCTGCACCATGGTAAATATGAGCAAGGGAAAAGCAAACTAAAAAACATGGCACAACAACGTGGATATTTTGATGCGAAATTTGTCCAAGCATCCGTTGAGGTTATCTCCAAAAATAACAGCGCGACCGTTAACATCAGTTTTGATACCGGGATTCGCTACCAGTTTGGTGAATTGTTTTTTTCTCCGGAAGATTTACCCGCCAAAAAATTTGTTTCTTCATTACAAAACTTTAAAACTGGCGATCCCTACGATTCTCAAACCTTAATGAAATTTAATACGGAAACAAATAGAACGGGTTATTTTAAAAATATCTCCATTGTACCGGAAATTAAAAAAAAGCAGGGCCGCCAGATTCCGCTTTTAGTGCTTGCTAAAATGCGCCCTAAAGACTCCTTTAATGCCGGTCTTGGGGTTAGTACCGATGAAGGTATTCGAGGTAAATTCCGCTGGACCAGACCCTGGATAAATCAATATGGCCATAGCATAGTGGGTAATGTTGTTGCCTCCGTGCCGCAGCAAGAAGCCTCCTTAGCTTATAACATTCCTATTAGTGATCCTCTTAACCATTATTACTCGATTAAAACAGGTTATAAATTTGTTGATGATAATGATACCAATACCCAACAATATTTATTCAGTGTCGGTCGCTATAAGCGCTTAGAAAATAATTGGTTACGCAATGTCTTTATTCGTTATGACAAAGAGTCCGGCGTGCAGGGTCAGCAGGGTTTCTCAACTGAATTAATTATGCCGGGGGTAAGTTTTAGTCGCACCAGATTACGTGGTGGTCTTCATCCAACTTGGGGAGACACCCAACAATACGAGGTCGCCGTGGCCCATAAAGATTTGTTTTCAAGTTCTGATTTATTAAAGCTTTACGGGAAAGCAAAATTTTTGCGTAGCTATAACCAACAGCAATTTTTCAGCACCACGGAAGTGGGCGCGCTTTATACTGACTCTATCTATAACGTTCCAGCGTCCATGCGCTTTTTTGCCGGGGGAGATCAAAGTATTCGCGGTTACAGTTACGAAAGCATTTCTCCTGAAGATGATGATGGATATTTAATCGGCGGAAAATATCTCGCCGTGCAAAGTTTAGAATACCGTTTCCCGGTGGCCGCTAATTGGAAGTTGGCCACCTTTATTGATGCGGGAACCGCGACCTCTACCTTCAGCGAACCGATTTCCGTTGGCGCGGGTCTTGGTATTGTTTGGTCGTCTCCAATCGGCCCGGTTAGATTTTATGTGGCAGCGCCCGTGAACAATGACAATACAACGCTTAATAAATGGATGATACACTTTATGATCGGACCTGAATTATGAGTACCAAGTTAAAAATAAAGTTAATATGTAGAAAAACTTTTTTAACGTTATTGTTATTAATTATATTTACCGTCGCCAGTGTAACGGCTATTTTATTTACACATTCAGGTACTAATCTTGCGATTAAACTGGCAACCAAATTTGAACCGCGACTTGCCGTCACACTTGATTCAGGCAGTTTATTTTTGAATCCCCATTATTCGAATATCAGTTGGAAATCTGATTTTTTTTCGATCTCTTTTTCTAAATTAGAATACGCTTTTGATTGGTCATGTGCTTTTACAAAAATTTGTGTCGAAAAGCTGCATGCCGATGAGATGGATATTGTTTTAGATTTAGATGAAACCAAGCCGCCGACAGAAGCCGAAATTAAAGCACTGGCGGATAATCCCTTTACCTCGCTACAACTACCGATCTTTATAGATATTCAATCTCTTATTTTAAATAATAGTTCTTTTACACTGCCTGGCACATTATCAGTTGCAAGCAAACGTTGGGAAATCCAGGCCCAAGGTTTTAGAGATAATGTGACCATTTTTAATTCAATCACCGAGGGTCTAGTGGTTGATTTACCCGGCAGCAAAGCAGCGGCAGAAACAACAAAAGAAACAAATAATTTAATGCCATTAAACTCATTGCCTGCACTGGTAAGTGAACAGAATTTATCGGCGATCTCATCCTTTTTTAATTTAGATATTAAAAATATCCAAATTTCAGACTTCAAATTAACCCAAGGTGACCAGCAACCCCTCGTTTCGATAAATTCGGCACAGTCAGCATTACGATTCTTTTATAACAAATTAGAAGTGGATCAATTCAGCATTGATATGCCCGAGGCAGATCTGGACTTAATGGGGGAAATAAATTTTACCGGAAAATATCCACTAGCAGTCCAATTAACCGGCAGCATTAAAGATATCAAAAACATACAGCCGAACTCTCTTCTCAACGCGCAGCATTTTAGCTTAAAAAGCAGTGGCGATTTTTCTAATTTAAAAACAGATTTACAGCTTAGCAATAAAATAACAGCGCAAATGAAATTAGATGTAAATTTATTCGCCGATAATTTACCTTACAGTCTAACCCTTGATTGGCAAAAATTAGGTTGGCCTTTGGATGGAAAATCTGCGTATTTTTCACCAAAAGGGCAGTTAAGCAGCCAGGGGAAACTAAATGATTATCAGCTCAATTTACAGACTGATTATGAATTAGAGAATATGCCCGCTGGAAAAATAGATTTAAAAGCGGCAGGGGATTTACAAAAATTAAATGTAAATAACTTAACAATAAATACCCTTAACGGATTATTGAAATTAACCGGTTTACTGGACTGGTCAAAAAAAATCACCTGGCAGGGTCAATTAGATATTGAAAATATCGATTTAAAACAACTCAAAACAGAATACACAGGCCAATTTAACGGAAAATTAAAACAACATGTTGCTATTGAGTTAAACGACAATAAAGCACCAGGCTGGTTAGTCTCTATTCCGGAAATGGCGATTGATGGTCAATTTTTAAAGCGTCCCTTTGCGATTAATGGTGCTATTAATGGCAACGACAAAGAAGGATTAATGTTACAAAATGTTTACCTGCATAATGCCGACAACCAAATTCTTATTAATGGCAAACTCGCACAACAGAATGATTTGACTGTTGCAGTTGATATTAAAGATCTAAGCCATGCGTTACTTAACAGCACTGGTATCATCAAGGGGGAAGTTAAAATACAGGGCCCGATGGACGCCATTAAGGTCAGCTCTGATTTACAAGCAGATGCGCTCCGTTATGATACATCCTCCCTCAACTCATTAAAGCTTAATGGGCAACTCCTGCTCTCAAAACAGCCCCAAGCCACTCTTGTTGTACAGGCCAAAAAACTCGAGGTTGCCGAACAGCTTATTGATACCATTGATATCAACGTCAAAAATACTGGCCGCAGTGCACAGGGTGAAAATCATCAGATTGATCTTCAAGTGGTCAGTGACATTATCTCCAGTGATATGCAAATACAATTAAAACAGATCGGCGATAAATGGTTAACGGCCGTGAGCGCCGCTGTTGTAGATCTTCATAAACAAAAATTGACCCTGGATACTCCCTTTGATGTCGTTATCGAAGGACAAAATGTGCAACTGACAGCACATTGCTGGACAGCTTCAAGTAACAGCATCAAAGATAATGGCAAGTTATGCCTGAAAAAATTAAATATAGGTGAAACTAATAATATTATACTGCAGATAGACTCCTACCTTTTGGCGGGTCTTGATGAAATATTACCTGAAAAAATCAGCTTTGATGGTGCCGTTTCGGCTAATGCCGATCTAAGCTGGCAAGGAAATGATAAACCGGCCGGTAATATAACAATCTCTTCTACCGATATGAAAATGAAACTACATCTTGTGCCCCTTGCTCCAGGTGATAAAAATATTGTTGAGTATCCGGTTGATACCTTTGCTATCAATGTCGTTTCCGACCAGAAAAATACAGATTTTTCAGCCAAAATTTCATCAAAAAATTTACTCAATGCACAGCTAAAAGGTCAATTAAAAAATACGACCAATAACCCGAATATAAAGGCCAGTGTCGATCTTGAGGTGTCAGATTTTTCGCCTTTCAGCGTTCTTATTCCCGAACTTGAAAAGTTATCTGGTATGTTAAGCGCAAATGTAAGCATCAACGGAGCCATTAAAAATCCGCTTGTTAATGGTGAAATCCATGTGAAAGATACCTCAATTAAGGCAGTAGGGGCTCCAATCCAATTACATGATTTAAATACTATGATTAAAATAAATAACCAATCTGCCACCTTAGAAGGTTATTTTGATACTAATGGTCGAGATCCCGCCAGCAAAGAAAACAACAAAGTATTCAAATTTATAAATAAAACAGTCAGTCTTGTTGATACTTCGCTTAAATTTGTGACTTCGCCACTGCAGAAAAATAAAACCATAAACAAAGAAGATATAGAAAAGGGGAAGTCGTATATTAGCGGTGAGTTTGACTGGCAAGATAAGTTTAAAGGTAAAGTTAATTTACAAGGAAATCAGATGGTTATAAATGATTATTCTAAAATTTATCTACTGGTCAGTCCAAATTTGGAATTAACCTTTGATCAAAATATTAATTTAACAGGGGACATCCTTGTTGATCAGGGAAAAATAACCGTAAAAGAGTTGCCTGCAGGATCAGTTTCAACCTCGAAAGACATTGTGGTGGTTGATATCAAACAGAAACCTAATGCAACTGACTTACCGATAATGATGAATTTAACCTTGGATCTTGGATCAAAATTACAAATTGAAGCCCTTGGTTTGGATACATCGGTAACGGGTGCTTTATTAATCAGGAAACGATTAAATAAAGATCTCACCATACATGGTGACTTAAAGCTTGTTGATGGCAGTTATCGCGCATTAGGCCAACAATTAGTATTACAAAATAGCAGAATAATATTTCAGGGGATTCCTGAATCGCCCTATATTTCAATTGAAGCCATCCGCGATCCTAATAAAGTAGAAGATGATGTTACAGCGGGAATCCGGGTAAGCGGCACGCCAGATAAACTTGAACTGGTCATTTTCTCTGATCCCAGCATGTCTCAGCAGGATGCATTAGCCTATATAACACGCGGTAAATCAATAACAAATAGCCTTAACAGCCAGGAAGACAATCAATATACCAATATGCTAATTAATTTTGGGGCAGGGCAAACGTCTGAAGTCATGGGGGATTTCGGTAATAAAGTCGGTATAAGTGATTTATCGCTTACTTCAGGCGGTGAAGGAGATGGCCAGACGGTCGGTGTCAGTGGCTATATTGCCCCAAATTTAGAGCTCAGTTATGGGGTTGGCGTATTTGATAGCTTTACCATATTTTCAATTCGTTACGAATTGTTTGAACGATTTTTTATTGAAGCATCGAATGGCTTAAATCAAGCTGTTGATGTTTATTATCAATGGGATAACGAATAATCTGCAACTATTGATTAGGCGTAAATAGTGCTGTTATTAGTATTAAACGCAGAAATTAAACACCGTTATTTATTGGTTTTATCAACGAAACCAGCCGGTAATAAAAGGGGGCTTGTTACAAAATTTTATTGGAAAGTGTAAAAATGCTTGATTTCACGTAACCAGTAAAAAAAACAACTGGTTATACATACAGTTAAAAATGACTGCCCGTAAAATCCTGACATACTGAGCTTAAGTCATCATTAAATTTAGTAACTAGAATGCAGATATTGACAGATACTGGGTTAAATTAAGTTTCTAATCATTCGAATAAACGTGCAGAACTTAAAATTAATGGATTTGGTATTAGATACTTAGTGAGTGTTAGTCAGTTAGGTTATGAATGTCTAAGCAAAAAATGAAGTAAGTTAACTGTGCCAGTTAAATCTAAACTTAAACCATTAATCAGCTGCGGAAATAAGATTAATTGATAATAGGCCGAATAAGAACAAGCTAAGAAGATTGAAAAATAACTTTAGATTCCAACACGGATTTTCCCGCTAAAATCTATGGATAGTAACAGCCGCAAAGAGCTCAAGTTGACTCAATACTAATGTTTCCTGTGTCAGCGCCCCAAATCAATCGTACATATCATGACTTCTGTCTTCGTTTTTTATTAAATAGGCTATAAAGTCATGCTCAGTTATTCAAAACTACTTCAGGTTGAAATTTCCATAAAAAAAGGGGCTCAATTGAAGAGCCCATGAACCTTAACTACTTGGATACTATTGTTATTTTTTCCACCTTTTTGATTTGGGTTTAACTGTTTACCACGATTACCACGATTTTGGTCATGTTGGCGATTGGTTCCGGATATCCCTTTATTACTGTTACTCGATTCCGCAGTTTTTAATTTTAAAGATGGCACGAAACTTTTCGGCTTTTCATATCAATAAGATATATTCATTAATTTAAACCGTGGATAAAAAATCTATTTTTTCAAAAAAATGTAACCATTTGAATTTCAAACAAGTAAAGTTTCATGGTCAAAGCCATAACAAAAAACTGCGGAATCGAGTGTTAGGAATGTTAGCTGCGCTTAGGACTTAAAGCCTTCTTAAAAAAGACTCATCAACCTAACATTACCCCCATTTTACTTACAGATTGTGCTTCAATACTACATGATCAACTAAATTCACACACCCAAATAGAAACTTCCCCCATTAAAAAATAGTATTTGTTAAACATGTAGTTACTTGCGTTGTTAATTAGTAATGAAACAATTATAATTATTTTTTCATTAAATAATCAAGCAATTAAAAACAAAAAAGCATAATTTTGTTATTGAGGTGAGCGTTTCAGTATCAGGCCATCCCAGTCATTATCAAAATATTTCATCACTCGTTCTACACAAATAATTTAACACAAGCTTGTGATCATACATTACATACCGATTTTGTTTATCTTGTTGCTACCAGTTGCCGTTAAACAAAAAACAAAGGGAATACAAATGAGCCTTAAAAAATTTGCAGTATCTAAAGCTAGAGTTTTACCTGTCATTATCTTGGCTGATACAAGTGGGAGTATGTCTATTGATGGAAAAATTCAATCGTTGAACCAAGCAATGAAAGACATGATTGGAACATTTTCTGATGAAGGTAGAACGAGAGCCGAGATAAATGTTGCAGTTATTACTTTCGGTGGTGAAGCTGCGCTACATTTACCATTAACTCCAGCCCACCAAATTAAACAATCGAATGATCTGGTTGCATCTGGTGGTACCCCATTAGGTGAAGCATGTTTACTAGCTAAAGAGTTAATTGAAGACAAAAAAATCATAGACTCAAGAGCATATAAACCCGTAATAATTTTATTATCAGATGGTCATCCAACGGATGATTATACTCAAGCATTTGGTGAATTGATTAATAGTGAACGAGCAAAAAAGGCTACACGTTTAGCTTTATCTATTGGTGCTGATGCTGATGATAGTATTTTGAGTGATTTTAATAATGATCTAGAGGCACCTCTATTTTATGCAAAAAATGCTAGTGATATTCATCGTTTCTTTCGTGCAGTTACAATGAGTGTATCAAGCCATTCTAAAAGTCAGACTCCGAATGAACCATTGACATTGAACTTCTCTAACGTTGCCGAAGGTAAACTTGTTGAAGATGATTTTGAATTAGATTTTTAGGCTATGTCAAAATTTGTGAATGTGTCAGTTATTGGTCCTGGCCATCTAGGTGATGGCCTACCAAATCAGGATGCAACTGGTTATTTTAATGACGGTAATTATTGGGCAATTATTGTGTGTGACGGCATGGGGTCTAGAGTCCATGCCGAGACAGGTTCATATACTGCCGTTGAGTCTATAAAAGCAGTATTGATAAATGCTGATTTTGAATCCTCTTCTAAAGAAATAATAGGGGCGTTTTATCAGCATTGGCTTGATAAATTAAAGAACTATTCGATAAAACCAAATGATGCTGCCACGACAGTATTGGTTGCTTGGGGCAGTAATAACGGAATATTTCGATATTTTCAGTTGGGTGATGGAGTCATTAGTACGAGGCATAAGGTTATTACTCCAAGATCTAGTGATCAGTTTTCAAATTTAACAACAGGACTAGGTATATCAAAAAAATATAGTGATTGGAGTGTTGGAAAAGAAGAGTTATCACCAACAGACAATACATTATTGCTAATGAGTGACGGCATTAGTGAAGATATTTTAGACCACAATGCCTTTACAGATGCACTCGCAATATTTTCTAAAAACAAATCATCAAGACGAATTAAAAAGCATTTAAAAAAATTATTTGTTGATTGGCCTACCCCTTTCCATGTTGATGATAAAAGTTTAGCTATGGTGATATTTAATGACAAAAGATAAAAAAAAGATCGTATACGATAGTTTAGGTAATGAATACGAACTAACAGGAAAGGTTGGTGAAGGTGGCCAAGGCATGGTCTGTAGCACTGACCGTAAGAATATTTTAGTTAAAGTTATTAACACGAGTAATAAAACTAAAATAGATAAAGCAATCAAAAAAATACAATGGGTATCTCAGCAAAGCCTTGGTGATTTGAATATAGCTTTGCCAAAGATTGCTATTACTAGACCAAAACAAGGTTATGTAATGGAATTAATGGACGGTCTTATTTCTTTACAAACAGTAATCGATCAGAGTTTTAATGATTTGCAAGAGAATGAAAGTACTGAAGAGTATTTGAAAAGTGGCGGGGTTGAGAGACGAATTAAATTGTTATTAGCGATAACGACAACTCTTTCAGAGCTTCATTCTCGAGGTTATGCATATGGCGATCTATCTCCTGAAAATATTTTTGTCTCGGAAAATATTGCGCATTCACAAGTTTGGTTTATTGATTGTGACAATATTAGTTTCAATGAACGTGAAGGTGATGCTTCCTTCTACACCCCCAGTTACGGAGCGCCGGAAATCGTTAAGGATCAGCAAAATGTTAATTGTTTGACTGATGCTTGGTCATTTGCTGTTATTGCGTTCGAGTTATTAACGCATCAGCATCCTTTTAAAGGTTTGTATGTTGATGATGGTGAACCGGAGGTTGTAGAGCAACAAGCATTTGAAGGTGAATTACCTTGGGTGTATGACTTAGAAGATTTCTCGAATGAATCAGTCGGTGGAATCCCTTTAGATTTGGTTGCTAATACAAATATTATTGGCTTATTTAGGCAATGTTTTGAAGAAGGAAAAAATAATCCGTTAAAAAGGCCATCGTTAAGTCAATGGCGTATGGTTTTACAAGAGGCAATAGATCAAACAATTCATTGTCAGCATTGTCGTCACCAGTTCTTTTATTCATCGAATGAAACAGAGCAAATATGCCCGTTTTGTGACTCGGTAGCAGAGCCTAATACTTTTAAAGTGTTTGAGCAGGTTATTGTTGATGATCAAGGTGAGTTTTGCCTGATAAATAATATACGCATTCTAAATATGGACTGCACTCAAAACTATAATTCATCGCCGTATGCAACAGAACTTTGGAATGACTCGGCTACACAATTAGAAGTTCGCTGGTGTGAAGATAAAATTCATTTAAAGCCAGTTAATGGATCAAAGGTTCTTATTCATAAAGGTGATAATAGTCGAGAGTTTACGCGTGAAGCACCACTTCCATTGAGCAATAGTACAATTGGAATACCGTATTACGTATCAACTTGGAATCCTTCTAAAATTACCAGCGATGAACATTTGAATTTAATTCAGAGCTATCGCTGGCGCTTTGTGTGAGGTAACTGATGAAAATATTAGAATCAAATCTACTAGAAGCTGATGTTGTTGAATTAACTTTATATAACCCATCTCAAGCGAGTAAAGGCTGGGTTATAGGTGAAACTGCCGAGGTACTTGAAGATAATGGAGCATTTTACCTTAAGCAAAATGATCTGTTTGAAGAGGTTACATTCTCAAACCTATCTTTAGCCAAAGCTGCAAATAACAATAACCCTCAAATTGTATGTTGTGTTATTTGCTATAAAAATGATGCTTCAATTGCAGTTAGGTTTATGTATTTAAGAGCTGATTATCCAGAAGCAATTAACCTTTATCTAGATTCATCCTCTATCAAAGCGATATCGTTAGCTTCTGGAGTTAATGCCAATTATAAGTCTGCAATTAATTGGTTTACACAGCAGTTCTTTTTAAAGTATAAGCAACAGCCAAAAATGCAAAACATCGGAATGTTTTGTGAGTTATATGCAACAGCTTTAGGGGATAGTTTTAAAATAATTGGGCAAAAATTTGTAGCAAAAGTCATCAAAAATGATAAATATTGGTATATCAATAGCGTTACTCCATTACAAAGAGCACCTGAAATGCTGACTGTATTTTATGGTAGTCATCAGTTAATCGAGTATAAACCAGAAGATTTAACAAATACCCCTCAGCAGCAAAGACTATTAGATCAACATACCAAAGAGCATGGTAGTTACTTTCAATTGTGGCTTAAATATTCTGAAACTCATTGGCAGCAATCATCTCGAATTGCAAAGTCAGCAGGCTACTTATCGTATTCAAAATGCGAAGCTACTTCAAATGAAAAAATTCGCTATGGCTTTATGCTAGGCGACAACCCAATAAACACTTTTTTGGATAATTATAAGGCCGAACTTGAGGCTTTAGGAGAGAGGTTTAGCCTTGATAGTCTTGAGTTACAAGTGGCTCTAGATGCTCCTGATTATTTGACCGGTATTGAATCTTCATTTGATTTTAAAACTAAACAGAGTAAGCAACCAAATTTTTTGTCTGAGTTATCGATTTCAAATGGAACATTAGAAGCGACGTTAACCAAAAGGCCCCCGAAGTCAGGAGTCATCTATATTTCCTTAAACGGTATTCAAGTACAGCAGCAAAGAAAAATGTTGGCTTTTGATCTATTAAGGCAGGGTAATAATCCGCTACCGCAAATTAAGCATATTCTTGAAGGTATGCAGCCTCCTGAACTTAGGCCGAAAAGAATAAAAGCTTTATCGCCTAAGGCTAAGAAGCGATTTAAAGGTCCCCCAACACCACAACAAGAAAAAGCGTTAAAAATTGCTTTGAATACACCTGATATTGCATTAATTATCGGGCCGCCTGGTACAGGTAAAACACAAGTCATTTCAGCTCTTCAACAACGTATAGCGGAAGAAGGGGATAAATTTGGTACAGCAATACAGCACCAAATATTACTTACGAGTTACCAGCATGATGCTGTGAGCAATGTTGTTTCTCGAGCTGGCGTCTTTGGGTTACCGGCAATTAAAGTAGGGGGCCGAGAGAAAAGTAACAATTCGAACTCCGGAATTAGCCATTGGAGAGATGAACGTGCTGAGAAACTAAGTCATGAGGTTGAAGGACAATTAGACCATTTTCCTGCATACAAGTTGTTTCAATCAATTAATGACAATATTTTAGCAATTAGATTATCACGTAAACCTGAACAACTTAAAAACAAATTATTACAATTGAAACATAAATTGAATGATTGGCAGATTGATTATGGTTTCAATATAGAGGCAGCTACGTTAGATGAAATTGAGCAATTGATAACTAGATTTGAAATTTTACCAAGTTTAGATTTGTCTTTTCAACACAGATCTTTTTTATACCGGAAAGTTAGAGCTATTCGTACCAACTTCGAGTCATATGCTGATGATGGTTTATACCGTGCTGAGGATCTGCTTAAAATTCTAAAATCACATTCAGTTACAAGTGTATTTTCAAAGACATTACAACAACTCCTTAATACTAAGTCGTCAGCATCTGATTATATAATGGTAAAAGAAGAATTATTAGAGGCACTTCAGGAACCTTATATGCTGCCTGATGAACGGTATATAACGGATAAAGAAGTAACTCACTTAGAAAGTTTGCAAACAAACTTAGAGCAGCAGCTTGTTAATGATCCAGTTTTAGGTCAATTACATTTCAGGAAAAAATATATCGACACATTGAAGAATCAGCCGGGGATGGTTGAACGTTCAATTTCAGAATATGTCACCGTTTTAGGAGCAACCTGCCAGCAAGCTGCTGGTAATAAAATGGTGTCACTAAAATCTGTAGAGCAAAGTAGCAGTATCACTTTTGACTCAGTCATCGTTGACGAAGCCGCCCGTGCAAATCCGCTTGATTTAATGATACCAATGGCAATGGCCAGGTCTCGAATAGTCTTAGTGGGTGACCATAAACAATTACCTCATATGCTTGAACCTCGTGTAGAAAAAGAGTTACAAGATGACAATGAAATTGAAGTAACTCAAACAGAGTTGTTAAAACAAAGTTTATTTGAACGGCTTTATCATGACTTAACCAAGTTTGAAAAAGAAGGAGGGGCAACCAAGCGTGTTGTCATGCTCGATACTCAGTTTAGGATGCATCCTCTTTTGGGTGACTTCCACAGTAAAGAGTTTTATGAATCGAGTGGTTTACCAGCAGTTAAAGCGGGGCTTAAAGAGAAAGACTTCCCTCTGGATGTACCAGGCTATAAGAATAAATTAGCGACTTGGATAAATGTAGATCAAAGTAAAGGCCGAATGGGATCCCGTAATGGCTCAAAGTATCGCGAGTGTGAAGCTGAAGTTATTGCTGATGAAGCTGAGAAAATTCTAAATGAACGTCCTGATTTATCTGTTGGCATAATAACATTCTATGCAGCTCAGCGTGATGTAATTCAAGAGCTGATGGTAAAAAAAGGAGTACTCAGAAAATCATTTTCTGAGTACTCTCCCGTGGAGGGCTATGACTTACTAGAAAATGGTGACGAGCGATTTAGAGTAGGTTCTGTCGATGCTTTTCAAGGTAAAGAGTTCGATGTCGTTTTATTATCAACGGTAAGGCATTGGAAAAAACCTAAAAAGTTGACACTAGATCAAGTAAATCAACAGTTAGGTTTTTTGCGAATAATTAACCGAATTAATGTGGCGATGAGCCGTCAGAAACGTTTATTAATTGTGGTAGGAGACAAGTCATTAGCATGTGATGAACTTGCTTCCTCGATTGAAATCGAAGAGGGTAATAAACAACAGCTATTGCCTGGTTTTAATGCTTTCTATCAGCTATGTAAAGGGGACTATGGCAATGTTCGCGAATAATTATCTTCAACAATCAGAAAAGCCAAATTATGAAGCACATCAACTACTTTGGCCTGTAAATGTGTGGCAGGTATATACTTCACAGCCTCAGGGACGGCAGCTTAATCTTTTTGAAAAAACCATACTAGAAATATTCAATGTATCAGGTAGACGTCAAGTTACTAACGGACAAGTCGCTAAATGGCTTGGGCTTGAAACTGATATGGTAAGTTATATTGTCACCGCACAGTTAATCCCAAATGGATATTTAGATTCAAAAGGACAAGTAACCGAAAATGGAAAATTACTTTTAGCAGACGAGTTAAATGATAATTTAACCACGGCCTATGTTTTTCAATGTGCAATGACGGGTGAGTGGTTACCAAGAGTCAGTTTTACATTAAATAAAATTTATCCAAGTAGTACAAAGGGCAAGCCGAAGTTTAAATTAAACAGGGGCAGTGACTACGTAGAAATCCCCTTTATTGTAAAATCTACTAATAATTATATTGATCCACCTTCAGAAGAAGAATTGAATAAAATAATTATCAATTTTAGAGATGATCTCTTTATTGCAAAAAACACTCGAGACATAGAATTTGATATTGAAAGAGTTGGTAATTTGACATTAGCTTCTAACGAGGCAACACCTGCATATTTAACCGTTTGGGGAGATATTAGTTGTGGATTTGAATGGACTACCTATGACCCCTTTAATATTTCTACTTATTCTACATGGATGGCTGATCTCTTTAAAAAAGGGTGTGAATCAGATCCATCTTTAGCGCGCTATGCACTCGCAAAATTAGGTGGAACAGATACCACTTTATCCTATGAAGAGGCTTGTCTTAAATTTGCTGAAGCAGCAAAGCTAAAAGTGCTAGTTTCCTACTCCGATGCGGACAAAATTGAGGGGTTAACCGAAGCCCTTTACCCAATGCTAGAAGATCATGAAAAAGTTAAAGAAAGCGATAATCCTAATTATTCAACTAACGCAGCTTTAGTGACTAAGTGCATTATTGTTGTGGAAAATATTTGCGAGTATGTATTGAAACAATATTCACTACAAAATCCTCATCGCTTGCCAAAACCCAACACTAAAAATCCTAAAGAAATCCTTCAAGGTTTAATTGCAAATGCAACAAATATAAATAGTAAAATGCTAGATGAGGTATTAAAGGTTGCGCCATCTAAAGTATTTAATGCCGCTAAATGTAGGAATAGCACTGTTCGAGCGCAACTCGCTGCTATTTTCATTTCCATGGAGTCTTATCCACATCATCCTCTAAGGTTCTTATTAGAAGACCAAACATACTTTGTTGATTTATATAAGCTTACCTTTTTACGTGATGATTGTGCTCACAAAAATCCACCTAAAGTTTCAAATCAAAAAATCAATAAAGCAGTGTCTATGATCGACACTTTTTTAAATAAATTATTTATCGGACTAACAAAAAATGGCTAGAAATAATAAAAGAAATAATAATAAAAAAAATTCTTCAATACCAGAAATTCAAAATAAAACACCAGTAAAATCAAACAAGTTGCTGAATGGTTTACTTAACAAAGTTGGAATTGATATGCCACCAGAGCTTGAAGCTAAGCTTAATGAAGAGCAAAAAATCGAACTGCAAGGATTAACAGAATTGCTTCAGGAATCGATTGCTAAAAACAACCAAACTCAGTTAGATATTGAAGCTAAAGGGAAAGAGCTTGCTAGCCATTTAAGTGAAAGTTTATGCCAACGGCAAAAGCTTAAAATAGGCCATAAAGAAATAGCGACCTTAAGAGTGGATATTAATCTTAAAGCTGAAAATTTAGTTAAGCGAGAAGCTGACTGCTTAAAAATTGAAGAAGAATTGGTCGATCGTGAAGTAAATGCACAAGCTGGATTTGCTATTCAAAGGAAGACATCGTTAGATAAGTTTAAAAGCAATATTAGTGAAGTACAAAGTCAATTAGATAAATTAGAGGAAGATAAGCTATCTCTTGAAGTTAATGCTATATCGAATCAGCGTAAGCAAAAAATTGAATTTGAAAAGCAATTACAAGAGCAATTAAGAGCAGAAGTAGAGTCATTGAATTTGGAGCGGTCTAACCTTGAAAAATTTCAAGAAAAACTAAAATCAGATAAAATTGAGTTAAATAAGCTTAAGCTGCAATACAATTTAGAGCAAGATAATCAAAAGCGTGCAGCAGAAAGCTTACGTATTAAGTTAACTAATGAATTTAAACTTAATGAACAACAACTTACTCAAGAAATTGAATCTTTAAGTCAGAATCGTGAACGTGACTTAGACAAAATAAAATTATTACAGCAAAAGATTAGTGGCTATAAAGAATTAGAGCATGAGGCGACCATTAGAGAGTTCGCTCATCCTAGTGATGTATTAGCTCATTTAGACAATGTTGAGCAAGAATTAAAACAAGCTAGAAGTAAACTTAAAGGTCGCTCGGAGAGTGATCTAGAAGATGATTTAGAGCACTATAAAGAACTAGCAGAAGAAAAAAGTGAATCCTTAGAACAGTTACAGCAAGATTATCAGGAGGCACGTTCTAAGGTTGCAAAGAATACAATTAGCGTGAGAGAAAAACTTGAATTACAGACACAAAAAGATGTGCTCGAACTACACAATCAAACCCTTAAAGTCTCAATAGACAGTCTGAAAGCCACATTAGATGATCTAATAGAAAAGCAACAATCTCAAAAAGCATTTAATGAGCTGATTAAAATGGATCGGAAATTTGCAGAGCCACGCTCAGCAACATCTATTTCATCGTTGAAAGAATTTACAGAAGAGTTACAGCACAGAATTGCTAAGGCGGAAAATGGCATTGTGCTATATTACGATATTAACGATATTAGAAAATTTGTTGCTGGACTTGCTATGAGTCAATTGCATGTGTTTGAGGGAATTTCAGGTACGGGTAAAACAAGTCTAGTAAAAGCTTTTGCAAAAGCTGTTGGTGGTTATGTTACTACCGTGCCGGTACAAGCTGGTTGGCGAGATAGGGATGACTTGATTGGTCATTATAATGCCTTTGAAAAACGTTATTATGAAAAAGAATGTCTGCAAGGCATCTATCGGGCTCATACACCAAGTTATACAAACCGCTTTAATATTATACTACTTGATGAGATGAATCTTTCTCGTCCTGAACAGTATTTTGCAGAATTTTTGTCCGCATTAGAGATGCGCGATGGTGAACGAAATATAGTGTTAATGGATTCATCAACGTCTAATTCGCCTAAATACTTTGTTGAGGAACGTAAAATTCCACTCGCCAATAACACCTGGTTTATGGGTACCGCAAACCATGATGAGACAACCTTTGAATTTGCCGATAAAACGCACGACCGTTCATTTATGATGGAGTTAAAACGTCAGCACAAACCCAAGGGATGGCAGCCTAAAGAAATAAATAAAGATCCAATTGATATTGAGTCTGTAACAACACTATTTGCAAAGGCTAAAAAATCCAACCAACGAGAGGTGACAGAGCTATTAAACAAGCTTAAAAGTTCTGAATTTAGCAAATTATTAGAAAAAGATTTTAGCATTGGTTGGGGCAATAGGTTTGAAGTCCAAGCTCGCTCCTTTATCTCTGTTTATATTGAATGTGGTGGTAGTTCAGTTGAAGCACTAGAACATCTGTTAATTACGCGAGTGTTTCGTAAAGGCAAAGTACTGGGCCGCTTTGATATTTCACAAAATAAAATAGAACGTTTAAGTGAATCACTGGAACAACTACTTGGGAATAGTTGTATTGAATCATCTGATATTTTATTAACTGAAAGCGAATTAAAAGTAGCTGGAGTATTCTAATGAAACTTTATTCGCGTCTAACTGGCACATTGCTATCCGTAGAGCACGATATAACACTGTCATCTGGGCTTTATGTGCTTATGGAGGACAATCAACCAAACAAGCGGAATATTTTGTTTGACGATGGTACAGGCGGGCATCAAGTCGATAAGCTGACGGTTACTTTTGATGCTAACGAACAACATCAAGGGACTGAAGATAAAATAAGATCTGTTGCAGCGTTAGCCGTAGCTTACGACGCGATAGAACATATCAATTCAAAATTTCAAATCCAAGATCTTACTGGTTTTAGCCATTTGTTACCTCCTGAAATTGCAAAATTTATTGCACGTACTGAGTTAGATCAATCGATAGAAAAATCTTTTGAATATGGTATTTTTCAAACAATCAACCAAAGTCCCAGAATGAGCATGCGATATGATGTTGAGCTACTAGCTACCAGTAGGGTAAAGCGCTATGCCTCAAACTATCAAACACATTTAGTAGCGCACTCAGAGTGCTGGCAACAACGTACTTTTACAGGAATTATTCCTAAAAAATTGATGGCTAAAGTCAGTGAAGATGAAATAAAAATTTATGAAAATGTAGTATATGCCCGTTTAATTGATCACCTGCTGCACTATTTAGCAGGGGCTCAAGCAAGACTAAACCAAATTTTGAATATTATAAAAGCTTTCAATGATCTTGATGCTGAAGGTAAGGGGCATCATTATATTACCCAAATAACCAAAGACTGGGGCAGGGCATTTAATGAAAAAGCAGTTGGCTTATTAAAAGAACAAAGCATTGAGCAAATGGATTTTGTGACTAAATATCGTTCCAAACTGATTCAAATGAAAAACGCAGCGTTATATCGGTCAATCCCACAAAATATTCAGGTTGGTATATCATTAAAACCAACTAATATTTTAATGCATGATGATAACTATCAACGAATGGCAAGTGTATGGCGTACATGGTCTAAATTATCATTTAAAGAGCGGCTCAATTCATCTCAAGTCATTGCTCAAAAACAACAGCAACAGAAAGAATATTACGCTTATGTTGTAATGATTGTTAAACAGATATTTGACGATATTGGTTGGCAAACAGATAGTCAAATGGCTTTGTTAAATATTGGTAATGGACTTGAGTTAGTTATTGAACAACATGAACTAGGCGTGCTGAACATAAAGTATAATGGCATAAGTATTAGCCGAATAGTTGTTTTAGCAGAACCACTTTGTGGTAATGACTTAGGAAGTGATAAATCTTTATTTACACATCAAAATAATCCAATAGTACTTATAACACCTCAGCTTCTATACCCACAAAATAGATTAAAGGTTGTTGAGTTATCTCCATTAAATTTGCTCGGCAAAGAGAGACTCGCAAGTGTACTCGTCCAAAGTATTTGGAAGTGGACCTTGGAGGTGTTTAATGCATCGTTACCAGGCAAAGTACCAACACTCATTAAAAAAGAATTACCTGAAAATCATAAGCTAATTAACCCATTAACACAGAAACAAGTAGACCTTGTCAATAACCAAAATAAAAGCAATGTATCAAAATGCATTAGAGCAAAGAATGTAATATCCCATTTTATTCGTTGTTGCCCATATTGTACCCAAAAGGCTAAAGATAAATCATTTACAATCAATGAAAATGGAGATTTTAAAGGTAGCTGTGATAACAAAGAGTGCCGAACTGTTTGGATACACCAGTCCAATCAATCATCATATTTCGTAGTAAATGACGGAAGAGATAGTGGCGATCGTTATACATTTTCTTTATCTGCTGATTAACCCCAATACTTCACAAGCTTGTTAACGCCACAAATTTTGTGGCGTCTTTATTATTAAACTCAAGGGATTTCACACAATTTGAGGATAATAACCATGAGCCAACTTGCATACTTACCAACTAGCACACAATTGACGAATAACTATTTGTTTATAGAGCATAGCTTTCCAGAACTTTATCGTTTAAGCCAAGAGGTAGAAAAATACTATTCAACGGATCACTCCTGCTGTTTATTAAAAGCGCGCATGTTTGTTGAACTGTGGTGCCATGAAGTAGGAGCAAAACTAAGTTTACATCCTCCCGTCGCCGGGGACTTAAATAGTAAAATAAAGCAAATTTCATGTAGTCATAAAGTACCTGGTTATATTCTTGATACACTGAATAAGTTACGTATTGAAGGTAATAACAGTGCTCATATTTCACAACGTTATGATGGTTCATGGAGCTGTGAATACGTATTAAGCAAATACAAGTTAGATAACTTGATGAAAAGCTTATTAGAGATCACCCAATATCTTGCTTGTAAATTAAATATGCAAAATGATTCTGAGTTTAATACGTGGCAAGAACCCACTAAATTAGCGCTGCAAGAAGATATTTATGGATCACTCTCAGGTAATAAAGAAGCGACATATTCACTTGCTAAACATTATGCAACAAAGATGCAACAAGCAACTGAACATAATCAACTATCAGGCAAAGAAAATAAAGCAAAGATGCAATTGCTACAGCATGATTTAGCTTACTGGTTGGCTCGTGCACATAAGCAAGATCACCATGAGACCTGGTTACTTTATGCTGAGGTTTATAAAAATAAATTCCTGCCATTACCCGAAAATGTAACCGTTGAAAGCTGTTTTAAAGAAGCTTTAGCAAATGATGAATCAGGTGAAGTAGCATCTCAATATGCGGCATACCTGTTACATAATTCTCAACATAAACGTGGTATTAACTTCATGCACCAAGCAGCTGAAAAAGCCAACCACGATGCAATTAAAGCGCTGCAAACTTATTACTACGAAAAAGACCAAAAGCAGTATTTAAAGTGGGTTGATGCCGGCATTAATGCCAAGGTAAAACAGTCTTTTACCTTGGACCTCGCGCATAAATTAGATCTTTTGGAAAACGATAAAGAAAATCAACTACTCCAAAAACAGGTAAAAACAGCACTCATTAGTGCGCAATCACATCAGTCAGAGGGTGTGAAATACTTTCAAGGTTATTGTGATTATTATGGTTATTGGGGTAAAAATCCCAAACCAGAGAAAGGTTTGAATGTCATGGTTGAGAGTCATGAGCAACTTCCTGCTTTCCTTTACTACCAAGATAAGCTGTTTCATCTATTAAAAGATCAACCTGAACATTCAGATCTTGCATTAGATATTTCAAGCAAAGCGCTATATTGCACTAGTGAAGAAAGTAAACCACAGATGCAGTTTGACCTTGCAATGTTAATTTGGCAAAAGCTGCAAGAAGATCACAAAGTAAAATCACCTCATTCATTGAAATTACTGATCAGGGAATCAGCAAAAAATGGCTGTGTTGATGCGCAGCAGTTTATAAAATCCCCAAAAGGCAAAGCATTAATGCGGGATAATAGTGTGGTGTGCCAAAAGGATTGCAAAAAATCAGTCGATAGAAAGAAACTGCAACAAGCGAAGAAAAGCGCACGCAAAGCAAAACGTTAGAAAATCATCTAACCATATGAAATATAAATCAAAAAATAAGCGGTTAAAGCTAGTATCACAGTCACTCTTTGGGTACAGTTAAATATTGTTATTGATGGAAAGTTGAGATGAAAAAGATATTGCTAGCGATTACGGGTGCAAGCCCGCAGGTGGTCACCGAAACCCTATATGCCTTGCATACTGAAGGAAAAACATTTCCCGAGGAAATGTACATCATTACAACTTTAGGCGCTAAAAACATGTTGTGTGAAGGTTTGTTTGAAAATGGTCATTTGGCTGCACTGCAAAAAGAATATGATATGCCGCCGATCAAGTTTGATGAGTCACATATTTGGCTGATTGAAAATGACCAAGGTGAGCCCATTGATGATGCCAAAAGCATTGCAGACCAAACTTTTATGGCCGACTTTATCACCCGTAAAGTATTCGACTTAACGCAAAACAATAATCTTGCCATACATGCCTCTATTGCTGGAGGACGTAAAACCATGGCTTTTTATTTAGGTTATGCGATGTCATTGCTGGGTCGGCCGCAAGACACATTAAGCCATGTTTTTGTAAATGATGAATTTGAATTTGTAAAAGACTTTTATTATCCAACTAAACAGAGTCATTTGATAACAGGAAAATACGGTCAAGGGAAGTTAGATACAAGCCAAGCGGTGGTTACCTTGGCTGAGATCCCCTTTGTGCGCATGCGTGAATCAGTGGATGCGCAGTTGATTAATTCCATGGGGAAAATGTCCTTTAGCCAAACCGTCTCAACGCTTAATGCAACGCACAGTAAAAGCTTAGCCATTACGTTAACCCGTAAAGCAAAAACACTATCAATTACCGGGGTGGATATAAAACTATCACCTAAAGAACTCGCATTTTATCATTGGCTGACGCAGCAAAAAGAAGGCATTAAAGTGGATCGACACTTTGATCAAAACAAACAACATGCCATCTCATTCTTGTCTGAGTTTAAACAAGTAGCCAGTGATCCTCGCGTTTTTAAAAGCAGCTTTGGTTTAGAGCCGGAAGATTTTAATGATGGCGACTTTAGGCAATTAAAAGCCATGGAAAATACTTTTGTGCAACAAAACCGCTCTGCCATCAATGCTAAGTTGAAAAAAGCATTGCCCAATGGCCTGGTTAATAAAATTGAAATAAAATCAGAAACCATTGAAAATATCAGTTATTACCATGCCGAAGCTGTAAAACAAAATATTGAGATTGAAATCAGCTAAGTTACATATTGGGAGTAGGTACATTTGAAAACATCACATAACTTTTAGCCTATACGCGGTAAGTAGCCTCAACTTGCGGAGCTGGGTGCCTATGCAGAACGATATGCAGTCAGTGCGCACAAAGCTCAATGGTTTAATTGCGCTATTATGTGTAAAAAATTATTGGTTCTCTTTATCGTGAGTTGTGTTTGCTGGTATTACCGACCGCCAATATTTACGACAAATTCAGCAGTCGTGCATTCACGGCTGTAGTTGACCAGTTAATTCTTGATAAATTCCATGCTGATCGCCGTGGTGATAACAAGTCTGCCCACGAATAGCGAATTTGGATATTATTTAGTTATTTCTTTTAATTTTCATCATCAGTATTTTTTAATTAAACGTCGACAGTCAAAGGAGAATTCATCTAATCGATGATGGCAAACTCCTATTTTTCTGAAGATGGTGACATTGTCTTTGCAACAGACATTCAGGGACTCATCCAGGGAAATTGGCCTTTGTTGCTGGAGGAAGGCTAAAGATTATAGGCTGACGCAGGGGAGCTAACAAAATAACAGTTGTTATTGATGTTTAGTTATCCGAGATCTTACAAACAGAAAGAAAAATGAAAACACTACTGATAGCAATAACTGCACTTGTATTGACTGCATGTTTATCAACTTAGCCAGTAAATAAGAGACTGTAATCATAAAAGGAAAAAGTTTTCCTTTAAGAGGCTTCTATGAATAAAACAACTATTCCGTCTAAATATTTAGATCGTGTCTTTAAAAAGCCAGAGCAATGGGGCCATCGAGGTGATCCTATGTTATGGGATTGGTTAAAGGACAAATTGACCAGCGCTAGCGATGAATCAACGGGTGAACAATTGCTGCGTGAGATACGTAATCACCTTGAAGAGTTTGGTGTAGATTTATCCGGTCGTTCTGATAAATCGCAAGATGACGTGCATATAAAGGCATTTGATAAAGGGGGAATGTCCGGTGGCTGCATTAGTTCACAATGGTGGGTAAGAAAAGGCTTGCCTCTTATTGAGCAGCGTTTAAATGATGTCAGCAAGGTTTTGGCTTTTAAAAAAATGATGTTGCCAAGAAATGTAGAAGAGCTGTTTTTTATCGGTGATATCCACGCTCAATACGAAAAATTGACCGATCTCTTAACGCATTGCGGTTATATTGAATCAGAGCCTGACAATGCTTTCTCCTACGGCAGATTAGTATTTCTGGGTGATCTTATTGACAATAAACCTGACTGGGGAGGTGATCACCTTTCACTGCTAAATCATATTAAAGATCTAGTTGATAAAAGACTGGCTTATTGCGTAATGGGCAACCACGAGTTTAACGCCATTGGCTGGAGCCTTAAAAAGCCAGACGGCAGTTATTGTCGGGATAGAAACAAATCGGGCAACCGTCGGCAGCATCAATTATTTCTTGAACAAGTGGGTGAAGATTCCAGGCAATATTATCAATGGCTTGAGTGGTTTAAAACCTTGCCTTTGTTTATGGATTTTGCCGATGTGCGCGTGATCCATGCTTGTTGGCATCAGGAATCTATCGATAAAATCCGTCCCTATCTGAATGATGATAGCAGTCTGAAAACCGAGTATTGGTATGCTGCCTTTGACCCTGAACATGAGTTATATCAGCTTTGTGAAACCTTGTTAAAAGGGCCTGAAATCGCGCTGCCTGAAGGCTGTTCATTTAAAGATAAAAATCAGATTGAGCGAAAAAATATCCGCGTCGGTTGGTGGAAAGCGCAAGAAGATATTAAAACCTTAAGAGATCTTGCTGTTGTGGCAAATGCCGAAGGAGATTGTATTCCGGATCTGCCTGTACAGGCTATGCATACCCGCTTCAATAAGGAGCAGGATGTGCCTGTTGTTATTGGTCTTTATACGCTTAATTCCACCGTTCCTTATTGTGTCGGGGATAAGGTGGTTTGTGTTGATTTTAATGCCGCGTCCCCCGGTAAAATACTTAATGGTTATGTGGTGAATGTGACGTCTTGGAAAAGTGCTGATCAGCTGATATCTGAAGATAATTTTTGCGCGATTGATTTGGTCAATGCAGATATTATCGTTTGGCTGGGAGTCGATAACATTTTAAGCGAATACCTTGAGACTATTGCGCTGCCGGAGCTGAATGAGGAACTCTCTGAGTCTTTACTCGAAAAAATAGGTGCAATTCTTAAACATGAATGGGCGCCACGAAACTCAGTTTTGAAGATTGAATATGATAATTATCTAGAGGATGTACTTAAGCTTGCGGGTGCTCAAAAAGAAGATGAACTGACTATGTATCTTTATTTTACTGAAAAATACATTCAAGGCATAGAAAGGGATCATGCAGTATCAGTGTGCAGAAGAGTTGCCAGCCATATCACTGCCATGGTTAAAAATGAATGGGTTAAGAATGAATCTGAGAAAGAGGCTGATTCACCAACCTATGATGAAGCATTACGAGCTAAGTTTATCTCCAAAGCTAAGGGTTCTTTATTGGGTCTTGCACTTGGCGATGCATTGGGAACCACCCTGGAGTTTAAAGCCAAAGACAGTTATCAGCCATTAACCGATATGGTTGGCGGAGGACCTTTCCGCTTAGAGGCTGGTCAATGGACGGATGATACATCAATGGCACTTTGTCTGGCTGATAGTTTGCTTGCAGTGGGTAGACATAATGCTGAAGATCAAATGCAGCGTTATAAAAAATGGCGAGATCTGGGTGAAAACTCGGTTACCGGAATATGTTTTGATATCGGCAATACAGTTTCAGCTGCTATCGATAAATATTCAGCGACAAAAGATGCAAATGCGGGCAGTCAAGAAGCTTATAGCGCGGGGAACGGCAGTCTGATGCGTCTTGCTCCGGTTGCGATATTTTATTCACCCGTTAAAAAGGTTGAGTTAGCTGAACTGTTAGACAAAGCCAGGTTATCTTCGATCGTCACACATGCTGAGGCAAGAGCAATTGAAGGTTGTCAGATTATGGCCTGGTTACTGTTTCAGATTTTTGATGGTGAGCAAAGTAAAGTCTCGCTGTTTAAAGGGCTTGCGGTTGCATTTACCGATCCCAATATCGATCTAAGTACCGATATGGAGAAAATTGTAGCGGGCAGTTTCTTAAAGAAAGAGAGAAGCCAAATAAGAGGAACAGGCTTTGTTGTTGATTCTCTGGAAGCGGCTTTATGGTGTTTTGCAAACAGCGACAGTTTTGAACAGGGCGCTTTATTAGCCGCAAACCTTGGCGATGATGCGGATACCACCGCCGCCATATTTGGGCAGTTAGCCGGAGCATTTTATGGTATTGAGCAATTGCCGGAGCATTGGCTTCGCAAGCTTGCATGGCGAGATAAGTTAGAGCAAACGGCTGAATTTCTGGCATTAACTCCGCCATTTTCGCAGCTGCAAGATATTATGAATGATTTCAAATCAGTTCTCTCGAACAAAAGTGATGACAGTAGATCTCAAGTCCATATGCCTCGTGAGCTAAGAAAGGATATTTACCGATTTAATATGGTACTCAATTACACTGGATTGGAAGATGAGATAAGAGATCCATACGAAGTTATCCAGCGATTTAATTATCTAGAATGTCTGCGTTATATCACTGCATTAATGAGAGGAGAGAAATTGAGTGCTGGAGGAATAACCCGCAAGGAAAGAAGCGGAGATATTGCTCTATGGGTGCAACGATTAACTGAGTTGTATGCATTTCGGCCACATGAGGAATATGGATATGATCAGAACTAAAGTGGAGTGAGAATATTTTCGATAAGAAAACCTCAGACGCGCTTAATGGATTAATTAAATCCGGTAAGATGAAGATCCGCAATTGAACTGGCTAAGTTAGTTAACGACAGATGAAGGGTAATTCAAAATAAAAAGCACCAATACAAGATGAGGTAGTCGCTGATTTAACCAATAACTTGCAGGGCGATAAATTACTGCTAAAGCGTTGTTCTTATGATTTTAAATCTATGCAACGTAGTTAATACCAATTCCGATAATTATTTGCTCATTTATGCTTGTTAAAATAAATGCTAGCAGCGTTATTGATTTTGTAATTAGAATAACTAGTTACTGCAATCAATGCCTTGCTTTCATTCATTTTTCCTGTGCCTAAATAGATCAACTATTCAACGGAGTTGGTAATAAAATAATAAGGAAAGTAAAATGAATGAACTAAAAAAATTGTTAACTGACTATCTAAAAATGCATAACCTCACCCGTAACACCTTTATTCAAAAACTAGGTTATAAAAACATAACTAAAGGATTAAGGCGGCTAGATGCATTTATTGAACACCCTAAAAATAATGTTTTTAAAGCACAACTCTGCAAGCAACTTGATATTTCGATTGAGTCTATGGATGAAATCATTAATAGGCAGATGGACCTAATCATTAAGGATAAAATCAAAAAATTTACCCCTCGTATATGGATTAAATGGAAAAAATATCCACTCCTATTAATGATGGATGATCGAGATTTAAACCATATATATGAAATAGAGATTCCCGAGAGCCTTTTAAATCTCCCCATTAAGCAACAATTGGAAGAAGTCTTTCATCTATATAAACAACATCAACTTGAGTTCTATGCTGATAAATTCAATTTTAAAAACTATACAGAGTTGGTAGGTATTACTGATTCAATATTAAAAAAGGGTCTTTATAAGGTTTGGCCTGTAAATGATGGTTTTACTTATCACAAAGCATTTAATGAAAGTTATCAATTTAATAGATTAGGTGAATAAATAAAGACGTAGAACCAAAATCATTAGCCACCACTAATTTAGAGGAATATTAATGCAAAAATTACAATTAAAAGAACGGCTATATTTTATCGGTGATGTGCATGCGCGGCACAGTAAATTGATTAATTTATTAGAAGTGATAGATTTTGATAGTAATAATTCTAATTCATCCGCAAAGAACGAACAATTGGTCTTTATTGGCGATCTAATCGATAGTGTTCCCGATTGTGTTAGCGAACATTTGACCTTACTTAACCATGTTGAATCTTTAGTTAAGAGCAACCATGCTTTTTGTTTATTAGGTAACCATGAATTCAATGCCATTGGCTGGGCTACACAGAAAGGACAAGGTAACTGGGCGCGTCCGCATACAGATAACAATAGAAACCAACACAACGCTTTTTTAGAGGCAGTAGAAGAAGGGTCAAAAGAGCATGAACGTTGGATCACTTGGTTTAAGTCATTGCCACTGTTTCTTGATTTTGAAGCAGTAAAAGCTATTCATGCTTGTTGGGATGAACAGGTAATTGAACGTATTAAACCCTATCTAAACCCAGATAACAGTTTAAAAGAAGCCCATTGGTTGGATGCTTTTGATGAAACCCATGAGTTATTCACATTATGCGAAACCTTATTAAAAGGGCCTGAGCGGCAGTTGCCGGCAGAGCAGGCATTTAAAGATAAAACGGGAAAAATACGTACTCAAAAACGTATTGAGTGGTGGGCAGATTCTGCATATAAAGAATCAATAGTCCCTATTGTGATTGGACATTATACCTTATCTGGTTTACCAAAAGCGTTATCTCAAAAAGTGGTGTGTGTAGATTACAATGCAGCAAAAGGAGATAACCCTTTAGTATGTTGTCAGTTTGAGTTAGTACCTGCGGATAAATCCTTACTTGCCACAAATAATCCTTTTTATTATTCAAATAAACTAAAACAGATGGCTTAGTTACTCAAGCAAACTTTAGTTTATCAAAATGAGATAGGTAGTTACCGACGAGGGAAGATAAGTTGGCAATGTCAGTGTTAGAGCATTAACTACATAATCAAATTTAATATATGAAATATTGGGAGAGTAATATGAGTGATAATAATCAACAGGCACCTCAGAAAAAACACCATAAAATCATTGAAAATAGCTTTAAATGGATTCCGCTTGATAAAAGAAAAAGCAAGTTTGGAGGTCCAATGACTCCCAGAAAAGCAGAACTTAGGAACCCACTTTTATGGTTTGCTCCTGAAGGAAAAGAACTTTACCTGGTTAATTCATCAGCAGAGACACTTGATTTTGTTGGAGCTGGCACGGGGGGATTTCAAACAGTCGATGACGATTGCATAACCGTCTCTACTAAAAATAAATATAAATATGAATACACAAATGTAAGACCTAATGATGCCGTTAAGGTTGAAGAATTTGATGGGTATTATGATTTAGATTATGTCCTACAAGTTTCAATGAGGATCCAATCAAAAAATCTCGGGTGCATGGAAATTTTAACACCACCTAAAAAAGGTGGAATTGGCGAACTTGTTGTTCTTTGGGATACCATGGAAAATGGAAAGAATGTATCAATAACAAATTGTGAATGAATATTTTTTGTGACTATTCAGCAGGTGTGAAAATATTTGGCAACATACCAGTTATTAATTCTGGTTTTGATACTTACTTCTATCTAGGAATAAAAGGTGAAAAAATGATTAATGAAAAAGAAATAAGCTTACTGGCATTTCAAGGTAAGTGGGAAATGTTGATTCGGATGTTGAGAGAACGTCCAGATTATGTAAATGTGCAGAGTCGATCGAAAGGGTATACGCCTTTACATCAAGCAGCATGGCATGGAGCAACACTAGAGGTTATTGGCGTATTGTTAAGTTTAGGAGCTGATTGTCGTATTAAGACGACGGATAAACTAACAGCATTAGATATCGCAGTTATAAACCATCCTGAACGGGCCGATCTAGTTTACGCACTTTCTGAGAGGCTGCTGACAATTGCTCAATTGATTAGAAAGGTTATTGCTTTTAAGCCTGATCTGTTTGGTGCATACGACGGTAACCAAGTGTTAGCTGACCGCTTTATCGGATCTTTTAGCACTGATCTCTGTCCTGAGAATCCAGATAAACTGATTAAAAGAATTGAAGCTTCATTTAGAGCATTAACAGGGGTGAACATAACCTCTTCTAAGAAAATTGTTTTTAGCCCAGCTAAAATTGTTGAATTTCAGGTAGATACACAGTTTTGGACGTCACGATTTTTGCCCATACTCAGTGAGTTTGCAGTTCTCTCAGCTACGACACCTATTGAAAAAGAGTGGTCAGTTGTTTCTGATTTGTTTGATCCAGCGCCAAAGCAATGGGGACTCCGTGGCGATCTGTTTCTTTGGTTGGAAATGCGGCAAGCATTGTGTCATGTACCCGTTCCAGAAAACCCTTCTGATTTAGCCGGTATAATAAAATCAGCGTTTCATGCTTTAACAGGGAAATCACTAGAAAATAAAGAATTTTTCTATGTAAGTCGCTTTGCTAGAGGAGGGATGAGTGGTGGAGGGATAGCCCCTTCATTTTGGATTGACGAGTTGATACCGATGCTTGAAAAGCGATTAAGGTGGTTACAAAAAATGTGGGGAATAACCAATGAATCTCGAAGGGTTAGATAGGGGCATTTAGGCTTTTAGAGCGGAAAGAGGAATAAAGAAGGACTAATTATGATTTTAAATATCCCACACTGCCCGATGATATTGAACCACTTTTAAATCGTTAGTTAAACAACATTATATTGATTGCAATTGCTATCATGTATAATGATGTCAATATGGATTGACACATCAATTCAAATTTAAATAGGAATATTATCATGAAGTTATCATTAGAAAAACATATAAACATGGTGTTATTTCAAGCTGATTTATTAAATACGTGTTGTGTTACAAATGAAGCATATGATGAATATCAGCTTATAGCTGAGCATTTAAATAGCGATATTGTATGTAATGACCACACCCTATGCGAAGAGATGTTAGAAGAGATACTTCATATGTCATTATCATTAGATGACGATGAATTATTAAGTGATTATGTATCACAGGCAGAGTTTGATCGTGTGATTAATGATTTAAAAGAGCATTTAATCACTCACTTTCCGAAGTAAAAAATAATAAAGAGGTTCGTTTCCTATTGCTTAATTTGAATGCTAACAGCAGGCTGAGTTAAGCCTTTCCTTATCAAGCATAAATACTTTAATCACTTTGACAATATAGTTTAATTATTACTAATTTATGTGGACTCCCTCATCGTTTCAGTTATAGCTGCCTCGTGATGATGCACTTCAGAATTGAATCTGCTATGGAATATAGCTACAGCTAAGTAGCTTTTTATCAAACTGATTGTTTTAAAAGTCAAATTAACATTGGGGTTGAGGCTCTATTATCAACAATATAACTTTATTTATTAGGTGCTTATGTGATAATGATTATATGTTTTTTTTATTAATATGGCGTCTATGAAAATATCAAATTTTGAATTCCTAAAAGGTACAAACGATATATTGTACTGTCTTGGTTGTGCAGCTGAAAATAACCTATTAGACGATCCCAATACCACCTTAGTAAAATTACGCATGTTTGGTGAAGCCACAGCCAAACATCTCGCGACGATATTAAGTATCGAACTGCCAGGTACTCAGCTTGATCTGGTGCGAGAAATAGCCAAAATCCCAAGTATTGATAGTGACATTATCAATATCTTTCATAAATTAAGAACCTTAGGTAATAAAGCGGTACATGATATCCATAATGATGCTAATGATGCCGAGTTAGCTCTACGCATTACCCAGCATTTAGCGTTCTGGTACTACAAATTGATTTCTAAGCAGTTTGCTCTTGTCTTGCCTGCATTTATAAAACCTCAAATAGAAAACAATCAAACCTATTTAGTTGAAATAGAAAAGCTAAAAGCCGATCTTCAGAAAGAACAATCAAACAGTGTAGAAACCGATCTCGCCATTAAAAACAATCAAAATACTGTGATTGATTTACAAGGTTATATTGCGATTCTTGAAGGAAAACAAAATGAAAGTCAGCATCAGGCAGATCAACGTATCGCCGCATTAGAAGCGATGTTAAAAAACAAAGATAAAGAAATAACTAAGAAAACAGAAACTGACCGCAAGCAGTACCAACAGAAAATAAAGCAAGAAATTGGTGCGCGTAAACTTAATTTAAGTGAGTTGGAAACGCGGTTTTTAATCGATGACCAACTTCGTAAAGCAGGTTGGTTGGTTGATACTAAAGCATTAAAACACAGTAATGGCACACGCCCGCAAATAGGTGAAAATATAGCCATCGCTGAATGGCCAACCGATCAAGATGAAAATGGTAATAAAGGTTACGCCGATTATGTACTGTTTGTAGGTTTAAAAGCGATGGCAGTGATTGAAGCTAAAAAAGCAAATTTAGATGTCAGTGGTAAACTCAGCGAAGCCTACCGTTACAGTAAATATTTTAATCATGGGAAATTACATGATGACTTACTGCTTCATGTTAATCACGATTCAGAATTACAACAAAAAATAAGTGAGAATTTACCCACTTATATTGTTGATTGGGAAGCCTCTACAGGCCAGAAAACATACAAAGTACCTTTTTGTTATTCCGCTAATGGCCGTGATTACCGCAGTGCTATCAAAACTAAAAGTGGTATCTGGTATCGTGATATTCGCCACAATACTAACATGCCGAAGGCCTTACCTGCATGGCATCGCCCGGAAGAGTTAGTTGCTAAATTAGAGCAAGATAAGCAAACAGGTAATGATTGGTTTATGGATAATCCTGATATGAGTGCGTTAGGGTTACGTTATTTCCAAGAAGATGCGGTGCGCGCAGTAGAAAAAGCCGTGGTCAATGGGCAACAAGAGATGTTGTTAGCCATGGCAACAGGGACAGGTAAAACCCGAACCGCGATTGGTTTAATGTTCCGTTTAATTCAATCAAAGCGCTTTAAGCGCGTCTTGTTTTTAGTGGACAGACGTTCCTTAGGCACGCAGGCACTCGGCGCATTTGAAGATATGCGTATTAATGACGATACCTTTAACTCTATTTTTGGGGTGAAAGGCTTAACCGATAAATTCCCGGAAGACAGCACCAAAATTCACGTTGCTACGGTGCAGTCATTGGTGAAACGTACTCTATTAAGTGACGAGGTCATGCCCGTTGGCCGGTACGATTGTATTATTGTCGATGAAGCACATCGCGGTTACGTTCTTGATAAAGAGCAAACCGAAGGGGAAGAGCAGTTCCGTAATCATTTGGATTACGTTTCTGCCTATCGCCGTATTATTGATCACTTTGATGCCATTAAAGTGGCGTTAACGGCAACCCCTGCCAAACATACCTCAGAGATTTTTGGCGCACCGGTTTACCGTTATACCTTCCGCCAAGCCGTGATTGATGGTTATTTAAATGACCAGGAACCGCCGATAAAAATCACTACAGAGCTTAGCGAAAAAGGCCTTATTCTGGCAAAAGGATCGCAAGTTGAACGACTGACTTTCCAGGGTGACATCATCTTAGATGACCTGGAAGATGAGCAAAATTTTGAAGTGGCTGATTTTAACCGTCAGTTAATCGCGCCTAATTTTAATAAAGCGATTTGTGGCGAGTTAACCCATCACCTTGATCCAACCGGTAAACAGAAAACCTTAATCTTCTGTGTCAGCAATAGTCATGCTGATATGGTGGTAGAGCAACTGCGTGAAGTGTTTAGTGCCAAGTACCCAAGTTTAGAGCACGATGCGATCATTAAAATTACTGGCACGTCCGATAAAGATCCTGAAAAAATACAAACCATGATCAACCGTTATAACAAAGAGCGTTTACCTAATATCGTGGTGACTGTTGATTTGTTAAGTACAGGCATAGATATACCAAGCATCTGTAATCTAGTATTTTTACGCAAAGTACGTAGCCGTATTCTATACGAACAAATGAAAGGGCGTGCGACACGTTTATGTCCGGAAGTGGGCAAAGTCTCCTTTAAAATATTTGATGCTGTGGATCTTTATGCCACCTTAAAGAGCGTTGACAGCATGCAGCCCGTGGTGATCCGCCCTAAAGTGGATTTACAAACATTAGTTAACGAAATAACTGACTCAGAAACCTATCAAACCAAAGAAGCTGACGGTCGCAGTTTTGCCGAGCATAGCCACGAACAGCTAGTTTCAAAGTTACAACGCGTGATTGGCCAAGCTAATTTTTACCGTGAGAAAGACAAAGAAATCGGCTCAGAAGTTAAACGGCTTGATCAAATCTGTGAGGATGTGGCAGGTTGTGATTTTACCCATTTAGCTAGCACCTTAAAAGAAAAAGGGCCACTCAGCAGTGCAAATATTTTAAATCAGATGGAAGGGTTTGTCGGGCGTATTGAGCGTTTAAAAAAGAGTATTAATAAACAAAGTAATGCACCTATTTTTACCGACATACCCGATAAAGTGATTGAAGTAGAACGTTTATACGGTCAGCATGAAAATGCCGTAGACTTTTTAGAAGCCTTTGATAATCTAGTCAGTGCCGATACGAATGCACATATCGCGATGAGCACAGTGATCAATAAACCGCGAGATTTAACCCGTAAAAGCCTGGTCGAATTACAGGAGTGGTTTGATCGCCTGCACTTTGATGAATCTACACTGCGTGTCGCATGGAAAGAAACTAAAAACCAAGATGTTGCTGCCCGTTTAGTGGGGCATATTCGCCGCGCTGCCATTGGTGATGCTTTATTGCCTTTTGAACACCGGGTCGATCATGCGCTTGAACGAATTTTAAAAAGTAATGATTGGTCAGAGCTTCAAAACACTTGGTTAAAACGCTTAGCAACAAGCCTAAAAGAGAACGTCGTGGTGGATGACAACACCTTTAAAATGGGTAATTACAAACGCCGGGGCGGTAAACCTAAGTTAAGCTCAGTGTTTGATGGTCAATTAGACAGCATACTCACCCAATTCAGTGATTATATCTGGGAAGCGCAGGCCTAAGCCTTTATCATCTCCCCACATAATGTAAATAAACCACGCAGCTTTAGCTGCGTGGCACACTTTTAAAGAGAGTAATATGAACAATAACGATTTAGTCGGTAAATTATGGAAACTCTGTGACAATCTGCGTGATGGTGGGGTGTCCTACCAAAACTACGTTAATGAGTTAGCCTCGTTATTGTTTTTAAAAATGTGTAAAGAAACGGGCCAGGAAGCGGATTTGCTGCCCGAAGGGTTTAGATGGGCCGATTTACACAGCAAATTAGGCCAGGAGCAGCATCAGTTTTATCGTAATATGCTGGTGCAGTTAGGGGCGGATCAGCACGCCATCGTGCGTGCTATCTTTCAAAATGTCAATACCACTATTACACAGCCTGCGCAGCTCACCGAGCTGGTCAGTAATATGAATGATCTTGATTGGTACAGTGAAGAGACGACGGGCGAAGCTAAAAGTCGTGATGACTTTGGTGATATGTATGAAGGATTATTACAAAAAAACGCTAACGAAACTAAATCGGGCGCGGGCCAATATTTTACACCACGTTCATTAATCAGCAGCATAGTGACCTTAATGAAGCCTAAAGCCGGTGAAGTCATTCAAGATCCGGCAGCCGGCACCGCGGGTTTTTTAATTGAAGCCGATAAACAGATCAAACGCCAAACCAATGATTTAGATGAGTTAAGTGAAGCTGAACAAGACTTTCAAGTTAAAAAAGCCTTTATCGGCATTGAGCTCGTGCCAGAAACCCGCCGTTTAGCCCTAATGAACTGTTTATTACATGACATCGAAGGTGATGAAGATAAAGGCGGCGTGATCCGTTTAGGCAATTCCTTAAGCAGTGATGGTGAAAACCTCGCAAAATGTGATCTGGTATTAACTAACCCACCTTTTGGCAGTGCAGCCGGCACCAATATCAGCCGTACTTTTGTGCATAAAACCTCGAATAAACAGCTGTGTTTTATGCAGCATGTTGTTGAAACCTTAAAGCCCGGCGGCCGTGCTGCCGTGGTTGTTCCTGATAATGTGTTATTTGAAAGTGGCGTAGGAACACGTATTCGTAGCGATTTAATGGATAAATGTAATCTGCATACGATTTTGCGCCTGCCAACGGGCATATTTTATGCCGCTGGGGTAAAAACCAATGTGTTGTTTTTCCAGAAAGGAACGAAAGACAAGCCAGAGCAAGATAAAAACTGTACTAAGGAAACTTGGGTTTATGACCTGCGTACCAATATACAAACCTTTGGTAAACGCAGCCCCTTTACTGAAAAACACCTTGAAAGTTTTATTGAAGCCTATGGTATTGATCCGAATGGCTTAAGTCCTCGTCAAGAAGGCATTAGCGGTATTTTAGGCTGCACCACTGCGGTTGATGAAAGTAAATCGATAAATGAGTCAAGCGAGAAAGGCAGCCTTGAGCGTTTACAAAGCAGCGCAAGATGGCGTAAATTCTCCCGCCAGTTTATTAAAGACAAAGACGACAGTTTAGATATTAGCTGGCTTAAAGATAACTCCATTAACGATACGGCTAATTTACCGACCCCCGACGTATTAGCGACAGAGGCGATGACTGAATTGACTGATGCCCTGCGCGAAATGAATCAACTGATGATAGACCTTGGCGCCATTGAACAAGCTGAAGGGCAAGTGATGTTATTAGCGGAAGAGTTTGGGCTGGAAAAAAAATCCTTGCTAAGGACGTTCAATGATAAATTGTAAAAAGATTACTGTTGAAGGTTCTTTTAAGCATGAATTACAAATTCCAGAGTCTTGGGAATTTGCAGAGCTTAGAGAAGTGATTGAAATTGTAGGTGGAAGTCAACCACCTAAAAGTGATTTTCATCATGAAAGTGGCGAAGGCCTTATTCGTTTAATTCAGATTAGGGACTACAAGTCTGATAAAAATATTGTCTATATCCCTGAAGATAAAGCAAAAAGGTTTGTGTCAAAAGATGATGTGATGATTGGGCGTTATGGCCCTCCAATATTTCAAATTCTTAAAGGTCTTGAAGGCGCGTACAATGTTGCCTTGATGAAGGCTAAACCTAGGGATGGTGTTTTTACTAATGAATACTTGTTTCGGTATCTTTCAAATCAAAACCTGTATAGCTATGTTGAATCCGCGTCAGATAGAACTGCGGGGCAATCAGGAGTAAACAAAAGACATCTGGAGCAGTATCCAGTGGGAGTGCCCCCAGTTAACGAGCAAAAGCGCATTGTTGAAAAATTGGATGAGTTGTTAGCGCAGGTGCAAAGTATTCAAACCCGTATTAACAAGTTACCTAACATTATCAAACGGTTCCGCCAATCTGTCCTCGCCGCCGCCGTCTCCGGCAAACTAACCGAACAATGGCGTGGGGATAGCGAATATAGAGATAGCAAAGTCGGCTTCGAATTTCCAGTAAGTTGGAACATAGCTGAAATACAGAGTATTGGTGAAGTTAAAGGAGGGAAAAGACTCCCTAAAGGTGAGGAGCTAGTACAAGAAAATACAGGTTACAGGTATGTTAGAGCTGGTCAGCTTAAGAATGGCACCATAGTAAATGGTGATATGGCTAGAAACACGCAAATGTATTTGAAAGCTCATGTTCAGGAACAAATCAAAAGATATATTGTTAAAAAAGGCGATGCATACATAACTATTGTAGGTGCTTCCATAGGCGATGCAGGAGTCGTCCCTGCTAGTTACGATGGTGCTAATTTAACTGAGAATGCTGCGAAAATATGTAATTTTTCTAAACCCGTGAATAGTGATTTTATTGGTTATTGGTTGCGTAGCCAGTTAATTCAAAAACTTATAAAACTTGAAATAAAATCAGGAGCGCAAGGTAAATTGGCTCTGAAAAGAATTAAAATACTTCCAATTCCGGATATTTCATTGCAAGAACAAACCGAAATCGTACGTCTTGTAGAACAATACTTCGCCTTGGCCGACACACTAGAAAATAATCTGAAGAATGCTAAACAACGGGTGGATAATCTAACCCAATCAATCCTCGCTAAAGCGTTCCGTGGTGAATTAGTGCCGCAAGACTCAAGTGATGAACCCGCCGAACAACTGCTTGCGCGCATCAAAAAAGCCCGCCTTGAAGCCGAAATATTAGAAAAAGCAGCTAAGAAAGTGGCCAAAGCGAGTAAAGCTAAAAAGTAATAAAAGGAATTTGATCAATGAGTGACTTACAAAAGCTGTGGGATGAATTTTTAGCAGAATGGCCTTTAGAGCGTGTGAAGAATATGACGTTAGAAGAGTATGTCAATTTTCAGGATAAAAATACATTTACCTACTGCGTTGAAACTAAATACAAAGCGATTGGCAGTATTAATGGCTCCCCCTCATACAAATTCGGCATCTTTAAACATAATCCAAATAAAGACGTGAAAGAAAAAAGTGGCACGGTGCATGGCGTGGAATATTCGTGGCAAAGCCGTTTTGGTGAAACGGAGAAAGAAGCGTTTATCGAAGTTCGTAACACTATTTTAGCAGTTATTTCTGCTGCTCAATTAGGTGATATGGATGCATTGGAAGCGATTTCATTAGCTAACATGTTTAAATGGAAAATAGCCTTTTTATATCAACGACGTGATGAGCCCTGTGTCGTAAATATTTTTTCTAATAAGATGCTAGCTAAACTAACAGGCCTAGAAGAACACGCTCTTTTTAGTGAATATTATTCAAAACTAATTGGCAGTTATGATGAAAGTAAATTTAACAATATTGCTGAATATGGTCGAGATTGCTGGGAACAGTTAGATAATAAAGAACATAATTATGATTCTGTTTACTGGTTCTTAGGTGCTTCTTATGGTAGTGCTGGCGATCAAACGGATCGATTTTTAGATGAAGGTATTTGGCAAAATGGCGCTGATGGGAAATTTAAAGATAAAGTAAAAAAAATCGAGATTGGCGATAAAATCGCCATTAAGTCTGTTTACACACAAACGCACGGTTTACCGTTTGATAATGGTGGCAATATAGCCTCTGTTATGGATATCAAGGCGATTGGAATTGTCACACATAACCATGGTGATGGCGAAAAATTAGATGTTGATTGGCAAACGGACTTTAAAAAACGTACATGGTATACATTTACATATCAGTCAAGGATATGGCAGATTTTCCCTAAGAATTGGAAAACAAAAGCATTGATTGATTTTACCTTTAATAATGCAGAGCAGGATTATAGTAAGTTTATAAATGTTGAAAGCTCTGACGGCTTGAAAAATAAAGATGGGAGTACAAAAGTAATGGTTAATATTAACTCTCCGCTGAACTCTATTTTATATGGCCCTCCGGGCACAGGTAAAACCTACCACACCATTGAAGCTGCTGTTAATGCAGCTGAGCCAAACTTTACACCGTTGGTTGAAGGTACAAATAAATTAAGAAAAGCCTATAAAGATAAATATAATACTTTGGTCAATGCCGGCCAAATTAAATTTGTTACTTTCCATCAAAGCTATGGATATGAAGAATTTGTTATAGGTCTAACCGCGAGAACGCAGGGGGAAAGGCTTGCCTATTTTGAAAAAGATGGGGTGTTTAAAGAGATATGTGATGAGGCTAAAATTTATCGCGAAACAATTACAACAAAAAGCAGCGATTCCTTTATAACTTGTTGGCAGGCTTTTGTAGAAAAATTTAATGACGAAGAAACGGGTATTGAACTAAAAACGGTGAGTGGTAAATCTTCAATCAAAGTTTACGATATTGAAAATGATACGATTCGTTTTGATAAAAAAGTAGGAAAATCGGTTCACTCCATGAATGTTAAAACACTAAAGGCCATATTTAATAATGAGCGGAAAATTAGTGGTGGTTTAGAGCCATATTACGCAGCGATGGTTAAATATTTAAAGTCACTTTCATTGAACATTTCAGATTCACAGATAGAACGAAAGCATTATGTGTTAGTGATTGATGAAATTAACCGTGGCAATATTTCTAAAATTTTCGGTGAATTAATTACGCTGATTGAACCAAGTAAACGTCAAGGCGCAGAAGAAGCACTTGAAGTGATCCTTCCTCATTCAGGAGAAAAGTTTTCAGTACCGGATAATCTTCACATCATCGGCACTATGAACACCGCTGACCGTTCACTTGCCATGATGGATACAGCCTTACGTCGTCGCTTTGATTTTAAAGAAATGATGCCTAATCCGAAACTGTTTGATGACGAATTTGGTGTGATTGAGAATATTAATCTAACCAAATTATTGACCACGTTAAACAAACGTATCGAAGCCCTTTATGATCGTGAGCATACGTTAGGCCATGCATTTTTATTTCCTACTTATGATGCGATGAAAGCGGGAAAAGAAACGAAGGCCATGACGGAGTTACAGTCCGCTTTCCAAAACAAAATCATTCCACTGTTAGAAGAGTACTTTTACGAGGATTGGAGAAAAATTCGTTTAGTGTTGGGTGATAACCAGAAAGGGAAGCAAACTGATTTACAGTTTGTGCGTGAAATTCCTATCCAATATAAAGACTTGTTCGGAAAAAATTACCAAGCAGATGGCTACGGTCAGCCAGAAAGTCGTTATGAATTAGCCCCCTTTGATGATGCTATTTGGAATAATTCGCAAGCGTATCAATACATTTATAGATCAGTGACAGATACAACTGAACAAGTAGATAGTAACAGTGAACAATAAAACCATCTGCCTCTTTGAGTTTGAATTTTTGGTGAATGAAACATCCATCAATGAAACTCAAACGCTGGATGATAATGTAAAGCAGATAAGTGATAGCGCTTTTCAATATCTGAAGCAATTATGCTTGCTAGAGGGAAAGGAGAGCCTTTTATTTAATCTGCGCAGTGTTAAACGACTTGAAGTCTTGCAGGTACAAAACTATGCGGGGGTAATATTTACCCCGGATAAAACGCAAATTGAGGTGTTACCTAAAGTGGGTAGGCAGGGTGACGATGTAGGTTTAGCGCGTCAATCATTGCTGATGATGCTGAAAACCTTGAAAGGGTTTCGACACATTGAAACACAGCAAGCTAATATTGCTAGCCAAAAAATGCCATTGTTAGAGGTGTTTATTGCGCAGTTTCTGCAATCAGTTAATACCTTAATAAAACGCGGATTACGTAGTGAGTATGTTGCTAAAGAGGATAATTTAGCTTATTTAAAGGGCAAGTTAAATGTAGGCAAACAAATTCGCCATAACTTTATTAATAAACATAAGTTTTATGTCGAGTATGACGATTTTTTACAAGACAGGCCTGCCAACCGACTTTTGCATAGCGCATTGGTTGCGGTAAATAGTTATACCCACTCAGCAATAAATCAAAAGCTATTGCGAGAGTTGTTATTTATTTTTGCTGAAATCCCCCAAAGTCGTGATTATAAAGTCGATTTCACCTGTTTAAAATTAGATCGTGGCATGGACTATTACCAGCGTCCGCTCGATTGGGCGCGTTTAATTTTAGAGGGCTTTTCTCCACAAAGTATGCAAGGTAAAAACCATGCCCCTTCTTTATTGTTCCCGATGGAAGCCGTATTTGAATCCTATGTAGCTAAGATACTGCGCAAGCAAGTCGCTGAAGATTGTTACCTAAAGGAACAATCCCAATCTAAAAAATTAGTGAGACATGGCGAACAACAATGGTTTAGGTTAAAACCCGATTTAGTCATCGAGCAGAATGACACAGTTAAAGTGGTACTTGATACTAAGTGGAAAGTGTTAGATCAAAATAAGAACAACGGCACTGATAAATATGGATTATCACAAGCTGATTTTTACCAGATGTTTGCTTATGGGCAAAAGTACCTAGAAGGCAAAGGTAACATGTTTTTACTCTACCCACAGTCAGGAAACTTCTCTGAAGCAATCCCATCATGCTTTTGCTTTAATTCGAAAGTAGAGAAAACAGAACAGCTTAACCTGTGGATTGTACCTGTTGATTTAAGTGTGAAACCTGAAAGTGAACAGCCAATAAAGTGGCCGAGTAAATGCACACTACCTTATTTAATAACGGCATCAGGTATTAGTTAAATGCAATTATATGTAACTGGATTTACTAAATTGTGGCATAAGTTACTCGGGGTTGAGGTGAATGTTAAACTCGACAGCACAAGTATCATCATCACCCAAAATGGCCAAAAAACGCATTTACCATTAAATGATATTGGGCAGTTTGATATACAACAAGGCTGGTTTTCTGATCGTTTGGTGGTTGCTTGTGATAATCAAACACCTATTGTATTAAAAGGCTATAAGAGTGAATTATTAAATTCATTTAAACAGAATTTTATTCAATCGCTATTAACGTTAGTTGCCGCTAGTGAACGTTGGCAATTGTTTCAGACATCAATTGAACAGTTTACCAATCGGGATGTTTACCTATCAAGTGTTGGATGGCTTCCTATCGCTCAATTACACCAACTTGTCTCAAGGTTTACTGGTTTAGGTATTGACGCTGCACAGTTAACTAATGCTGCTCATCAAACTGTATTTGAACAAGCTCAAAAGCTATCCAAAGATGATGTCAGTGAGTTAGGACGCGAACTTCATAACCAATCGGTTGTGCCAATATTACTAAAAAAATACACTGACTTTTTTGATTCTGTCGAAAAGCTACCACTAACCGAAAAACAACGTATCGCCTGTGTAACCAATGATGATCATAACTTAGTTATCGCTGGTGCGGGAACGGGAAAAACAGCAACCTTAGTGGGTAAAGCCGGATTTTTAGTAGAAGCTAATATTGCCAAGCCTGAAAATATACTGATGTTGGCTTTTGGTAATAAAGCAGCTGCTGAAATGAATGAGCGAATAAAAAGTCGTATTCCATCCGTTGCACAAGACATAAAAGCCAGTACCTTTCATGCATTAGGTAATGAAATTGTTGCACACTTTAGTGGTTATAAAAAAGCGGTCACTTCTTTTGTCGAACAACCATTGCAATTTACGCAATTTATTAACAGCACCATAGATACCTTGGCCGAGGCTGATAATAACTATAAAGCGTTATTGGTTAACTATTTTTCTAGTTTAGGCACCCCCGCCAAAGCAGAGTTAGATTTTGAAACGATTGATGATTATCACGAATTTTTATCAAGTTGTCGGTTAATTACGCTGAAGGGAGAGTGGGTTAAAAGTGTTGGAGAGTTGCGTGTTGCCAATTATTTAACGCTCCATGGGGTTCCCTATGAGTATGAAGCTAATTATAAGTTTGATACTAAAAGTGTCGCTCGACGCCAATACCAACCTGATTTTTATTTACCCGATGCCGATCTATATATTGAGTATTTAGGCTTAAATGAAAAATTCGAAACAGCCCCATTTGTTGATCAACAAAGTTACCTTGAAGGCCTAGAGTGGAAACGAGAATTACATCGCTCCAAAAACACCAAAATGGCTGAGTTGTATTCATACCAGTTAATGCAAGGCAAATTTGCAAACTGTTTGGCGCAGGTACTAACAGAACATGAAGTAAATGTTACCCCCATCCCATTAAACGAAATATTTGCGCAATTAAAAGCTGAGAATGAAACTCAGTGGCTGGGGTTTATTGAGTTAATTCAACGTTTTCTTGGGTTGTACAAAGAGGGTGGTCATTCGCTAGAAGCATTACTGGCAAGCATCACGTCTGACCAATATGACATAGAAAGAACACGAGCATTTTTAGCTTTGTTTGAGCCAATACTTAATAGTTACCAAGCTCAGTTGAACGAAACTGATACCGTTGATTTTAGCGATATGATTGCAAACGCAACGGATATTGTAGAAAAAGGTCATTTTTTTCATAGCTATAACCATATTTTAGTCGATGAGTTTCAGGATATTTCGGGTGGCAGGGCAAAGTTGTTAAAGGCGCTTTTAGCCTCTAAACCTAACATGAGGTTATTTGCTGTTGGTGATGATTGGCAATCAATTTATCGTTTTAGTGGTGCTGATATTGCTTTGTTTACCGAGTTTAATAAAAGCTTTTCTCCATCGACGGCCGTACCATTAGATAAAACATTTCGTTTTAATAATAACATTCACAATGTGAGCAGTCAGTTTGTTATGGCAAACCCTGGGCAGCTTAAAAAAGAGATAACAACACATACTGAAATTGATGTGCCTGCGTTAAGGTTAGTGGATATCAAACAGGATCTTAAACCAAGTCGTTTATCGATTAAAGAGCAAAAACAGCAAGCTTATCAACACGCGCTTCAACGCAGCTTAAATACATTTAATAAAAGTGCGCAACTGAAAAATGAATGTTTATCCGTATTAATTATTGGCAGATATCGCAAAGAGAATATGCAAATGCTGAAAGGTTTTGATATTGATAAATTGCATTATGCTTTTTTAAAAATTAATTATGTAACGGCACATGCAAGTAAGGGATTAGAAGCTGAGTATGTGGTGGTGTTAGGCGTCGAATCGGGGAGTTTTCCGTCATCACGGGAAAATGATGAGTTGATTGATTTGGTTTTACCACAAAAAGAAAGTTATTTATATGCTGAAGAACGGCGTTTGTTTTATGTGGCGTTAACGCGTGCTAAACACTTTATTTATGTGTTGTTTGACTCTGACCAGGGGAGTCCGTTTTTAGCCGAAATTAATCGGTATGGTAATAAGTTAGTTGACAGTAAATTAGCTAAGTCCTTCGCTAAATGGCATTGCCCGAGCTGTAAATCAGGTACATTAAAAGCACTGCAAACCCGCTACAATAAAACCTTTTATAAATGTTCTTTGGCTCCTGCTTGCGACACTACTATGAATGCTTGTAAACATTGTAATGCTCCCATGCAAACCCACGCTAAAGGTTTTAGATTCTGCCTTGGATGTGGTGAAGTTGAATTAGGTTGTTTACGTTGTGGTATCGGCACTATGGTCGCTCGATTAGAGAATGATCCAAAACGTGAGACATTTTACGGCTGTAACCGTTTCCGCCGTGGTGCAGATGATTCCTGTGGTGAAAATATTAAAATTGAAGCTTTTAAAAAACGCTATCGCGAAGCTAAAAGAGTATTAGTTGGATTAGATTAGATAAAGCTCTTGTCTGACAGTCACGTACTTTACTTCAGTTTTTTTCGGTTTAACAGGGCTGGTCTTTCATTTTTAATATTTTCATTTTAGGAAAAAGGCTGAAGGATCATGAACTTTTTAGTAAATGCCTCCTCTTTTTTTACAATCAAGGCAAACAGATAACAGTTTTAGCTTGAACTTCTCCCCGTAAACCATCCGTTTCACAAGCTTGTGAAATCACCCATCAAATCTTATCGGATATAATCTATTTCATCATTAAGTTAAGTGTTTAATACGCACTAAATAGTGCTATGTCTCCATAGCACGGATTTATTAGCTAGCATAAAAATAAAAAATGTAAAATATTAGTTAATTTTTAATTTGATCTTGTGAGTTTTAATTGAGATTTTTAAGCGAAGTCATTTTTTATGAATATTGAATTTGTTACTATCCTATCTAACTAGAGCCGCTATAGCTTTATTAACAATGAGATAGAGAAGCATGAATTGCATTACCTTCATTGTGTAGCGTTCTATAAAACAGTTAGTAGCTTTAATAAAATAACTAAATTATCATTTTTAAGCGCTGCAAGTATGGTTATAGGTTGGCATATTGAAATTATCGTTTTGTTTTTGTGTGTATTTTTTATTTTATGTGAATATATTCTAATCCTCTAAGGGCACTCTACATGTTAGTACACTCAGAAAAAAATGTATTATATCCAAGTTCATGGATCACTTCGTTTCTAAAAGTAAGGGGTTTAACGAGTTCTACCTCAGAGCCATTGTATTCTTATCATTTATCTACTGAGGAATACCTTAGTTTAAAAGAATGTATGATTAATAGGGCACATCCCTTACAAAAAGATAAGTTGTCTCGACATTGGTGTGGTGCATTTACGTTATATTGTGCTGAGTGGTTTCGCCGTGAATATATCCGTGAATGGACTTGGAATACGATCTGGCAAACATTAGGTTTTGAACTATCTCCACAAGAAGTTAAACACACGGTCATAACTGGATTAGAAGATTATTGGAAGCGACCCGTTATTCAGTTTCATAATGAGAATAACAACTATTTGGGATCTGTTTTTAGTGAAGGGGGGTTACCCTTAAAGTTGTTAATTGACCATGACAATCAATTTCAGCATGTCTTTCAAAATGTATTAAAACGTCATCAACATGCTTCTTTTTATGGTAATACAACTTATGAGTTAGTTAAAAAGTGTGTAGAGCCCTTACCTGAAGCATTTCAACTGGATACTTCGGTCAAGTTAATTTCTGATATGGCAGACAGGTTGATTGCATTCGTTAATGCCTATGAACTTGATAATAAAGATGACCCTGCGAATTATTTAGATCAACACCGCCCAAAGTGGCGTGAATTGTTTCCTCTACCGTTGAATGAACAAATTGGGACAGAGTTTCTGAATGGTTTATTACGTTCAGCAACAGTCGAAGTAAAAAGAAGTAGTAAAAAAACAAAACTACTTTCTAGTCGCCATTTTCTTCGTTTAGATAACCAAGCTATTTCATCTGAAATATATTTACCCGATTCCTTACTATTAGATTTTTCTACCCAGAAAATAAGTACGAGTCGAATTGAGCTTGCAGTGTTTGAAGGGGTAAATCAACTCGCTAATTTAGGCATCTATCATGCGCAATTTGTGGGCGAACAGATATTATTAAAAATACATAAAAATAGTGTACGGGTAAAACGTTTTAATCCCAATGCAGAGCTCTACTTAGTTGCGATGCAAGCAGGTCAAACACTTGATCGTAAATTAATCCCCCATAGTTTCATTGAGCTGGGTAATTCACCAGTTGGTTTCGTTAAAGATGAAGAGAATTGGGTTTATGTAGGGCAAGCAAGTTTTTCAGCTAAGGCACAAGAGTTATTGGTTATTTTGCCTGAAAATTCTGAATTTAATGGCCAAGAAACGGCTTTTGAATTACAAGCCTCAGAATATAAAGAACTTAAGTTAGTTCTATTTACAGGTACCTTAACAGTCACCTCTGAGTATGATGAAAAATATATTATAAAAACAAATGCGCCTCATAATACAAGTAATTTAATTGAACTAACAGGAGAGCAAGTCTTATGGGGAAGCACACCTTCACTGGTATTTAAAGGTGTGCCCTCTTATCGATGGACACAGTTAGAACATGAAGAAACCGGTAATGCCTTACAGACGTTTTTTGGTAAAACTAATGTAAATAATATATGTGTTATTGAAAAGTATGGGCTTCATACCATCACTTTCAGAAATGTAAACGACGAAATTGTATTAAGAAAAAAAATTGGTGTATTACCTTCCGACTTTGATGTGCAGTTTATTGCTGGAGCAAAACCTACAGAAGCGATTATTAGAATAACAACACAATCAAAATGTGTTTATTCAATTGAAACTGCTGGTATTAAGCATAATTTATGCAGAGTTGACCAAATGCGTGAAATCCATTTGAGTTCTGAAGGCACGCCTCCTGCAAACATAAAGTTAAATGTTTATGCAAACTTGATGAGTGATCCAATTACGTTGGATCTGCCTTTTCCTGCCAAAGGGGCTATTGCATACGACAAAAATGAAGTCGCTATTAATAAAGCGATCACTATTGACCAATTACTTGGCAGCCGTCTCTATTTATTTGCTGAGTTAGGTTGCCCGGTAAAGTACAAGATAGAAGCCACCTTAAAAGAAGGAGGGGCTTTTAATCATAGTTCTCCGTATTTTGATTGGAATTATACCGTTACAGATAAACCCCTGGTTATTAGTTTATTTGCACTGAAAGACCGTATTGAAGAATTAATGGCATTAAAACCTCATCTTGATATGGCTGTTGAACTTAAAATCACAGGACAGGGGCGTCCATTAGTGATTAAGGTGTCTAAATACAATATATCGTTAGATTTTGATAAAGTCCGCAATGTCGTTGAATTACCTTCGACAGTTATTGCTGATCTGTCACAAATAAAACCAGTGCTTATGAACCTAGCCACACCAGAAAGGCACCCTACAAATTTACCCAGTCGTTTAAGTGAAGGTGTTAAAACGGGTGTCTTTGAATTACCTGCAAAAATATACGATTCAGGTCCATGGTTAATTGTTCCCGCTAAAGATTATGAATTTAATTTTAGAGCAAAATTCTTAGTGGGAGGTACAGAACGAATAGAGACTGGCTCTAATATAACAACACTTCAAAAAGCGGTCGTAGCATTTCACCCCAAATTTAATCCTGATGCATTGGTAAGTGTCATTCATTTAATGTCTAAAAACGCGGATCATAGCGGATGGGTATTTCTTCGAGATTTATATGATAATTTCGGTCATTTACCATTATCAACTTTTGAAGTTTGGAAAGCACTTGTCGATAACCATAAAGCACTTTGTCTGGCGGTTTTACGTTTTGAAAGTGATCCTGAATTTATTGCTAGATTAGAAACAGAATTTTCTGTTTTCTGGGAGTATATTCCGATTATCCATTGGCAGGCAGCCAAATCAATGATGGCAACTATTTTCAAAAAAGGAGGATTGCCTGATGCATTTATCGAGAAACAATTAAATGTGCTACTCGATCGAATATCTACTCAGGTACCAACCTATTCGAATGAATATGTTGAGTTTTTAAAGTCAGGTAATAAGCCTGTTTCTTATCCTATTTCTGTTATGCAGAGCATCATTAAGGATGACTGGTTTCAAAACTTATTACAGCAACACTCTGAAGATCAAGAATGGCCAGAACGATTTAGAACAGAATTAAAGCAATGGTTTGATAGTCAAAATATGTTGAACTTAGAATTAAAAACTTTCCATCCTTATCAAAATTCGGTTGTTTATCTACCAATCTATGCAGCAGCAGTTGCTGCTGGTGTTGCGCATTCAATGACCCATTCAGATCCCGCTTCATTATTCCATCTTAGAAAATCTCGTGAGTTTGATTGTGAGTGGTTTGAGCCTCTCTATCGTTACGCATTATTTGAATTTTTACAGTTAAATTAAGGGCATTCAATGGCTAAGTATTTTTCATCTTTAGTAGAGCAGTCTATTTCACGCGCAAAAGAATCGACACTGAGTATTCTTGGTATTTCTAATCCTGCATTAAGAACACATCTTAGTGAACAGATGCAGGTTGACTGCGGGAAAGATAATTCATTTCTGGCCTCTCCCGTCTTTGAGCATACCTTTGGTTGGGAGGGGGCTGAACTCAAAATGTCAGATTTATCAGGTAATTTATTGTCCAAAGCAGTAGTTAACGCATTAGATTCTAAATTAAATGATCGTTATCGTTTTGGCGCTGAATTCAATCCCTTTAAGCACCAGTTAAAAGCGTGGGAAACATTGCTTGATGAGCAGCCAAAATCAGTCGTTGTTACCTCGGGAACGGGTTCGGGTAAAACTGAATGTTTTATGGTGCCAGTGATTGATGATTTATATCAGGAATATCAGCAGAAGGGCGATCCTCTGGTAGGTGTTCGTGCTATTTTTTTATATCCATTGAATGCATTAATTAATTCTCAACAGGAGCGTTTAAACGCTTGGACACAACATTTTGGTAACGGTATTCGTTACTGTCTGTATAACGGTAATACTGAAAATTTTGAAAGTAAAAAAAGAACCGAACAAAAAGAAAGACCAAATGAAGTATTATCACGAGAGTTGATGCGTAAAGAGCCCGCACCTATTTTGGTGACTAATGGCACTATGTTGGAGTATATGCTGGTTCGCCAAGTGGATTCTCCGATTATTAAAAAATCACGTCAGGAAAAATCACTTCGCTGGATTGTGCTTGATGAAGCCCATACTTATGTGGGTTCACAAGCGGCTGAACTGGCATTGCAATTACGTCGGGTCTTACATGCTTTTGGGGTAGAAGCAAAAAATGTGCGTTTTGTTGCAACCTCTGCAACCATTGGAGATGCAAATGCAGAAGATCAATTAAAAACTTATTTATCTGAATTAGCAGGAGTATCACGAGATCAAATTATTGTGATTGGCGGGAAACGTGTGATCCCTGAAATAGAGACTCAAGCATTTTTGCCTAGTACTCTTGCTGATTTAGAGAATATTGAACCGCAAGGTGAGCTACCTAAAAGCACAAAAGAGAAGCAGTTTGCCGATGTCTCTTTTACCCGTTTTAAGGCATTAACCAGTTCTGAGATTGCGACTACCTTACGGGATATTGTAGTTAAAAGTAAACAACCATTAACTTTAAATGATATCAATAAACGTATTAGTGAATCTCTCAATCAAAAACAGTTTTCACAAGAGGATATATTACGCTGGTTAGATATCTGTACAGGTACCAAAAAAGACTCAATATCGGAACCATTTTTAAAAGTAAGAGCACATTTTTTTCAACGTATGACGCATGGTTTGTGGGCGTGTATCGATAAAAATTGTGAATGTAAAAAAGGGTCTCAACTTGAAAAAAATTGGCCTTTTGGTTTAGTCTATTCCACGCAAAAGCAAACTTGTGACTGTGGCGCCCCAATACTTGAATTAACCTTCTGCTTAGAATGTAATGAACCTCACTTGTTAGGCAAGGATAAGCAAGGTTATTTGAGTCAGTGGAATTCTAATGGGGGGGATGAGTTTTCACTACAACAAGATGAAAATGAAGATGATGAAAGTGAAAAACCAGAAATCCAAGATTGTTCTGGACCATCAAATATACCGCAAATATTCGCATCGATTAAAGATAATGATGAAGCATACCAAGCAGCAATAATCGGGAAAGATAAATCTATAGGTAACTTATCAAAGGATGGTTATCCGTTATTTATGCACGATATAAGAGCTACTATGTCCTGTGCGAAATGTAGTTACAAAGGACGATCAGGCAGTATGCCATTTCGACGGGCACTGCTAGGCTCCCCTTTTTACGTATCAAATGTTGTTCCTACCTTATTAGAATACTGTCCGGATTTTAAAGCAGATGATGGAGATAAAAATGCAATTGGCCCGCAAAGTCTGCCCGGCCGAGGCCGGCGCTTAATTACCTTCACCGATAGCCGCCAAGGTACTGCAAGAATGGCGGTTAGAATGCAGCAGGAAGCTGAGCGTTCTAAATTACGAGGTTCTGTTTTTGAGATATTACGAGAAAGCCAAAAGGACCAGCTGGTCCAAGATGCACCGACGTTTGATATGACTCCTGATGATTTGCGTGAATTTGCTTTGATGAAACGAATTAAGGGAGATATCGCGGCGGCTGCTAAATTTGAAAAGCAGGCTGTCGAACAAGAAAATAGTAAACCAAAAAATCAATTTTCGGTTCTTCCGTGGACTGAAATGGTTAGTAAATTGGCGAATAAATCAGACATCAAAGGCAGTATTCTTTTATATAACAAATATCTTTCACCTGAAACATTTGCGACTACAGATGGACCATTTAAATTGGCCGAAATGTTGCTGTTTAGAGAATTTTCTCGTCGTCCAAAAAGACAGAACAGCTCTGAAACGCAAGGATTGATTAAAGTTAATTATTTAGGGTTAGATAAAGTAATTAAAGCACCTTCTTTATGGGAACAATATGGTTTTAATCTGCAAGATTGGCAAGATTTTATAAAAGTAGCCTTAGATTTTCATGTGAGAGAAAATACTTTTATCCAATTAGATGATAGTTGGGGCCGGTGGATAGGAAACAAATTTTCATCTAAAACATTACGCTCACCTGACTCTCAAGAAAAAAATGAAGGACGTATAAAAAAGTGGCCGCAAATTAACCAAGGTGCTTCACAAGGTAGATTGGTTAAATTATTAGCCATCGCCAGCGGCATTGATATAAAAAGTAATGATGGCAAAGATATTATCAATTCATGGCTTAAACATGCTTGGTTTGATTTAACCGAACGTGCCAGAATACTGTCGTCTGACTCAAATAAGTATTATCTAGCACGTGAAAAATTGTCATTCTCGTTTGTTGACAAGGCATTTGTCTGCCCGGTAACGAATAAACTGTTTGATACTACATTTAGAGGATTAACACCTTATCTGCCAATAACAATGAGGGAAGGTAACTTTCAATGTGTTGAAGTGAACTATCCTCAAATATGGAACTTTGGTACGACTCAGGAAGATTATGATCCGGGTATTCAGTTGACACGTTCACAGGTAAATCAGGATAGTGATACTGAAACGTTACGCCTGCAAAATTTATGGACCGATATTAACGATCGGGCAGTAGAGGGCGGATTTTATTATCGAACCGCAGAACATTCAGCACAGCAATCCGCAGATCGTCTCGATAAATATGAAGAGATGTTCAAACAAGGTAAAATTAATGTTTTAAATTGTTCAACTACCATGGAAATGGGCGTTGATATTGGTGGCATTTCAGCTGTTGTTATGAATAACGTCCCGCCACATCCTGCCAACTATTTACAACGATCTGGTCGTGCCGGACGTAGTAAAGAATCTCGCGCTATCTCATATACCTTATGCAAGGGAAATCCTCATGATCAGCAGGTTTTCGCTAATCCAAAATGGCCATTTGAAACTCTTATACCGGCTCCTTATGTTGCGTTTAATTCTACTCGCTTAGTACAACGCCATGTTAATTCTATGTTGCTATCAATCTTTTTAACAGAAATTATTGGTGATACAAAAAAAGAGAAAACCTCGCTAAATCTAGAGTGGTTTTACCTTTCAGAAGATCTATCAATCTGCACACAGTTTATTAACTGGGCTTCAACACAAGCTAGCCAGTGGGATAATGACTTGCGTTCGTTAGTGAGAGGTACTGCACTGGAAGCGACCTCTGCAAACAATTTGAGAGATGAAGCGATAGAAGTCATTAAATATTTACAAGGAATCTGGATCAAAGACTTTAATTATCTTCAAACTGAAAAAGGAAAATCACTTCCTGACAGTCCTTATGAATATCGGTTAAAAACAGAACTTTCTCGCTTATGTAAGGAGTATTTACTTAAAGAATTAGCTTCTAAATCATTTTTGCCCGGTTATGGATTCCCTACTGATGTGGTTAATTTTGATAATAATAATATCGAAGATTTTATTCGTGATAAGAACAATAGAAACAAGACTAACAAGGATCGGGAAGACAATATTTCACGTGTACGAGGTCTGCCGAGTCGCAATCTGGCCATCGCAATTAGAGAGTATGCTCCAGGTTCTGAGGTTGTCTTAGACGGACGAGTTTTTCGATCCGGTGGTGTTTCGCTTGGTTGGCAAAACGTTGCTGATAATGATGCGAAAGAGGCTCAAAAATTTGATTTGGCATGGCGTTGTGACAAGTGTGGTCAAACGGGATATATGAGCGGTGTTTCTGTCTCTAACGATCAAGTATTTTGTGATAATGATCGCTGCGGTGAAAAGATTAAGGTTAAAAATCAGCGCAAGGTTTTACAACCCACTGGTTTTGTAACTGATTTTTATTCAAGTCCATCAAATGATATTTCAGCTCAAAGTTATATACCTGTTGAGCCTGCATGGGTATCTGTCGCTGCGGAAAAAATAAATTTAGCCAATGATAACATGGGCTATATGACAGCGGGTTCTGACGGCACTGTCTTCCATCATACCTCCGGCGCGCTTGGAAAAGGTTATGCACTTTGTATGACCTGTGGCCGTGCAGAATCGCTTGATCACAACGGTGATTATCCGGTAAATTTCAACCCCATTAAAGGACATCAGCCACTTAAAGCGAGTAAAAAAGACAAAGATGGTTATGGTCATCATGAGTGTGAAGGCTCTGGTACGCTTATGAAGGACGTTCATTTAGGTTGTCATTCGAAGACTGATGTATTCGAATTAGTTTTAAAAAATCCAAAGACTCATGAGTATATCCCTGATACTAAAGACTTTGGTCATATAGTAGCAACCACATTAGCGGTAGCATTACGCGCAGCCCTCGCAGAAACGCTTGGAGTGTCAACTTCCGAACTTGGTTATGCAACTCGTCCTTCTGTTGTTAATGAAAGCCAAGCTGCGATGGTTATTCAGTTGTTTGATTCAATAAGTGGAGGCGCTGGTTTTGCGAGTTCAGCACCTATGTATATTCAAAAAATAATTTCGTTAATGGTTCAAAAACTTGGCTGTGAAAAGTGTCAAAGCAGCTGTGGTGATTGTTTGTTGGAATCCGATTCTAGGCATGATGTTGATAAATTGGATCGTTTACTTGCTCTAGAGTGGCTGGGTAAAGATTATTTGAAATTTAACGGTACAGCAGAGACTACTGAGATTTTAAAAAATGGTAAGTATTATCCAGGATCTATTGCTGAAAGTATTCGCCATCATTTCAACCATGGATATCAAACCTTAACTATTTGGTTAAATAATGATTTAGTTGAATGGAATCTTACCTCACCAGGATTTAAAAAGACTATTATTCGTTACCTTACTCAAGATGAAAAGAACGTCAATATTGTTTTGCCAACAAAAGAATTAGAAGCTGATTTTATTGATGAATTTCGTATTCTTAAAAATATGGGGGCTAAATTTTATCAAGGCGAATCAAGTAATAGTAGGGTGGTTGCCCAGCTTGAAAACTCAACTTCTTTCCTTACTTTGGCCAATAAAAATGAAGACGTTAAATGTCCGGGTAGCCATTGGCATACAGGGACTGGTGATGTAGTTTCCAGTCTTGAACATGCTAAAGAAGGGCTAGTTTTACTTGATACAACTGAGTGGGAAGTCGGTGCTAGTGCTTTAATTAAAGACGTGGAATTTTCCACTGAATTAAATGGTAACTTGAAAGACTTTGGAATTTCCTTTTGGCAAAAAATTCTTGGTGAAGATCCTAAAATAGTGACGTTGTTAAATAATAATGTGCTTGAAGGTATTCATTACACAGACCGATATTTGCAAAGCCCGTCTTCGTTGTTATTGATTTCTCAGTTGATAGGTTCTTTCTGCAATGCCACAAAGGTTAAGCCTCAAATAAAAATAGAAACCTTATTCAATTCAAAAGATAAATCTGGGTACCTTCTCCAGCATGATTGGCAAAACCATGATGATTTCAAAGAAGTTTTCTCTCTCTGGCTGAAAACTAAGGCCAAGGTTGATATTGATTTAACCATTCATAATCACCGCGCTGATATAGCGCATAGAAGAAAACTCACCTTTAAATTTACATCAGGTAAAGAATTAACATTTAGATTTGATCAAGGAGTTGGTTATTGGCGCTTGAAGGAGCATGTACCGACTCATTCCCGTGTGAAATACAATTTTAATGATGATGAATTTGTACAATTTAACTCACTTAAAAAACTTGAAAATAGTTTAATTGTAAAAAATAGCGAAGATTGGTCAACAGATGTGAGCTACAAGTTAGTTGAAGTGTAAGTAGCTTTATTTGGTATTGATAGTGACTGAAGTGGTCTAATAAAAACTGGCTATAATTTTATGTTTTTAACTGTAGAGGAGTTAACGCCTCTACAGTTAAAAAATGACAAGTAAAAACAACAAAACAAGTTAATCAGTTGCCAATGTACGGGCGCATTTTAAACATCAAAATATAAATAGGGTACTTACAAATAATTTTATTATTCTCTCTGCAAAAAGTCTCGTAATAGATTCCAGTATTACAACTGCACAATGCGGCTTAAATATCCCCGTTTAGGTTTTCCATGATAGTTCTGTTTCTTCAGAAAGTAACGACATGAGTAGTTACTATGTACGAGTCTGACAGCAGCCTGGGTTAGTGCGATAAGAAGTGATTTATTTAATAATATTTGTAACTTCCTTGGGCGGTTACTTTTGATCTGTATAAATAATATTTCCTCTCCTGACTGCGAAACTAAATTGCGGTTCTTCATTACAATCAGACACTACATAAAATTATTTTTAACTGAAGCCTTACAGATAATGAGTAAAAACTTATGATTGTATTTTTCCTCCGGAATAAACCTGTATTCATCAACGTGAATTTTTATTTAAATCAATACTTTGTGGTGATCTAGTGTGGTTGTTAATAATAAAATAGGGCGGTTCTATATCGTGAACTTTAATCTTTAAAAATAATTCATGGTTAACTGTTTAGTAAATTAGCTATATATGACGCTGTTCCATTTCAGTGTTGGCCTTAAGTAATTTATTCATAAGCAAATAGCTATTTTAATTGGACTTTTAATTTCCCATGAAAATAAGCCATGCAACATAAAATTCATAACTGTTGCAATGAAGGCAGTTCGATATCTCATTTTCATGCTTAGCTAGAACTTGGCCGACTTCGTATAGAGAAATAAGGTGATTTTATCCATAACATTAATTCAATGATAGCGATGGTTATTATGAGTATAAAATGGAAGCGCGCTATGTATATATAATAATCATAGTTGAAGTCGAATAGCTAAAACCACAGTTTAAAGTTTCAGCTAAGCGGAAACTTTAAATATAAACCACGCTCTATGTTAATAATTTATAAAGTCGAGCACTGCATAGGATGATTTGTGATAATTATGGGTAATGACTCATGATGAAAGAAGTACAATATAAAAAAAGTCTGTTTATAATTAAAAGTGTAGAGGTGGTTATTGTTTTATTAAATAATAACATTTTGAAAACAATAGCCTATAGTAACTTTTGAAAGTCTCAGTGTTTTCCAAAATCTCATTTTAAAATTCTTTGATCATACAGCAGACTTACACCCATCCGTAATAATAACAATGAATGCGCATAATGTATGTTATGTTAAATACAGTTTGTATTTAAGTATATTGCAATCAACATTACTGTCAGTCGTGTTTTAAAATGAGATCCGATCTCACGTCGATTTAAAACCGTATTTACCATAATTTCTATTTAACATAAAATGTATAATGTACTGTTATCTATATGCGGGGGTTAGTTACTATAACTAACTGATTACTTGGATAAAGTTATTGATTATCGATACGTTAAGCCTGTTTGTGACTTTATTTTAATACCTTCGTTTGTCATGCCAATGCATGACATCCTTGATATTGGGCTCTATTTTTCATCATCTCATTCGCTGTAACACACTCTAAATATTTCGGATTCGAGTAAATGGCTTAAAACCCTAAATATTATCCAACCTTATGGCATATTGAATAATATTTAGGCGCTCTGTGCTGCAATCTAATAGATAATTAAGGTGTTTCCCTTGATTGAGAAAAGCTAAGGTGAGTTTTTAGTCATTAGCTACCAGACTGCAGTAAAAACAATATCATCTAATCTCCTATTTTAATTCACGACTTAATGATGAATGTGCTTAGCGAATGAATAATCGAAATGACTCTGAAGAATAAATATTATTTATACAACCCAAAAAATGCCCTAGGAATTTACTAATCTTATTTAATCAATCTCTGCTTATCACTCGGGTTCAGGTTTGCCGTCTGTAAAGTAGTAACGAAACAAACTAGCAATGAAATAAAATACCAACGACATGAATATCGTTACTATTGAAGATAATTAATAGCCATGGGAAAAACTGGAACGGAAACATGACAACAACATTATGCCGATATATTGTCGGAATATATTACAAACATTTACAGAGCGAGAATAATAAAAGTATTTTTAAGTGCCCTATTTATTTACATGCTCTAATGAAGATCAAGTAACAAGGTGATTTTTAATGCTAGCCTTTTGCAGATACAGCTGAGTTAGTTCAAAAGCAGTTCCAGGTTTTACATCATCAAATTTTCCATCCGAATGGTATCCGTCGAAGTCTGGCTTGATATTTATACCACGACAAAGATGAATAATTATATTGAATAAAGTGCGATTAGTACCTTCACTGATAATAGAGTGAGCATAAAAATCGGTTGTATGACTTTGATAAATTTAAGTGCACCTGTTCCTTAGATTGGTTGATATAACCAATCTAATACAGGCTTAACGTCATCTGGTTTATGTCATAAATGACTAAAATTTAATAAGGTTTCTTGGCATTCATTAATACGTGAAATGTTCTATTAGTTGAACCACCCTGCTGCTTTTTTCGTTGAACTTGGCAGATATTTCCATCGGTAAAAACACAAAAATCAGCTGAATTGAATCAGAGCTAGCATAGCTAATAATTTGTTTTATATGGACTTTTTTCTTTCTGTAACCCTTCTGCCTTTTACATTCGATAACAACAAATGGTTTATCTATCGAGATAGATAGACCAGGATGTGAATGAAGCCTGTTTGTGTCTCGTCTTGGACTGATTTTTCAATTTTAATCTGGTCTA
>NZ_PJBP01000138.1 GCF_002836415.1 Psychromonas sp. MB-3u-54 | reverse complement strand
CTTTGATCACGTTAGCAAGGGTTTATTTGCATAAAAACAGGCTATTTTTGCAATTAGTTTTTATACCCAATTTGCAAACAACTTACCCACAGATTAACTATAATTATCCACACACTTACCCTTAATGACTCAATTACAGCAGCTTAACTATACTGTTCAAATCATCAAATATAGCTGTCGCGATTTTTTCACCTTCTGCCGTAATTGTTTTTCCTGTTCTGACTAAATAGTTAGTGTTTATGCCGGCAGCTAAACCCGCTTGTAGATCAGAAACTTTATCCCCGACTAATATTGACTGACTTGCATCTATATCCAAGTCTGCAATTGCACTTATCAGCATGCCAGGTTTTGGCTTGCGGCAATCGCAATCAATTTTATATTCGCCGATACCCTTTTCAGCATGATGCGGGCAATAATAGACACCATCTATATCAACCCCTCTATCCGCTAATGACCAATCCATCCACTCTGTTAAGGTATGGAATTGCTCTTCGCTAAAATATCCCCGTGCGATACCTGACTGATTGGTTATAACAACTAATAGGTAACCTTTTTCTTTAAGTGCTTTGCAGGCATCAATTACGCCGTCGATAAATTCAAAATCATCACGCTGTGATACATAACCCTTGTCGACATTTATTACACCATCTCGGTCAAGAAAAACTGCACGTTTTCCATTGGCTACTGTCATATTACTTCCTTCTCGGTTTCAGGTTTATTAAAAAATGTTATTATGCCACTCATCGCTAGCCCCTTCTATTTATAAAGAGCATCTTATGTTACGTTTTATTATTATCTCTTTTACCGTCCTTTTAAGCACAGCTTGCAGTAACCTTGATTTTTCATCTAATCTCGACAAGAAAAATTTTGATGATTACTTCAAACCCTCACGGGTCACTGTTTACGAAAAATCGCAATTGCAGAATCTCGATTATAAATTTATAGCCGCTGTTGACGGTAGTAGCTGTCAACAAGAAGAAAAAGATCGCCCTGCCGATATAAAAGAAGCACGCACCAATGCCCGCATTAATGCCGCAGAGATGAAGGCCAACGGCATCGTTTTTCAAAATTGTTTGACTTTTGAACGAGATGCATCCTGTATCAGCAATATTATTTGTTATGGTCGTGCGATTAATGTGAAACTTTCTGATGAGGAATAACTTAGTGTTTGATTCAATAGCTACAATTCATTCCCCCTATAAAGAGAAGTTTGCTGTGCCTCGTCAGCCAGGATTAGTGCCCAGCGCCATCGCGGAGCTGGAAATCTTACCTCCTTATGATGATATTAACGCTTTTTTAGGTTTACAGGAATTCAGTCATTTATGGTTAGTGTTTATTTTCCATAAAAATCGCAACCAGGATAAATGGAGCCCGACCGTGCGGCCGCCTCGACTAGGCGGTAACAAGCGCTTAGGTGTTTTTGCGACACGTTCGCCTTGCCGTCCTAACCCAGTCGGTTTATCACTGGTTGAATTTCACGGCATTAAACAGGTTAATGGTAAGATTTTTTTAATGTTGAGTAATATCGATTTAGTCGAGGGCACCCCTATTATTGATATCAAACCTTATATCCCCTATGCAGATTCTAAACCTGAGGCAGTTGCCGGCTTTGCTCAGCAGCAGCCGGAATCATTAATGCAGGTTGAATTTTCAACTCAGGCTCAAAAAGCCATTAACTTATTTAAAGATGACTACCCTGAAATACAGCAATTGATTATCGAAGTATTGCAGCAAGACCCCCGTCCTGCTTATAAGAAGAAAAAAGAAGATTTAAAAACATACGCCGTTCATCTGCTCGACTTTAATATATCCTGGATGAATGCAGGATCAATGACTACCGTAGTCGATGTTGAGCCACTGGTTTAGCAAAATAATAACCGCTGGCAGCGCCAACCAATGCCCCTAACAGGTGACTTTCAAATGACACGCCAAATTTTGTTGGAAAGACGCCAAAAACTAATCCGCCGTAAAAAATCAGCATAAGCAGCGAAATAATAAGGTGCAACATTTTTCCACGGACCAAACCATAAACAATTAAATACCCCCAGAAGGCATAAATTATCCCGCTCATTCCGATGTGTACGCTGTTACCCCGTGCGAATAACCACACTAACGATCCCGTAGAGATGATATGCAGGATAAATAACAGCCAGAACCGTTGACTGCCTTGCGCACCAATTAAGGTTCCAAAGACCATAAAGGGTAAAAAATTGCTGATCAGGTGCAACCAGCTTCCATGGAGAAAAGGCGCCATAAAAATACCGCTGAGATGCTCAAAGGAGCGCGGTACGATACCAAACCGATTTAAATCCGTCGGTAGTACAGTATTAATAATTAAAATAATGCTGCAAAACAGCATTATTGTCGCGCTGTTTTTTCCAGCTAGTAGATAACGATTCATGGTGTTCCTTATAATTTGCCTTTTATTAACACAAAATAGCTGAAAGCCCGGTTAAAATTCAATTATATTTTCTAAATAGATGAAGAAACCTTTAGTAAGGACCTTTCCACTGCTAAAATCAGCGCAGTTTAATTTATCAATTAGGGATAACTATGCGCACGACCAACTACTTACTTTCAACTCAAAAAGAAGCACCAAGCGATGCTGTAATTGTAAGCCACCAGCTTATGTTACGTGCAGGCATGATCCGTAAATTAGCATCGGGTTTATATACCTGGTTACCGACGGGGTTGCGGGTTTTACGTAAAGTTGAAACTATCGTGCGTGAAGAAATGGAACGAGCCGGAGGTGTTGAAGTCTTAATGCCGATTGTGCAACCTGCCGATCTTTGGCTGGAAACGGGGCGCTGGGATCAATACGGCGGAGAGCTGTTACGTCTTAAGGATCGCCATACGCGTGATTTCGTGTTGGGCCCAACACACGAGGAAGTGATTACCGAGCTTGTTCGTAAAGAAGTAAACAGTTACAAACAGCTGCCACTCAATATTTTCCAAATTCAGACCAAATTCCGCGATGAAACTCGTCCGCGTTTTGGTGTGATGCGTGCACGCGAATTTACCATGAAAGATGCGTACTCCTTCCACCTTGGACAGGAATGTTTAGAAAAAACCTATCAGAATATGTTTGCTGCCTATTGTCGTATCTTTGACCGTTTAGGTCTTGAATACCGCCCTGTGATTGCCGATACCGGCAGTATTGGCGGCAGCGCATCCCATGAATTCCACGTACTTGCGCAAAGCGGTGAAGATGCCATTGTTTTCTCAACTGAAAGTGATTACGCAGCAAATATTGAAAAGGCAGAAGCACTAGAGCCTACCTTCGATCGCCCTGCAGCAACTGCTGATGTTACGATTACCGACACGCCTAATGCAGATAGCATTGCGGATGTGTGCGAATTTTTAAATGTTAAAGCTGAGCAAACCGTCAAAACCTTATTGGTGGAAGGCAGTTGTAAAAAGGGTGAAAGCGCCCCCGTCGTTGCACTTATTTTACGTGGCGATCATAACCTCAATGAAATTAAAGCTGAAAATATTGATGGTATTGCCAGCCCGCTTACTTTTGCCAACGAACAGCAAATTAAAGATACGGCAAATTGTGATGCCGGTTCAATTGGACCTAAAGGTCTAAGCGTGCGTACTATTGTCGATCGGGCCGCTGAAAAACTCGCCGATTTTGTTTGCGGTGCAAATGAAACGGGCAAACATTTAACCGGTGTTAACTGGGATCGTGACATCAGCAATTATGAAGTTGCCGATTTACGTGATGTTGTTGAAGGTGATCCTAGCCCATGCGGTAGTGGAACCCTTTCAATGGCGCGCGGTATCGAAGTGGGACATATTTTCCAACTAGGTGATACTTATACTAAAGCGATGAATGCTGGCGTACTTAACCAGCAGGGTAAAAACCAGATATTAACCATGGGTTGTTACGGTATTGGTATCTCACGTATTGTTGCTGCCGCTATTGAGCAAAACAATGATAAAAATGGCATTATCTGGAACGATGCACTGGCACCTTTCTCGGTAGTTATTGTCCCGATGAATATGCATAAATCACATCGTGTGGCAGAACTTGCTGAAAAATACTATGCAGAGTTACAAGCGGCAGGTATTGAGGTATTATTTGACGATCGTAAAGAACGCCCTGGTATTATGTTTGCGGATGCTGAGCTTATCGGTATTCCACATACCCTAGTGATTGGCGATCGTAGCTTGGATAATGGCGTAATTGAATATAAAGATCGTCTATCGGGTGTAAAACAGGAAGTTGCTATTGATGAGGTTATTAACTTTATCAAAGCCCAACTCGCTTAATCATTCGCCTATCCTACCATTAACCAAGTGAGTATTTTTATGTCGGCGCGATCTTTGAGGAAAACCTGAAGGATCTTGCAGTCCCCAATCTTAGCTAAGATTGGGGACTATCTAATCTGATACTTTGCGTATAATTAACAACCCTATAACGTACGGATAAAAGATGAAAAAAACTTCTCAACTGAGATTACTGATACCTTTTTTGTTTTTACTTACTAGCGCATTGACCTTTGCGGAAAACCACATGGCAAATAATCCTTACGGTTTAACGACTGAAGCCGAACTGAGTGATACTTTTAATAGTCAAATAAATGCATTTTGGAAAAAAAATGCAATGTCAGGTTCTTTACAAGGCATTGGCAATAAAAGACTGCATACTATTAGCATTAAAACAGGTAATGCTAACGCCATAGTGATTAGTCAGGGTCGAAACGAGAGTGTGTTAAAGTACAAAGAACTTGCTTTTGATCTTAACCGTCAAGGTTATGATCTCTATTTAATTGACCACCGAGGTCAAGGATTTTCAGAACGCTTAGGCGGAGATCGATATCACGGGCATGTTGTTCATTTTCAGAATTATGTCGATGACCTTAACCGCTATATTTTATCTTTAGATTTAGCAAATCATTACCAGCATAATTATCTGTTAGCACACTCAATGGGTGGCACGATAAGCGCGCTATATCTCGAAAAATATGATCACCCCTTTCAGGCCGCCATCTTATTAAGCCCCATGATGTCAATCAATTTAGGCAGCATACCCCGTGTTATTGCCAAACTATTAACCTTCAGCGGTGCGACTGTGTGCAGCTGGTTTAGTGATCAATCCTGTTATGTGTTTGGTGGCGAAGCATATAAGCCTAAAGCATTTATCGGTAATGACTTAACGTCCAGCGAAGTGCGTTTTAATGCATCACAAAATACTTTTACAGCCTTTCCGGAAACACAACTGGGCGATGCGAGCATGCGCTGGGTTGCCCAAAGCCTTAGCGCCACCAAGCAGGCGGTTGATAACGCCAATAAAATAAATATTCCCATCCTATTGCTGCAAGCTGGAGCCGATAAGGTTGTGACGGCTGCAGGGCAAAATAAATTTTTTAAAAAGTTAACCCAGTGTAAGGCGAAGCAGTTTCTAACCATACCTGATGCACAACATGAGATATATTTAGAAAAAGATCAATCCAGATTAGCCGCTTTAAATGCCGTACTTAAATTTTTAGAAGCATCACAACAAGGCACTCTGCAATGTACAAAATAGCTATTTCAGATCTCGACGGCACCCTGCTCGGTCCAGATCATCGCATCTCGGCAAAAACAAAAGAAACAATTCAACGCTGGGTACAAAGTGGCCGAAAATTTGTTATCGCAACAGGCCGGCACTATATTGAAGCGAAACATTTACAAGAATCCTTAAATATCCCAATGTATTTAATTACCTCAAATGGAGCACGCGTCCACAATAGAGAGGGACAAATTATTCATCAACAGAATCTGCCGAGCGATATAGCACAAGGCATTTGTGATACGGCATTTGCTGATGCCGTGCAAATCAATATCTTCACAGATCAAAACTGGTATGCTAATTATCCTCTGACAGAGCTTGAAGGAATGGGATTAGACGCCGGGTTTGAGTGTATCAAAGCCGATCTCAGCAAACTTGATAAAAGTAATACTATTAAGATATTTTTCTATGCGGAAAATGAATTATTACAACCCGTTTATGAATTATTAGCTGCGCGTTACGGTGATAAAATTAACCTTACTTTTTCTTTACCAAAGTGTCTGGAAGTTATGTGCGCCAATACCAATAAAGGTGAAGCCGTTAATCGAGTATTAAAAAGCAAAAACCTGGAAATTGCCGATGCAATTGCATTTGGAGATGGTATGAATGATCTTGAAATGTTACTCGCAGTTGCTAAACCTATCATAATGGAAAACGCCCAGCAGGCGCTAAAAGAGGCACTGCCAGATGCAGAAAAAACGCTTTCATCTAAAGATCATGGTGTGGCGGTAATGATGGATCGATATTTAGCCTAGTCCCATAATATAAAGTAAATATCAAGCCAAAATATTGATACTTAATCACTATTATTAACAATATTAATGGCTTAAGCGCCGAACGATAATTAAGTATTTAAATAAAAATGCTATGTATTGTCGTATTTGTGCAGATTTATGCACGCTTAACCGTCAATGATGACTGAACTGAGGTTTTATATGCGTTTATTAAGTTTCTTCTTATTAAGTAGTTCCCTGCTTTTTAATGCAGCTTGTGTTTCGCCAACTTCGACTGTCTCACCTGCGCCAGACAAAATCCCCGTCATCAAGGACGATTTTTCAAAAATATTAGACAGTAATTTCAGAGGCGATTTGCGCTTTGTGGGTGGTAAAGGTTATTTCACTGCCTGTGATTCCGAACAAGATTTTCCGGTAATAGTTAATGCTGCATTAACTATTATTTATGAAAAAATCACCCAGGAAAAATCCACGCCTGTATATATCGAATTTGTTGGTGAAATAACCTTTCCTGCCATAAATACACCACCATCGAATGCGCTGATGCGTATAGACACAATTCACCATATGGCACTGCCTAAAGCTTCATTACAATGTGCTAAAGCAACTCATGGTTTCTTATTTAAGGCTAAAGGTGACAATCCCTACTGGCGTTTAAATATTGATCAAAATAAGATACTTTTTGCCACTCAAGCGAGCAATCGAGCTTATCAGATTCAAAATTCACAATTTAACACTACTCAAAAAAACTATATTAAAACCAACAATGAGCAGGGGGAGCGACTGAGCTTACGAATTCAACCCGGACATTGTTATAATTTAAAAATGCAAGAATATTGGGGTTTTACCGCCAAGGTTGACAGTGTATGGGGCGAATTCAGTGGCTGTGGAGAACCCGGATGGCCGGTAAATTTTCGCGACGTTAGCGGTTATTACTTAAATAGAAGCCCCTTCAAAACAACCAATTTAACCCTAAATTCAGATTATAGCGTTGAATATCAAGAAAAAATTGGAGAACAAGTAATTACTAAAACAGGCTTTTGGAAAAGTAATTCTCCAGATCGTATTGTGGTAATGCTAATGCAGCAAGATAAAAAAAAGATACAGGAAGAATTTATTTTCCAACGTTCAGGTGTAACTCTGAGCAGCACTAAACTGAATAAAAATAATATCATCACCAGACTCTCCGAGGCTGAGGGTGTATTCAATAAAATGACCAGTAAAGAAATTAGCTCAAAAAACAGTATAACCCGAATTGAGCGGGCATTCACTGCGCAACATATTGACCCGAAGGCAGAAATTGATAAAGCACTGCAAAAAGCACTCAATCAATACTTTAAAATTCATGGCACAGATCCAAAAGGTACTAAATTCAGTGCAGTGAAGTATGATCTCAACGGGGACGGTCTTAAGGAGGCGATCGTTCTGCTTGACTGGTGTTCAAAGAGTGGCTGTGAAATGCTCATTTTTGAGCGTCAAAAAGATGACTATCGTTTCTCAAGCCGCATATCTCAAATACAAGTGCCGGTCAGAGTCTCCAACAGTCAACATTATTTATGGCAAAGTTTACTGGTTGAAAAAGATAAAAAATGGTTAATACTTGATTTTGACGGCATTAGTTACCCACCCCATACACGCTCTCTGACAGCGGTTAATAAACTTGATATTGCCACTGATATTATTTTATTTAGCCAGGGCAGGCCCAAAAACTGGTTCCCGATTAAAATGCAATAAATTCATATTTATCCAAAAAAGGCATAAACCTCTTTTGGATAAATACCCATGATATTTCAAGATGCAAAGTCAGCAAGGAAAATGGTGCCTAGATGCTAGGCAAAAAATTGAAGTACATACCCAAATTATTTGAAGATGCAAGAATCAGCAAGACGATAAATGATGAAATTCTAGGCTGAAGGCTGATGATCTCGTTATTCTAAATCGACGCTTTCTAACAACGAAGATCGTCGTTTATCGCCTTGCCCTTCGGGAGATTCGCCCGAAAACTAACACTGCGTTGTAACACTTGATAAGGAAATAACCCTTTAAGATGTAAATGCTTGCATTTACATCTACCGCTAGAGGATTAACGCAGTTAATCGTTCGAAAGGTCATGTTGCGTATTGCTCTGATCGAAGATCTTGCGCCTGACAAAGCATCTTGAAGTAACATGGGTATATTTATTTGCGGGAAGACTTTATTATTGTTTCAAAAAAAGCCTGTTCAAAAATAACAACGGGGGATGTTGTGGCTTTAGTTAAGGTGCTCTCAGGCCAATTATAGCCGTTTATAACTAAAGCAAAAAGGCGATCTCCCTGCGCAGTTTTAACAATCCCCAATAGGTTTGCCACACCTTTCATCGACCCTGTTTTTGCAATAATATTACCTTTTAACAAAGGTCCTGCGACTCCTTTATGGTAATGCAGCGTACCGTCTACTCCGGCAATCGAAAAACTGCCTAACAATTTTAATTTAGCATCATTTTGGTAAACATATTTAAGGACAGTCATAAACAATTTAGCACTCATTAAATTATGACGAGATAACCCAGAACCATCTGCCAGATAAGCATTTTCTAAATCAACACCGTGCTCCTGCAGAATTAATTTTAGCGCCTTAGCACCATTACTAAAATTACCCTCCTGTTGAAAATAGGCAGCACCCAGTGTTTTAAACAGACTATCCGCAATTAAATTATCTGAGTCTTTAAGCATAATTTCTAATAACTTTCCTAACTCAGGGGATTGATGCTTCACTAATACCTGGGTGGCTGCATCTGCTTGTTTGCTCTGTTCAAGTTTAACCTTACCCTTTAACTTAATACCTGCTTTTTTTAATTCGGATTTAATTATTTGACTTGCATATGCAAAGGGGTCGTTGACCGAAAAAGCCAAACCCAAAGGACGATTCCTCGGCACCATACAACCCCACAAATGATAACGGTTGTCGCTATTACGGGTCACTTTTAAGGCGCAGAATTGCTCATCTCGCTGCGCGGAAGTAAGCACATCAACGTTACTGCTAATCTCAACGGGTTCATAACTTGGAATAAACAAGCGCGCTTTTTGGGCATTTGGACGCGCTACGCTGAGGTTACCTAATACACAATTTCTGTTCACTATAATGGCATTTGACGGAGAGGTATAACAAACACCCAAGTCATTCCAAGCCTGACCATCACTCCATTGATAGCCGCTAAAATGAGCCGCGTTAATTAAAAAATCCCCCCTTATCTGCTTAACACCCAATGCTTTAAAAGATCTCAGCATAGCTTTGATATCGGCACGCGACAGGGTCGGATCGCCGACAAAACGTAAGCGTATATCACCTTGGTAATCATTGTTTTTAATGCTACTTTTGTTTCCCTCAAGGGTTGTTTGATAGCGAAAACTTTCACCTAGATATAACTTTGCAGCCGTCGCAGTTAATAACTTCTGTAAGCTTGCCGGAGTACGCAGAATATCGGCACTGGACTCAGCAAGTAATTGATTGTTGCCAGGATTCAATACCAGATAAGAAAGCTGTGTCCCTTTAGGTAATAAAGCATGCAGCGCTGACCATTGCTCAGCAAGCAAATTTATCGGCAGCAGGCATAAAATAAAACACAGAATACGCTTAAACATAAAAACTCCAATTGTCAGTCAAGTCTCATCATAACCCCTAACAATAACTAACCCAATTTAAAGCATTTAAAAAATACAGAATTCACGGGGGTGCGGTGGTATAATTTTTTATCGTCACTCGTTTACCTATGGGTCAGAAAACATGAATAATCCATTGTATCAAAAAAACATCATCTCCATCTCCGACCTTTCTCGTGAAGAGCTTGAGCTTATATTAACAACAGCTCAATCATTAAAACACAACCCACAACCCGAGCTATTAAAAGACAAAATAATTGCCAGTTGTTTCTTCGAAGCGTCAACACGAACCCGCCTTTCATTTGCAACAGCAGTGCAACGTTTGGGAGGAACTGTGATTGGTTTTGATAACGCAGGAAATACCTCATTAGCACAAAAAGGGGAAACACTGGCGGATTCGGTTAAAATCATCGCTTCTTATGCCGACGCTTTTTTTATGCGCCACCCGCAGGAAGGCGCAGCCCGTTTAGCTGCAGAATTTACCAACATTCCAGTTATCAATGGCGGAGATGGGTCGAATCAGCACCCTACGCAAACATTATTAGATCTGTTTACCATTTATGAAACGCAAAACCGACTTGATAACCTCAACATTGCATTTGTAGGCGATCTGAAATATGGCAGAACAGTGCACTCATTGGCACAGGCATTGTCTTTATTTAACTGTAATTTCTATTTTATCTCTCCAGAAGCCTTGGCAATGCCCGACTACATACTTGAAGAGCTGAATGAGAAAGGAATCAATTATTCCGTGCATGCAAGTATTGAAGAGGTCGTTGATTCACTCGATGTGTTGTATATGACAAGGGTGCAAAAAGAACGTTTCGATGAAACAGAATATCAACATATTAAATCCGCATTTTTGTTAAATGCAGACATGTTAGAAAACGTGCGGGAAAACTTAAAAGTACTGCACCCATTACCTCGTGTGGATGAAATTAATATTAATGTCGATTCAACACCCTATGCTTATTATTTTCAACAAGCTCAAAATGGCATTTATGCACGACAGGCTTTACTGGCTTTATTGTTAACAAACCATTTCCAAGATCAAGCGTAAGGGTTAATTATGCAACACAAATTACAAGTAGAAGCAATTCAACACGGCTCCGTCATTGATCACATCCCGGTTCAACAGGGTGTTAAGATCATCCGATTTTTTAACTTAACACAAACCGATGAAAAAATTACCATCGGCTTAAACCTGGCAACCCACACCGGGCAACAAAAAGATCTGATAAAAGTAGAAAACACTTTTATTAGCGATGAGCAGGCCAATCAGCTGGCATTATTTGCACCCCGTGCCACTATTAATCAGATAAAAAACTTTAAGGTAGTCCATAAATTTCAGGTACAACTGCCAGACTCATTTATTGGTGTATTAGCTTGTCCAAACAGTAACTGCATCAGTCATCATGAGCCAGTGGATACACGTTTCTATGTTAAGAAGAAATCCACCCTTAAACTGAAGTGTCATTATTGTGAAAAGACCTTTGATCATTCATTTTTTAGGGAATTAGACTAGGACCTTATCGCCTAGCTTTTATCTCAGGCCCATAATCCGGATTTGGCCTTCGAGTTGTTTGATTTTTATCACGTAAACTCAAAACTGTTTTTTTCAATGTAAAAACAATATTGTAAATGAATACGTTAAGTTTATACTCAGTAATATCATACTAACCATAGGCGAGCCTGATAATGCATTACAATACTTCCCTTCTTTGCGATATTTACGCTGATACTGTTGATGTTGTTGAACCCCTGTTAACCAATTTTGGTGGGCGAAACTCTTTTGCAGGAGAAGTTGTCACCATCAAGTGTTTCGAGTCAGTGGGCCTTATTTATAAAACTCTTGAAGAAAATGGTATAGGAAAGGTCTTACTGGTCGATGGTGGTGGTTCACTACGCCGCGCTTTAGTAAATGCACACATTGCTGAACTTGCTGTTGAAAATGGCTGGGAAGGTATTGTCGTAAACGGCTGTGTACGTGAAGTGGATCTTCTTGAAGATTTAGATATAGGTATACAGGCAATCACTGCAATTCCTGTCGGGGCTGAAGATACAGAAATTGGAGAGGTCAACTCGCCGGTTAACTTTGCCGGTGTGACTTTCCTGCCTGAAGATATTTTATATGCCGATAGTACCGGTATTATTATTTCGCCTGAGCCGCTTAATGCTGAGGCATTGGCAGAGCCTGATGAAATAGCTTAGCCGATAAATTGTAAAAAAGCCCAATTCATAATAAATTGGGCTTTTAGTTGCATCGCTTAGCTTACTGCCCGCTTGCTGTTTATTCAGTTTCTTCTATTTTACCAACTAACGCACTCAAACTAGATTGCCATTTATTCAGTTTCTTCTATTTTACCAACTAACGCACTCAAACGAGATTGCCACTTATTCAGTTTCTTCTATTTTACCAACTAACGCACTCAAACTAGATTGCCACTTATTCAGTTTCTTCTATTTTACCAACTAACGCACTCAAACGAGATTGCCATTGCTGGTGTTCTTCTGTTAATCGGATATTTTCTGCCTGCAACTGCTCACCTTTTTCAGTTAAACCTTGCTTATCCTCTTTTAGTTCTTCGACTTCCATTTGCAGTAACGCAATGGTATCTACCGTATTTTGAATTTTACTTTCTAATTGTTCTAAAAGATCCAATGTCATCAACTCTCTCCTTAAAATAATGTATGCTGTCAATTTATTGAGAGTAAGCATTCTCGTTTACTTATTCAACCATTGTTTTATGTTTGCTAACTATATTATGACAATATCTGTAAAGTTATTGCCCGCTATTACGCCTATCACGTTAATTAAGTGAGAAATCATGAAAAAAGAAATTAAGCCCGGCCAATACCGTCATTATAAAGGCGGTCTGTATAGGGTTGAGAATATTGCCACACACAGTGAAACCGAAGAGAAAATGGTGGTTTACCGTCCGTTATATGGTGAGCAAGCCCTGTGGGTAAGGCCACTTGAACTATTTATCGAAGAAGTGGAGATTGAGGGAAAAAAACAACCACGATTTATGTTTATTGGCGAGACCTGAGTTAAGGCCTTATGGAAGAGGTGCGAATTGAGGTATAAAACAAGCGAGATTTTTTATTGGCGAGACCTGAGTTAAGGCCTTATGGAAGAGGCGCGAATTTAGGTCTAAAACAAGCGAGATTTTTTATTGGCGAGACCTGATTTAAGGCCTTATGGAAGAGGTGCGAATTGAGGTATAAAACAAGCAATATTTTTTTATTGGCGAGACCTGAGTTAAGGCCTTATGGAAAAGGCGCGAATTTAGGTCTAAAACAAGCGAGATTTTTTATCGGTGATGCCTGATTGAGGTTTTATAAAAGAGGTGAATGCAGTTTACAAACACCTCAATGAACACCCTTTATGAAAGATATTGATCCATTGATAAAGATGGCATCTCACAGGAAGGAACACCTACAACTTTGGCAGGAACCCCTGCGACTGTAGTATGAGCAGGTACTGCGTATAATACGACACTACCGGCACCAATTTTTGCACCCTTGCCAATTTCAATATTACCAAGCACAGTTGCGCCGGCACCAATCATCACCCCTTGACGAATTTTAGGGTGGCGATCGCCACAGGTTTTACCCGTTCCGCCTAACGTCACACCTTGTAATAAAGAGACATCATCTTCAATAACGGCTGTTTCACCAATAACAACACCCGTTGCATGGTCAAACATAATACCTTTACCGATCGTTGCTGCCGGATGAACATCGACAGAAAACAGCTCAGAACTGCGATTTTGTAAATATAATGCTAATGTTATGCGATTTTTTTTCCACAGCCAATTAGCCACACGGTGAACTTGAATTGCTTGAAAACCTTTAAGATAAAGTAAAGGAGTTGAATAATCATTAACTGCAGGGTCTCTGTCCTGAACGGCAATAATATCAGCCATCACGGCAATCATAATTTCAGGTGATTGAGTAAATGCTTCTTCAATAACTTCTCGCAACAAAATACCAGGCATAGTCGGATGATCCAAACGATTAGCCAGTTGGTAACTTAATGCCGATTTTAAACTATGATGATTTAATATTGTTGAATAAAAAAAGCTCGCCAAAATGGGTTCACTGGCAGAATAATGCAGCGCCTCTTCCCTAATTTTGTTCCATAATCTTTTCTGAGTCGCGTCCATTAAATATTGTCCTTATCCGAGGTAAGCGGCGATGTTTCAAATTGTACTTTGTCGTTCAATTTCTCTTCTTCAACTATCGACAAAGGATCCAGATGGATTAGTATATCTGCGCGAGGGAAATCAGACTCTAAGGCCTCTTCTAACTGATCCGCTTTGTTATGCGCTTCTAATAAACTTTGATTATCATCAAGCTCCAAGTGCAGCTGAATGAATTTTGTATTGCCCGATAGTCTGGTTCGTAAATCATGAACCCCGCGCACCCCCTTGATATGATAGGCGGTTTTCACAATTTTCTCTTCATCTGATTTAGGCAGTTGTTTATCCATTAATGCATCAATTGACAAACGGCCAATCTGCCATGCGCCATATAAAATATAAACACTAACCGCAATTGCAAATACGCCGTCAGCCCAGTACCAGCCGTATCCCGCTAATATAAGCGCCAATAATACCGCGCCATTCATTGCAATATCGGTCCGATAATGCAGCGAATCGGCTCTAATCGCCATACTATCGGTTTTTTTCACAATATAAGTTTGAAATGCAACCAGTAAAATAGTAACAATAACAGAGAAAATCATCACCCCAATACCAACATTTGTTGCGCTTATTTGATGTCCGTTAACCAAAGCTGAGATACCATTGAACATCAGGTAGACAGACGTACCGGAAATAAAGGCGGCTTGTGCGAGACCGGCAAGACTCTCTGCTTTACCGTGACCGAAACGGTGTTCATCATCGGCAGGTTGAAGTGCTATTTTAATCGCTAACAGATTGATAATAGAAGTTGTGACATCCATTAACGAATCGGTCAAGGTGGCTAAAATACTGGCAGAGCCGGTCATCACCCAGGCAACTAATTTAACGATAATCAGCAGAGAGGCAGCGAAAATAGCAGCCCGTCCGGCAAGGTTAACCAATCGGTTATACTCTTTTTTTGTGAGATTCTTGGACAAAAAGAACACCTATAATATAACAAAAAAAATCAGGCAGTGATTATACCCTACCCATTTATAAATGCGAGTTTCAGTGGTCCGTCAAAGCGTTAAAATATCGTCTTCAACCGAGCATGCCCGCCCATATTTATGATGACAACATATTTTAATATTATCAATTTTTAATTTATCCAGGTCTGCATGTTCAAAAAAATAAGGTAGAATAAGACCCTACACGACGTTAAACATAAATCATCTGCTCGAGTTGCAAGCTCTCACTTTTAAGTAAGAGCTTGCTGAAATGCCATGTGTAAGCATGGAAAGCTATGTATGCACTTACCATTCCTTCGAATTGACTAAACAGTCAACTTAAAAACAGAGACTAAACAAAGAAGCCTACTATGATTGAAATAGCACTATTTGAACCTGAGATCCCGCAAAATACCGGCGCCATTATTCGTTTATGTGCCAATACGGGTTGTGTTTTGCACTTAATAGAACCTTTAGGGTTTGATTTAGATGAGAAAAAAGTCCGCAGAGCAGGACTCGACTACCATGAACTGACCCATGTTTATCGCCATAAAAATCACCACGATTTTTTACAGGCAGTATCAGGTAAAAGAATTTTTGCCTGTACAACAAAAACAACTACTTTTCATAGTCAGGCAACTTTTCAAGCGGACGATGTATTACTCTTTGGCCCTGAAACGCGAGGATTACCCAGTGAAATCCTCGATGCTTTACCCCTCGAGCAAAAGCTGCGTATTCCAATGAGAGCGGAAAGTCGCTCAATGAACTTATCCAATGCAGTCTCGGTATTCGTCTACGAAGCCTGGCGTCAACTCGATTTTGAAGGCGCAGTTTAAAAAATAGCTGGAAGGATATAAGGCTGGAAAGCTAAAAAGCTAGAAGCTAGAAGCTAGAAGCTCGAAGCTAGAAGCTAGAAGCTAGA
>NZ_PJBP01000137.1 GCF_002836415.1 Psychromonas sp. MB-3u-54 | reverse complement strand
CACTCAATCACCAAGGCGCACACTATGTTCTTTAGCAAACAATCCATCACCTATTTATTGACCTGTTTTTTTATCGGGCTAAGTACCGCGTTCATTTATCCACTATTAAGTCTTTATCTGATTGAAGAAGTTCACGCCACCCCGATCAGCATGGGGATTTTAATTACCTGCATGGTGTTAAGCGGCGTATTGGTCTCGCAATATATAGCAAAAAAATCAGATCAGGGCTTAAGTCGCAAATCTATTATTTTAACAGGACAAGTCGGGTTTATTATCACTACGATTTTTTTGGCAATGAGTCAGCATTATTACACGCTATTATTTGCGGTTGTTTTTTTCATGCCCTTCAGTGCAGCTTGTTTACCGCAAATTTTCAGCATGGGACGTCATTTTGCAGATAAACAGCTTGCCGATAAAGCGACTGTGTTTATGACAATGATGCGGGCAACCATGTCTATGTCTTGGGTAATTGGGCCGCCCGCTGCCTTTTTAATCAATGATGCTTTCGGGTTTGAACAAACCTTTCTGCTGGCCGGATTTTTTGCTGTGGTAGTATTTATTATTGTTTGTGTGGGTATATCTAATGTGCAGATTGAAAAGGTCCAGTCTGCTCCAAAAAATGTGAATTGGTCAAAAATATCCGGCGTTTTATTCTTTTTGATCTGTATCTTTTTTGTTTTTACTGCCAACAATATGTACATCACATCAATCAGCCTGTATATCACTCAAGCGGCAGATTTTGATTCTAAATGGGTGGGTTACCTGATGGGCACGGCGGCCTTTGTGGAAATTCCAATTATGTTAGGCGCAGGCTATCTTGCGCCAAGGTTCGGTGCAATGCGACTGATCAATATTGCAATTATTAGCGGCCTGCTATTTTTTGCGGGTTTGCTGGTTGCCGAGCAGCTCTGGCAGTTTATATTGCTGCAGCTGTTTAACGGTATTTTTATTGGTATCAATGCCAGTTTAGGCATGCTGGTTGTACAGGATATGATGAAAAAACAGATTGGGTTAGCCTCAACATTGTTTAATAACAGCCTCCTGCTGAGCGTTTTATTAAGCAGCCTTCTCGTGGGAGGAATCGCACAATATTTCAGTTATTATACGGTATTTATCGCCTCCGCCCTGTTTTGTCTCATTGCGCTGTTTTTTATGTGGTTAGCAGAAAGGCAATGCTTGTTGTTAAAGCCTGAACACCTTAAAGCTTTAAAGCCTGAACGTCTTAAAGCCTGAACGCCTTATGGCAGCTGGCGGCTGACGGCTGACGGCTGACAGCTAACGGCCCTATAACCTTCGTGCCTTAGCGCCTGAGTTTAATCAGTTCGGCAGTTCTTCGGACTGATGGCGTAAATAAGTTAGACCATCCCTGCCCGTTTATATACTCAATAACTTGCTCAAGACGGGGGTTTTCTTTGTTATTTTCTAAATCAATAGCATCTTTCACCACCTCTTTTAAAAGCGCCTTAGTCACCGTTAATATGATTGGATCATGCTCAATGGCTTCGGTAATACGATTAAGCGTTGCGCTGCTGATTTTTGCCTTCAACTCAACACTGCTTGTTGCTGCTGCTTCGGTCATAATCTAATCCTTATTGTTAGATTTTTTAACTGCGACTTTGCTCGGAACTACATTTTCATGCTTTCATGCCTTAACACCTTCGAGCATTCAAGCCTTATAGCCTTATAGCTTTATGGCAACTGACGGCTGACAGCTAACGGCACTATAACCTTAGCGCCTTCAAGCCTTAGTATCATAGTATTCCAAAATTGATTGAATCAAACGTTTTTCTTCAGCCTCGACTAATGCCAACGCTTTTTCGCTAGCATTCAGTTGCTGTTTTTTTATTTTTTCTTCCAGAGCCTGTGCTGCATTTTGCATTTTAGTCATACCCAGGTTAGCGGCAACCCCTTTAAGGCCGTGGGCATATAATTCCCCGTCCTCCCAATGACCTTTCGACAGAGCAAACCGAATTTTTTCCACTGAGCTATTTTTGCTAAATGTTAATAACAACTTTCTGTACAGAGTTTTATTACCACCGACATGCATTAGTGCATCACTCATATTGATACCGGGGATTTCCGGCAACGCCTGCAATGCGATGGTCTCATTTTTATTCAAATTTACCCGCGCTGAATCATCACTGTTATTCGTTTGTTTAACCTTGATCCATTTTGCCAGTGTCGCGTAGAGTAAGGGCGGGATGATTGGTTTGCTGATATAGTCACTCATGCCTGCAGACAGACATTTTTCCCGATCACCTGCCATGGCATTGGCCGTCATAGCAATAATAGGTAAGTTTACAAAAAGAGGATTGCAACGAATTTTCGCGGTCGCATCATAACCGTCCATCACCGGCATCTGACAGTCCATCAGCACCGCATCAAACCGTGCTTCGGGCAAGGGCTGGATTAACTTTTGCAACGCTTCCTGACCATTGTATGCCAACACTATATCGAATTCCGCCAAGCGTAATAATTCTGTTGCCACTTCCTGATTAATCTCATTATCTTCAACGAGCAGTATTTTTGCGCCTTTAATATGCGCTACCTGCTCAAGGCCTAAATCGAGCGGTTTAGTTACTGTTTGAATAGTTATATCTTCATTGAGGCCCAGTAATTCCATCACTGCGCTAAATAACAGCGAGGGGGTCACCGGTTTTAACAACAAACCATCGGTTATTTTAGCGGATTTTTTGCGCAAATCTTCACTCGTACTGGCGGTCACCATGATAACAAAGGGCATTGGGGACAAATCCAGGTTCTTTTTTATTAACTTGCTGGCGGTCAAACCATCCATGCTGGGCATTTTCCAGTCCATCAGAACTATATCGTAGGCTTGCAGGTTATCAGATGCACGACTCAGTTCATCTAAGGCTTGCTGCCCTGAAGCAACGCTTAAGGATTGAAAACCAAAGGAGTTCAACAGGCTGGTCAAAATAGTACACGCTTTTTCACTGTCATCGACGACTAAAAATCGCAAGTTTTTTAATTCTTCGAAGGGCAACTGGAAGCGCTTTTTCTGATTTTGACGTAAAAAAGGTAAGGTAAAAGAAAATACACTGCCGGTGCCCAACCTGCTTTCTAATGTCAGTTTTCCTCCCATCAACGCCACCAGCCGAGCGCAAATCACCAGTCCAAGCCCGGTACCCCCATATTTTCGCGTGGTAGAACTATCTGCCTGGGAAAAAGGTTGGAATAATTGTTGACTTTGTTGATGCGAGATACCTATACCCGTATCGCGTATCTCAAAATACAAATAGAGTGTGCCATTTTCCGATTTTGACCGTTTAACTGAAATAACGATTTCACCCTGTTCGGTGAACTTGAGCGCATTACCCACTAAGTTCATCAATATCTGGCTAATACGTAAGGGATCACCAATGAGCTCTAAGGGTATGTTCGGATCACAGTCCACCAACAGTTCAATATTTTTTTGCTCTGCTTTAATGGCCATTAAATCCGTTACATTTTGCAATAGACTATCCAGTTGAAACGTTACTTTTTCAACCTTCAGTTTACCCGCTTCAATTTTGGAGTAATCGAGAATGTCATTAATAATATTAAGCAGACTATCCGAAGACATTTGTATTTTGTGCAGATAATTACGTTGTTGGTCACTAAGCTCTGTTTGTAAGACAAGATAATTCATGCCCATAATCCCATTTAAGGGTGTGCGGATTTCATGGCTCATATTGGCCAAAAATTCACTTTTTGCTCGATTAGCTTGATCCGCTTCGTTACGAGCAGCGCGTAAAGCCAGTTCAGTCCGTTCATGGTCTTTAATTTCGTGTCTGAGCTTGCTGTTAGTGACTTTTAGGGTTTTGCTGATGTTAATTAATTGCTCGTTTAATTTCGCCAGAGCCGCACTGCTTTGTCGATGAGCAAGACGTTGAATCCATAACTCCCTGAACACTATCACTTTACTGCGTAATATCTGGGGATCTAATGGTTTATAGACATAATCTACCGCACCTGATTCATAACCCTGATGGACAAAGCGTTGTTCTTTGCTGACCGCGGTGACAAAAATAATGGGAATATGCTTGGTTTGATAATTTTCAAGGATCAGTGACGCCGTTTCAAAACCATTCATCTCCGGCATCTGCACATCCATTAAAATCAGGAAAAAATCATGGTGAAGCACTTGTCGTAATGCTTCCTGCCCTGAATCCGCTTCTTCAATAATAATGTCTAACGACTCAAGAATACGTCTGACGGCCAGTCTGTTTTGTGGTTTATCATCGACTATCAGTATGGTCGGTTTAGCCTTCGTCATTGGTTAGCTCCCTTAAAAAGACACCTATTTTGTCGGGCGGCAGAATGTGGTCTATTTGTGTGACCTTGATCGCCGCGCTTGGCATTTTCGGTGCTTCAGCAGTGTTTGGATCCTGCACCACAGTCAGTCCACCGTAGGCTTTGATTTTTTTTAGTCCCTGACTGCCATCAGCACTGGCACCCGTCAGCACGACACCCACGAGAGACTCACCATAAACATCAGCAGCAGATTCAAACAATACATCAATGGAAGGAATAGAGTAATTTACCGGTAAATCAACCGACAGACTGAGTGTTTTGTCTTCTTCGATCAGCAGGTGATAGGCCGCCGGTGCAATATAAACATAAGCGGGTAATATCAGCTCATGTGCACAGGCTTCCTTCACTTTGATAGCGCAATGTCGATTCAGGTATACTGCCAAAAAATCATCGCTATCACGCATCTGATGCTGTACCACTATCACGGGCAGGGAGAAGTTGTCGGGTAATTGAGCCAAAATCATTTTAAGCGCCTCCATTCCCCCCATCGAAGCACCAATAACAATTGCCTGATAACTTTTTTTCATCTTAAGCGCTTCTTTCGATAAATCCGTCTCTGTTTATCAACGGATTCAAAATCATTTGCAACCGATGAAAAATCCAGAGTTTCTTTATCACCTAATACCAGATAACCATGATGTACCATACTGTCCCGCAGTAACGATAAAACGCTATTTTGTAATGTCTGATTAAAATAGATCAAGACATTACGACAGAGAATTAAATGCATTTCCGCAAAGCTGCCGTCCTGCATTAAATTATGGTTGGCAAAGGTAATTTTTTCACGCAGATTTTTTTTCATTTTGGCTGATTCGTACCTGGCCTGATAATAATCAGAAAAAGATTGACGGCCGCCTGCTTTTAGATAGTTTTCGGTATATTGCTGCATTACGTTCGCCGGATAAATGCCTGTCTTGGCAACTGCTAATGCCTGGTTGTCATAATCAGTGGCATAAATATGAGTTTTATTGAGTAAGCCTTCCTCTGCCAGTATAATTGCGATCGAGTAGGCTTCTTCACCCGTGGCACAGCCTACATTCCAAATATTAATACGCGAATAAGTACGCAGTTTATCAACCACTTTTTCACGAATAAACTTAAAGACCTCGGGATTGCGGAACATTTCAGTGACCGTAATGGACATGTCGCAGAGAAACTCACTAAAAAAATGTTCATCATAGAGGATCCTGGGGATCATTTCTGAAACATGCTGCAAGTTGGAAAGCGTCAGGCGATTATGAATGCGTCTTTTCAGGGATGCCTGGGCATAATTACGAAAGTCATAACCATAACGCAGTAATATCGCGCCTAACAGACAGTCTATTTCAAACGCTTCCAATTGCTTGTCTTCCATTATAACGCCTTCCATTTTAATGCTTAGTACTTTTGTATAACCAAACCCTTAATATTGACATTAATTTATCCAGTTCAACGGGTTTGGTCAGAAACTCAGATGCACCGGCTTCTATGCACTTGGATTTATCCTCGGGCATGGCTTTAGCGGTGAGTGCAATAATAGGGATATTTGCATATCCGTTGGTCAGTTTGCGTATCTTTCTCATCGCCTCGTAACCGTCCATGACCGGCATCATAATATCCATAATCACCAGATCAAAAGGTTTATGGGTGCCATCGGGAGCAACACTGAGTTTATCCAATGCGACCTGACCGTTGTCCGCCATAGTGACTTCCATGCCGACATCTTCCAGCTGACGGGTCAGCGCAAAGACATTACGCATATCATCATCCACCAATAATAATCGCCGGCCTTTGAGCATCGCATCGGCATTGTGCAGCATACGAATAGTCTTTTTTTGCGCTTTTGGCAGACTCGTTTCTACGCTGTGTAAGAAAAGGGAGACATCATCTAATAATCGCTCAGGCGACTCCGCACCTTTGATAATAATATCAGCGGTAAACTTAGCCAGCACTTTCTGTTGTTCATCGGATATTTCCTGCCCGGTGTATACAATCACCGGAGGAAGCAACCCCGAGGGTAATGACGCAATTTTCTCCAATACCGTATAGCCACTAATATCGGGTAAGCCGAGATCTAAAATAACGCAGTCAAAGTGCTCTATTTCCAACTTTTCACAGGCCTGTCGGCCGGTTGATGCAAAAATGAGTTGGATATCATCGGCTTTAATTAATCGCGTAATCGAGTGTTGCTGATTTTTATCATCCTCAATCACCAAAATAGTTTTTATATTATCCTCACCGCTATTTTTTATATCAGCCATGATAGTTTCTATCTGATCGCCGCTCGCGGGTTTTTGTAAATAACTTAACGCCCCTTGTCTTAAAGAGGGTTGCTTTTGATCGCCACCGGAAATGACATGTACTGGAATATGTCGTGTCTTCAGATTATTTTTTAATTGCTCTAATACCGCCAGACCATCAATATCAGGCAAGCCAATATCCAGAATAATACCGCTGACCGGATATTCCATGCACAGATACAGACCATCCCGGCCGCGGTTAGTTGCCAGACATTTAAATCCGTTCTGGTGAGCCGTATTGATCAGAATTTTAGCAAAACGTTTATCATCTTCGATGATTAAAACAACTTTGTCATTGTTAGCAATATTTCGCCGGTCATCGGCTAGAAATAGATCATCGGATGGTAATGCTTTAATGACTGGCGCACTGTTCGTCTCAAGCGGGGGGGATATTATCGGTAGGGTTACTTGGTGATCATCAATAGCATTCTGCGATGCCCCCGACCACTGTAAGGGCAGATATAAGGTAAAAACACTGCCTTGGTCTTTTTCACTTTTTAACTGTATTTCTCCGCCTAATATCCGGGTCAGCTCTTTTGATATGGTTAATCCCAGGCCCGTACCGCCATATTTTCGACTGGTGGAGCCATCTTCTTGCTGAAATGCCTCAAATATTGCCTGACGTTTATCGGCCGAAATACCGATACCGGTATCAATGACCGACAGTGCTATACTGTTTTTTGCATTTAAGACCTTATTGATAAATTGGGTATTAGGGTCAGGCCGATGAAATTTTAAAGTGACCCTGCCCTTTTCCGTAAATTTAAAGGCGTTGGACAGGAAGTTCTTCAGGATCTGTTCCAGTCTTTGCCCATCGGATCTAAAGTAGGTGGGTATATCCGGCTGTTTATCGATAACAAACTCAGTCCCCTTTTTCTCTGCCACCTGAGCAAACAGTTTTTGTAGATTATTAACCACAGTATCGATATAAACATCATCGACATAAGCATCTAACATACCGGCCTCTACCTTGGATAAATCCATAATGTCATTAATCAGATTAAGCAGATCATTGCCGCCCTCAAAGATGACTTGAGCGTCTTCCAGCTGGTTATCGGTCAAGTTGCCCTCTTTATTTTCCGCCAACATTTTCGATAGGATGAGCAGACTGTTTAGCGGTGTGCGTAATTCATGGGACATATTCGCCAGAAACTCCGTTTTATATTTACTGGCTTGCGATAAATCACGGGCTTTTAGTTCAATTTCATTCTTTGACTGCTGCAGTTCTTGTTTCTGCTGCTCCAAGCGCTGCTGCTTTTCTTCAAGCTCTTCATTGGAAACCCGCAGCTCCTCACTTTGCTGTTGCAGCTCTTCTTCCGATGTCTTTAAACGTTCGGTTTGCGCCTGAAGACTTTCATTGGAAAACTGCAGCGCTTCCTGCTGGGTTTGTAATGTCTCTGCTTGTATTTTAGATTGTTGCAGTAACTGTTCAGCACGGATAAGACTAAGAATATTGTTAAAAACTACCCCGAGATTCTGTCGGAATTGTTCGATGAGTTCCTGATGTAAAAGAGAAAACTCTTTAACTGAGGCAATCTCAATCACCGCCAACAGCTGCTCTTCAAATAGCAGTGGAAAAACGATAATATTTTTCGGGTTGGCCTCTCCTACCCCTGAACTGATACGAATATAATCATCGGGCACTTGAGACAGAAAAATGGTTTTCTGCTCTAATGCACTTTGTCCGACCAGACCTTCACCGAAGAGAAACTGATTCGCGACATTTTTGCGTTTTTTATGTGCATAGGAGGCGAGTAGTTTCAGTACCGGCTTATGGTTATCATCGGCAAGCTCTTTGCTGTAAAACAGCCCTAGCTGAGCATCCAGTACAGGGACTAATTCGTTCATCACCACTTCGGCAAAAGCCCGCAGATCCTTAAGTCCTTGTAATTTACCGATGATGTTGGCATAACTGGTTTTTACCCAGTCCTGACCTTCTAGTTTGCTGCGTTCCTGTTTCAGCACTTCCGATTGTTCCTGCAGGTTGTTAGTTGTTTTCATCAGGGCAACGGCAAAGGCCACAATAATGAGCGTGCCAGCCAATACCAGCCACAACATGGCATCGGCGGTAGACTTGGAATCGTCCTGTTTTTCATCAAGCAATGTTTTTTCAACTTGCTTGAACTGGCCTAATTGCAGGAGTATATCGTCCATAACTTGTTCGCCCATTTTCTGTTCAAGCAAACGGATGACATCGAGCATAGTAGTCGGATTGCTGTTCATTTCGTTTCTTACCGCTATCTTTGGCTCTCCGGCCTTAGTGAGCCATTCGCTGGATAACATATTTATATCATTGACCGCCCTTTGCATCGGCTCAATAGCAAAGGTATTTTGTACCAAAAACTTCAGGTCGGCGATATCTTGTTCAACAGCGAGTTGCCCCGCCTCAAAAGGGTCAAGGAATTCATTTTGACCGGTGATTAGAAAACCCCGCAGCCCGGTTTCCTGATCGACCATGTCTTTGCCAATGGCAAGGATTAAATTTTGTGCGACTTGATCTTCAGATTTTATAAAGTGAGCATTTATCTGTTTTAACTGCTCCCTGATGTTATCGAGGCGGTTTTTACCGGCTTTACTGGCGACGACTCGTTGCAGATCCGCATAATCCGCCTTACCTTGAGTGACATTGATGCGCAATGCTAACTCTGGTTTTGCAGTTTTTTGCTGCCACTGTAAAATAAGTTCTTCTAACTCGCGAATAGATTGAACCATCTCTTCCCGATTATAACTAACATCGATCCACCCATTGAGCTGATCTAGGTGTTCCACTAAGCTCACTTTCCCCTTATGGAAAGGGTCAAGAAAAGGCTCTTCGCCGGTAATTAAAAAACCGCGCACCCCCGTCTCCATCTCGAGCATATCTTTGGCAATGCTTAAGGTCAGGTTAACGGCTTGCAGGTTATGAGATTTTTTAAACGCATCTGCCATCAGTTGCAAGTGTTCACGCAGTTTGTCCAGTATTTGTTTGCCCGTGTTTTCCTTCAATATCGCCTGTAAATAGTCGGTATTGAGCGAACTGGCCAGCACTTTTCTACGTTCATCAATCCCTCTTTGGCCCGCTTTTTCCAACCATAAATCAATAATTTTTTTTATATTCTCCATGTGCTGTACTTGTTCCGGGTTATCACTAACCAGCGCTTTAATAGCGTTGGTTTTATCGTTCAGTTGATTTTTCGCCGAATTATAGGACCTCAGAAAGGATTCATTACCTGTGATTAAAAAACCTCGTTGACCGGTTTCAAGCTCAATGGCCAGTTTTTCTATTTCGCTGGCCGCTTCGATGACAGTATGGGCATGATTTATCTTGCCGAAACTATCGAGCAGGGAGGAAATACCAAAATAATTAATCGAACCAAATAGAAAAACTATCAGAATAGTCATGATTTTTTTCGTTAACATACTCTGCTTAAGCGTCAATGCGGGAAAATATTTTTTCATAATGATCCTTTATTAATCTCGATTTTTTGTTCTAAATTGGTTTTTAAAAACGCGGTTAAACAAGGGAGTTTAGGCACAAAATTTGATTAATACTCCTACATTTATATAGACTATAAACACCTTTATTGACAGCGACCGGTAGACAATATGGGGATATATGATATTCATTCAATTTGAATCGATATCACCTGAATGTTTTTAAGGCTTGCCATTATCTGGTGAATTTAAAATAGAGAACTATATTTGTATAAGATGCGCTTAAAATAAAAATGCACAAATTAAGTGGCACTAGAGGGTTATGTTTTATTTCTTAGCAGCCAGATTCTCGATAGTAAGGGACTAATCAGTTAATGAAAACGCATAGGATCTTACAAATCTCAATATTACTCATTTTATCCCTGCTTTAAGGAAAATGATGATTGCAGATAAGGAAGTAATTGTGAATATTGAAGAATGTGGAAAAATCATGATCGTGGATGATGAAGCGATTAACCGAGAAATGTTAAATGGCATACTAACCGCCCAAGGATATGACGTCTTTGGCGCTATTAACGGTGAGCATGCACTGTCAATGATCCCTGATTATGAACCCGATATTATTTTACTCGATATACTGATGCCTGTTATGGACGGCTTTGAAATCACCCAAAAGTTAAAGTCGGATCCCAAATATAATCATATTCCTATCGTATTACTTACCTCTTTAAGCGATCAGGCCTCACGTATTAAGGGGTTAGAAGCCGGCGCTGAAGATTTTTTAAGTAAACCCTTTAACCGGCTCGAATTACTTGCCAAGGTGCGTAATTTTATTCGGCTAAAACATCTTAGTGATTTTCTTAAAAACAATAACCAAATACTCGAGGAATACGATCTGCTCACGGGATTACCTAACCGCAAACTATTTCTGCAACAGTTAAAAAAATGTCTTACTCACTCGATTAGAAATAATAAAGGGCTGGGGCTTATCATCGTAGATATCGCTAACTATAAAAATATTAGCGATACACTGGGTTCGACGCTGGCAGATTTAGCCATCAAAGGTGTTGCTGAACGTATGCAGCGAATGGCAAATAACGATATTTTAATCAGTCGCTTAAATAGTCGTTATTTTGCCATTATATTGCAAAATGCTAATACTGATACGCTGCTCCATAGTACCAGTAAAAAAATTCACGAGACCCTGTTACAACCTTTCCTGCTGGCTGAAAAAGAAATATTTGTGACTGTACTGCAAGGAGGAGCGCGATACCCCTACAGCGCAACTAACTGGGAAACATTGTTAAAGAATGCAGAAATAGCTGTTCATCAATCAAAACAAACGGATCCTAAATCATTATATCTATATCAACCTGAAATGGGCGCCCAATTGCAGCATCGTATGAACTTGGAAAATGACCTGAGCAGTGCACTGACTAAACAGGAGTTTTTTTTACATTATCAGCCTCAGATTGACTTACACACTGGTAAAGTTTTTGGTCTGGAGGCATTGCTTCGCTGGCAACACCCGGAATGGGGATTGATATCTCCCGATGAATTTATTCCTTTAGCTGAGAAAAATGGGCAGATTTTTGCTATTACCGATTGGGTGTTGAGAACAGCATGTACACAAAATAAAGCCTGGCAGGAAGCAGGAATACCGCCAATAACTATGGCGGTTAATGTCTCACCTCATCAATTTAATGACTATGAATTAAGTGTTCAGGTTAAACAGGCTCTGGAAGTCTCTGGCTTAGCGCCAGAATACCTGGAACTGGAACTGACTGAGGGTATTATGTTGGATAATCCTGATATTGCACTTTCAGCCATTCATAAATTAACAGATCTGGGGATTAAAATTAGCCTTGATGATTTTGGCACCGGGTTTTCAAGTTTAAGTTATTTAAAAAGTATTCAAGCTAACCGGATTAAAATAGATAAATCTTTTATTACCGACCTGACTATCAATCCGGACGATGCTGTTATCGTTTTAAGTATTATTGCGATGGCGCATCAAATGGGCCGCCAGGTGATAGCGGAAGGGGTTGAAAATGAAGTTCAAATGAAGTATTTGTTTCAGCATCATTGTGATGAAATTCAGGGATATTATTTTAGTCGTCCGTTGCCTGCACACGAAGTCGAAGCATTATTAACTGATAAAAGTGCTTGGTTATCGAGTCGACTACCGACAATAACCAGCAATTGAGCGTCGAGCCTTTGAGCTGCGGGCTTTGAGCATCGAGCTAACAGCTGACGGCCTTCTTTCCCTGCCTTCCAACTTTCCAGCCTTAGCGCTTTAATACCTGCGCTGCATTGATTATATCACCATGAAATACCGCAAATATTAGCGATAATTCTAACCTATGCCTACACTGGAAATACGTTTAGTTGACAATAAAATGTTTATAACAATATCCTCCAGAATCAAAAGAGCAACTAACATTGACGGAATATATTATCTGGCAAATTAAATTGGAAAATCAGTGTGAAGAAAAAAATCAATATGGCAAGCGCCACACCTAATAAGCAAGCAAAGCCAAAAACAAAAAAAGAAAAGTTTGCTGTGGTCGGTATTGGTGCTTCCGCGGGCGGACTCGCTGCATTTGAAGACTTCTTTTCAGGCATACCAAAAAAATCAGAGACAGATTTGGCTTTTGTTTTAGTACAGCATCTCGCCCCGAATCACAAAAGCATGCTCACTGAAATAATTCAACGTTATACCAGCATGCAGGTTTTCGAGGTCAAAGATGGTATGAAAGTGCAGCCTAATTGCACATACATCATACCGCCCAAGTATGATATGGCTTTTGTACAGGGTAAGTTATGTTTATATGAGCAAACAATGCCTCGCGGTCAACGTTTTACGATAGATTTTTTTTTCCGCTCCCTTGCCAAGGATCAACTCGAACACGCCATTGGCATTGTGCTTTCCGGTACCGGCAGTGACGGCACATTAGGCATAAAAGCGATCAAAGACTTAGGTGGCATGGTCATGGCACAGCAGCCGGACACCGCCGAATATGATGGTATGCCGCGCAGCGCTATCGCTACAAGTCTGGTCGATTATCAACTGCTCCCCAGCCAGATGCCAGCCGAGCTTATCGCCTATGTCGACCGTAATTTTAACAAGCCCACGTTAGCAAATAGCGAACCACGAGAGCTTGACAATGCCCTCGATCAAATATTTATGTTGTTGTTAGATAAATCAGGTCATGACTTTTCTGAGTATAAACAGAGCTCTATAGTGCGTCGTATCGAGCGGCGCATGGCCGTACATCATCTCTCCTCGCTAAGCGATTATGTATCTTGTTTACAGACAATCCCCTCTGAAGCGAATGCGTTATTTAACGATCTCTTGATTGGGGTGACCCGTTTTTTTCGCGATTCAGCCGCTTTTAAAACTCTGGAAACACAAATAATACCTGACTTATTAGCGGAGGCATCCGCCACTAATTCGCTTCGCGTCTGGGTACCTGGCTGCTCCTCTGGCGAGGAAGCCTACTCAATTGCCATGCTCTTTAAAGAAAAAATGAATTTATTTAAACAGCACGTTAATGTACAGATATTTGCGACAGATATCAGCTCCAAGGCGATTGCCGCAGCGCGTTATGGTTATTATCCGGTTAGTATCAGCGAAGATCTCTCTCCAACACGGATCAAACGTTTCTTTAACTTGGACAAAGAAAATCAACAGTTTAGTATCCATAAAGAGATCCGAGATATGGTGGTATTTTCTGAGCACGACGTCATATTAGATCCCCCCTTTTCCAAACTCGATTTGATCAGTTGTCGCAACCTACTTATTTATATGGACACTAACCTACAAAAAAAAATCCTGTCTTTGTTTCATTATGCGCTCAAAAGTGGCGCCGTATTATTTATGGGTAGCTCAGAGAACGTCACCAGCTATACAAATTTATTTTCAATCTTAGACAATAAAGCTAAACTTTATCGGAAAAAAGATAATTTTATTTATAAAAAGCCGATCGCTTTTGGCTGCTCTAAATTACTGGCGCTAACATCTAAAGAATATAAAGCAATGCTAGCACCTTCACCTTCACCTGCCTCTACATCTGTATATAAGATGCGTTCATTGCGTGAGATCACAGAACAGGCGATTTTGCTGCACCTTCCCCTAAGTGGCGCACTGATCAGTGATATGGGCGATATTCTCTATCTGTATGGGCGCACCGGTCAATATCTAGAACCGGTGCCGGGGGATGCTAGCGCTTATAATATTTTAAAAATGGCGCGCAGCGGATTACAGTTCGACTTAACCATGGCACTGCACAAAGTGCGAAGAAAACCAGAGACAGTGCATCACTCGGCGCTGCGGGTTAAAAATAATGACCATTACTTAAGCGTGGATCTGACCCTGTTCGCTGTTACTGCCGCGCCGGATATCCCATCAACAACCCCGGTTTTTTTAGTCCTGTTTGAACCCGCTAAGCCAATGCAAGAAGCGCCGCTCAACAAACCGGCAAACACCACTACTACCGATCTCAGCGCGGAGAACACGGATCAAACTAACGAAATCCGTACTCTAAAAGAACAGCTGAGCGTCAAAGATGAATATCTGCAGAGCATCAATGAGTCCCTTGAAGCCTCTAACCAGGAGCTAAAATCGTCCAATGAAGAAATGCAGTCAATAAATGAAGAGTTGCAATCGACCAACGAAGAGCTGGAAACCTCCAAAGAAGAATTACAATCAACCAACGAGGAGATGGTTACCGTTAATAGTGAGCTGCAAAATAAATTACTCGATTTAAACCAGCTCAATAATGATATGAATAATCTGATTTCAGGCACCGGCATCGCCACCATTTTTCTCGATCTTAACTTGAAAATTATGCGCTTCACACCCAGCGCCACTAATCTCATCAACTTTATTTCCAGCGATGTAGGTCGGCCTATCACCGACATACAGTCCAACTTAATCAATTACACTGAGCTAACCACTGATCTGCAAGAAGTGCTTGATACCTTGACGCCTAAATCCAGGGAAGTCCAGAGCAAACTCGGTAACTGGTATACCATGCAGCTGTTAGCCTATCGTACCGTAGACAACGCCATTGAAGGCTGTGTCATCACTTTTAGCGACATCACAGAGATCCGCCACGAGCGAGCATTAATAAGTGAAAAGGCAAATTTACTGCATTTAGGCTCCCTGATGCAGGATGCGCGTGATGCTTTTATCATTCAAGATCTCGATGGTCACATTTTAGCCTGGAACAACGGTGCAGTTCGATCATACGGCTGGACAGAACAACAAGCACTCTCCATGAACATTATCCAACACATCCCTTCAGAGCAGCAAGCGCAAGCGTTACTGATGATAGGAAAACTTAATCAGGCCAGTCAATCCTATCAAAGCCAACGTTTACATAAAAACGGGTCGCTTCTTGATGTCTTTATCACGGTCACTGCACTGTTTAATGAGTCCGACAGTATCTATGCCATAGTTAATATGGAACGTCTATTAGAAGGTCAAAAATCATGAGCAAGAAAAAAAATATTACTAGCACAAAGCTTGCTTTAAGCAAGGAAAACAAACTGCTGCGAGAGAAGGCTGAACTCATCGCGAGCAGAAAAATGCTTGCAAAACCTGTCGATGTCAGCCAGTTGAGTAGTGAAAAGATTGAGGGAATGATCCATGAGTTAAGCGTGTTTCAGATTGAACTGGAGATACAAAATGAAAATTTGCTTACGGCCTATGACCAGCTGGAAGTTTCACGTAAACGTTATATTCAGCTTTACAATTTAGCGCCCGTGGGATATTTCTCCCTGAGCAACAATGGCATTATACTCGAGGCTAACAACACCGGCAGCAAGTTATTAGCTTGCACTGTCGCCATGCTGCAACAATTACCCTTTACTAAATTCATCGCTCGTGAAGACACAGACAAGTTTTACATTTTTTGTAAAGAGATCATTAACACTATGCAACCACAGGTTTGTGAACTAAAAATTAATCGCCACAACAACACCTCTTTTTGGGGCTATCTGGTGGCGGCCTCGACCGTTGACGAACACGGTGAGCAGATCCTTTTCTTAGTCTTAAATGATGCGACTGAACTGCACAATCATGTTGATGCAATTAGCCGGCTGGCCTTTTTTGATCCGCTCACTGGTCTGCCCAATCGGCGTTTATTGTTAGACAGACTTAACCACGCCGTTATATCAGCCGATCGTAATGGCAAATTAGGGGCTGTAATGATGCTTGATCTGGACAATTTCAAGCAACTCAATGATACAAGGGGCCACGCTGATGGCGATATGTTATTGCAACAAATAGCCATCCGTCTACAGAACTGTGTGCGTAAAAATGACAGTTTGGCCCGTTTAGGGGGAGATGAATTTGTGATCTTGCTGGAGGGGCTAAGCGAAAATGTAGCAGAGGCCAAGACTGAAGCTATGCATATAGCAAATAAAATACAGCACCAATTTTCACTTTCATTTAAATTAGGTGATTACACTCATCATATTACGGCGAGCATCGGCATAACCATATTTATGCAGGACACCGAAAATGTAGACAACTTACTCAAAAATTCCGATGCAGCCATGTATCAGGCGAAGGCGGCGGGACGTAATAAAATACGTTTTTTTGACACGCCTATGCAAACAATCACAGAGGCACATTCTCAAATAGAAAAAGATCGCCTTTTTGCTCAGGAAGCTAAAAAAATTCGTGCGGCATTACCTGATTCAACAGGGTAAAATAAGACCAAACGCATTAATAAAGTGATCCGATTTACTATTTAAAATTGATCATAAATTTAATGGCGGTCTTATTTGAATGCCAACTAGCACGAACCATGACAACAAACGCATAGCGCGTAGGGTGCCTGCTCAGATACTAAGCTGTCGCTTATTCGCTGCGCCAATTTCCGCTACCTGCGGTGCATAGAATGCACCCTACCGATAACACCATACCAAATGCATCAATAAAGTAATAAGATTTACTATTCAAAATCATCCCGGCGGTTTTGTGAGCGTAAATTTAGGATGAAAAAAAACCGCAACAAGTGCGGCTTCTTAAAAGTGGTCGGTGATAGACGGAGCGAACAAGCGCCAGCTTGGTATCTGAGCAATCTTTAATTTCTACTTCCGCCCTTTAAATAAAGCGAGCAAATTCATTATGTTGATCTGTATTCATAAACCACAGACGAAAAAAAACCGCAATAAAATGCGGTCTCTTAAAAGTGGTCGGTGATAGACGGAGCCCATTGAGCGACAGCTCAGAGTATGGGCAAA
>NZ_PJBP01000136.1 GCF_002836415.1 Psychromonas sp. MB-3u-54 | reverse complement strand
TAAGGTTATTGTCTGTTGACGGAGGTTCTCATTAGAGGGCCTGCAAATACCTGGTGTTGTAAATAAACTATAATTTAGGTATATAACAATAAACAGGGTGATTACCATGGATAAGCAACCGCCAGCGTTTTTTCCTACCCGCTATTGGCATAAAGAAGAGGGCAAACATCAGGGAGAGGACTTAGTCACCTGTGATTTATGCCCTCATCATTGCCACTTACGTGAAGGGAAACGCGGTATCTGTTACGTGCGTATGAATCATCAGGGAAAAATAGTCCTGACCAGTTACGGTCGTTCTTCAGGCTTTTGCATCGACCCGATTGAGAAAAAACCACTCAACCATTTTTACCCCGGCTCAAGTGTGATGTCCTTTGGCACCGCCGGTTGTAACCTCTCCTGCCAATTCTGTCAAAATTGGGAGATCAGTAAATCGCGTGAGATAGATACCCTTTGTGATACCGCCATGCCCGAACAACTGGCTCTGGTTGCCAAAGAGCAGGGCTGTAAAAGTATTGCTTTTACCTATAACGATCCGGTGATCTTTATGGAATATGCCATTGATGTAGCAGTGGCAGCCAAAGCCTTGGGACTCAAAAGTGTTGCCGTCAGTGCAGGCTATATGTGCGATCAACCCAGAGTTGATTTCTATCGCCATATGGATGCCGCCAATATTGATTTAAAAGGCTTTACCGAGGCGTTCTATCATAAAATCTGTCACGGGCAGTTACAACCCGTCTTAGATACCCTGTTATATCTTAAGCATCAAACCTCAGTATGGTTTGAAATCACCACCTTACTGATCCCCGGTGAAAATGACAGCGATCAGGAGTTAAACAAAATGTGTCAATGGATAGCTGAAAACCTTGGCTTGAATGTACCATTGCATTTCAGCGCTTTTCACCCTGATTTTAAAATGATGGATAAAGAATCCACACCGCTAGCGACCTTATTACGCGCCAGAAAAATAGCCTTGAGCTATGGCCTGCATCATGTGTATTGTGGCAATGTCCATAATAGCGAGTCAGACAGCACCTATTGTCCAAGTTGCCAACAGTTGCTGATTGCACGGGACTGGTATCAGCTGGGGGAATATAATATTGACGAGTCCGGACACTGTTTGCATTGCGGGCAGCTATTGGCAGGGCGGTTCGCCGGACCTCGGGAAAATTTTGGCCGGCGGCGAGTACCGGTCAGAATAGAATGACAATACCGTCTATACCTAAACTTATTTTGTTATTTTTCCTGATCAAAGACCTGCACTCTATTGTCTACTATTCTGACCGGATAAGTTTTAATATTGTCAAATGCGGGTGCAGATAATACGGTGCCTGTTTTTATATTAAAGCGCGCACCATGACGTGGGCAGGTTATTTCAGCAGCGCAGATTTCTCCGCCGTTTAACTCACCATCATCATGGCTGCATCTGTTCTCAATGGCGAAAAACTCACCCGCGATATTGATTAATAACAGCTCTACTTCCTCAAACGCCAGCAGTTTAGTCATGCCTGCGCTTAACTCATTAGCGGGTAAAACGTCTATCCATTTTGCCATTCTATAAACTCCTGGTTTTCTTCAGAGCAGCCCGAGCTGCAGTTTTGCCGCATCGGAGACCATTTCGTAACTCCATGGTGGATCAAAGACAATGACCACCTCAACCTGGTCAACATTGGCCAGCGCCAGACATTTACGCTTTACCTCATCGGCTATCACCGTGCCCATAGCACAGCCGGCGGCAGTCAAAGTCATAATAATGCGCACAAGGTTTCGCCCGTCAATGAGTTGATAGCAGTTAACGTCATAGATCAAGCCGAGTTCCACAATATTGACCGGGATCTCCGGGTCATAGCAGCTTTTAAGCTGATCATAGAGTTGTACAAAGTTGACCTCATGATCAATCGTATTTTGTTCGCTTACGGCCGTTAGCGCAGGTTTTCCCAGGGCATCGGCATCTTCGCTGGTCACTCGCAATAACTGCCCGTGATAATTAACAGTGTAACTGCCACCCAATGCTTGAGTAATAACAACTTGATCTCCTTTCTTAAGGGTAATCATTCCCCCGTTTGGAATGGTAATAGCCTTACAATCGCGTAATACAGTCACCTGTTCAAACATGCAGTTCACTCCGTTGAAACGATTTGCTTAGTGATATTATTTAAGCAGGCGTTAAGCGCGTGCCAGGGCAGGGTTGCGCACTTGATGCGGACCGGGAAATCTCTAACCCCACCGAGCACCGTCAGTTTTCCTAAGTACTCACGGATTTTTTTAGGCGGATCAGGTTGCGTGACTAAGTTCTGAAAAGCATCAAACAATTGTCGTGCTTCCGTAACAGGCATGTTTTTGATTCTTTCGGTCATCAATGAAGATGCCGCCATTGAGATGGCGCAGCCTTGTCCCTCAAAACTGGCATCAATAATTTTATTATCAGCAATGCGTAAATAAAGCGTCAAACGGTCACCACAGAGGGGGTTGTATCCCTCTTGAGTATAGCTGGGGTGATCAAGCTTTTTGAAATTTCTAGGATGGCGGCCATGGTCAATAATCACTTCCTGATATAATGCGCGTAGTTCGTCATTCATTTTATTCCCCCATTTTTCCGCTGAAAATTTGGTTTACCAGCTGCAAGCTTTGCACCAATTGTTCAATGTCACTTTCATTATTATAGAAAGAAAAGGAAGCGCGTGCTGTCGCCGGAACATTAAAACGGGTCATCAATGGCATCGCACAGTGATGGCCTGCTCGAATTGCGACTCCCTGCTGATCGAGAATGGTACTGATATCGTGGGGATGCGCGCTATCCAGCACAAAAGAGATAATACTGGCCTTGTGTTTTGCCATGCCAATAATACGCAATCCGGCTGTTTGTTCTAATGCTTGGGTGGCATAATTTAATAACTGCTGTTCGCGTTGGCGAATATTGTCAAGACCTATAGTATTGATGTAACCGAGCGCCGCAGCCAAGCCCACCACGCCCGCAATATTAGGTGTGCCCGCCTCAAATTTGTAAGGTAGGCTGTTATAGTCACTGCTTTCAAAACTGACCCGGCTGATCATTTCCCCTCCTCCCTGATAGGGCTCCATTGCTTCAAGATAGCTTTTTTTGCCGTATAACATCCCAACGCCGGTAGGGCCGTAAATTTTGTGACCGGAAAAAGTGTAAAAATCACAATCCAAAGTCTGCAGATCGACTTTGAAATGAGCTGCCGCCTGAGCACCATCAAGTAATACCGGTATTTCTCTAGCATGCGCCATGGTTATCATTTTTTGCACCGGGGGAATACTCCCCAGAGCATTGGATAGATGGGTGATCGCCACTATTTTAGTTTTTTCACTTAATAACGCCCGATAACTATCCAGCATGATCTCCCCGTTATCATTGATTGGTATCACCTTTAACTGTGCGCCGGTTTGTTTGCAGACCATTTGCCAGGGCACTATATTGGAATGATGCTCCATGGCGCTGATCAGAATCTCATCAAAGGGTTTAAGGCGCGGCCGGGCATAACTCTGTGCAACCAGATTGATAGCCTCAGTCGCACCGCGGACGAAAATAATTTCCTCCCGTAACGGGGCATTTAAAAAGTACTTTATTTTGTCCCTTGCGGCCTCAAAGGCTGCAGTCGCCCGCTCACTTAATTGATAAACACCGCGATGAACATTGGCATTATCAAAACGATAAAAGTGCGCGACGCTATCAATAACAATATTGGGTTTTTGCGTAGTCGCGGCATTATCAAGATAAGCTAAGGGTTTACCATAAGGTTGTTGCGTTAACAGGGGAAAGTCACGCCGTATTGCCGGCCAGTCAACCTTGCTGAATGGTAAACTGCTATGCTCTGCTGATCGGTCAATTAACGACATAAGTGCTGTCCATTTTGTATTAACAGAGAAAAGTCACGCCGTATTGCCGGCCAGTCAATTTGCTGAATGGTAAACTGCTATGCTTTGCTGATCGGTCAATTAACGACATAAGTGCTTTCCATTTTCTATTAACAGAGAAAAATACGCGCCGTATTGCCGGGCAGTCAATCTTGCTGAATGGTAAACTGTTATGCTTTGCTGATCGGTCAATTAACGACATGATAGCTCTCCATTTTGTGTTGGGAAAAGCACAGGAAAGTCGCAAGCATCGTTACCCACCAAGCGGTTAAGTTGCGCCGTGACGGACAGCTGAATGAACTTACGCAGCAAGGGATTATTAATACGCTCAAGCAGTTCACTGACAAAGCCATAAACCAGCCAAGCTTGTGCATCACTTTGACTAACCCCCCGGGACTGCAGATAAAATAGAGCTTGTGTATCCAACTGCCCCACGGTGGCACCATGGTTACATATAACGTCATCGGCATAGATCTGCAGCTCGGGTTTAGTATCAACTTCGCCGCTATCACTGAGTAACAGGTTCTTATTAAGCTGCTGTGCATTTGATTGCTGTGCTTCTGGATGAATGATCACTTTACCGTTAAAAACTGCCCGTGCGTGCCCCTGAATCACCCCTTTGTAGAGCTGTTGACTGCTGCAATCCGGTGCTAAATGCGTGATTTGAGTGTGGTAATCAACGTGCTGCTGACCATCTACCAAATAGACACCGTTCAAAGTGCATTCGGCTTGGCTGCCGGTAAGCTGAATCTGAATGTCGCATCGTGCAAGCGCGGCTCCCAATGAATAACTGTGCGAGGTGAACTGGCTTGCCCGGTGCTGCTGCACATACATGGCAGCAATATGACGGCTGTTAAGCGACTCCTGCTGTAATTTATAGTGATCCAAATGCGCTTCAGAACCAAGGTGGATTTCGGTTACCGTGTTGATTAAATGATGATTTCCTGCCGTCTGTTTTGTGGCTGTCATGTCCGGATCGAAGCTGGTGGCGCTCAGGTCAATATAGTGCTCGATCAGGGTTAATGGGGTATTATTTTTAAGTACTATAAGCAGCCTAGGATAAAAAACAACGGGCTTGGCGCTGGTGGTAGAAATAAACAGGCAGTGAATCGGGGAGGCCATTTGGCTGTTTTCCGCTGCCCATAAAAACAGGCCGTCGGACATAAATGCGCTATTTAATGCGCTGAAAGGCTGTGCTTGATGATTAACTATTTTCCCTAATGTTGATGCCATTAGTTTAGGGTGATCCTGTAGCGCCTGAGCGAAACTGCTGAGAATAATGCCCTTAGGTAGGGGAGACATCGATGAAAGCTCAGGGTGATAAATCCCATTAATAAAGACCATGCGCTGCTCATCAGGACACAACTGTTGCGCTTTAATTTGAGCGGCTAGGGAGTCAATAGGAGGAATGACTGCTTGTTGGGCAATACAATATTCAGTCTGCTGCAGCTTTTTGGTATTAGTGTATTTCCAACTTTCATCATTGGGGCTTGGAAAACCTTGAGCGGCAAAGTTTTCGATGGCACTTTCCCGCAGGGAGGTTAACCAGGGCAATAAATGTCCGGGAAAATATGCCTTGCTTCGAGCAAAGTCTGTAAGCAAACGTTCACGGGCATTCATTCGCACCTCCTGTTTTTTTTAACCGCTATTTATTGCTAAGAAAGACCCTTAGGTAATAAATCTGCATAGCCATTTTTCTCCAATGCCAGGGCGAGTTCAGGCCCGCCGGATTTGACAATGCGACCGTCAAAGAGAATATGAACAAAATCCGGATTGATAAAGTTAAGCAGGCGTTGATAGTGGGTAATGAGAATAAGGCCGCGCTCCTGACCGGCATTAGGATCACAACGGAAGGCATTAACACCCTGTGCTACCAGTTTTAGCGCATCAATATCCAGTCCGGAATCTGTTTCATCGAGGATCGCAAGTTGCGGTTCCAGTACCAGCATCTGCAGGATTTCATTGCGTTTTTTTTCACCGCCGGAAAATCCTTCATTAATCGAACGGTATAACAGCTCCTCCTCCATGCCCACTTCCTGTACCTTGCTTTTAACCAGTTGTAAAAAATCAAGCGCATCAAGCTCACTGAGCTGACGATATTTACGTTGACTGTTAAGTGCGAGTTTAAGAAATTGCACGTTGCTGACACCCGGGATTTCCAGCGGATATTGAAAAGCCACAAAGAGTCCGGCACAGGCGCGCTGCGCAACGGAAAACCCTAATAAATCAGCCCCTTGAAAGATGACTTCGCCAGCAGTGACTTGATAGTCTGGGTGCCCAGCCAGAACATTAGCAAGGGTACTTTTTCCTGAACCATTAGGGCCCATAATAGCGTGAACTTCACCGGCTTTGACCGACAGATTTAACCCTTTTAGAATCGTATTGCCTTGGATTTCTGCGTGTAAATTATTTATATTCAACATAGCTAACTCCTGTGCCGAATAGCTCTGAGTGTATGATTTACCCGAGCAAACACATTAGCAAGGGGACTTTTTCCTGAGCCATTGGGGTCCATAATGGCGTGAATTTCTCCGCTTTTAACAGACAGGTTTAACCCTTTTAGAATCGTATTACCTTGGATTTCTGCGTGTACATTATTTATATTCAACATTCCTGACTCCTGCTTATTCAAGCCAACTCACCCGGTGCAACCTTCCAGGCTCACTTCCATTAAAGCCTGAGCTTCAACCGCAAATTCCATCGGCAGTTTACGAAACACCGCTTTACAGAAACCATTAATAATCATGGCGACCGTATCTTCCTGAGAAATACCGCGCTGCATACAATAGAATAACTGCTGATCACTTATTTTTGAGGTGCTTGCCTCGTGCTCGACTTGCGCTGTGGCATTTTTCACTTCTATATAGGGGAAAGTATGGGCAGAGCAATTTTCTCCGAGCAGCAATGAATCACACTGACTGTAATTGCGGGCATTAATTGCTTTCGGACCTATCTTTACTAACCCCCGGTAAGCGTTAGAACCATAGCCTGCCGAAATGCCCTTGGAGATAATAGTACTGGAGGTGTTTTTCCCGATATGGACCATCTTAGTGCCGGTATCGGCTTGTTGATAATGATTAGTTAAAGCAACGGAATAAAATTCACCGCGGGAATTATCCCCCTGTAAAATAACACTGGGATATTTCCAGGTAATGGCCGATCCGGTTTCTACTTGAGTCCAGGAAATTTTAGAATGATGGCCCCGGCATAGCCCCCGTTTAGTAACAAAATTGTAAATGCCACCTTTGCCGTTTTTGTCGCCCGGATACCAGTTTTGCACCGTGGCGTATTTAATCTCAGCATCATCAAGGGCAATTAATTCAACAACGGCGGCATGTAATTGATGCTCATCCCGTATCGGAGCCGTGCAGCCTTCAAGGTAACTGACATAAGCACCTTCTTCGGCGACTATTAAAGTGCGTTCAAACTGCCCTGTATTAATAGAATTAATCCGAAAATAAGTGGACAGTTCCATCGGACAACGCACTCCCTTGGGGACATAGCAGAAAGACCCGTCGCTAAATACCGCAGCATTAAGCGCCGCATAATAGTTATCGGTATAGGGCACTACTGTGCCCAAATAACGTTTAACCAGTTCAGGGTGCTCCTGCACGGCATCGGAAAATGAACAGAAAATAATCCCCACTTCGGCCAATTGTTTTTTAAAGGTAGTTGCTACGGAAACACTGTCGAAAACCGCATCCACGGCGACACCTGCCAGCTGTGCGCGTTCATGAAGTGGAATACCTAATTTTTCATAGGTTTGTAAAATTTCAGGCGCAATCTGATCGAGGCTTTTAGGGCCATCCGCAGCGGTTTTCGGGGCGCTGTAGAAAACAATGTTATCAAAATTAATGGGCGGATAATGCAGCTTTGACCATGTTGGCACTTTCAAAGTTAACCAATGTCGATAGGCTTTGAGGCGCCATTGCAGCATAAAATCTGGTTCATGCTTAAGCGCCGATATCTGCCTTATAACCGTCTCACTCAAACCTGCAGGTAGGCTATCGGTTTCCAGGTCGGTTACAAAACCATGGGGATATTCGCTGTCGACAAAGCGATCTAAGTTCTGCCGTGATCCTGCCATCGTTTATTTCCCCTTTCTGATTTTCTGTTACCGTTAACCGATCAGGATCATTGCTCAAACCTGATTTGTGGCGGCTAATATCTCAGGTAAACTTATCTGTGCTTTGGCAACTCTCTGCTTTCCGAGATGTGAGCAGAGCAGGCCGTTATTCACTAATACCAGTATAGTATCCGTTAGGTAAATGCGCAGACGTTTTGATGCCGAAATATCATAAAATATCGGGCTCTCAGACCTTTTAAATCCCGAATTTTAGCTGGGTTTTTGGTAAATAATTATCCTGCTAACAGTACTCCGCTTATCTAATACAGCGGGCTAACGGGTGAAAATAAACAGCAGGCCCTTTGTTATATGCTACTCTTGAAGCCTGTTTTTATAGAAAGAAAAGGGTGTTAATGAAGAAGACAATCAAAGCCGTATTATTATCCGCTTTTATCTTTCCCGGTGTGGGTCATCTGTTGTTCAAGCGCTATATTTCTGCGGCGATCTTGGCGACAACCGCTTTGACAGCAACTTATCTGTTGATTGCTAAAGTACTCGAAAGTGCCATGCTGATCGTTGATAAAATTCAACGGGGTGAAGTCGCCGCCGATGTAACCGCTATTAGCGATTTAGTATCACAACAGCCTTCAAGCGATGGTTTTCTCGGGACAGATTTTATCTCCATCATACTGCTGATTATTTGGTTAGTGGCTATTGTTGATTGTTATAGAATAGGCCGTTCACTAAAGAAAAAAGACTCACTTAAAAAGGTTGCTCCTCAATAATAAATTCTCTTTACATAAAAGGCGAGGCATTCGCTGCGCATAAGCTAGACCTGGCTTGTTTAACATGTGAGGTGTTTTCTATATTACCAGCGCCGGTCAATCTAAGCCGGGGGGAATGTTAGCTGTGCAATAATCATAGAATACTTAATGCGGGTCCGATGACCCGCATTAAGTATATAAAGCGAATGGTTAATAAAGGCTTAAATTAAGCGTGCCGTTTAGCTAAATTTTTCTTCAGCTGGCAGAGCTTGATCCGTGTCTTCCTGCTCAATAAATTTTCTGATTTTACCTGATTTTAGGCGCGCCATATAAGAGTTTAATTCTCTTTTCACTATCGGCATTAAGAAATACAAGCCGGTAATATTGATGATCGCCATGGCAAACATCGCGGCATCAGAAAAATCAATGACAGCACCTAAGCTTGCTGCTGCACCGACTACAACTAAGCAGCAATATAAAATTTTATAACTCATTTCAGTCACTTTGCTCTCACCAAATAAATAGGTCCACGCCTTTAGCCCGTAGTATGACCAGCTGAGCATGGTCGAAAATGCAAATAAGACCACAGCTACCGCCAGCACGTAGGGGAACCAGCTCGCCGTTTGACCAAAGGCAACCGACGTTAAGGCGACGCCGGAAGCGCCGGAAGCGGTCAGAATCTGCCCGTTTTCACCTATTAAATAAAGTCCGGTATTGGCATCAACGAGTAACTGCCCGGAAATAATAATCACCAATGCCGTCATAGTACAGATAACAACGGTATCGATAAAAGGTTCAAGCAGTGAAACCAGTCCTTCGGTAATAGGCTCATTGGTTTTTACCGCAGAGTGCGCAATAGGCGCCGAGCCAACGCCCGCTTCGTTAGAAAATGCAGCACGTTTGAAACCTTGGATTAAGGCACCAACAATCCCGCCTGTCACACCGACTTCGGTAAAAGCACCCGCGAAAATTTGAGAAAATGCCCAACCAATTTTATCCGCATTAGCCCCTAAAATCATCAATGCCGCTGCAACATAAAGCACCGCCATAAAAGGAACCACTTTTTCACTGACATTGGCGATAGATTTTATACCGCCAGCAATAACTGCAAAAATAATAACGGCAAAGACAACGCCGGTGATCCAGCCCGGATAGGCACCGGTAATAGTGCTTATTTGAGCATGAGCCTGATTTGCCTGGAACATATTGCCTGCCCCAAATGAACTCAGTACACAAAATATAGCAAAAATACTGGCCATTATTTTGCCTCCGGGAATGCCTCTTTCAGCAAAACCTTTAGAGATGTAATGCATTGGGCCACCGGAAATGCTGCCATCGGCATTTACATTACGATATTTTACACCCAGCGTACATTCGGTAAATTTAGATGCCATGCCCAACAGTCCCGCAAGCACCATCCAGAATGTCGCGCCCGGTCCGCCAATACTTAAGGCGACAGCGACACCTGCTATATTACCCAGACCAACGGTACCGGAAAGAGCGGTTGTTAAAGCCTGAAAGTGGGTCACTTCACCGGCATTATTGGGATCGGAATAGTCCCCCTTAACTAAATCAATCGTATGTCTGATGGCACGAAATTGAATAAATCTAAAGTATAAGGTAAAAACAACGGCTGCAATCACCAACCAAGTGACGATCCAGGGAAAACTAGTACCCGGTACAGGTGCAAAAATAAGACTCACAAACCAGCCCGTTGCATTTTCAAATGTTTTATTGATGACAACACCAATGCTTTGATCTGCGAATGCAGCTTGGCTTTGCAGCAGGGTTGTTATAAATAAAACGAGTAAAAATATTGATTTTTTTATCTTCATTGTACTGTCCTTAGTAAATGACGGGGTAAACTGAAAAAGATGTTTAGGGCTGCAGGTACTTGACTGACGAAATGCTGCTTTCTCTTTTTTATCTTTGTGCTTTCCTGCATAAGTAACCGGGTACTGCGATTAAATCCGATGACAGATATAACGGCCATTTGTATTTTCCTTATTAATTTCACAAGCTAATTATTCCAATAATAACCGCGTAAATTGGCTTGTCGGGGTGCATAGCGCGCGCTTGTAGTGCATTTTTCACTGGAAGATTGTTATTTTTAGTCTTTATTCAGCTTAATTATTAAAGGAGCATTAATCATGCCGTAATGTGAAATGGTTGTCTTTTTGTAGAGAATTAAATTTAATGATGCAACTTATTGACAGTGAGTCTAAAAATAGCCGAGTGTATCTGTTTCTCAGTATTTAGCGGGTCATGTTTTTACGGAGATAAAGAAGGTAAATAAATGCAACTTATTGTATTAATTAATAGTTCTTTCCAGTTTGGAAATAATGAATCAGTTGTCTTTTTTTTAATACCTACATGGATAATCCGGCACCCACAAAGGGGGGACTGTTTTTTACTTTGCCGTACGTTAATCAGTGGTTGCGCTATTTGTAATTGACTCATACAAACCCTAAAAACAAGCAACTATTTGATGATTAAGGTGTTATTAAAACTTCATAAAGAAATGACATTTAACGTCGATAAAGTAAAAACTGCATCTATATCGTTAAAATCTGTTAAAATACTCCCTCTTTATTATAACGAAAGACACGTTAGCACCTTAAATCAACAGCAAAGTTGTTTAAGCGCATTAATATACTTACCGCTATTTTACTCTGAGGAACTCTGCCCATGACAAAACTCTTTTCTGCCCGTTATATTGCTTTGACACTGATCAGCTGCTTATTGATAGGTGCCTGTTCCTATGTACTGAACAGCAGCAGTGAAAGTGAAAAACTGATGGCAAACCCCATTGAAGTCACTATCACGTCGCTTGATGATTTGAATGCTTTATTTGATAAATACCAGTACAACAATGAAAATTGGAATAAAGGCAACCGCGAAGTACCGCGTATTACCTTTGAAGGCGTTGGTAAGCACTGGGCTGAGGGATCAAAAAAACTGCCCGTAGAAACCAAAAAAATGATATTTTTCCGCCTTATGACACCTCTGGCGTTAGTGTCCAATGAAAATATTTTACGTGAACGGGAAATAGTTAAAAGTAGCCCCTTGGATGCGCTCAAACTTAAAAACATTGCCATTAAATACCGGGTTATTAAAGACAAGACAGACGAGTTAGATAAAGAGATGCGTAATACATTACTGGCCCGTGTTGATATTTTGCCCCCGTCGTTAGCACTGGCGCAGGCAGCTGAAGAGAGTGGTTGGGCGACTTCGCGTTTTACGCAGGAAGGTAATGCTTTTTTTGGTCAGTGGGATTTTACCGGTAATGGTATGAAACCTCGAGCGCACCGAAAAGAGCTGGGTGATTATGGCGTTGCGCGCTTTGATAGTCCACTTGCTTCGGTTGAAGGTTATATGCTTAATATTAACAGCAACAGCTCATATCAAAAATTACGGGTTTTACGCAGTGAACTGCGCGCCGATGATCAAGCGGCGACCGGCATTAAATTGGCGGGTACTCTGGATAAATATTCCGAGCGAGGACAGGAATATATTGAAGGACTGCGTGCTATGATCCGCTATAACAAGCTTGAGCAGGTCGACCAGGCGTATTTATCTGATAATAAGTTAATCCACTTAATCACAGAGAAATAATGGTTCTGTCTTTATAAAAAATAAGTTTATAAAACCGATAAAAAGAAGCTTGTTCGTACAGGCTTCTTTCATTTAAGGGCCGCAGTAAATATTAACCTTGGCACCTTTATAAAAAACCAATCTGACTAATTTTTAACCGGAAAGCGGCTAATTGTTTGTCTGCAATCATAAGACTAATTTGTTTAACATCCGCTAAATTTAATGGCGGCGCATCGTCAACGGTTGTCCCTCGGTAGGTCGGGATAAAATCGTTTTTCTTAAAAATTAAGCTATTCCAGTTGTTCGCCGGCGCATAAAAATCAACTTTGTAGGCAATCGCGCCGGGCCCCGTATTGGTTCTTAAACGTAACTGGTAACGACGATTATCTCCTTTGAAAGTAATAGATACCTTGTCTTTTGCGGCTATCGGTTTATTAAGAATGTATCGGGCAGAAGCAAAACCACCGTTGTTTTCGAATGAAAGCTGGCCGCTAAAGGAGACAATATTGTTTTCGATTGATATTTTGCTCCTTGAAATTCCGCCCATCACTGAATCATTCACTGTCTGCCAGCGGTTACTGAATTGTTTACTTTTAAAGTTAATCTCTTCGGCCAAGCTGTGGTTTATGTTTGTCATTATGATCACCAAAATTAGTACATATTTCATATTTAAAAAGTTCATCGCATGTCAGTCCGCTCAGTTTATTACCGCCAGTTATGCCTATATAAAGTGTCGATGTTTACCGGGTACCCCTTTATTTTTTTGATTCAGCTGTTATTACCATTCTATTTCTTTTCCCTGCCAGTCAATAAACGCCGCTTGATGCTCGGCAACGTAATTTTCTGATTCAGCTGTTATTACCACTCTATCTTTTTTCCCTGCCAGTCAATAAACACCGCTTGATGCTCGGAAACGTAATTTTCTGATTCAGCTGTTATTACCATTCTATTTCTTTTCCCTGCCAGTCAATAAAAGTCGCTTGATGGTCGGAAACATAACTTTCTGACCCAAGTGGTTTAATTAAAGATAAAAGCTGAGTCGCTACAAATTCAGGCTTAAATAATTTTTCCGGTGCGACATTGGATTGGAAAGGTTGGGATAATTTAGAGTCAGTGGTGCCGGGATGAAAGACTATCAACCTGACGTTTTTGGCACGTCTGGCATATTCAATGGCGGCTGTTTTTACGAACATATTAAGTGCCGCTTTGGATGCCCTATAACTGTACCAGCCACCGGCACGATTATCGCTAATACTGCCTACTCGGGCACTGAATACCACCACAACGCATGGCAACGGGTGCTTCAGTAAGGTAATTAACTGTTGCAGCCACAGACCGGGAACGACGGCATTTATATGCATAACCTGTTGAAATATATCGGCAGAAAATTGTTCTATTTTTTTCTCCGGTAAAAATGTACGGTTATGTAAAATGCCATTGCAGATAAAAACCTTCACGCAGGGAAGAGAGGTCGTTTTTATTTTTTCAATAATTGCGCTTAACTGCGCCGGGCTATAATCACATTCAAGCAGCTGCAATCTTTTTTGATTAAGCATGCGATCACTAAAATCCGCTGGAAAACGGCGGCTGATGGCATAAACCACAAGCTCATCATTCAACAGCAGGTTATCAATCAGCGCTTGTGCAATGGCACTGCTCGCGCCGATAACCAGGGCACAACGTTTAACGCCGGTCATTATTTTTCTCCTGCGCACTATCTGTGGTTTTTATACTACACTGGCCATTTTCACAGCTTTTATTGCCCATTAATAGGCTTGAAATACGCATTCGGTGTTTTGCAAATAACAGGTATGCCCAATCGGCACAGGGTTTGATAATGGGAAAGCGCAACACCGCAATCCAGGGTTTTTTGCCCACCAGTCGCCATGCATGACAGGTCACATCCAGTCCAAACAAAGTGACGCCGTTCAATTTTCCGTGCAGTATGTTGGTTGCCTTGATCTTGTCGATATCGGGAAATTTTTGTTCAAAACCGCTTTGGTGAATGTCCTCCAGCTGTATGTTGTTGTGCTGGTCATAGCGGCGTAATTCTTTCATTTCCATAGAGCACAGCGGGCAGTTTCCGTCGTAAAAAATCGTTAGCATGATAAACCTCAGGGACTTAAATTATTCTTATGTTAGGTATACGTATCAATGCGGTTATTAGATCTGTTTGTTTGTGTATCTCGCCATTAATCCGATATTTTTACAGATATTGGAATATGTTAGCCTCAATGGGAGGAAAAAGGGGAGACATTCAAAAATATTTTTCACTGGCCAAGGTACTGGTCAAATACGCAGCCAAATTCACCCGCTTTCTGATCCGCATTTTGAATACTTTTATGTCTATTTAAAAGAACAGTTTCCTCACAGAATCAAAATTAAATCAATTTTTGACGGTATAGTATTAAAATGCGGCGATAATTAACCACAAAAGTGCGCTATAACCGCTAAAATATTTTCTAAATACGAGGGTCTGTTGACCTTTGTAGTACGAATTTTGTTCAATCTAAAAGTGTTCTGAGCAAGGCATGAGGAGCGAAGCATAGTTATTCTATGTAAACGACGAATAACGCAGCGCAGGACGCTTTTAGATGAACCCGCAGGGCAGCTTGTGCATGCGATCGACTACGTTATGGCCTGCTTATGTAGAATAACTGCAGGGCCCAATCTCGGTGTTGTATGAAATGCGCACAAGTTGCTGCAAAAACGCACACGAAAGGTCAACAGACCCTGGCGTCACTGTTCTAAAATATAACGATAAACAGCAAAGCGCGCCGGCAGAATGCCCAGAGAAGAATAGCTCGGGCAATGACAGCCAAAGAAATAATTAAGTGATTTTAGACCTTGAATTTTTGCGGAATAAACCTTTTTAGGAATTGGAGACTTAACCATGCAAACAGAAAGAATTAGGATTGCTCAGAAAAATCTTGTCCCCGTCAGCCGTCAAGCCGCTGGCGAAGGTATCGTACTGCTGGAAAACAAAAACGCGATCCTGCCTCTGAATAAAGGAGAGACGGTTTCGCTTTTTGGTCGCTGCCAAATAGATACTTATCGCAGTGGTACAGGCTCCGGGGGCGCGGTTAATGTGCCCTATGCAATCAACGCACTACAAGGACTTCGTTCTAACCCTGCGATAAAAGTTAATGAACACCTGGTGACCATCTATGAAGACTGGATTGCACAGCATCCTTTTGACGACGGCGGTGGCGGCTGGGCTGCGGAGCCCTGGTTCCAACAAGAGATGCCACTCGCTGATGAGATAATTAAACAGGCTGCGGCTAATTCCGATAAAGCCGTGTTTTTTATCGGCCGTACTGCAGGTGAAGATCAGGATAACGCCGATGCAGCGGGCAGTTATCAGCTGACTGATATTGAAGTATTAATGATCGAAAAAATTAACACCCATTTCGACAAGGTTATTATTGTTTTTAATGTGACCAATATTATGGACATGTCCTGGCTGGAGTCGATCCAAAATAAGCAATCGATTCAAGCCGTACTCTATAGTTGGGCGGCCGGTATGGAAGGTGGTCACGCTTTAGCTGATGTTCTTTGCGGTGATATCTCACCCAGCGGCCGTCTGAGTGATACTATCGCTTATCAACTTTCTGATTATCCATCCTCCGCTAATTTTGGCCGCAAAGATTATAATCTTTACGCTGAAGATATTTATGTAGGATACCGCTATTTTGAGACCTTTAACCCAAAAGCTGTCCAGTATGAGTTTGGGGCGGGTCTTTCATACACGCAGTTTAGCCGTGAGCTGGTTTCACATGAAGTGCAAGGCGCCGGCATTAACCAAGTCCTGCAGTTTGATATAAAAGTAGAAAACATCGGCTCAAAACACAGCAGTAAAGAGGTTATCCAAATTTATGCTGAGGCGCCGCAAGGCCGTCTTGGTAAACCCGCACGCGTATTAGCAGGCTTTGCCAAATCCAAGCGACTTAAGCCGGGTGAAGATGAAATCCTGCGCGTCTGCATCGCACTTAAAACCCTGGCTTCCTATGATGACAGCGGTGTAACAGGACAGCGCAACTGCTACGTTGTCGAACCGGGCTGTTATCAGTTTTATGTCGGTGCTAGCGTTCGTCATGCAAAACTTATAAGTGCAACATTGCAACTGGAGCAGTTATTAGTGATAGAAAAATTCACTGAAGCACTGGCACCGGTTATAGATTTTGAACGACTAAAACCTGGCGAGCTAGGGGAAAATGGTCTTTATCGGGCAACTTACGAGGCTGTCCCTCAGCGCAGCATTTCGCTGGCTGAGCGGATTCAAGCAAACATGCCTAGATCTTTTGCTATCACAGGTGATCAAGGGATAAAGCTGATTGATGTAAAAGAGGGACGCGCTTCCCTGAACGACTTTGTGGCGCAAATGAGCCCAGAACAACTTGCGACTATTGTTAGAGGGGAGGGAATGTGCAGCCCTAAGGTTACCCCCGGCAGCGCAGCGGCTTTTGGCGGTCTTTCTGACAGCCTGTTTAATTTGGGTATTCCGGTGGCCGCCGCAGCGGACGGCCCATCGGGAATACGTATGGACAGCGGCCATAAAGCCACGCAAGTGCCTATCGGTACACTGCTTGCCTGTACCTGGAACAGTGAGCTGAATGAGCAGTTATTCTATCTTGTAGGGCAAGAGCTTTATGCCAATCGGATTGATACTTTATTAGGTCCGGGTATCAATATTCACCGCCATCCTCTTAACGGCAGAAACTTCGAATACTTCTCTGAAGATCCTTTAATGACCGGGATCATGGCGGCAGCACAAACCCGCGGACTTAAAAAAGCGGGGGTATCCGGCACGATGAAACACTTTGCAGCCAATGATCAAGAAACCGCCCGTGTTGATGTAGACAGCGTTATGTCACAGCGTGCGCTGCGCGAAATTCACCTTAAACCCTTTGAAATAGCCGTTAAGAAGGGGCAGGCTTCAACCATTATGACCGCTTACAACGCTATTAACGGCCATTGGACGGCCTCTAATTACGATCTTAATAGCACTCTTTTACGGGGTGAATGGGGCTTCACCGGGATTGTAATGACCGACTGGTGGGCTAAAATGAACGATCCTATTAAAGCGGGCAAAGAAGATAAAATCCATACCTCTTTTATGATCCGTGCGCAAAATGATCTTTACATGGTGGTCGAAAATGACGGCGCCCAGGGTAATAGTATGGGGGACGACACACTTGAAGCGTTACAAAAGGGTAGCTTGACCGTCGGTGAGCTGCAACGCAGTGCCATGAATATCTGCCGTTTTATTATGGAAGCCCCTGTTATGGCGCGTCCGCTTAAGGCTTATGAGCCGATTAAGACGTTTGCAGCAAACAGCTGTATTTCCAACGACATTTCAGCTGTTAATGCATTGCCCATTGAAGATCCGATCAAACTTAATTGTAAAACCAATACCAGTGTGACAATCGCAGTGGCTGAGCCGGGTATCTATCAATGTAGCGGCCTTATTCGTTATGATCGTAATTCACTGGCGCAATCGTCATGTAGCCTGTGGGTTAACGGACTATTTAGCATGTCTTTTGCAGTTAACGGTACCGATGGCAAGCTGGTGAAGGTTGAAGGGCTGCAGGTGAAACTTGAGAAAGGGTGCTATAAACTTGATCTGGATTTTGTGAAATCCGGTCTGGCGCTTGAGGGGCTTATTTTTACTAAAGTCTAAAAAATACGGCAGCCCTAAACACCCCTGTAGGGTGCATTCCATGCACCGCAAGCTATGATTGTTGCGCACAAGCCCTGGGGTTAAATAAAGACGGTGTCTGCCTCGTTAATCGGTGCGCAGGAGCGCAGGAGCGCACCCTACTGGTAATGTCATCGGTAGGGTGCATTCCATGCACCGCAAGCTATGATTGTTGCGCACAAGCCCAGAGGTTTAATAAAGGACGGTGTCGGCTTCGTTAATCGGTGCGCGGAGCGCACCCTACGGGTAATGTCATCGGTAGGGTGCATTCCATGCACCGTTAATAATGCTTGGTGCGCAGAAGCAACACCATAGGGTTTATGTAATCGGCAGGGTGCATTTTATGCGCCGTTAATAATGTTTGGTGCGCAGAAGCAACACCATGGGGTTTATGTCATCGGTAGGGTGCATTCCATGCACCGCAAGCTATGATTGTTGCGCACAAGCCCTGGGGTTAATAAAGGACGGTGTCGGCTTCGGGAATCGGTGCGCGGAGCAACACCATGGGGTTTATGTTATCGGTAGGGTGCATTCCATGCACCGCAAGCTATGATTTTTGCGCACAAGCCCTGGGGTTAATAAAGGACGGTGTCGGCCTCGGGAATCGGTGCGCGAAGCGCACCCTACTGGTAATGTCATCGGTAGGGTGCATTCCATGCACCGCAAGCTATGATTTTTGCGCACAAGCCCTGGGGTTAATAAAGGACGGTGTCGGCTTCGTTAATCGGTGCGCGAAATAACAACCTAGGGTTATGTTACCGGTAGGGTGCATTC
>NZ_PJBP01000135.1 GCF_002836415.1 Psychromonas sp. MB-3u-54 | reverse complement strand
CGCGTTTTGTACAAGCTATGCCATTAAATCCAGAAAAATCCCCATCCTTCGAAAGAAGGGTGGGGATTTTTTCGTTTAAGCGCTTGTGGCGATGACCAACTCGAACATGGGGAAGGTAGACAGTATGTCGAAGATATTTCCTTTCATGTGATAGTCGGGGTGAGTTCAGCGGCAGCTGAATTTCACGAACGGGCTAAGCTCTGCGTGCCCTGGATAATCAGGCGACAGCCTGGGTTTATGAGCGGACGAGCTCTGCGAGTCCTGTTCCATCGCCAGCTTCTTGCACAAGCTAGGCAATCAAATCCAATAGTATGCTTTTTACAATGTGATCATTTAATACCAAACGTATTAAATTTATGATCAATGCCTTCAATGGATAAAGTGTGCAGCAGCTCTCGGAACCGGCCTGTTGTTTTAAGCCTTTTAAAGGGACTACCACAGAAGGCACTGCGCGCTACACAGAGAAAGACCAGCCCGTAGGGTGCGCTCCGCGCACCGATTGCCGATGCCTGCGGTGCATATAATTCACTCTACGCATTCCATTAATTAATACCAAAAGAACTAAAAAGGTGATCACCCTTGCTGGTTAAAATCATCCCTAACTGCGTTGTGAGTTTTGAAGTGAGAACAACTATCTCCTGCAACTTACGCCTTATTAGTGCTGATTTTTCCTTCGCAATCATTGATCACTTAATTAATTCTTTTGGTATAACTTCAGATCACAATTTAATTTCTTTTGGTATAATTATTTATTTGGGTGTTATGTGATCGATAGGGTGCATTCTATGCACCGGAAAAAGCGATAATCGATGCGCGGAGCGCATCCTACACGACATCTTGATCCTATTGACTTTTATACCAAAAGCATTAAATTTATGATTAGTTGCTTCAAAGCAAAAATTTACGCTCACCAAGCCGTCGGTATGATTTTGAATAGTAAATCTGATTACTTTATTCGGTGTTATTGGTAGGGTGCATAGAATGCAACATACCTATAATATAATGGAATTCCATTAATTAACTTTCCATGTCGATCAATCTCTTAACAAATAGTATTTTCACTCTCTTTACATCACCAAGCACTTTTTTTTATAAAGTATATTTTTAAATAGCTGAAGCAGAATTAATATTAAGGTAATAAAAAACCATTGAATACATGATATTTTTTGTCCTAGTGCTAATCTTATGTTGAAGGTTTTTAAAAAGAGATTTTAACTGCCTAGTATTAATTCTATTTTAAATTGGTGTCTGTTTCCGATGCTAAAATATATTTATTTTTGATATTTAAGCCGTTAGATTAAAGGATTATTTTATTTATTAATAGAGTTAATTGTGAGGATGACATGAGCTATAAACATATATTAGTTGCGGTTGATTTATCTAAATCCAGTGAGAAAGTGATCAGTAGGGCTGTCTTGTTGGCTCAAGATACAAATGCTAAAGTTTCACTTATTTTTGTTGACGTAGATAATGTATCTAACATAGGACTTGTAAATTTAGAAATTGACACCCTGCCCTCTATTGAGGAAAGAGAGGAAGCATTACAACAAGATCTGCAGACCTTAGCTGATAAAGCGGGTTATCCTATTGAAAATTCGATTGTAGTGATGGGGGACTTTAAGCGCAGGGTAAATGCAACCGTTGAAAATATAGGTGCTGACTTATTGGTTTGCGGGCATCACCATGACTTTTGGAGTCGATTATTATCAGCCACACGTAAAATACTTAATTCGACAACTACCGATTTATTAATTGTTTATCTTGATAGCTAGTACCAAAAAACCAAATATAAATAACTGTTCAGTCTTGTTTCTTAAACTTAACTCTACCGCTGTTGCGAGTTTAAACAGAGCTTAATTATCTTTCGCAACTCGTTAATTATTAGTACTAATGATTAACGCGCAATACTGAATCATTTAATTAAAATGCTTAATATAACAATAGACTGAATAGTTATTTGATTAAATTTCTTTTCACTCTGCTGTGAGTGGGAAGAAAAATGAGTGTTATATATTGTGCTATTGTGAATTTATTTAGCAAAGCTTAAAACGCATTTAAGCTAGTCCGATTTTATTTCATTATTGTTTCAATTTGAACGCATTCCTAACTCTATGCGCCTTAATGAATCATTCGCATTAAATACAGATACAGAACGTTGGGGAAAGGTGATGAGTTATAAACATATATTAGTCGCTGTTGATTTATCAAGTTCAAGCGAATTTATTGTCGCTAAGGCTGTTTCACTGGCCAAAGACAATAATGCTGCAATCTCACTTATTTATGTTGATGTAGATTATGCAGATAATTTTACTGGTTTAAGTTATTCAGAGTTTAGTAAATTAGAGCCGGTTAGTGGAAGAAGCATTTTATTGGAGAAAGAGTTACAAGCATTAGCTGAAAAAATTGATTACCCCATCACTAATACTTTATTTGTAAGTGGCGATTTAAATAAAAAGCTGCAGGTAACCGTTAAGGAGATAGGTGCTGACTTATTAGTTTGCGGACACCATCACGACTTTTGGAGCCGTTTACTCTCTTCGGTTCGCAAGTTGGTTAACTCATCATTAATAGATATGTTAATTGTCCAATTGTAGTTTAGGTTTAAATTTACAATCTCCTGTTTATGTTAACGGCTTAACGGCTTAACGGCTTAACGGCTTGATATTAATGACTACACTAATAGTGTTTTTTGAAATGTGACTTCAGGCGTGCTGGCTTTATTGGAAGCAGGCCTAAAAATATAAATTAATTAATCAGATTGGTATTATTTATCACAGGCCTTACTAAGTTTATTTTGTAAAAAACATCCTGCTGACCTTGAAATCTTATCCTATGACCCCATTTTATTTTCATCGTTTATACCAAAGTCTTGTTTAGGCTAAATCTGAGAGAAATAGATATTATGGAACATCAACAAAATCATACTTTTAGCGCGGATACCGGCAAACTTCTTAAGTTAATGATTCATTCTTTATATTCAAATAAAGAAATATTCTTACGTGAACTTGTCTCAAATGCAGCAGATGCTGCCGATAAGTTACGTTTTAAAGCACTTTCTGACGGTTCTTTATTTGAAAATGACGGTGACTTACGTGTTCGTTTGAGCTTTGATGCAGATCTTAAAACTATTACTATTAGCGATAATGGTATCGGTATGAGCCGAGATGAAGTTATCGAACATTTAGGTACCATTGCAAAATCAGGTACCAGTGATTTCTTTGAGCAACTTTCAGGTGATCAAGTTAAAGATTCGCAACTTATAGGTCAGTTTGGTGTTGGTTTTTATTCTTCATTTATTGTTGCAGATAAAGTCACTGTTAATACGCGTAAAGCGGGCGAGCCTGCTTCTCAAGGTACCTGCTGGATTTCTACTGGCGAGTCAGATTACACCGTTGCCGACATAGAAAAAGCGGGTCGTGGTACTGAAATAACGCTTCACCTTCGAGATGATGAAGCTGAATTTTTAAATGACTACAAATTACGTGGTATTGTTTCTAAATATTCTGATCATATCAGTATTCCTGTTGAAATGTTCAAGGAAGCAACTGAAGAGTCTGAAGGTCCTGACGGCGAAAAAGTGCCTGCGACGGAAGCAACCTGGGAAGCTGTCAATAAAGCGACAGCACTTTGGAGTTGCTCTAAGAGCGAGCTTAAAGATGAAGAATATCAAGAGTTCTATAAACATATTGCTAATGACTTTGAAGATCCACTGACATGGAGTCATAACAAAGTTGAAGGTGAGCAAGCCTATACAAGCTTACTTTACATCCCTAAACGTGCTCCTTATGATCTTTGGAACCGTGAAAAAGCGCATGGTCTAAAACTGTATGTTCAACGTGTATTTGTTATGGATGATGCAGAGCAATTTATGCCAACCTATTTACGTTTTGTAAAAGGTGTGCTTGACTCAAATGACCTGCCGTTAAACGTTTCTCGTGAAATATTACAAGATACACGCGTTACGGCTAAGTTACGCAGCGGATGTACTAAACGTGTTCTTGATTTGCTTACTAAGCTTGCGAAAAAAGATGAGGCTGCATACAACCTGTTCTGGAAAGAGTTTGGTCAAGTATTAAAAGAAGGCCCTGCTGAAGATTCATCAAACAAAGAAAAAATCGGCAAGCTATTCCGTTTCTCTTCGACTGAAACTGATTCAACTGAACAAACCGTTTCTTTAGATGCATACATAAGCCGTATGATTGAAGGGCAAGATAAGATTTACTACATTACTGCTGATAGTTTTAATGCGGCAAAAAACAGTCCTCACCTAGAAGTGTTACGTGAAAAAGGTATCGAAGTATTATTACTTTCAGATCGTATTGATGAGTGGTTATTAAGCCATTTACCTGAATATGATGGAAAAACTTTTACTTCTGTTACTCAGGGTGATCTTGATTTAGGTAAGCTTGACAGTGAAGAAAAGAAAAAAGAACAAGAAGAACAAGAGACTGAATTTGCCAGCTTTGTTGAACGTGTAAAAACTGTATTGGGTGATAAAGTTAAAGATGTACGTTTAACGCATCGTCTAACATCAACGCCTTCTTGTATCGTCGCCGATAATGACGATATGACTACGCAAATGGCTAAATTGATGGCTCAAATGGGACAACCAGTGCCAGAGAGCAAACCTGTTTTTGAACTGAACCCAGAGCATGTAATGATTGTTAAATTAGCTGACATGGCTGATGAAGACTTATTTTCCCAGTGGTCAGAACTATTACTTGAACAAGCTATTTTATCTGAGAAAGGCAGTTTAGATGATCCGTCTGAGTTTGTTGGCCGTATCAATAAGCTACTTCTTGCTTAATTCTGCTCATTAGTTTATCTAAAAGGCCAACTTATGTTGGTCTTTTTTTTTGTCTGATCGAATGCTAAAGAAAAATAAGCCTATTTTTTATATTGAGCTTAGATCTAAGATTCTTCGTATTGCCCTGCAAGTTTAGGTATCTCTCCTTGAGAAATTCACCTAAAAAGTGTAAATTTCGCTTTCAATTTATTTATTACAAAGGATGTAGAATGCGCATTATCTTGTTAGGTGCTCCAGGTGCTGGAAAAGGTACACAAGCTCAATTTATGATGGACAAATATAGCATCCCGCAAATCTCTACGGGTGACATGCTACGAGCAGCAGCAAAAGCAGGTACAGAACTTGGTTTAAAAGCAAAAGAGCTAATGGACGCAGGGCAGCTTGTTTCTGATGAATTAATCATTGATTTAGTAAAAGAGCGTATCAGCGCAGAAGACTGCGCTAAAGGTTTCCTACTCGACGGGTTCCCTCGTACTATTCCACAGGCTGATGCAATGAAAACGGCTGGTGTTGCGGTTGATTTTGTACTTGAATTTGATGTGCCTGATGAAGAAATAGTTAAACGTATGGCGGGCCGTCGTGTCCATGCGGGTTCTGGTCGTACTTACCACATCTCTTACAACCCGCCAAAAGTAGTGGACAAGGATGATGTGACCGGTGATGACCTATCAATTCGTCCCGATGATGAAGAGTCAACAGTGCGTAAACGTCTCGATATTTACCATACTCAAACAGAGCCGCTGGTTGCTTATTATAAAAATGAAGCTGATCAGGGTAATGGCGAATATCATAAATTTGATGGCACCAAAACCGTTGACGTTATCAGTGCTGAGTTAGCAACTGTTCTTGGTTAATAGATTTTATAAAATAAAATAAGGGGCATTTAGCCCCTTTTTTATGACACTGTAAGGAAGAGGAAAAAAATACGCCACTCTATTGGTTAACTTAGGCTCAGCATAAAAAAAGAATGCTCGCCAATTTTTACGTGGTTTTTATCCGCTAAGAGAGTTGTTGATTAACCTTATTGATTTTCGCTACCCTTTTTAAATATTTTTATTTTACAGCTATTAATTTTGTCCGTGATTACCACTTCATCCCCTGTATATTTAAGCCTTAGTTAATTCGATTTAAGATCATTGGCAAAAAAGGGCCAGCTGAGCAGCTGATTTTTTCATTTCATGGCATGCCTAAACGCTTAGGCGATGTTTATCAGAAACATACGTTGTGGGCAGTTGAACGGGTGATGGGGTTACCTGTACAGCAATATAAACTCTGTTATCAATCTCGTGTAGGTCGGTAAAACCCTATCTGAATATTTCTTTGCCTGAGACTGCAAAATCAAGCACTCAGTCAGTTGATATTATTAGTCCTGCTTTTTGTGATTGTTTGTAAACATGAGAGGAATTGCCGATCGAAAATCAAGTGTTATTTTTAGACAGTGTTGGTGAAACATACCATTAGATTCTCTGCCTGAATGATAACGATCAGCATATAAAAATGATGGAAGCTTTAGTAACTAGGTTAAGGTGAATTGCATTGATGGTAAATAAGTTAAAGGTGAGCTGCTGCTCTATTATTTTATTAATCATGCTGAGTGCATGTTCAAGTTCTTCTCCTGTTGCGGGTCAATCAGAATCTTTTAAAAAAATAACAGATGAGAGATTGATGGAAGAGGTAGCGAGTGTTTTATTAGGTAACGAATTTGATATTTGGGAAGGTACTCCCTATCGCTTCGGCGGAACGAATAAGCAGGGCATAGATTGTTCAGCCTTGATCCAAAAAATCTACTTAAACAGCTTCAATATCAAATTTCCACGCACCACTGCAATGCAATCCCGGCAAGGTTACCCCATTAATAAAAGTAAATTACAGGTGGGTGATCTGGTTTTTTTCAAAACAAGTTTAACTGAAAATCATGTTGGTATTTTTATTGATAATGGTCGATTTTTACATGCTTCCAGCAGCCAGGGGGTAATGATCTCCGTATTAAATAATCCCTATTGGCGGTCAAAATATTGGCAGTCCCGACGCATCCTCAATTGATCAACAAAGTACTGACTATGGCGTAACAGATAGCATAAAGACTGTTTTATTTTAGTTGCAGCCTGTCATTCCTCTTCTGCTTGTTTTAACACCGGATTCGAATCCTGTGTTTTTCTTGCAGCGCCTGCTCGTGAGCAGGATTAAATTATATGCCATAAGCTGAGCAACCTGCTGTTAAAATCTGATGACGCTTATCTCTGCAGGGCAAAAAAGTTATAAAAATTGCAATTAAAAATGGTCGTTTATACCAAGTTGGTTAGGAACTCAGGTGTTTTTTGAGGCATTTTTAAGGAGTATTGTGATGAATTAATTGGCATCGGTGCTAATCTTAATAGAGAAAGCTGAAGGTGGAGAAAATGATGAACTATGAGCATATTTTAGTCACTGTTAATTTAACTAAAATCAACCAAGAAGTAATTGATAGGGCGTTATCATTAGCTAAAGCGACGGGCGCTAAGGTTTCATTTATTCATGTGGATATTGGTTGTACTAATAATGTTTCTATTTTAAAGGAGGGCGGTGATACTCCTGCTGAAGAGATATCTAAATCGAAAAGTGAATTGCAGCGGCAGTTGCAAGCATTAGCTGATCGGGCTGATTACCCTATCACCAATACATTAGTAGTAAGCGGTGGACTTCGTTATAAATTGGAAGAAACTATTCGTAAAATGGATGTTGACCTACTAGTTTGTGGACACCATCATAATTTCTGGAGTCGTGTTGTCTCTTCGGTACGTGAACTGGTAGACACATCACCGATAGATTTACTCATTGTCCATCTGGATGACTGATAATACCAAATTCATCAATTTTACGTTCATTTATGCATTTTCAAAAAAGATGCTAGCCAGACATAAAACTACGTTTTAGTCTTTGCTATTAATTTTATAATTTTGCCTTCTCGTTATACCGATCTGCTGCTTTTCTTAACAAATAATGACCAGATTAGAAGCTGTTTTATCGCTTTGCACAGAGTGGATAAGTGGAGAAGGTTTATGTTAATGCTTGAATTTATTTTATCAATGAGCAGGTAGCCCTGCTCATTACAACTTATTGATGTTTAAATTAGTGTAAATAATTTAAAGCTGAGTGTATTTAAGCTGCATACCAGTAACCCTGATTTACGAGATCAGTAAATAGCGTCAGCGCATTTTTATCTTCAATTAACAGATCATATAGCTCACCGCCAACCTCATCTTGATCGCAAAGATGGTGCCCTAATTCGGTAAAACCTTCACAATTAAATTGTTCACCGTTAATAAACAGTAATTCCGGGGCTTGTTCAAAATAGACCGCGTGTAATCCACCTAATCTTATAAATTGTGCTCCGTCTTCCAGCTGCTCTAATATGGATTGTGCCGTATGAGGTTGTTCGGGTTCGGCTATATCAAGATCATGTTTAGCTTCGCTAATCATACGGCCGAACCAGGGCATAATCATTTCCGGCGTTGCACAATTGGCTAACATAATACGGTGTAATTCGTTAAGCTCCTGAGTTTCAATTTGCCCCGGCTTTTCCCGTAATAACATTTCCTGGTCGGCATAACGTTCCGGTGCTGCATTGGTATCGATACAGTAATCGGCAAAACTGCTTAACAGATCATTTTGATCAGGGGCACGAAATCCGACACTGTAATTAAGCGATGCTTCAATCGCATAACCTTCATGCGGATAACCGGCGGGAATATACAAGATATCACCCGGTTCAAGTTCGACATCAATAATGGCATCAAAGGGCGCACAATGTTTAAGTGCACCATGGGCTGCAAATTCTGCTAATGCTTTCTTATCACCAACACGCCAATGTCGTTTGCCAAGGCCTTGAATAATAAATACATCATAATTGTCAATATGCGGGCCCACTCCACCTTTTGGCGTGGAGTAGCTGATCATCAGGTCATCAATCCGCCAGTTAGGTAAAAAGCGGAAAGGTCGTATTAACTCCTGCGCATCCGGATGCCAGTGATCCACTGCTTGTACCAACAATGTTGCACCATCATCTTCTAGTCTTTCAAAGCTTGTAAAAGGACCGCTCAGTGCTTGCCATTGACCATCCTCCTGATAAACAAGGCGACTTTCAAGCTCATCTTCCATTGCTAATCCGGCCATTTCATCGGGCATGATAGGATCTTCAAAGTCAATAAAACCTTGTTTGATAACCGTCGGTTTTTTCTGCCAGTAGGTGTCAAGAAAATCATTAATATCTAAATTAAGTTCGAACATAGTACCTCGTTAAAAAATTTGCAGCTCACCGGGATGATGCTTTGGTTATTATACCAATCCACATAAATCTCTGACCTATCTTACTTGTTCAAATTAACGCTAGCTTCGTTGTTTTCAATCTCAATAGCCCGCTATTGCTCAATCAAACGTCTTGCTATCATTACTTTTTCCTTCGCAATTTTAGACCATTTACTTATGCGGATTGGTATTATACCAATTCCACTCATTAGATGGTCTATTTAGGCGCCGGAAAAAGGCATGAAAGCAAGGTATTGATTGCAGTAACTAGTTGTTCTAATTATAAAATCAATAGCAAAGACTAAAACGTAGTTTTATGTCTAGCTAGCATGTGTTTTAACCAGCATAAATGGGCATAAATTTAATGGATTTAGTATTAGTATAGAATAAACAAAAAAGGCAACCTTAGGCTGCCTTATCATTTAATCACAATATTAAGATCAAATTGATCAATAATTGCTTTTAGTCAGTTAATTTATCGACTAAGTTTATTGCCTGACCGATATAATTAGCGGGTGTCATCGCCTTAAGCTCTGTTTTAACCGCATCGGTAAGATCAAGTGTATCGATAAACTGCGCCATACCAGGACCATCAACACGTTTGCCACGGGTTAATTCTTTCAATTTTTCATAGGGTTTTTCAATACCGTAACGACGCATCACTGTTTGGATTGGCTCAGCTAATACTTCCCAGTTTGAATCCAGATCTTTGAGCATGTTTGCTTCGTTTGCTTCTAACTTGCTGATACCTTTTAAACTTGCTTCATAAGCAATCACAGAGTAACCAATTGCAACACCTAAGTTACGTAATACCGTTGAATCGGTCAAATCACGCTGCCAGCGAGAAACGGGCAGTTTCGCCGCTAAGTGATCAAAGAGCGCGTTTGCCAGCCCTAAGTTACCTTCAGAATTTTCAAAATCAATAGGGTTAACTTTATGCGGCATGGTTGAAGATCCAATTTCACCGGCAATGGTTTTTTGTTTGAAGTGACCAAGGCAGATATAACCCCATACGTCACGGTCAAAGTCTAAAAGAATAGTATTAAAACGTGCAATCGCATCAAATAGCTCGGCGATGTAATCATGTGGTTCAATTTGCGTCGTATAAGGATTGAATGTAACCCCTAAGCTGGTCACAAACTGCTCAGCAAACTCTTCCCAGTTAACTTCCGGGTAAGCACTCAGGTGAGCGTTGTAATTACCCACTGCGCCATTTGTTTTACCTAACATTTCTGTTGCTTCAATTTGTTTTACCTGACGTCGTAACCGTGCAACAACGTTAGCCATTTCTTTACCCATTGTTGTTGGAGAAGCGGGCTGACCATGGGTACGGGACATCATTGGCATTGCTTTGTATTCACGTGCTTTATCCGCGATCGCAGCAATAATTTTATTGCAGTAAGGCAGAATAACGTCTTTTTTAGCGGTAGTGAGCATTAATGCGTGAGATAGATTATTAATATCTTCAGAAGTACAGGCAAAGTGGATGAATTCCGAAATAGCATTCAATTCAGCAACATTTGCGACTTTCTCTTTTAAGAAGTACTCAACCGCTTTAACATCATGGTTTGTTGTCGCTTCAATGGCTTTAATGCGGGCAGCATCCGCTTCACTGAACTCAGATACAATCGCATCAAGATGTGCATTAGCGGCCGCTGAGAAAGCAGGAACTTCTGCGATATCAGCAGTTTCAGCCAGCTTTTGTAACCAGCGAACCTCAACCTGCACACGGAATTTGATTAAACCAAATTCACTGAAAATAGTGCGTAAAAGTTGAGTTTTGCTACCGTAACGGCCATCAACGGGTGATACCGCTGTTAGTCCTGAAAGTTCCATTTGTTGCTCCTGATATTATGTAGTGCAGGTTGAGGTATAGTGGTACAAATATGTTTAAACACGGTGTAAATTTTGTTTTGTTTGGTGGATCATAGCCTTACGGGAAAATATTAGTTGACGACGTTTACCGCCAAGTTGACGCCATAATACGGCGGCACGTACACCGGCTAATAATAATGCGCGAATTTTATGCTGAGTATGTTCCTGCTGCAGGCAGGCAGGGCTGCCATTGATTTGAATCTTGGGTCCTAGAGTACTGATAAGATCCTTATAGATAGAATCTAAGTTACTCAGTACACTGCTGTCATTAATATCAAAATGTGCCAGTTGACGCTGAACCTGATTGATACGTTGGCTGAGCAAATTAAGTGTTGAACTGTTATTGCTCAGTTTTTTCTCAAGGCTTATCATACCGATAATATATTTAGTAACCTGCATATTGCGGTTACTACTGCCGTTATCCAATTGTTCAATCATGCTTTTAAAACCAACTTCAAGTACGTCATAACCACCAAAGATCTCGATTGGAGAGTCACTTTCAACGCGCATAATTGACTGTAAAGAAGCATCAAAAGCAACCGCATCGGGACATAATCCTTTGGTTGCTATTTTATCAAGAAGATAAGCTGCCTGGCAGATGGCTGCAAAAGCGAGACAACGAGATTCTATATTGTTAAATGACATAAATTTTCTCTATTAATATGTTAATACAGTTAGTTCGGATCTTTTACAAAATTATTTTTGCAAATGCTCTTCAATAATCGCACCGCCTAAACAGACTTCATCGTTATAAAATACTGCTGACTGTCCCGGAGTTACTGCCGCTTGGGCTGTGTCAAAAATAACCTTTAATGTGTCATCATCAAGCGGCGTGACAGTGCACGGGATATCTTGTTGGCGGTAACGCGTTTTGACTGTACATCTAAAGGTTGATTTTCTAGGTGTTCTGTCCACCCAATCACACTGTTTAGCAATTAAACCGTAGGAGAATAGGGCGGGATGATCCGCACCTTGAGCCACTAATAAACAGTTTTTCTCCATATCTTTACCAACAACATACCAGGGATTTTCATTGGAGTTTTGTAAACCGCCAATGCCTAAACCTTTACGTTGACCAAGAGTGTGGTACATCAAACCCTGATGCTGACCGATGACTTCGCCGGTCGGTGTCACAATATCACCCGGTTGTGCCGGTAAATATTCCTGTAAAAAATCAGTAAATTTACGCTCTCCAATAAAACAAATACCCGTACTGTCTTTTTTATTGTGGGTGATCAAATCTTGCTGTTCTGCGATTCGGCGCACTTCCGGTTTTTCTAATTCACCGACAGGGAACAGGCTTTTGGCAACTTGTTTTTCGCCAATAGCATAGAGAAAGTAGCTCTGGTCTTTATTATTATCTAAACCGCGTAATAACTGCACATGACCATCAACTTCACGACGGCGCACGTAATGACCCGTGGCAATATAATCCGCGCCGAGATCTTCTGCGGCGAACTCTAAAAATGCTTTAAATTTAATTTCTTTATTGCACATAATATCTGGATTTGGCGTACGGCCCGCTTTGTATTCGGCAAGAAAATGCTCAAATACATTATCCCAGTATTCTGCTGCAAAATTAATAGTATGTAGTGGAATGCCTAATTTATCACAGACAGACTGTGCATCTTCAAGGTCTTGGGCTGCGGCGCAATACTGATCGGTATCATCCTCTTCCCAGTTTTTCATGAATAGCCCTTCGACCAGATACCCCTGCTGCTGTAATAAATACGCAGATACTGAGGAATCTACACCGCCGGACATTCCGACGATCACTTTAACTTGGCTATTGTCTGTCATAAATAATTCTCCTACTCCTAATTGAAGCGAGATTTTAGCAGAAATAAGACAAGAAAACAGAATGGATTTTGTTCTTATTTTTAATGAAAAAGTATTAATATCTTACGGGTGAGAGAGGGGGGATTACCGATTGCAGTAATATTTTTAACCCGTCAGATACCGCCTTATAAATATGCATTAATACAGGGAGAATCAAACCCGTTTTTTTTGTCTGTTTTTAGCGCAGTTATTCTGCTCTTCTTTCGATCCTTGCGCGGTTAGAGACTTTCTTGAATGCACCGCGTTTAAATCACTAGCCTTGGTTTTATAAATGTTTAGTCAGCGCTATTATTGACCTTAATCGTTTATAACAAGCTCTGGCTTGTGCTTAATTATTTTGTACACTATTCCCGAATGGTTGAAGCGAATGATTAACTGATTAACAAATAATGAAATTTATCTTTATAAACGCGGTCTTGTAGTAGTGAGCCAAAAAAAATAGCTGTTCAAACCTTGTATACACCGACTAATTGAAGATGCAGGTTTAGAGTTTTTCCCGGATTCTGAAACAAGGCGATAAACACTGCTCTTGGTTATTAGAAGCCTTGAAACGAAAGAAATATTGACATTTATAAAGGATAAGAAATGAAAAAAATAATTATAATCGCAGTGATTATTGCAGCTATAGCTGCTTTTTTTGCTTTTGATTTGGGGCAATTTTTAAGCCTGGAGAATATTAAAGCCAGCCAGGCTGATATCGCTCAATGGCAGACAAATAATCCGTTTGTCGCCGCGCTGAGTTTCTTTGCCGTTTATATTGCGGTTACCGCATTATCCTTACCTGGAGCGGCTGTCATGACTATTGCCGCAGGTGCCTTTTTGGGCTTGTTTTGGGGTGTGGTGATCGTTTCATTTGCTTCAAGTATTGGCGCGACACTCGCATTTTTGATGTCCCGATTTGTGCTCCGCGACAGTATACAAAATAAGTTTGCTGAGCGTCTGAAACTGATTAATCAGGGGATTGAGCGGGATGGTGCTTTTTATCTGTTTACGCTGCGTTTGGTACCTGTCTTCCCGTTTTTTCTAATTAATATACTGATGGGCTTAACGCCTATTCGAACCATCACATTTTTTCTGGTCAGTCAGGTAGGCATGTTGGCCGGGACGTTAGTCTTTGTTAATGCCGGAACACAACTCGCTCAAGTTGATAGTTTGTCGGGCATATTATCCCCTAGTTTATTGCTTTCATTTGCTTTGCTTGGTCTGTTTCCCTGGATAGCCAAGAAAATGATCACTATTTTAAAGCAACGTAAAGTCTATGCGAAATGGGATAAACCAAAACAATTTGATCGTAACTTGATCGTTATTGGCGGCGGGGCAGCAGGTTTGGTTTCTTCTTATATCGCAGCTGTTGTGAAAGCGAAAGTTACCTTGATTGAAGCGCATAAAATGGGCGGTGATTGTCTAAATTATGGCTGTGTCCCCAGCAAAGCTTTAATAAAAAGTGCAAAAGTTGCCAAGCAAATGTCTACTGCCAGTCACTATGGATTGCAGTCAGTAACCCCCACTTTTAGTTTTCGTAATGTGATGGACAGGGTGCATAAAGTGATTGCGGCCATAGAGCCTCATGATAGCGTAGAGCGTTATACCGAGCTGGGTGTTGAAGTGCTGCAAGGGTATGCGAAATTGGTCGACCCCTGGACAGTGGAAATAAGCCTAAATGATGGAACACGCCAGAGATTAACAGCGCGCTCTATTATTATTGCCGCTGGAGCCAAACCTTTTGTACCCCCTATTCCGGGTTTAGAAGAAGTGGGGTATTTGACCAGTGATACGCTTTGGCATGAATTTGCAAAATTAGACCATGCACCTGAGCGTTTAGTGGTGTTAGGTGGAGGACCGATTGGTTGTGAATTGGCACAAAGCTTTGCCCGTTTAGGTTCGAAAGTATCACAAGTTGAAATGGCTCCTCGCATTATGCTTCGAGAAGATCCTGAAGTGTCAGATCTTACCAAAGCCTCATTAGAAGCCGATGGCGTGCAGGTACTGACGGCGCATAAAGCGATACGATTAGAAAAAAATGGCGACAGTAAAATATTGGTTGTCGAATTTGAGGGTAAAGAAAAGCACATTGAGTTTGACCAACTTATCTGCGCCGTTGGCCGAGTCGCTCGTCTCGAGGGGTATGGCTTAGAGGACATTGGCGTTTCTACCAAGAACACCGTCATTACCGATGGTTATCTGCAAACATTATATCCGAATATTTTTGCCGCGGGTGATGTGGCCGGGCCTTTTCAGTTTACCCATACGGCTGCTCATCAAGCATGGTATGCCGCTGTGAATGCCCTGTTTGGACAGTTTAAAAAGTTCAAAGTTGATTATTCTGTGATCCCCTGGGCGACCTTTACTGATCCTGAAGTCGCCAGAGTCGGGTTAAACGAACAAGATGCGAAGCAGCAAGGTATTGCCTATGAAGTGACGCGTTACGGGCTTGATGACTTAGATCGTGCTATTGCCGATGGCACTGATCAGGGCTTTGTTAAAGTATTAACTAAACCGGGTAAGGATACTATTTTGGGTGTGACTATTGTCGGCGCTCAAGCCGGGGATTTATTACCTGAATTTGTCTTAGCAATGAAGCACGGGCTTGGTTTAGGTAAAATCCTGGGCACCATACATACCTACCCCACTATGTCTGAAGCGAATAAATACGCAGCAGGTGAATGGAAGCGAGCTCATGCGCCACAAAAAATATTAGTATGGCTGGAAAAATATCACAACTGGCGAAGAGGTTAAGTATGATGAAAATTATAAAAGGGTTACTGGTTAATGGTCTTTTTGTGTTTATTTTTCTTGTCGGGGCTTCGGCCTCAGCTGCAGATTTTCAACATAAACAGTGGGATCAACTGTTAAAAAAACATGTTGTTAATCTTCAGCAGGGTCAAGTGACCCAAGTTGATTATGCTGGTATGAAGACGGATCGCGTCGAGCTGAAGCAATATTTAGCTGATTTGAGTAAAGTCTCTGACGTTATCTTTCAGGGATGGTCAGAATCAGAACGCTTAGCTTTTTTAATTAATGCCTACAATGCATGGACCGTTGAGTTGATTTTAACTGAATATCCTGATATTGAATCAATTAAAGATCTTGGCTCTTTATTTAGTTCTCCCTGGAAAAAAGATTTTATCCCTTTATTAGGTAAAACGCGCTCATTAGATAATATTGAGCAAGATCTTATTCGTGGTAACTTTAAAGAGCCGCGCATTCACTTTGCACTTAATTGTGCCAGTATTGGTTGTCCGGCTTTAAGAGCACAGGCCTATCAAAGTGATTTTCTTGAAGCACAGCTCAGTGATGCAATAAATCTATTTTTATCCGATAGTAGTCGTAACCGTGTACAGGGGAACGAATTACAAATTTCTAAAATATTTAAGTGGTATCAGAATGATTTTGAGCAGCAGCAAACGTTAGCGCAATTTTTAATAAAGCACGACAAGGCACTTAAGTTAACTGAGCAGCAGCAACAGGCGCTATTACGTGAGGATATTGATATTGAATATTTAGATTATAATTGGTCCTTGAATCGCATCCGCTTATAAAGTAGTGAGAAATAGAGCCAAAAAAATGAATTTTTTTATAAACAGTCTTATTTTTACAATTCAGTTTTTTGGCCGTACGCGAGATTAATATCTTACGGGTAAGAGGGGGCTCTGACGGATTGAACGAATATTTTTAGGCAATCAGGCATTAATCCATAAAGATGAATTAATGCCTACGATGATCAAACAAGGTTTTGTCTGTTTTTATGTGACTTGTCTTGGCGTTGATCAATTGAATGGGGGGATAGTGTTAACTTTTTGCGGTTGTTTTTCTTATTGCAAAATTTCGACAATATCCAGTGATTCCTTAATTAACCTGAGCACCTTACCTTCAACCTTTATGGTTATTATACCCTGGTCGTCAACGGGAAAAACAAGGTCAGCACTGTCATAAACTTGTCTATCCAATTTTTCACCAACGGCAAGTTTTTTTTGCCAACCAGGCGGTAGGCTATCCCCACGTGCAACTTTCTTTTGCAATCCAGGTGGAAGTGATTTTTCGTGATCTGACTTTGCTTCTGCGCTGCTAAAAGCAAAGGTGAGCACCACTGCTAACAGACTAATCATTACTTTTTTCATTTTTATCAATCTCAACGTTAGGTGGAAATAGAGTGTTTCTGCCGGACTGCTTATCGGTAGTCGTTTTTCAGGCATAGGCATAAACTGAGCAGGTTAAATTTCTCCATAGGAAAATAACCCTGTCACTAATAGCATTTTATTAAACGCTAATGACGCTCAAATGACAAGCACTTATCCAGCACACTTTTTTTTGAGAAAGGCGCTGAAAAGTCAATTTAATGTTTTTTCGTTCTGGCGTGGCGGTAGGTGACCCGAGTGCTAATTATCCATTGAAGCCATAATATTTAGCTCATAATTATTTGATATCCACAAAATTAATATTGAATTCTCTATTATTAGTAGTAGCATTAGCCTTTCCATCCAGCCTAATATAAGTGAAGATCAGACCTTGTCCCATCGTGCCCACCTGTTTTCTCTGCGTATCGCTTATGCGATGCGAGAATCGTTTATAAACAATAATTATTCATTTCCTGACCTGCTCAAAGATTTATTGTCCGGGATTTCCGTCGGAATTATAGCCATTCCGCTGGCAATGGCACTTGCTATTGCTTCCGGAGTCCCTCCGCAATATGGTCTCTACACCGCAGCGGTAGCGGGTATTCTGATTCCGCTGGTGGGTGGTTCGCGCTACAGCGTATCAGGCCCTACGGCAGCCTTTGTGGTGATCATTCAACCTATTGTTTTTCAATATGGCTTGTCTGGTTTACTGGTTACTACTGTTTTATCGGGTATTCTGCTGCTCGCGATGGCTTTCTTACGGCTGGGGCGATATATAGAATATGTACCGCAAGCCGTCACCTTAGGTTTTACGGGGGGCATTGCCGTGGTCATTGCCATTTTACAGGTTGATGAATTTCTCGGTATAGAGATCACCGAATTCCCTACCCATTTTTATGAAAAAGTGGGGGTGTTAATTGCCGAGATACCCGGATTTGATATTACTTCGTTATTTGTTGGCGGAATCACTTTGTTGGTATTGGTTATCTGGCCCTATTTTATCAAATCAATTCCGCCACATTTACCCGCGCTTGTGGTCGGCGGTGTAGCTGCTGTGCTGCTTGAATCAATACATCTGCCCGTTGATACCATTGGCTCAACGTATCAATTTTTATTTCCCGATGGTTCAATGGGCCACGGTATTCCGCCTTTTCTGCCCAATTTTGAGCTTCCCTGGTTGCGGGAGTTGCCTGGCGATCCGGTCTTAATTTGGAATCTTTCATTATTGACAGATCTTCTCTCCGCGGCCTTTGCGATCGCTGCGCTCGGGGCGATCGAATCGCTACTTTGTGCCGTTGTCCTTGATGAAATGAGCCAAACTCGCCATAGCGCAAACAGTGAATTATTGGGTCAGGGTATCGGTAATATTATTACCCCTTTTCTAGGCGGCATCACGGCGACCGGTGCGATTGCCCGATCTGCTACAAATTATAAAAGTGGCGCCAGAAGTCCGTTGTCCGGCGTCTTCCATGGGGTTTTTATTATATTGGCTATTTTATTCGCCGCCCCTATTTTATCTTATATTCCCATGCCGAGTATGGCGGCTTTATTGCTTATCGTGGCATGGAAAATGGGCGAATTTCACAAATCACTTAACTTGCTTAAAACAGCGAGTAAAAGTGATATTGCGGTGTTTCTTACCTGTTTTTCACTGACTATTCTGTTTGATATGGTGATTGCTATTATCGCCGGTATTTTGCTCGCTTCACTATTATTTGTGCGCAGCATGTCAGAACTGACCGAACTTAAAAACACCACTAAAAAATATTATTCGCTGCAACCCGCGGGTCAATTATTTAAAGTTTTTGATATTAACGGTCCGCTGTTTTTTGCTGCTGCCGATAGGATTTTTGGCGAGTTAGGCTTTTTATTAACCCAGGAATGTGATGGCATTTTATTAAATATGGAAAATGCCTCCATGATTGATTCGGGTGGTATCTCATCATTATTAAAATTAATAGAAGAATGTGACGCTCACGGTACTAAAATTCACCTCAGCAATATGAATCGGCCGGTTGCACGGGCGTTGATTAAAGCCAGGTTGAAGAGGGATAAGCGGATCAAGCTATTTACTACTGTTCAAGCGGCTCAGGCTGCCTTTTTGAAAAAATAATATCAGCATACTGCTAGAGATAACCACAGAGTCTATTGCAGGGGGCTTTGTGGTTCTGCCTTATAATGCGGTTAGATTATCTTTATCGCTCTTATTTAAAATATCTACAGATCTTTTATCTACCAGCCCGCCATAAAACTTAAGCAGGGCATTTTTAAAAATATCAGGGCTTTTCTCTGTGCTGGCAAACAGGGTCATCGAGGAGTGGAATTTTAAATAATCAGGGAAAGAAAATATTTTCTGGGCACTGCTATTTTCAATGCATATTACTAAACGGGTACATTCAATTAATCTTTTTCCCAATATGGGATCGTTCAAATAGGCTGTTGCTTCTTCTAAGGATTTTATGGCATATTTTTTTGCTGTCGGGCTGCGGGCCAGCCCGTCAATTTGCGGGAAGATAAACCACATCCAGTGTGATAACTTTTTACCTTTTGTGAGTTCTTTTCGAACCGTCGCGTAGCATTTATTCTGTGCGTTTATAAACCGCTTGAGGTTAAATCTGTCTTGCCCGGATTGTTGCATATGATCAGCCTGTTTTTGCTGTAAAGTTTTATTCCCATAATAACTTTATAGCCAAACCAGTGTAATACCAATTCCATTAA
>NZ_PJBP01000134.1 GCF_002836415.1 Psychromonas sp. MB-3u-54 | reverse complement strand
GCCTCCGGTGATTACCAGCAAACTAAGGGTGTTCGCAGTGAAAAAAGGATACCGACAGGAAAGTTGTTTGGCCTTAAAAAGCATGATTTTATCCAAACGCCACAAGGTACAGGTTTTGTTAAAGGTAAACGCAGTACTGGGTATTTTGCTTTAGAAAATATACTGGGCGAGAAAATACATGCAAGTGCAAATATTAAAAAAAACACAGTGCGGCTAACATCTCGCACCACGACATTAACTCAACAAATGGAGAGTGCAAGCAATTCCTCCTCCCGCTAAAGCAGGAGGTATCCTTGCCCAAAAACTGATGAAGAAGACGGCGCCTAGAGAAATAATATTGTCCCTATTATGATCAAAGGTAACTGGACAGCTTAACTGACTTTTTGTCGATTTAACGCGCTCACTTATAACCATTTTTTTCTTCTGAAATAGATAAGCAGTATGATTGGCAGAATAATAAAAACAGCCCAAAGGGCTGGATATGCCCATCTCCACTTTAACTCGGGCATATATTCAAAGTTCATTCCGTAAATGCCCGCAATAAAAGTTAACGGAATGAATATTGACGCAAACACCGTCAGAAATTTCATTGTTTCATTCATTTTATTGCTGACACTGGATATGTAAATATCTAATAAGCCGGTTAATATCTCTCGGTATGATTCAATTGATTCTGATACACGTATTGCATGATCAGATACATCCCTTAAATATATATGGGTTTTTTCATCAATCAATATTGATTCACTGCGCAGCATTGCGGAAATTAATTCTCTTACTGGAGAGACATGTTTTCTGATGCTGATTATTTCTCTTTTGAGCTTTTGAATGGTATTAAGTGTATTTTTTACAGGCTCTGCGGTTAATAAAATATCTTCCAAGGACGTGATGGCTTCATCTAATGAATCGATAAGAATAAAATTCTGGTCAACAATAGTATCGAGAATGCTGTAGGTCAGATAATCTGCCCGCAAATTTCTTAATCGACCGCTGCTGGAGCGAATGCGCTGCATAATAGGATGGAAAAGATCATCTTTTTTTTCCTTAAATGCGAAAACAAAATTATTCAACACTAACAGGCTGATCTGCTCATAGGTAACCGAGAACTGATCATTTTCAGGTAATAAAGATTTGAGTACAATGAAAAGATGGTCATCATACTCCTCGAATTTAGGCCTTTGATGCGTATTTAAAATATCTTCGAGCACCAGCTGATGGATGTCAAACATGGTGCCGATCTGCTCTACAATATCAACATTTGTTAACCCTTCGATAATCACCCAGGTGACTGACTCACTCTCCTTGTATTTTAAAATTTCATCCAGTGATTGAATTTTATGCTCTTTAACGTTTTCTGAGCAATAGTCAATCACGGTCATTTGAGTGACCGTTTCCCTGACATCACCAATATGAATCAGTGAGCCGGGCGGTAAACCTGATTTGTCCGAGAGAGCAGTTAAAGGTTCAATCATTTATTCCCTTCCAAAGTAGCAATTAGCAGCAACATGTTAGTAAAAACCATTAAGTGTCTTTATTATGAGCATATTAGCTAACCCTTGATTAAGCGATTAATAGAGGCTAATAACCTGCCTTTTCACAACCCTGTCAGGCAGGTTCTTATTCATCATCAAACCTCAGATTTTTATAATAATACTCTTTGTCCCGGTCATTAATTTCGCGCAGGATGCGGCACGGATTACCAACGGCTATCACGTTTGCAGGCACGTTTTTTGTCACTATACTGCCCGCTCCAATGACACTGTTCTCTCCAATAGTCACACCCGGTAAAATGGCACTGTTTGCACCTATCCAGACATTATTACCAATGTAGACTGGAATATTAAACTGCGCGGCTTTTTTCCGTCGTTCAGGGGTAATGGGGTGACCCGCGGTTGCAATGGTGACATTAGGGCCAATCATTACATAATTACCAATGTATATATGGGTATCATCGACTAAGGTCAGATTAAAGTTTGCATAAACGTTGTCACCTAAATGAGTATGCTTGCCCCAGTTAGCATGGAGTGGTGGCTCGATATAACAATTATCGCCTATTTCAGCAAATAACTTACTAAGAATAATTTCTCTCTTTTTTACTTCAGCAGGCCGGGTAAGATTAAAGTCATAAAGTATTTCCAAACATTGCATCTGCTCCGAAACGAGCGTTTTATCATCACAAAAATACACTTTTTGATGATGCATTTTATCCTTGGCTCCCATCATAGCTCCTTTAAGAATTGGCTTCATTCCTGACAAAATCAGGGAGGCGAAAATAGAAAATCAGCAAGCACCCTATTGAGAAATTTTCACCAGACTCGGATCGATTCCATACTGACTGGCCAAATATTGTAAATAACCGAGATCTTCACACATACTTTTGCTCGGTTCATCGGATATTTTTGCTATCGGCCTGCCATTAGCAGTGACCATTTTAATCACAATATTCAGCGGCTCATTACCCACATCATTCATCAGGTTCGTGCCGATACCAAAGGAGATTTTTGCGCGCCCCCTGAACCGTTTCCAAATTTCCAGCATGCTCGGAAAATTTAATCCGTCGCTAAAGACCAGGGTTTTAGTGAGCGGGTCAATGCCCATCTGCTGATACATCAAAATCGCTTTTTCAGCCCACACAAACGGACAACCACTGTCGTGGCGCAGACCATCGTAAAGCTTACCAAAATAGGGATCGGAAAAATCTCGAATAAAAGAATCCATTGAATAACAGTCGGTCAGCGCAATGCCCAATCGACCGCGATATTCCTGCACCCAACCTTCAAGCGCCGCTTTCTGGGCATCCGCCAGCCTTGTTACCGCCTGCCAGCTTTGAAACCATTCATGGGCCATGGTACCGATCGGAGGCAAGCCTAAGGTGCGTGCAAAATGCAGGCTGCTGGTGCCGGAAAAACATTCCGGTAGCTGCTCTTTAAGGGTGACCAGTACTTCTTCCTGCCAGGCTTTACTGGCACGCCGCCGAGTGCCGAAATCGGCAAAACTAAAGCCGGATAGATCATTCTCAGCTTGAAGAATAGCAATCTTTTCAGCCAGGTTTTCCCGTGCTACGTTCAGATCAATACCACCACAATTAACAAAGGTATGCAGTTCACTGATAATTGCCAGAGTATAAATCTCCAGCAGAGAAACATGCAGCAAGGGCCCGCTAAAGCGCAGGTTAATATCTTCACCTTTCGCCTCGATATGGACAAAGCGCATGTCGAGTCGAAAGATACGCAGAAATTCAATAAAATCCGGTTTTATAAAAGAAAAACCAGCCAGATAGTCGAGTTCTGCATCGCTGAAAGAGAGTGTGCAGAGATGCTCAAGCTGACGAAAAATTTCCGGGATCAACGGGGTCAGATCAAGACCGTTGCGGTTACGGCAGGCAAACTTCCACTCGATATCAACAAGGCGGAACTCCGGCGCATGATAATAAGCCTGCAGCATAGTGATTTTGTAGAGATCCGTATCCATCAGCGACTCGATCAGCCAGTAATCCAGCTTTTTTATACTCATTATAACTCCATTTTGCCACTGTTTTGGATCAGCTCAGCCCCAGCAGCAGACATTGCCGCGCAGGCAGTTTTAGTAGTATCACTGGCAACTCCCCGGCAAGCGCCAAGATTAACGATCACTTTAAATCCGGCCCGACAAAGTTGCAGCACAGTGGTTTTGACACAATAATCGGTTGCCAGTCCCCCGACAATAACCACTTTTATCTGCCGTTGATGCAACCATTCAATCGCGCCGGTACTTTCACTTTCACCAAGATCCTGATAGCAAGCACCATAGGGGTGTTTAAGTGGATCCGTGCCCTTTGTGATCAGCAGATCATAGTCCGCCTCGTCCGGCAGTCCGGGAATAAGCTGATTCCCTTCGGTGCCGACCACGCAGTGCGCCGGCCACTTGATATCCAAATTAGGATAATCTCCGGCAACAGGTTTCATTATTTCGTCGGTCGAGTCAGCAATCCAGGGCGCTTCGGCGGGGTGACAATCCTTACTGACCAGACGATAAGCGGCGAACTGTGCCTGAGCATTTAACTGATCGCTAATCTGCTCCCCCTCTCTGATAGGGAGTTCGTTGGGACATAAGGGTGTGAAACCGCGCTGCGGATCGACATCAAAGCTGGCGGTATTGGATTTATTAACTTTAATCATTGCGGCCTCCTGCCACGGTAAAGCGCTAAAAACAGGACACTCGATACTTGGCTGTGTCTGAGTAAATTTTACCTGTCTATGCTTAACGTATTGTAAATATTGATATTACACCTGTTTTTTATGCCGTTATAACACATTCTAATTTAAAAGATGACAGCGACAACACAGTTAACACAACAGAGCCAAATAATGGCGTTAAATAAAAATTGCCAGCAGGCAAGCCAATTACCAAAAAATTAACCCGCTGCTGACTTTAAAATAGCATTCCCCTTTAAGAAATGCTCTCTGTTTAATTTTTACTAAAAAGAAATATGCCGACAAAAAAACTGACCGCCCCGGTTATATAATAAGTCATGACCTTGTCTGTATCCGCACCCGTAATAGCTTGTGTTATTTCGGATTCGACAGAGCCAGATAATTGATCCCCCCAGACTGCAAGGCCAAGGCCTAAAACGATTAGGACAATACTGATAATTTTCATCGTAGTTTTTGAACCCATATTGAACTCCTGTGGTTGAAAGAGATGAAATGTTTTTAGTCTTCAGACTGTATAAATTATTTGTTTTCAGAAAAATAATTTACAATAAAAAGCTTAATAACAACAACGCCATAGATAATAGTTATTGTAAAACCAAATAAAGACCGCCATAAAGAAAAATCACCAGCGGGCCAAAACTGATTAAGCAGCATTATTCACTTTTATAGCTTTTACGGCGCATAGTATTTTTACTCCATATATAAAAAGTCTATTAGTCTTTTTAAACAGAGCTGGCACGCTTATTTCGATATCACCACGCTGAATCTCTTCCGTGGCAGAGCCTAAGCTAATAATAGGTTAAGTATCATCGATTATTGCTGATTTGAGCGACTGAATATAGGTTAGCTTTGAAAAATCATCCTATCACTACTAACTATCAGCCTATCACTACTAACTAAAGGTTTAATGCAAAACTCAGTAATACCCGTTTACCCGATTCAATTTTGGAGACACTGTGCTCAGACTTATCCGGGCGAAATAAATACACGCGATTAAATAAATTTATAATGCATTTAGAACACTTAAAAACACCACCGGCTTTAGGCTGTATAAGCACAAAATTAAGCTTGTAATAACGCCCCTCCTGCACCGGGTCAATATGGCTCATCACACTGTGGTTGGTAGGATAAGTAACCAGGTTGATAGAAAATACTTTGCTGCTCAAAATTGCTTTATTTGTTACTTTGGCGATCATAGCCACTCCAATGATTTTACTTGGAGCATCGTACCATTAGTGAAATAGCCACGCTTTACTCTCACCAGACCAAGAAGCAATAAGATAGAGGCATAGCAACTTAAAAGCCTGACAGCCTTACAGCCCTGCAGCCTTAAAGCCCTATAGCCCTATAGCCTCACAGCCTCACAGCCTCACAGCCTCACAGCCTCACAGCCTCACAGCCTTACAGCCTTACAACCTTACAGCCTCACAGCCTTACAGCCTCACAGCCTTACAGCCTCACAGCCTTACAGCCTTACAGCCTCACAGCCTTACAGCCTTACAGCCTCACAGCCTCACAGCCTTACAGCCTTACAGCCTTACAGCCTCACAGCCTTACAGCCTTACAGCCTCACAGCCTTACAGCCCTGCAGCCTTACAGCCTTACAGCCTCACAGCCCTGCAGCCCTGCAGCCTTAAAGCCTCACAGCCCTGCAGCCTTAAAGCCTCACAGCCCTGCAGCCTTAAAGCCTCACAGCCCTGCAGCCTTAAAGCCTTAAAGCCTTACAGCCTCACAGCCCTGCAGCCTTAAAGCCTTCTATCGACAGACTTACAATAAGGACAATCACTATTTTTAGCGGGTTTTTAAAATGGAAAAATGAACAGGCACGACAACACTGAATACCGCGATTCAGTGTTGTCGGCAATGATCCTTCGGTAGAGAAAACTTAGCCTGATCTGTTTTACTGACGGTTATTTTTGCGGATTTTCATATTATAAAGTATGCCTATCGCGATAAAATAAAGGTGCGTAAATGAGATAAACAAACTGGCTATAGGTGACTCAACTTGTTCACTGATAGCCTGGGCAAAGGGCTCGAGTATACGGCCGGTACTGAGCAGCAACGGGATGGAAGTGGAATCGCTGACATATCTTTGTCCAGTCAAAAAAATCAAATAGTGCGAAGATAAAAAACAGAATACCGACAACAGCGGTCATCGCATGGGAGGATTGAATTTCTAACAGCATTTTTTAAACCTTAGATAGATGGCGGGAAGCCTTTTTTAGGTTTCCTCTTGAGGAAAACACTTAATCTGAGCTTGGCAGCCAAGATATTAGGCTATGCATTATGCGATTGTATTCTCCGATCCGCAACCCGAACAAGCACTTAAAAAGTGCTTGAAATATGCAAGTTCCTTCTGACAAAAACAATAAATTATTCGCCTTTAATAAAAAAAACTCAATGAGTGCTTTTCATGTGCCCGATAATGCCTATTATAGGTTGTTTATCGCTCTTGGAAATCGACTATGACCCAATGGACCCCCTCAAGCTGGAGAAACAAAGCAGTAAAACAACTGCCTTCCTACCCTGATCAAGTAAAACTTCAACAAACCGAGCGCTATTTGGCGAAGCAACCCCCACTGGTCTTTGCCGGTGAAGCACGTGCTTTGCGTGAAGATTTGGCAAAAGTATCCAGAGGTGAAGCATTTTTACTGCAGGGGGGCGATTGTGCAGAGAGTTTTGACGAGTTTCAAACCAGTCATATTCGCGATACTTTTAAAGCCTTAATGCAGATGGCAGTAGTATTAACCTTTGGCGGGCAGAAGCCGGTGGTTAAAATTGGCCGTATTGCCGGACAATTTGCTAAACCGCGTAGCACCGACATGGAAACCATCAACGGTGTAAACTTACCTTCCTACCGCGGTGATATTATTAACGGCATCGATTTTAATGAAAAAAGTCGCCTGCCGGATCCACAACGTATGGTAACCGCTTACAACCAATCGACTTCTACCCTTAACTTACTGCGTGCTTTTGCTCAAGGGGGACTCGCCGATTTAAATCAAGTTCATCAATGGAACTTAGACTTCGTTAAGAAAAGTCCACTGGGGAAGCGTTATGAAACCTTAGCCAGTAGTATTGAAGACTCGCTTGCTTTTATGAATGCTTGCGGGATTAATCCCGCTACGGCGCCACAGCTGCGCGAAACCACTTTATATACTTCACACGAAGCACTGTTACTGCCCTACGAGCAGGCGTTAACCCGTTGCGATAGTCTTACGGGTAAATGGTATGACTGTTCGGCGCACATGCTGTGGATTGGTGATCGCACTCGGCAAATCGACCATGCACATATAGAATTCTTACGCGGGGTCGAAAACCCCATTGGCATAAAAGTAGGTCCAAGTACTGTTCCTGAAGAACTGCTGCGCATTATCGACATTGTTAATCCGAACAACGAAGCGGGCCGTTTGAATTTAATTGTGCGGATGGGGGCAGATAAAGTAGCAGATCACCTGCCGGCACTTATTTGCGCCATCGAGCGCGAGGGTAAAAACGTAGTCTGGAGCTCAGACCCGATGCACGGCAATACTATTAAAGCGCCAAACGGCTACAAAACGCGTCGCGTGGACGATATATTACGTGAAGTGCAGCAATTCTTTCAAATTCATAAAGCGGAAGGATCTTACGCAGGCGGGGTTCACTTTGAAATGACCGGCCGTAACGTCACCGAATGTGTGGGCGGCGCTTTCCAAATTACGGAGCACGACCTGGCACAGCGTTACCATACCTACTGTGATCCACGTTTGAATGCCGATCAGGCACTAGAATTAGCCTTTTTGATTGCAGAGCACATTAAAGCCGCGAGATAATGCTTAGTGTTTCAATAAACCGTTCGAGGACGGTTTATTGAGCACAAGTCGTCTCTTGGCAGAGTGAACTCATGGCCGTCGCCGTTGAGTAATACTTGTCCAGTTTGGTTTTTTGCCAAAAGTTGACTAACAGGTCGGTTGGTGGGAATTTAAAGCCGTAGCATCACAATAAATAGCGATGCTAAGCGCTAACACTTATTACTGAAGAGGATAAAAAAATGGCATTTATTAAAAAATGGTGGAAAAAATATTGCGCTATGCTTGATGACTTAGGTTTAACGCCAGAAAATAATCGCAGCTGTGTTCCGCTGGATGAACGGGCACAAAAAGCCCTCAAAGAAGATAAAAAAGCACAAGAGCAGTCCCCCCTTTAGGCGCCCGGTGAAACTGTATTATTTAAGCTAAATTCAGGTTACGTGCTTATTATATGAACATAAGAGAAATAACAAAATCAATAAGCAGAAAAAGGTTTGCTTGTCGTTTTTAAGGTCAATAGATGATGACCACGTCACGCTCATTGCCTTTCATCTCTTATCTAAAGGAGTATTTCGGTAGTTCTGATAAAAACAATAAAAAGTAAAAATATTTTTTAAAATAAAGCACTTTTAAACTACCGCTTATTTTTATTTGATGTATGCTCAAAGTGTTAGCTAACGCCCGCTAATAATGACACTTTAAAGTGTCATTAAAACAGTTCCAGTCAACCTATCTAACAATAATAAAGGATAAAATCGTGGCTAAAGGACAAGATTCACAAAAATCAGAAAAGAAAAAATCTGAAAAAACACTGAAAGAAAAACGCAATGAAAAACGGGATAAAAAAGAAAATAAAGATAAGATTTAACCCTCAGTAAATACGTTTTTTTAAATAAATAAGGCTAATAAGTGATTCACTTCTTAGCCTTAATTTTACCGTATCAAACAGTTATCATTAATTTTAGAATTCAGCCCCGCTAAGTGTTTTTTAAACTTTGCAGCGGAGAAACCGATAGTTTTAGCCCCCCCTTTTTTTATACAAACGGAACAATGATATATCCAGTAATAACGGCGATCATGATCCGCATACTAAAGGCACTTCTCATATTAAAAAGGGCTTCTTCTACAACACTGCCTTATAGCTCTTTTAGCATCCAAACGTCACAACCGTTGTGAATGGTTCCCGGTAATGGGTTATCCAGAAACTGAAACCCTAACTTTTTATATAAAGCGACAGCCGATTTCATGCTGCTCAGGGTATCCAAATAACAGTGCTTATAACCTTTACTTTTGGCATATTCGAGGCAATCTTCCGTCAGTTTTTTGCCAATACCTAACCCTCTGCTTTCCGGTAACAGAAATAACTTTCGTAACTCACAAATTTCATCACTGTTATTAAAAGAAGCAATGCCACTCCCCCCTACAAGACAGCCTTCGATAGTTGCGACAAGATAGCGACTGGCAGTTTCATTCTTGTAGTGCTCACTCATGGCATTAACTTCGGCATCCGAAGGACCAAAGCCTTCGCCAATTGCACCGTATTCCCCGCCGACCCTTGTAATGATATCGCACACTTTAATATCGTGCTGCGATTTAATTTCCTGAATTATATAATTCACTGAAGATCTCCAGAGCTGTGCAGATAAGACCGTGACAGCCTTGATAATGCGTGCGATTATTTGACTTGTTAGCTGCCAAACTCATTTAAAGCCGCTATCGCCATGTCGGCTTTTTCAGCTTGTACAAAGAAATGATCGTGATAGTAAGCAGCTATCACATTAGCGCTGATCCCTTTTTCTGTCAGCTTACTTGAAACTGCAACCGTTAAACCAACGGCTTCAAGACTGGAATGAACCGCTAATGTGATACATTTAAAGACGCTCTCATATTTCAGATTCGCTTTTTGTGCATTATCTTTGCTTACCAAAAGTGTTAAACCTTCGAATTCAAGATATGACGCTAAGGGTGAAATCTCAGCATAATCTCCATATTGCGCTCCCTCAATAGTACAAAAAACATATTCTTGGTCCAGCAGTACTGGCTTCATTGAAGCCAATAATTTAATTAAGTTTGTCTCACCTGCCACAATAACCTCCTTGATAGGTTAGCAGACCGTAGAATTTTTCATTTCAGCCTGCCTGTTTAAAAAATAGGGTAGTTTATATTTACTTGGTATTCAATGAGTTTTTCTGCTATTAATAGAGCATTGATTAACCATTTATCCTGCTTTTTTATGTAAATAAAGCGCTAAGAACAGCCACAACAATCACTAAACTTCTTGTTTTATTGACGCTTTTAGTAACTAGCTTATATTCGATCAGACAGTCCACTATAAGTGAACCGAGAGACTCGCTTACTTATTGATTTTATCAAACATAACATTGATTCTATTGCTAGCGAATTACGCTGCGAAGGTAAAAGGACGCGAATTTTTTGCTGTACTTATTAATCTTTGCAGGGCAATAGACCCATGATCACTTACCTTATTTTGGCTATGTTATTCAAGGAGTTATATCAGTATCAAAGATTCGAATGGCGTATTAAAAGAAACTGCAACGACTTGATAAATGAGGAAAAATGAAGGATCCCCCTTGTTAAAGCTTGGTAACCTTGACTCTATCTGATTGATTTTAATCTCATTTTAAATTATTAGCAGCAGAATTCATCAGTAATCAGCCCCTTCACAAAACATTCAATTTAGAGGCGCTGAGGCGAGTATGATCCAGACACAACCTACGGTAGAAATTGTCGATAAAAAAGGGAAGTTACTTAAAAATGACGAAAAAAAAGAAACTTTCTAACGAACTAATCATCGCCAATCTTGCCGGCGAACGGATCATTGCGGCTGCCGAGCTTGCGATCGCCAATAAAGAACTCCGCTTTCAAAATAACGAGAAAGAGAAACGGGCTGCTGAACTTGCCATTGCCAATAAAGAACTCCGCTTTCAAAATAACGAGAAAGAGAAACGGGCTGCTGAACTTGCCATCGCCAATAAAGAACTCCGCTTTCAAAATAACGAGAAAGAGAAACGGGCTGCCGAGCTTGCCATCGCCAATAAAGAACTCCGCTTTCAAAATAACGAGAAAGAGAAACGGGCTGCTGAACTTGCCATCGCCAATAAAGAACTCCGCTTTCAAAATAACGAGAAAGAGAAACGGGCTGCTGAACTTGCCGTCGCTAATACAGAGCTTAGCATCGCAGCCACCGTTTTCGACTCCCAAGTCGGCATGATGGTGACCGATGCACAGCATGTCATTCTTCGGGTAAACCGTGCCTTTACTGAAATCACAGGTTATAGCGCGGAAGATGTCGTTGGCCAAACAGCTCATCTGCTAAGCTCAGGCATGCAAAGTAAAGTGCTCTACACCACCATGTGGGATATCATCAACAGTACAGGATTATGGAAGGGTGAAATCCAGGCACAGCGTAAAAACAATGAAGTCTATCCGCAATACCTGCACATTACGGCCGTTAAAAATGCGCAGGGAATGGTCACCAACTACGTAAAAACACTCACTGATATCACCTCGAGTAAAGCGGTATCAAATGAAATTGAGAGGCTTGCTTTCTATGACCCACTCACGCAGTTACCTAACCGCCGTCTTTTTTTTGACCGGCTCAACCAAGCTTTAGCTGTTAGCGCCCATAGTGGTCAGCAAGGCGCACTTCTGTTTCTCGACTTAGATCACTTCAAAAACCTGAATGATACACAGGGACACGATATTGGTGATTTACTGTTGCAACAGGTTGCAGAACGCCTAACAGCATGTCTACGAGAAGGGGATACTGTAGCCCGTTTTGGCGGGGATGAGTTTGTGGTGCTATTGGAAAGCCTGAGTAAAGATGTCCTTGAAGCCGCAGATCAAACTAAAAATATAGCAACAAAAATCAGTCTCTCACTCAACCAACCTTATCAACTTAGCGCAATCCTTTACCATAACACCACCAGCATAGGCGCTTCATTGTTCACTGGGCATCAACTGACAACAGAGAAATTGTTAAAACAGACCGATATCGCCATGTATCAATCCAAGAACCAGGGCGGTAATAGCCTGTGCTTTTTTGACCAAATGATGCACAAGGCTATCATTGCCCGTGTTGATCTTCAAAATGAGCTACGGCAAGCCATTGAACAACAGCAATTTCAATTATACTATCAAATACAAGTGGACCACTGCGGTCAATCTTCAAGTGCAGAAGTCTTAATTAGTTGGCAGCATCCGGAACGTGGCAGAATTTCCCCACAGCACTTTATTCCGTTGGCAGAAGACATAGGGTTGATACTGCCGATTGGGCAATGGGTGCTCGAGACGGTTTGTGCGCAGCTCAAGACATGGCAGAAAAACCCTCTGACCAAGGACATAGTGCTTGCAGTCAATGTGAGTGCCAAGCAATTACATCAAGTTGACTTTGTGGAGCAAGTGCTGGCCACTCTGCAACGCCATGGCACTAACCCGGCGCGACTTAAACTAGAGCTAACAGAAAGCATACTGCTTGATAACATCAGTGACATCATTGCCAAAATGAAGGCGCTCAACAAAATAGGCATTCGTTTCTCATTAGATGACTTTGGTACCGGCTATTCATCTTTGCAATATCTGAAAATGCTGCCGCTAGATGAATTAAAAATAGACCAGTCATTTGTACGTAACATTGTCACCGACAGCAGTGACAGAGCGATAGTGCGCACCATTATTACTATGGCATCCAGCCTGAATATGAACGTTATCGCAGAGGGTGTCGAGACCGCTGAGCAGCGTCTATTTCTGCTCAACAAAGGCTGCTTGCGTTATCAAGGTTATTTATTTAGCAAACCGGTGCTAATTAAAGAATTTGAGACTATTTTAAAAAGGTAGAACACCTGGCTCTTGCTGGATAAAAAATAAAAGTACTGTGTAGCGATGCTCATTTTGACTCTCGGGTAAAGCTTTACAGCTTGTTGATTAAAAAGCAGACTATGCAAACCCGGTACAAAAGTAAATTATTTTATCGTTTCCAGAAAACGTTAATTAACGCGCCCGTCATGATCAAAGTGCCGCCTATGATCGTCGTACTAGCAGGTATTTCACTAAAATAAGCCCAGCCAATAAAAACTGAAAATAGAACTTGTACGTACGCATAAGCCGTTGCTTTATTAGCATCTGCGCTATGCAGAGCTTTGGTTAAACCTATTTGACCTATTTGCGTAAATATACCCACCAGAATCAATACACCTAATGCCGCTAAGCTGGGTATAACAAAATCACTGCCTAATAAAAAAATCGAAATAGGGAGTGCTATAATCGGAAAATAAAAAACAATCACCGAGCTATCATCGGTTTTGGTGAGCTTCTTAACAATCACATAAGCCACTGCACTGCCAAAAGCGCCTAACATGCCGGCACCAATACTTAACCATGAATATTGCGTTATGCTATCCTGCAGAAAATTAGGCTGAATCATAATAAACAAGCCTAATAAGCTCAATACAATACAGGTAAGCGTTGAGCGCTGTATATTTTCTTTTAAAAATAGCAATGCCAGTATTGCGGTAAACACCGGGTGTAAATACTGCAGGATAGTGGCCTCTGCCAGTGGCAGCGTTGTAATGGCATAATAAACAAGCATTAAGGCAACTGCACCGACTGTGCCGCGAGCGATAAGCCAGGGTTTATTATTACCCCAAACCGAGATCCTTTTACGCTTAACGTCAGCATAACTAATTATCGCTGAAACAATTGCCCGCGCAGCAACAATCTCAAGTACCGGAATACCATAAGCAGTATTCGCTGTTTTTACACAGGCGGCCATCAAGGCAAAGCCAAGCGCAGAGAGCAGCATATACCAGGCACTGATTGGCACTGAATTTTTTAATCTTGCATACATGTAATGATTAACCCGAAATAAAGTTGTTGAAACTCAGCTTAAATATCAATTGATGAGGGATACTTAAGGAGGCTGGAAAATTTCTTATTTTCAGCCTGTCTGTTTAAAAGAAAACTAAGGTAGTTTATATTGAGTTAATATTCAATGGATTACTCTGTCTTGAATAAAGAACCGATTAAATTGACTTATAAATCAGTTTATTGAGGAGGATTATTTAATCTGAGAAGGCTAGTCCCTAACTTAAAGCTAAGCTGTTTTGTATTATATACCCATGTTACTTCAAGATGCTTTGTCAGGCGCAAGATCTTCGATCAGAGCAAGACGCAACATGAGGTAATGGTTATTCCCTTTTCGATGGGTGCAACGCAGCGCTGGTTTTCGACCTTGCGCCCCGTAGGGCAAGGAAAATTGTGCCAATCTGCGTTGTTATAAAATCTCTCTGTAGAATAATTATACCCAAACTACTTGAAGATGCAGATTCAGAGTTTCGCCCGGATACTAGAGCAAGGCGTAACATGATGAGAATGGTTATTCCCTTCTCAAGTGTTACAACGCAGTGTTAGTTTTCGGGCGAATCTCCCGAAGGGCAAGACGATAAACGACGATCTTCGTTGTTAGAAAGCGTCGATTTAGAATAACGAGATCATCAGCCTTCTGCCTAGAATTTCATCAATTATCGTCTTGCTGATTCTGGCACCTTTAAATAATTTGGGTATGTACTTCAATTTTATGCCTAGCATCTCAGCACAATTTTTCTTGCTGACTTTGCATCTTGAAGTATCATGAGTATAAATCAGGCAAAATATCTTTTGCTGCGCCAGAATCACATTTTTTACAATTTAATTCATAGCCTAACATTGAACAACGCCCTCTTTCCGTTGTTACCCAGGGTCTATTGATAAAGGGGGGATTATGCCTGACATGCTGAAAATGAGCGCAGCATAATTCAGCTACCCAATCATTTTCTTGATCCTTATGATATCCGATAATTGCTTGCTTCATTAATCCACACAAGCCCACCAAAGGGCTAAATAATAGTTGGTAAAAAAAACAGCTAAAAAATAAAACTGACTCACTGTTATTAGTCCCGCTTAAATGAATTATCAGGGAAACTACTTTGCGAGCCTGTCCGTCCATTTTCCGCTATTGTTGTTGTCACAATTCTCTTGCGTATCGTATGAAAGATGATCAGTGATATTATTGACCTTGATACCGATTTCAAACAGTTTGTTCTGAATTAGCCGGTTCAATACTGGGTGACTGTTTGTTGCCATAAAGCGGTTGAGGTTATCATTGCTATCAAAAACACAAACTACTTTTAAGCTTTTAGGAAAATGAGCGTAATTAACTACATGCGTTAACCATTCAAATCCGGCAACTTCCTTTAATGCGCTCTCGCATAGTTCGGTTAAAGCTACCCTGATCTGATTATCCAATTTTTTATCCGTTTTACGCATTATTTATCCGTTTTATACCTTTATTATCCATTTTACGCATAGTTCAATAGTAAGCAACGCGCGTTTAATGGGTAAAAAAATAGTTGGCTAAAATTAGCCAACTATTTTTTGTGCTTCTTTATTAAAGGTTATGTGTTTTTATGACTGCCATCGCAAAGGGGCTGTGATGCAGTTTGTTTACAGCCGCAAAAAAATACTTTTTTAGATTCTGTCGCGGTAAATCTTACGGGCGAAAATTCAGAACCTTGATGAGAACCATCACAAAAAGGTTGTTTTTCGCTTTTACCACAAGCACACCAAGTGTATTTTTTACCTTCTTCAACTTCTACTGCAAAAGGCGTATCAGATGCTCGTACTGCTTTAGTCATGATAATTCTCCATCAGTTGATATAAACTAATCGCCCTGCTCAGCGGCGATTAAATTGTTGCTGTTTTTGTTACTCAAAAACAGCGAAGACCGCACTCAAACTGAGTGCGAAAAAGTTGATATTTTAACGGATTACAAATAATCAGCCTGAATATTGTTTTAACTTACAGCTAACTAAGTATATTTTGCTCTTTTTATCAACAAAGCCACTTAATTTGATCAGGCGCCCGTTGTTGCCTTATTCGGCTCACATCAGCCATTTCCACCATATAAACAGCGCCAGGAAACCAAATAAGTAAGTTAAGCCTAACCAGGACAACACTTTCATTTTTTTGGTTAATGCAAGTCCAACAGGTAAGCTACTGCCGTTAACCAGCTTGTAGTTAAGCAAAGCAAAAATGGGGGTAGTCATAAAGGCCAATACCATCGCAAAGTTGAGCATCGCCATCAATGATGAAACAAAGAACAAAATAACCGCCATCGCACAAGCGCTGATCAATAACATCCAACTATTATGGTGGGGTTCATCATCCGCGTTTTGCAGCTGTGCTTTGGCTTCTGCAAGCGCACGCGCATAACCATCAATAACAGTAATAGTACTGCCAAAAATACAACCAAAGGCGATCACTGCAATCAAAATTCGAGACCATTCACCAATAGTACTGGCATACATGCCCACCAGTTGATGTGAAAAAGCAATGCCTGACTTCTCTAAACTGTCGGTCTGACCGTGCAACACCAACGCCCCAAGCGCTAAAAATGCGATAGCTAATAATGCGGTGATAATATAACCCACGTTAAAATCAAATAAAGCAGATTGATTGGTTACTTTAATTTCCTGGCGTTGTCGTTTTAACCATAACGAGGTTAAGCAGGAAATTTCAATCGGCGCCGGCATCCAGCCCATGGTAATCACAATAAATCCGATCGACGCAATAGTCCACGGTGAAGGGGAAATAAAATCAGCGGGTACAGCTTGTACCTGATTCGCAGCAACCACCACTGCAATCAGAGTGGTCACGGTTAATACCCCCATAATGATTTTTGCTAAACCTTCTAAGGCATTAAAGTGGCCGCGTAATAAAATCGCCAAACAGGCAATAATGACAATGGCAGATAACACCGAAAGTGATAAATCAAAGGGTAAAAATATACCTAATAAACTGGCACTAAAGATAGTTAACGCAGCGGTATTAATCACCGCTGACATCGCGGTTAATAAGGTAAATAACCACAAATAACCTTTACCCATTTGCCCATAACCGGCGATTAAACTTTGCCCGGTGCCCATAGTATAAGTAACACCGGCCCTGAAAAATGGATATTTAAGAAAATTAACCAGTAAAATCAGCAGGGCTAACTGCCAACCAAAAATAGCCCCGGCTTTAGTCGACGCCACCAGGTGCGATCCGCCAACGGCAGCCGTTGCCATCATGATCCCGGGACCAAGCGATTGAAAGAGGTGACTGAGTTTACTTTTGCGGGGGGTATCTACTATTGCGCTACTTTCCATGAACCATTCCTAAATAATTTTAATGTGCCATAGAAGAACACAGCGAACAAAACAACGCAATAACCCAGCCCATAAAATGCATATAACTTCATATAACTTAAGTGAAATATAGAAAAAACAGGACGAACATAATTTTAACAGGGTAGAAAACAAGCGATTTAAATACGAATAATAACGTGGGAAATAAACCGCCTCCCCGTTTTAAATATTAACGCTCAGTCGCGGAGATAAACGCTCTGGCTTATCCAACAATAGGATTAAGCTGCGTCTGCGCGCAACTAAATCCTCGGGCATATCAATCAAGCAATGCTGTCCACTGTTGCGCTGCAAATGTTTGGATTTCAGGAAAGCACCCAATCCAGCCAATATTCATACTTACCGTCATGGCCCGTGGATGTCCAATAGGTATCAGGTGAATCGTACATACCGCCACTGAACAGGGCGCCAGGGCCTGACAACTCCAAAATCATATTGCCCGGCTGAAACGGGTCATCATGCCAAGCGCCTGAAATCCAGGCAAACACTTGATCAATAATATACGCCGCTAATTTAGCAGTCACAAACCCAACAGTAGCGCACAGTGGAGCTGCTGTCAGTCCCGCAGTTCCCGCAGCCAGTAGCGCCTTTTCAAGCTTATCCTTCACTATCGGCCTTACTTCTTTCACAAGTTCATCCAATGTTTTAGCATAGTCACCGCTATCAAGGTCGATCAAAACAAAGGTGGCAAGAAAAATTTTTGGCCAATCATTGTTCGGATTAATTGGCGTGGCAACCAAGTCACGTGGACTCGTCCATTCATTATCATCCCAGCCCCCTTCCAGATCAACCAATCCAAATTTACTTATATTTTCGCCCGCGGGGCTAATCTCTATTAAACTCCCACCTATAGCCATCTCACCAGCCCCCCGTTCACTCGCGCTATTTGTTCCTGTCTCGTCAATGCAATGGAGCTTCACACAACGTAACGTCAGGGTTGAAACGTCAGGGTTTGCCAAATAAACACCAGAATGTGAATCGCAACGAATTTCACCACCTTCAAAGCGGTTATATTTACCTTTTCCATCGAAAAGTGTTGCTTCGTCGCTCACGGGATAACCCAAGGAGCTTTGGTCCCATCCGAGCGCTTGCCATTTTGAACGGATAGCGCCATGAACCTCATGCGCACCGGTCTTTGGAGTCCAGTAGATAGAGCCATTCTGAAAATGATTATAAAGACCTACCTTATCGGCCGCTCGCAGCGGATCTGTAACGGGGTAGCCAAGAAAACTTTTTTCCGATCCGAGTTCCTGCCATTTTTCCAGAATGAAGTCGGCAACTTCATGTGCCCCGGACTGAGGTGTCCAGTAAATTGAAGCCCGATCGAAATGGTTATACCGCCCTATCTTATCGGCTGTCGTACTCTCATCCGTTTTTGGTGGGCCCAAATAACTGTCGGGTCCTCCAAGCGCATAATACTTAGACCAAATTGCGCCATGTACCTCACAAGCAGCTTCTCCATTCCAACAGATAGCACCATGTTCATAACGGGCCCACCATCCATGCCACGCCATTTGTTTTCCAAGCAGTCCAGTGTCTCCGCCCAAAGTATTATGTTTTTCCGAAATAACATTGGCGAAAACCCTTGGTTTGCGTTTGATATCAAATTCGAGCTGATTACGCAATTTGAGCATTTCTTTCGACTGTGTCCTTGTAATATTCACTGAAGGCGTTCTTGGCTTTCCGGTTAAGGTATTAGCACGCTCATTGAAAAGGTCATCGCTGCTCAAACCTATATTTTCCGGACGAATCAACGCTTTTGCTTGCTTTTGTATAGACACTTTCGAACTTAAATCAATGCCAGTCAAATAACCCAAGCATCGGTCTTGCGGCTTAGCAGACAGATTTATTTTTGGTAAAGCAAGCGTGTGCGCCGCGGTTTTTTTATCGTCCGATAGACATTGAAATAACGGTTTCAATATCGTTTCGAAAGATCGCTCGGTTGGCATATGAAATGTATTGGGATCAAAATAGTTCAATACCACTTTGTCTAATCCGAGTCTAACCTGATTTGCGATGTCATCAGCTAATTGCTTCAATGTTGCATTTTTTGGAACGACGTCTTGTGATTCACGGATGGTAATCATTGCTTGCCTCCTTTCTCTTTTAATCATCGCTGAATAGATTCCTCAAGCGTATTATCCCCACCAAACCGCCGATATTTTCAGCAACTGGTCAATCTTGCTATTCTTTCAACGGGTATTTGCGGCTGTAAAAGAGCCAAAGCATGGCCGGCGGCATTCAAAATAAAGCCTATGATTACCAATCATAGGCTAAAAAATGAAATTGACAGGGATTTAGAAAAAGAAAGATAAGTCTATCACTTCAACCTTTGAAAACGCTGAACAGTCAAGATTTATGATTAAGTTTAACGGCAGGCTTGAGCCGATAATGAGTGATACATTGGCGATAAAAAACCACCTGATGACGGGTAATCAACAGCAAAAATCCGTAACTTATAACAATTTTATTAATTAGATACAAAGGCTGGGCAGTCAATCTATTTGTCAGGAAAAGTACATTTCCCTGAATTTTATACCCAGTTAAAAAACGTTCTGACAAGTTGCGCTTTTCCGAGTTTCACCGCCGCACTTAGTAGTAGATAAGAGTAGGAGTGAGTAAGCGTTTTCTAAAATGTGAAGTGAAATCGAGCAAACTGTTACAGAGTCCGAGTGCAGCAACTTAATCCTTTGCAGTACCGTTAATCAAGGTAGCCCTTTTTCTTCATCTCTTTTTCACTAAGGTATTCTTTAGAGACTAAAGTAATGCCCAGCGCAATAATGAAAAAAGCACCGATAGTTATGAGTAACTTCCAGAAGAATGCCACTTCCATAATAGAAAACCACATTTGCACCACCGACAGTAAGACCGCGAACACAAAAAGAGCGGTGCAGATTATTGCACCACCTTTCATTTCGCTCTCCCTAAGACCACAACATAGGCTTCTCTTTTC
>NZ_PJBP01000133.1 GCF_002836415.1 Psychromonas sp. MB-3u-54 | reverse complement strand
CGTTATTAATAAAGCCCTCTTTTGATAAAAGAACTCTGCTCGTAGGGTGCGCTTCAGCAGCAATTACCGCTGCTTGCGGTACATAGAATGCACCCTACCGATAACTATTCAGCTCGAAAACTCGTAGGGTGCGCTTCAGCAGCAATTGCCGCTGCTTGCGGTGCATAGAATGCACCCTGCCGATAACTATTCAGCTCAAAAAATCGTAGGGTGCGCTTCAGCAGCAATTGCCGTTGCTTGCAGTGCATAGAATGCCCCCTACCGATAACTATTCAGCTCGAAAACTCGTAGGGTGCGCTTCAGCAGCAATTGCCGCTGCTTGCGGTGCATAGAATGCACCCTACCGAGAACTATTCAGCTCGAAACTCAAAAAATCGTAGGGTGCGCTTCAGCAGCAATTGCCGTTGCTTACGGTGCATAGAATGCACCCTACCGATAACTATTCAGCTCAAAAAATCGTAGGGTGCGCTTCAGCAGCAATTACCGCTGCTTGCGGTGCATAGAATGCACCCTACCGAGAACTATTCAGCTCGAAACTCAAAAAATCGTAGGGTGCGCTTCAGCAGCAATTACCGCTGCTTACGGTGCATAGAATGCACCCTACCTATAACTATTCAGCTCAAAAAACGTAGGGTGCGCTTCAGCAGCAATTGCCGTTGCTTGCGGTGCATAGAATGCACCCTACCGAGAACTATTCAGCTCGAAACTCAAAAAATCGTAGGGTGCGCTTCAGCAGCAATTGCCGCTGCTTGCGGTGCATAGAATGCACCCTGCCGATAACTATTCAGCTCAAAACTCAAAAAATCGTAGGGTGCGCTTCAGCACCATTACCACGTCCTGCGCGGCATAGAATGCACCCTACTGCTTATATTGACCTTTAAACGCTTCTTATCTAACCATTTCGTTCGATTAAACGAACTTTTTCCATAGGGTAATATGCTGATCCGTGACCGTAAATTTGCGGGCACAATCCGGTGATAATTTTGTTATATTATCGCTGGCAACTAAGGAAAACTGAGCAGACAGGGCTTGTTGAACGGCGTCAAAACCAGTAAAGTTTTCACCATTTACTTTCTTGCCCGAAAATCTTTTTTCAGATTTAATTTCCGGGTTAAAATCATAGGCAGATGCCAGTATTAAAATCCCCCCTTCTTTTAAAGAGCCTGAAATAGTACGTAAAAACTGCAGAGGATCATAATTTTGCTCAAGTACCTGCTGGGCAATGATGACATCATAGTCATCAAATGAGGCTTTTAAGTTGCTCGGGTCACCTTGTTTAAAATGAATATTCCGATAGTCTGCATTCAACCCCGCAGCATTTAAATTAATCTCTTTAAAGTCAACCAGCTCGCCTTCTTTTTCAAGGGCATAACGAACCGTTTTCCCCTGCTGTAACTGCACCGAGTAAGGTATCGACTGAGCAGAAAAATCCACACTGTCCACCGCTTCAAAATAAGGAGATAACTCAAAACTACAACGTCCTGCACTGCATCCCAAATCAAGCAACTTTCCTTTTGCTATTGAAAAGTTATTTAACTGCTCAAGGACATAACTTGCCAGAGTGACCGAATAATTGCCCAATCCTAAATAATGTTCACCAAAATGCGCCTCCAATTCAGTGCAGATTTTTTTGTCCGTTACATATTGATTTACCGGGATGGTCGGGATAGTTTCTGAGACTGATTCAATATAACGAAATCCCGCATGTTGAAAGAAATGACGACGAAAAGCATAACGGGAATTTTTAAGTGCTTCATTACCCGTTGAGATCCATGATCCCCCCTTAATCAGATTATGTTGACCGTCAAAGGTTGGGGTTGAAAAATCATCATAAAGCGGGTCAACCTGAAATCCTTCAAAACCGTCGATTGCCGATTCTGTCCACTGCCAGACATTGCCCAATAAATCAAAAAAGTTATTTTCTGAAAATTGATCAACAGGTGATGACGATGCAAAATATTCTAAATTAATATTACCCGGCGCTTGCGGCCAATTAATAAGGTCGCTGTCTACCATCTCCCGTAAGCAGTACCATTCTGCTTCCGTTAGCATGCGAATGTAATGTTCGCTGCTGCTATTTTTCCAGTTGCAAAAAGCTTTGGCTTCTAAATAATTTACTTCAACCGGCCAATTCAAAGGTAATGGCATTTCATTTAATAAATTACGCTGAAAATACTGATTATTTTTTTGCAGCCAGAATCTTGGCATTTTAGCCATTTTAAATGCCAGCCATTGTTGTCCTTCCTCACTCCAATAGTCTTTGTTTTGATAACCGCCCGCTTCTATAAATCCAATAAACTCTGCATTTGAGACTAAAAACTGTGAGGCTTTAAAAGGTTCAACCTGCACTTTTGTCTGCCCGTATTCATTGTCCCAACCATAGGTTTTATCCTCATCTGATCTACCCAAGGTGAGTTTTTTACCGTCAACAGCCAATAATTTATTGTCAGGCGCGGTGCCAACTGAACTGCAAGCCAGCCACTCTTGGTTGGATGTCAAATCGTTAACAGGTAACATTCTCATGATCACCGAGGACGTTTCTAAATGAATGCGCTCATGCTCGCAGCCCATTAAAATAACCCAGGCTAAAGAGCCTTTACAAATGGGTAACTCAATCTCCATATTATCGATTAGGTCATTAACCAGCGCAAAAACTTGGCGCCGGTATTCAACAATCTCATCAACCTTCGGCCAATCGTAATGCAACCCATTCAGATCATCCCAACTCATTTCATCAACACCCACAGCACAGATAGCCTCAAGCTTTTGATTGATGCGTTTATCTATAAATTTACCTAACATTAACTTATTGACGTAAAAAGTCGCCGTGTGCCCAAAGTAAAAAATTAACGGATGGCGTAACGGTTCGGGTCTTAAATAATAAGCATCATCATTATTGATTAAGCTGAACAGTGACTCATAGGTGTGCACAGTATTAGCATAATACTGCTTTAATTCAGCTCGTTTCTGCGCAACTGATGCGCCCGTCAGTAAGGGTGTTTTTAATTGTTTTATAGTCATCTGCCAGTCGCTTAATATCTACAATGAATTACCAGAAAATATATCCTGCTGATAGTTTTTAATAATGTCGGCTTTTAATGCCTTACCAGAACCATCATGCAACATATCGGGAAGATTAATGTTGTTAGAATTTGAAAATTTATAAATGTTATCAATTGAATCCGCAAACCAAGTATCTTGACGAAATAAACACAAAGATCCCTGCTCATTATCAAAGGGTAAAATCGACTGTGGTAATTTCTTTTTGCTCAGTTCCGGTTTTAATAACTTAATACAGGAGCCCCGCTTGTATACGTGCAAAGCATCAATTAAGTTCAGTAATGCAAAAATCACATTGTGAAAGGGATTATAAAAAACACTTGATGCCCCCAATCTATGCTCAATTCTAGCGCTCTCCTGCCAATTTTGCCGGGTCACTAAGACTTCATTATTTGCGCTGACTATCAGAGGCGTGACCCCCATATCCTGATTATGTTTACCAAACTTTTTATACAAAGCGATACTGCCTTGATGCCCTCCGGAAATATCAGAGGGGGAGCATAACTCCTGCGCTAACCCATAATGCGTTTTTAATAATAATCTTTGATAGGCTTCGGATTCCGGTAAATATAATAACGCGCAATTTAAACTGCTTTCTAAAAAACACTGCTGCAGATATTCGCCAAAACCCGCATCCGTTATTATATTGTCACCCAGTGTATTCAATGCGCTGACATTTATCTGTATTGCATTAGGAATATGGACAGCGCCCGATTGCGCACTGAATATTGTGCCACTGCCTGCGGCGTACCTACCCTGATCACCCGCCCACACGACGGGTTTTATATAAGTTTGCTTAATGCCCTGCTCGGCAAACCAGCGGGGTAAATATTTCATCACAGCGCTTAAATTTCGCGCTTCTTTTAAGGGTGATTGTTGTGAAAAATTAGACACATATTCCCATTGGTTTTGCCAAAATTCAGAAACTAATTCACCCTCAATATTATTGGCCTTGAGGCGTGCATTGATTCTCTGGTAGTCAATAGTAAAGCCAGGTTTAGGACGGGTTATACAGCCTTCCAACTCAAAATGGATAGCAGGTTTGAAGCCCAGCCAATCTATATATTCCTGTAACATTAGAATAATGTTTTGAGCAACTAAATCTTGCCCTGATGATTTAGTGGGTATTTTTTTTATCACGTTAATAATACCTATAGCCGGGTTGGATTAAATATGTTCATAAATATAATAGCGATTATTTATATTAGCGGATAAAAAGTCAAAATGGACTGTGGTAATTTTTTATTAATCTCCAATTTTGATAGCTTAATACAGTATCGCCCTTTATATACGTGCAATGCATCGATTAAGTTCAATAATGTATTAATTACATTGTAAAAGAGATTATAAAAAACCTTAATCCGCCCAATCTGGGTTTAATTGCAGCGATTTTCTGCCATTTTCACAGTGTCACTAAAACTTTATTATTTGACATTAAGATCATAAGTATTTCTCCATATATTGATGATCTTTACTGAACTTTTTATACCGAGCGGAGACTGCCTTGATGCCCTTTAGCTCAAAATGCATTCGAATTAGACGGATCTAAGGGTTATTTTGAGACATAGCACAACTAATCTGGCAGGTTAAAGTCCAAGTTCAATGCTATGGTGGCATTCGTAAAAATGGTTTAATAAGTTTTTAAATTTATAACGGAGTGACAATAATGCAAAATATAATCAAAAAAGGAATACTGGGAATAGGCTTAGCTTGTTTATTTTCATTCAATGCAGTCGCCGAAAATTACACTATAGGAACAGGGAGTCAAAGCGGCACTTATTATCCATTAGGCGGCATGCTCGCTAAAATTTGGAGTGAAAATATTGATGATTTTGATATGCGTGCAGAAGTAACAGCGGCATCGGTCGAAAATACAATCAAAGTATCCGCCAATAAACAACTTGCCGGTATTGCGATGGGTAATGTTGTCTTGCAGGGTTATCAAGGAGTAGCACCTTTCCCTCGAAAAATGGATGTTTCGGTCTTATTTGCATTATATCCAAACGTTGTTCAGTTTATTGTGCCAGCAGACTCTGATATAAAATCTATTCAGGATCTGAAAGGCAAGCGAATTTCTTTAGGCGCACCAGGTTCAGGTACACGTGTTAGCTCAACCAATATTCTTGCAGCCTTAGGGATTAATGAGTCGGATATCGATGCGCAGTCTTTAAATTATACCGCCACAACAAATGCAATCAAAGCAGGTCAAATCGATGCAGGCGTGATTGTCGGCAGCATTGGTGTTGGTGCAATTACTGAATTGGCCTTCACCCATAATATTCGTATATTATCCTTCACAGCGGAAGAGCTAGAAACAGTTTCTACTAGCAATCCATCTTATCAAGCCATCAAGGTACCGGTTAACAGTTATGACAAGGTTAACGCCTTTGTTGCGCCAGCCGTTTGGAATGTTTTAGTCGTGAACAAAAATATTGATACCGAGCTTGCCTATAAAATGACTAAAATTGCTTTTGAACATATGAAAGAAATCAATCAAGTCATTAGTGTCACCAAATTTACTACCATTGAAAATATGAACAGATTAAAAGGAGTCGAGTTACATTCTGGTGCATTAAAATATTTAAAAGAAAATATGTAAACACTTTTCCGTGGAGAAAATCATGAACACAAAAAATAACATGTGCAGATTGATATCGGATAAAGTTTTATTAATAGCCGCGTTTGCGGCTATTTCATTATCTGTATTTCAAATTTGGCAGGGCATTACCGCTGATTTATCCGCTCCCGTATTTAGGCCCATTCATTTAAGCTGGATACTTATTTTAGTATTTTTTACCTTACCCCTTATAAAATCCCAGCAATCTTCATTTCAATACCTGTTTGGACGCAGTCTGGATCTACTTTGTATTATTGCGATCACCTGGGCTTCATATCATATCATTTCCTTCGATTATGGTGATATCAGTTTCTTAATGGACGGTTTAACCACACTTGACCAATTATCCGGTCTGATTATTGTGGTGTTATTACTTGAAGCCACACGTCGGACCGTTGGCCTGATCATGGTTGTTATTGCCGCGATATTTTTACTGTATGCAATATTCGGCGACATTTTACCCTCTAATGTGGCCAGTAAAGGATTTTCTATTGAGGAAATAATCAGATTCCATATTTATTCAACCAATGGTATCTATGGTGCGCCCTTAGCCATTGCGGCTGGCGTGGTATTTATATTTGTATTATTTGGTGCTTTTTTACAAGTAAGCGGTGCGGGTAACTTTTTTATTGATGCATCATTTTCGATTGCAGGAAAATACCGAGGAGGTCCTGCCAAAGCCAGCGTTATAGCCTCTGCGGCACTGGGATCTATTTCCGGCTCAGCCATAGCCAATACGGTCACGACAGGCGCATTAACCATTCCGATGATGAAAAAGTTGGGTTATAAACCGGAACAAGCAGCCGGCATTGAAGCCGCAGCGTCAACGGGCGGACAAATAATGCCACCCGTAATGGGGGCTGGTGCCTTTGTTATGGCACAATTTACCGGTATCCCATACAGTGAAATTTTATTAGTCTCTATTGCCCCGGCTATCTTGTATTTTGCCTGTACCCTGCTCTATGTGCATTTGATGGCCTGCAAATTAGGATTGAAAGGCATGGAAGTAACTGAAAAAATATCAGTCGTGTTGAAAAACGGTTGGCATTTTTTACTGCCATTAGTGTTAATTACCAGCCTGCTGTTAATGAGTTATTCGCCTATATTGGTGGGTATTGCAGGTTGTGTGGCAATTTTAGTCGCCGCTATGTGCAGGAAACACAGTCGCATTAGTATTCCCGTCTTTATTCAGGGCCTGAAAGAAGGCGCATTACTTGCGCTTCCTATTTCAGTTGCCTGTGGTACTGCGGGTATTGTTGTGGGTGTGGTAGGTCAAACGGGCATAGGTTTACAGTTCACCCAATTTTTAATGGCCCTTTCAGGTGGTTATTTATGGTCCGTATTGGGTCTTATTGCTATTGCAGCTATGATTTTAGGGATGGGCTTGCCGGTAACAGCAGCTTATATCGTTTTATCTATTATGGCCGTACCGAGTTTAACTGAACTTGGTGTGGGTTTATTAGCAGCCCATATGATTGTATTCTGGTTATCGCAAACATCGAATGTGACACCTCCAATCGCCTTAGCAGCCTTTGCGGCAGCCGGTATAGCGAATTGTTCACCGATGAAGGCCGCTGTACAGGCCTTTAAACTGGCCCAGGGATTTTTGATTATTCCGATCATGATGGCATTTTCCGGCCTGATTTGGATAGAGGGGGAAAATACTGAATTTGTGATATCAATAGTGTTAACTATCGGTTTAATTGTGGCTGTCGCGGGCAGTATTGAAGGACGATTATTTGCAAAATTACCTTTATATAATCGAGTACTGCTACTGTTATCTGCCTTTGCTTTATTAGTCCCTCATCATTTTATAAATATTGCAGGGGTCATCATCATTTTAATTATTGCTTTCTTGAATTATAAATACGTTAAAGTGAATGGTGACGAACAATATCAAAAGAGTCGTGACCAACAACTTGAAAACAGCTAACGTCAGGAGCAAATATTAAAAAACACATTAAGCGATTTAAATATTAATCACTTAATGTGTTTTTTTTCTTCTTACAGTACAAGCTAAGATTTAAATTGTAACGGCTGAATCAACTTTTTCTATCCAGCCAAAACGGTCTTCGCGAGTCCCGTATTGAATACCGGTCAGCTCATCATACAACTGCTTGGAAATCTCGCCCGATTGATTGTTATTAATAACATAATCAGTGCCTTTCCAGCATAGTTTACCGACCGGAGAAATAACCGCCGCTGTACCACAACCAAATGCTTCGGTTATTTTTCCGCTTTTTATATCGGCTAATATCTGCTCAACATCTAAGCGTTCTTCACTGACTTCAAATCCCAATGCCGGCGCCAGTTTAAGAATAGAATCACGGGTAATGCCGGGTAATATACTGCCACTTAAAGCAGGGGTTACAATGTGCTTATTGTCATAAACAAAAAAGATATTCATTGCACCAACTTCTTCAATATACTTGCCGTGTACGGCATCTAACCAAAGTACTTGAGAATACCCCAGCTTTACAACTTCTTCTGAAATATACAGGCTGGCTGCATAATTACCGCCCGTCTTAGCTTCACCAACGCCTCCCACTACTGCACGGCGGTACTCGTCGGCAATATAAACCGATACGGGCTCAAAACCACCCTTGAAGTAAGAACCGGCTGGCCCCGTGATGATAAAGTGAATATAGGAATCACTAGCCCCTAAACCCAATTTTTTACCCGTCGCAATCATTGTCGGGCGGATATATAAAGATGATCCCGCTTGCTCCGGAATCCAATTATTATCAAGCGCGATAAGTGCTTTAAGTGCTTGCAGGTGAAATTTTTCATCAACTTCGGGCATCGCCATTCTTTTGGCTGAACGGTTAAAACGTTTAAAATTTTCAGAAGGACGAAACAAATTAGTCGTTCCATCAAATGAACGGTAAGCCTTTAAACCTTCAAATATTTCTTGTCCGTAATGAAATACAGCCGCTGAAGGGTCAAGAGTTAATGCATGATAAGGGGTAATTTCAGCTTTCTCCCAACCGCTGCCTTGTTCAAAATTTTGGCTAAACATATGGTCAGAAAAATCAGCTCCAAAACTGTAGGTTTCTGGACAAGCCCCCCGCTTGGAAAGGTCAAGCGGTTTAATATCAATTATCATATCAATTCCCTGTATTTTTATTATTTTCTTAATGCAATATTTAGAGCATAAAGAGCAGCAACTATGACACATAATAAGTTATCGTTAAGCACGATTAAATACAAATTATCAATTATTTTCAAAACGCTCATTTTAAGCCCGTAATTTAGACAAAGAGTTTCACCTGCCAAGTCGACTATTTTTTTAAATTAATAAGATATAATAAATTTTGCTGGTCATTTACAAATCTAACCACCACGGAATTTAAGGAAAAATTCATATGGAAAACCCATTCCCAATACTCTCAACTGCGATCTTACTGTTTTTTATTTTAGATCCCATTGGTAATATCCCGTTATTATTAAGCATTCTAAAAAATGTAGATAAACAAAGACATACCAAAATAATTATCAGAGAAATGCTGATTGGTTTGTTTATTTTAGTGGTTTTCCTGTTTTTTGGTAAACAATTTTTAAGCCTGTTTCATTTGGAAACCGAGGCTATTACTATTTCAGGCGGCATAATATTTTTTGTTATCTCATTAAAAATGATTTTTCCCTCTCCTAATGGAGAAAGTCTATTTACCACAAAAGACTCCGATGAGCCTTTAATTGTGCCCATTGCAATGCCTATGATTGCAGGCCCCGCAGCACTTGCAACCTTGTTAGTATTAGCCAAAACCAATAGCGAGCATACGGGTGAATTATTCCTATCGCTTATTATTGCCTGGATATTAACAGCAGCCGTATTATTGTTCTCTCCCTATTTATACAAGTTATTAAGAACAAAAGGATTATCAGCATTAGAAAAATTAATGGGAATGTTACTGCTTATTATGTCAGTGCAGATGTTTATTGATGGCATTCGCGGGCTTATTCCGACTTTTTATTAATAAACAGGGATTATGAGGATCCGATTAAACGGTTGTTTTTTCAACTTTTCCGGTCATGGCAACGAATCTGACCGGCACTAACCGTTGCTGTTCTATTTGATTGTTCGATTTTCGAATAATACGATATAAGTCCTGTGAGTACGATCCAAAAGGAATAACCATGCAGCCATCAAAGGTTAGCTGTTTTAATAATTCTAGGGGCAGATTAAGGGGCGCTGCTGTGACAATAATTCGGTCAAAGGGAGCTTGCTCTGCCCAGTCGGTCAAACCGTCTCCGCATTTGCCATGAATATTGCGATAGCCGAGATTCTGCAGGATATTGTCTGCTCTTTTGGCCAGCTCAGGAAGTATTTCAATGGTGTAGACTTGAGCAGCTATTTCGGCTAATACGGCGCTTTGATAACCGCATCCGGTACCTATTTCCAGTACCTTATGGTGGCTTTTTAAGCCCAGCGCGTCCGTCATCAGGGCGACGATATAGGGTTGAGAAATGGTTTGATTTAATCCAATCGGCAGCGGATAGTCGGCGTAGGCTTCATTTAACAATTTTTGCGCCACAAACAGATGCCGAGGGACAGCTCTCATGGCATTTAAGACATTAATACTGGTAATACCACGCCTTTCAATCTGCTCGCTAACCATTAATTCTCTGAGCTTTAAAAATTCCGGATTGTCCGTCAGCACCTTTTAATTAACCCAAGAGTGAATAAAGAATATTAAAATAATAGCCTATTTATCCAAAAGATAAATAGGCTATTTCGGCTTTGACACCCGCCCTCAAAAATAGCACAGCGCTCATTTTGAGTTTTACTACTGGCTGTAATAAAGGTAATTAATCTTCCGTCCAGATAATGCCTTTTTCCAGCCACTTCATATCGCCTTTTAAAACACTTTTTGCTAATTTATTCTCTTTTTCATCATCATTATCGGTTAAATCGTCAAATAAACGCGATATTTTTCTTTTTGCATTTAAGCAGAAAACATCCGCTAAATACTTGGGTGTGGTATCAGTAGGATCGTCATCCATTTTAAATTTTGCATAGGAGCAGGTGGTTGCCATCGCAAACAGTTCAGTACCAATTTCCATTAAAGTGCCGAGAATATTTTGTTTACGCTCTAACCTGTCCTGATAAAGCCCCATATAATGAAAAATCGTGCGCGCAAGCTTGTGCGATGTCGTTTCTACGTAGGAGAAATGTTTGGACAATTCTCCTAGATCCGTATGGCTGGCCCAAAGTGAAGAGTTCAGCCACTGAGTGGGGTACCATTTGCCATAGAAAGCCGCAAGTTTAACGCCTGCATGGAGTTTGTTTTCCATGGAAACATTCTTTTTTAATATTTCAGCGGCTACTTTTAAATGCGGGTCCATGGCTTCGCGCGCTAAAAACAGCTTCATAATATCCGTTGTCCCTTCGATAATTCGGTTGATACGCGTATCGCGCATCATTCTTTCGATAGGATAAGCTTTCTCTCCTCTGGCCTTAAGTGATGAGGCTTTCTCGTAACCTCGCCCGCCTCTAAACTGCATTGTTTCATCGATCACTTTCCAGGCAAGTTCTGAGCAAAACAATTTAGCCATGGCAGCTTCAATTCTAATATCTAATTTAGGATCATCGGCCATGTGCGAGGTTAAATAAGTAACCGCCTCCATCGCAAAAGTGCTGGCAGCGATAAAGGCTATTTTTTTAGATCCCGCTTCATGTTTACCGATTGGCAGTCCCCACTGCACCCTGTCGTTCCCCCACTCCCGTGCGACAGCTAAACAATACTTAGACATACCGGTAGCGGCTGCCGGCAAGGTTAAACGCCCGGTGTTGAGTGTCGCCAAAGCCAGTTTTAATCCTTTTCCTTTACCTAAAATGATATTTTCTACGGGCACTTTTACATTGGTAAATTTTATTACACCATTTTGAATCCCTCTGATCCCCATAAAATCGCAGCGATGTGTTATTTCAATGCCGGGCATTTCCTTTTCAACAATAAAAGCAGTAATTTGTTTTATTTGCTGTCCGTTACTCATTTTTTTAGCCTCGGTCCCGGCCATCACCACCAATACGTCAGCAATTAACCCGTTAGTGCACCAGAGTTTCACACCATTTAAAAGGTAATGTTGACCATCATCGGTCAGGGTTGCCGTGGTTTCCATTTTGCCGGGATCAGAGCCCACTTCGGGTTCGGTAAGGGCAAAAGCAGATATTTTCCCTTCTCTGAATAAAGGCAGGTATTTTTCTTTTTGCGCTTTAGTACCAAACATTTTTAACGGTTGCGGCACGCCAATAGATTGATGGGCACTGAGCAATACTGCGGTACTGCCGCAATAGGAGGAGATGGCTATCATGACACGGTTATAATTAACTTGAGTGAGACCTAATCCATTATATTCTTTAGGCACTTTCATCGCAAAAAGCCCCAGTTCCGCCATCCCTTTAATCACCTTTTCAGGGATAGTTTGCGTCGCATCTACCTTTTCCGGATCCAGATTTTGTTTAAGAAAAAGACACACTTTCTCAACTAAATGATCACCTATTATTTTATCTTCAAGACATTGGACAGGAAAAGGGAATAATAAATGCGGTTGGAAACTGCCCATAAAAAGCTGCCCAGCGAAACTTTTTTGACTCACGGCGGTTTCTCGCGCAGCTTCCGTTATCCTCATGGTCGAGGCCTTCTCGGCATTCATTTTAGAGGTATCTATAACAGACTCTTCTTCGGGCTCATTATTTACGTCATGCATTATTAACTCCTTCTGCAGATCCAAACCACGCTTGCTGTCGGGCTCTAATTATAAAATTTTCCGCTGTTGTTTGCTTTCTCTATTAACTGCTCCGCGGGTAGGAAACGCTCACCATATAAAGCCGCTAATTGATTTAATTTATCGCAAATATCTGCGAGGCCGCGATTATCTGCATATTTTAAAAGACCGCCTGTAAAGGCAGGGAAACCTGTGCCGAGGATCATTGCCATATCCAGATAAGCCGGATTCTTAACAATATTTTCCTGTAAACATTTGACCGCTTCATTGACCATAATAAGAATGCACCGGTCTACGATTTCTTCCCTGTTAAATGCTTTGGCTGTTATTCCATTGCTAAAACGATAGGTATAAATAATCTTATCCAGCGCCTCATTGTAGGATTTGTCGTGGCCTTTGTGCAGGTAAAAACCCACCCCCGATTTTTTACCTAATAACTTCTCATCGACAAAAAGATGGGTAAATAAACCAGCCACTTTCATTCTTTCGCCATAGGCTTGCTCTAATACTTTAGCCACATGATAACCAATATCGATACCGACCTCATCGGCTAAAACAAAAGGTCCCATCGGTAACCCGAACGCTTCAAGGGCATGGTCCATTTCGGTGACAACACCTCCCTCTTGCAGCATCAAAGCGGCCTCATTCAAAAATGAAATTAAAATTCTATTGACTAAAAAACCGGCACAGTCAGCAACAACAATGGGCGTTTTACCGGCGTTTTTAGCGAGTTTAACCAAAGTGACTATGGTCTGCTGGCTGGTTTTTTCACCTGGTATAATTTCAACAAGCGGCATTCGGTTAACCGGATTAAAAAAATGCATACCGATAAAATTTTCCGGCCTCTGCAGATTGTCGGCCATCTCGGTAATAGAGAGACTCGAGGTATTAGATGCTAATATCGCTTGTTCTGAGAGCTGTGCTTCAGCCTCTGCCAGAACCGTTTTCTTAACCTCGATATTTTCAGCCACCGCTTCAACCACCAGATTAATTTTTTTAAAGCCGTTATAGTTGACCGTCCCTGCAATATGATTCATTTTAACGCGGATCTGATTTTCAGTGATTCTATGGACTTTTTTTAATTGTCCGTAATATTGTGCTGCGGTTTGATAACCTTTACTAACCGCATCCCATTCAATATCTTTAAGCCTGACCGGTATATCATTTTTCGAAAATAACCAGGCGATCCCACCGCCCATAACGCCTGCGCCGAGCACCGCGGCCTGATTAATTATCAGTGGCTCGATCTTAGCTTCAGTAATACCGGTTTCTTTTTTTAACGCCTCGGACGTAAAAAACAGTTGAATTAAATTTTTACTGATAACGCTGACCACCAGCTCGGAGACAACGCGCGCTTCCACTTCTAAAGCTTCTGTTGTTTTTAAATTTAATGTTTTTTCTATGGTGTCAAGGGCCTTCAGTGGCGCGGGATATTGACCTTTGGTTTTTTTAAGTAAATTATCTTTGGCTTTTTTAAAAATTAGTTTTTGCCCTAAAATATTATCTTCTAAAATTCGCTGTTGAAACTTCTTAGAGGATATTGAACGGCGCTTTATTAACCCTTTGCCAAAGCTTTTCTCATTCACTAAACGTTCGATAAAATCAGCGACTGAACTTTCTTCAAGTTCATTATTATAAAGATGATCGACTAATTTGAGTCGTAGCGCTTTTTTAGGGGGGACAGGTTTAGCGGACAGTATTAACTGCAGAGCAGCTTGCAAGCCAATCAGTTTTGGCAAACGCACACAACCGCCAAAACCAGGAATAATCCCCAAATTGACTTCGGGTAAGCCTATAATAGCGTTAAGATTATCCGTGGCGATGCGATAAGTACAGGCTAATGCTAACTCACACCCACCTCCGAGACACACCCCGTTTATAACCGCTAATGTTGGAAAAGGTAATTTAGACATATCATTAAGAATTAACTGCCCGGTTCTTATTGCTTTATAGGCTTGCTCTTCACTGAGAAGGTCTTTAATTTCATTGATATCAGCGCCTGCAATAAAAGTATCCTTTTTGGCACTGCGAAAGACCAATAGTTTAACGACATTATTTTTTGCCAGAGAATCAATTTGCTCTTTGAGCTCTAATAATGCGACTGAATCTAATTTATTAATGCGTTTCCCGGGATAATCAAAGGTCAGTGTTGCCACCGCTGATTGTGAAATATCTAATGTAAAATTCATTATTCTACCTCCAATGCTAAAGCCGCGCCTTGACCACCACCGATACACAAGGTCACCAATCCACTGTTTTTATTACGTCGGCGCAGGGCATTTAACATGGTAATAATCAATCTGGTACCGGTCGCTCCCACGGGATGTCCTAGTGCGATGGCTCCGCCATTAACGTTTAACAAATCACTGTCCAGCACCCCAAGCGCTTTATCTTTATGTAAATATCGTTGCGCAAAAACAGCTGATTCAAATGCCTTTTGATTGGCAATAACTTGGGCTGCAAAGGCTTCGTTTAACTCCACCAGATCAAAATCAGAGATCGACATTCCAGTTTTATCTAACAGTTTAGAGGTTGCGTAAACCGGGCCTAATCCCATTCTTTCGGGTTGCAATCCCGCATAGCTATACTCTTTTAAATAACCTAAGGGCGAATAACCCAACTCCTTTGCTTTACTTTCGAGCATAATTAACACAGCACCGGCACCATCGGTAATGGGACAGGCATTAGCAGCTGTGACAGTGCCGGCAACACGATCAAAAAAGGGTTTTAATTTAGCTAACTTTTCTAGACTTTGATCCGGCCGAATAGCATTATCATTAAATTGCACCTGACTGTAATTGGGCGGTAACACAATTGGATGGATTTCCTGAGTAAAAAAACCTGCTTCATTTGCTTGGGCAGCCTTCAAGTGCGATTGCAGGGCAAACTGATCCTGCTGTGCGCGGGTGATAGCAAATTCACGGGCTAATACTTCTGCCGTTTGCCCCATACTTAAGCCGCAAACCGGATCAGTTAACCCTTCTACAATGGATATAACTGGCTTTAGATCGGCGGGCCTCAATGTTGAAATGGCCGATAACTTTTGTCCAAGAGATTTAGCCTTCATCACATTTTCAAACACCAGGGTCATTTTTTTGCTGAAGTTGAAGGGTAAATTACTCATACTTTCCGTCCCCCCTGCGACCAGTATGCTGGCATTCCCCGCTAATAATTTATCGTATCCGGTAGTGACAGACTCCATGCCTGAAGCGCAATTTCGATGCACTGTGTGTGCAATAACATCTAATGGCAACCCTGCCTTTAGGCCTATAACTCTTGCAATATTGGGTGCATTTGCAGGTTGACCGACATTGCCAAATATTAATTCATCAATCAATGAAACATCGATTTCTGTTCTTGCAATCAATTCTTTGACAATAACGGCCCCTAGATCATCGGCCAGGATATTCGCCATACTGGTACCGGATTTACAAAATGGACTGCGAATACCGTCTACAATTGCTAATCTCTCTTTCATATTTTTCCCCTGCTGAATCACTATTACTGCAAACTATTATCGATAATCAATTACTCGCTGTCTTGGCTCTGGTCCTTATAAAAATCATTAATAATTTCACTGAATTTTTGTTCAATAACCTGACGTCTAATCTTCATGGTTGGGGTTAGTTCACCTGTTTCTATACCGATTGGCTGTTTTATAAATTTAAATTTACGAATTTTTTCCCAGTCATTTAGCTGCCGGTTAACACGCTCAACAAGTGCGCTAATTTCCTGTCTGATTTCACTCGAGCTAAGGAAATCCCCATTATTCAGATCGCCATAACCACGGTTTTTTCTAATCGCTTCCAGGTTTTCAAAATCAGGAAAAAGCAGGCAGGAAACAAAATGTTTATTTTCCCCAATGATCGCCGCCATATCAATAAGTTCAGAAACACATAACAGTTGTTCGATAGGAATAGGACTGACATACTTGCCGTTTGATGTTTTAAAAATTTCTTTTTTTCTGCCGTTAATAAATAAATATCCATCTTGATCCACAAAACCTAAGTCACCCGTATGTAACCAACCCTGCGGGTCGATCGTTTCCTGCGTCACTTTTTGGTTATTGTGATACCCCTTCATAATATTAGGGCCTTTAGCCAGAATCTCCTGCTCATCAGAGATTTTTATTTCAACACCCGGCCAAATTTTACCCACGCTTCGATAACGCGTATTACCCAGGTAGTTAGCCGCTAAAACCGGTGACGTTTCGGTTAAACCATAACCTTGATAGAGGTTGAGTCCGATATTTTTAAAAAAATTTTCCATACTGACACTCAGCGCGGCGCCGCCACTGATTACCATTTGTAGATTTCCTCCTAAAGCCTCTCTCAATTTTGCATAAATCAGTTTATCGTAGGCTTTCTCAAGCAGATTATTAGCACCAGGTTGCTTCGTAATAGCGCGTTCAAAGGCAATCGACATGAGCTTTTTTTTGATCCCGGATTGCTCCTCTATTCGAGCATGCATTTTCGCATAAACCTTTTCTAATAGACGAGGGACGAGGGTAATAATAGTGGGTTGGACTTCCCTGAGCAGTTCTCCTACTTTTTTAATATCATCACTAAAAAAGATCGGCGTACCGGTGGAGATATAAAAATAAATAACCATTCGTTCAAAAACATGGGCTAAGGGCAAACAAGTCAATGCCTTATCTTTTTCAGAATACAGAGGAAACAGCTTGGTTGTCGCTCTAATTTGTGAAATCAGATTAGCATGCGTGATTTCAACACCTTTAGGCATTCCGGTTGAACCACTGGTATAAATAACCGTTGCTATATCCTTTGGGCTAACAGCCTGCCTCATTCGAGAATAAAGATTCGGCTGTTTGGCTGATAAAATGTCGCCCAAGGTTAACAATTCCTCATAACTAATGGCATTGTTAGCGCTACGTTTAGGATGATTGGAGATGATTTTTGTAAATGAGTGCAGAAGGGGTTTTATTGCATCCGCTAATAATTCCTCATCATCCACAAAAAGATATTTCACATTACTGTCTTTGCTTTGAAACTGAAAATGGATTGAAGATATATTGGCAAACATCGGCACTGAAATTGCCTTGTTAACCATAATAGCAATATCCATCATCACCCATTGGGGAGAGGGATTAGCAATAAGGCCAACACCTTCACCTTCTTTAATACCGAGTGAGTGCAAACCTAAAGCAAGACGGCGGATGGTTTCAGAAAATTTTTCCGTGGAAATGGTTTCCCAATAACCCTTGTTTTTAAAGTTAAGTGCAGAATAATTGCTATAGGTATTAATAACATATTGAATCATCTGTGGGATAGTTTCATAATTTTCCATATCTATTTCCCTGTTTATCTTGTAACAACCAAGAGTACGAAAAACAATAATTGTAGGTTTAATTAAAGCGGCTTGTCTATTAACAGATATCAAGTGGATTAATTAACCAAGTGCATTAATTAATCCAAGATTCATAACATCATCCGTCCGTTGATTATAAAGCAAACAATATTATCCAAACGCTCGACCACTTCACAGACCTTCAAAAATATAGCCTATTTTGTACAATAAACAATGCCAACAACTGCCATTAGCATTTGAAAAATAGCGCTAAATTTTCAATACTCCCTTTTGTTGCGTTAAATTATTCATCGGGTGTGATAAAGTCGAGCAGGCTAAAAATTAACCCCTTTTTAAGGATATGATATGCAGGATGTCACTCATTTATTACAATCTCACCGTTCGATTCGTACTTTTAAAAATATTCCGATAGAGCAATCCATTGTCGAAGAATTAATCCGTTCAGGGCAGGCGGCGGCGACCTCCAGTTTCATTCAGGCTTGTACCGTGATTCAGATATCACCCGGCGCTAAACGTGAGAAACTAGCCGCGCTTGCAGGTCACCAGAGTTACGTTAACAAGGCCCCCGTATTTCTGGTTTTTTGTGCCGATATGCACCGCCATCAACTCGCTTGTGAAATGCATAACGTGCCGATCAACGGTGGTTATACTGAACAATTATTAACCACATCGATCGATTGTGCTTTGTTTGCTCAAAATGTCGTTATTGGCGCGGAGGCATTAGGATTAGGGATTTGTTATATTGGCGGAATAAGAAACGATATTGCAGCCGTCTCATCACTACTGGCATTACCTGACTTGGTTTTCCCCGTCTTTGGTTTATGCCTGGGTTACCCGGATCAGGATCCTGAAGTAAAACCCCGTTTACCATTATCGTTAACGTTAAAACAAGATAGTTATTTGCAGGATAAAACATTAAACCAAGCTAATAAAGATGATATAGCGGCACTGGAAGTTTATGACCAGCAGATTAGGGAGTATTATAAAAGCAGAACAAGTGCTCAAAAGGAAATAAGCTGGACCGAGCAAATATCAGGAATGCTGCAAAAAGAAGCCCGACCACACATGATGGACTTTCTTCAAGGCAAGGGATTTATGAACAAATAAAGGCTAAAAATAAAACCTGTCAGGCATCCCTAGCAGGTAATTTAGGTGCATTTTGTGGACTAGCATTATCGTTGCAATCAAACTTATCTGACAGTGACTATTTCAGTTCAGACAGACTCGGGTGAACGACCTGAACTATCCTGTACCGCTACCCGAGAGCAAATTAAATAAAATCACTTTAAAAAATCCCTTAATAATGTACAGCCAACCAAATTGTCTCGTTGTCCGGATCCGTCCAACTTACTTTATGTTTTTGCAAAGCTTGTATTTCTACGTAATCCCCTGGTTTTAAATGAACCTTGTTTTGATTCTCGAATAAAATAATAGCGTGACCTTTTAAAAGGATCACCCATTCATTTTGTTGCTGTTCATACCAACCTGATTCAGGGGAGATATGCCCCTTGGATACTATCCTTTCAATTTGAACGGCATCATTTTTTACAATATCTTCAAACAGCTCTGTTGTTAATTCCCTGGGGATATTCGCAAATATATTTGCCATAATATTAATACCTCATCAATCTATTAACCTATTAACCTATTAACCTATTAACCTATTAACCTATTAACCTATTAACCTATTAACCTATTAACCAGCTCATTTTAAAAATTCAAGTTGAATGAGACAAGATCCTACTTTCACATAAATGTTGTAATGCCAGTCAGCTTGATATTTGAATCCAAGGAATATTAGCAGCACTATTTTTATAGTAATAACATTGTTATATTATCGATCCTTTATTTTATAGAATAAACGTTATGAATTATTTACCAAGTGCAGAAGTACAACCCAAATTAACAGCCAATGCCAGCGTTATCTGGTTACATGGTTTAGGCGCAGACGGACATGATTTTGAAGCCATTGTCCCTGAGTTAAATTTACCGGAAGCGTTAGCTATTCGTTTTATATTTCCTCACGCACCATCAATACCCGTTACTATTAATGGCGGTTTAAAAATGCCAGCCTGGTACGATATCCTCGAGATGAGCATAGAACGCCAGGTTGATTTAGCTGGCTTAAACAGTTCAGCCAAACAGATTCAAGCATTAATAGATCGAGAAATTGGACGTGGGATCCCTGCCGATAGAATAGTCATCGCGGGCTTTTCTCAAGGAGGCGCAGTGGCTTATCAGGCAGCACTGACCTATGCGCAACCCTTGGCCGGACTATTAGCAATGTCTACCTATTTTGCCACTAAAGAGAATATTCAACCCAACGCTGCAAATAAAAACCTTAATATTAAGATCATGCATGGCAGCCGTGATCCCGTGGTGGATCCGAGCTTAGGAGAACAGGCATTAGACTCGCTAACCGAAATGGGATTTCAACCAAGTTATAAAAGTTATATAATGGAGCACTGTGTTTGTGCTGAACAAATTACAGATATTTCTGCTTGGTTAGTTAAGTTATTAGCACCTAGATAAGAACCACACCAATATAAAACATTAAGGTTTAACAATGGCAAGACAAGTAACATACGTATTTAAAGGTAAGCTTAAGGTTATTCAATTCTCATACGATCAATTTCATGATATGTATGAAGCGGTTGCAGATGCTGAAGGTATCGATTTAAAAAGCTTTTTAGCAATGGAAAAACAACTTGCAATGAGTTGCCGCGGTCAGGGGATTGAAAAAAATTTCCGCCTAACTGAATTTTTAAGAATGGGCTTTGATAAAATAAAATTTGTCCGTGATGATGAACCGGAAAAATAAGCAGCAACCTTTAGCCGCTTTTTTATGCCTGAATAGATTAAAACCAATTTAATTCAAAGTGAAATTTAAAATTATTTTTTAATCTATCGGCTGGTTATCAGCAAACAATATGGTGATTATTGAGCAGAAAACTAACGGCTGCGGCGTTATTTCAGCTAATAGCCACTATATTAATCACCTTGAATCAATTATTACTCGTATAACCGTTTAATATTTGATATATTATTGCGCCCATGTTCACTAGTTACACTTTTTTTTATTTAAAAAATCAAAGTCAGTAATTTAGTTTTCTGGTTATTTTAATAATCTGTATTTGTGGCGACTTAATATAACCATTAATATTTTAATTTTGATTTCGGAGTGTTGCAATGAAAGTTCGTGCATCCGTTAAAAAAATCTGTCGTAACTGTAAAGTTATCAAGCGCCACGGTGTGGTGCGTGTTATCTGTGTAGAGCCAAAGCATAAACAACGCCAAGGCTAAGATCGATTTTGGATTCCAATAGTTTAATCTATAATAGTTAAACTATATTTTTCTCTTTTTTCATTTGTCGAGTATCCTACCGGGCTTTTCGCAAATGAATCATTAACTTTTAAGGAGTGCATAGTGGCCCGTATCGCTGGCATTAACGTTCCTGATCATAAGCATGCTGTGATTGCATTAACTGCAATTTTTGGTATCGGTAAAACCCGCTCACAGATAATCTGTGCAGCTTCAGGTATTGCTGAATCAACAAAGCTTAAAGATCTGGATGAAACACAAATCGAAGCTCTTCGTACAGAAGTAGCTACGTTCACTGTTGAAGGTGAT
>NZ_PJBP01000132.1 GCF_002836415.1 Psychromonas sp. MB-3u-54 | reverse complement strand
CTTTCTAGCTTTCTAGCTTTCTAGCTTTCTAACTTTATAGCTTTATAGCGTTATAGCTTAGTACTCATGGTCTTTTACTTTATGTTCAAGCGTTTCATCAAACTCTTGACGTGGTTGATGCTTGCTGGCGATAAAGGAGTAGATAACCGGTAAAATAAACAACGTAAATAAAGTACCAATTGATAATCCCGCCACAATAACAACACCTATTCCAAAACGACTGACCGCACCGGCGCCCGTTGCAAAGAGTAAAGGTATTAAACCTGCTACCATCGCAGCTGTGGTCATTAATATTGGACGTAAACGCACCGTCGCGGCTTTTTTAACGGCATCGATACGATTTAAGCCGTGGTGTAATTGCTCTTCTTTAGCCACTTCAGCAATCAAAATACCATGTTTGGTAATTAAACCCACTAGGGTTATCAAACCGACCTGAGTATAAATGTTCATGGTTGCGGCTCCCCAGGCAAGCGCCACTAATGCGCCGCTAATAGCGAGAGGGACGGTCAGTAGAATAACCAGAGGATCACGTATACTTTCAAACTGACTGGCGAGTACCAGAAAGATAATCAATATTGCCAGAATAAAAGTCATGTATAAGGCGCTGCCTTCGGTTACAAATTGACGCGCTTCGCCCAGATAATCATGACTATAGCCCTGTGGTAATTTGGTCTCTGCAATGCCTTCAAAGAAATCAATCGCATCACCCATAGCAACGCCCGGGGCTAATACTGCGCCAACGGTTGCACTATTGAGCTGGTTAAAGTGGGCGAGTGAGCGCGGCTCAGCGGTTACATCAATAGTGATCAGGCTGCTAAGCGGCAGCATATCGCCATTTTTAGCACGCACATAAAAGTTACCCAGTTTTTGCGGAGATAAACGATATTTCCGTTCTACCTGTGCAATTACCTCGTAACTGCGGCCGTCAAGATCGATCCGGTTTAAATAACCATCACTTAATAATGTTGCTAACGTAGCGCCAATATCCTGCATGGTCACACCATAAGCACCGGCTTTATCACGGTCAATTTGAATGTTCATGGTCGCTGAATCAAAGGCCAAATCTAAGGTTGAATAAACAAAGTTAGAACTTGCCTGTGTGGCTGCCAGTACATCGCTCGCAATACTGATTAAGCTTTCAAATTGATTGCCCGTGGTGATCACAAACTGCACCGGTAATCCGCCCGATGAACCGGGTAATTCCGGCATCTGAAAGGCGGTGGTTGCAACCGCTGCTACGCTGTTAAACATGGGCGTTAAAGAGGCAGAAAGCTCTTTAGGGTTTTTATCTCTTTGACTCCAGGGTTTCATAATTGCAATACCAAATGCCTGATTGGAATTAGGAATACCGGACATCGCTAAACTGCTGGTCACTTCCGGCTGTTTAGCTAATTCACCGGTGATAACACGCATGCTGTTTTCGATATAATCAAGGTTTGCATTGGCAGGCGCTTTTGCCATTACCATTAATGCACCTTTATCTTCTTTTGGTGCAAGCTCAGAAGGAATCGCGTTAAACAAAAAAGGTAAAGAGATAAAAACCAGACAGGCATACAGAATAACCGCAGGACGGCGGGTCATTAATTTATCCAATAAACGCCCATAACTCCTGGTAATAGCGGATAAAGCAGACTCTACCGTACGTTCAAAACGGTTCGGCTGGTGATTGCTTTTAAGTAATTTACTGCACATCATAGGCGATAATGTCAGTGCCACAATACCCGATACAAACACTGCTCCTGCAAGCGTTAACGCAAATTCCGTGAACAGTGAGCCGGTGATCCCGCCCATTAAGGCGATCGGGGCATATACTGCTGCCAGCGTAATAGTCATAGAAATAACCGGCACGGCAATTTCGCGTGTGCCGAGAATGGCCGCACGAAACGGATCTTCTCCCGCTTTGATATGACGGTCAATATTTTCCACCACCACAATGGCATCATCAACAACCAGACCTATCGCTAATACCATCGCCAGCAGGGTCATTAAGTTAAGGGTAAAACCAAACAGCTGCATCACGACCACCACACCAATTAAGGACAGCGGGATAGTAATAATAGGAATGATAACTGCGCGCCATGACCCTAAAAACAGAATCATCACCAGTAATACGATTAAACCCGCTTCAGCAATGGTTTTAATTACTTCAGAGATAGACTCTTCAATGGCAATAGTTGAATCGTATAATACTTTCATGTCGATTGAACTAGGGTTGTTTTTCGCCAGAGCGGGCAGCATCTCGCGCACGCCTTCGGTAATATCAAGCGGGTTAGCCGTTGGCGCTGCATCAATTGCCACCACAACGGCATCATTACCATTGGCCATAGCACGGTAGATATCGTGGCTTTTTTCTAATGACACACGGGCAATATCCTCAAGGCGGATAACCTTACCATTCTCACGAGTGGCAATAATTAAATTTTCAAGTTCAGCGCCGGTTTCTACCTGGGTTTCCACATTACTGTTAAGCAGGGTGTAATAACTGTTCGTTTGTCCTGCTGCCGATTGAATATTATTAGCCTGCAGTATCTGAACAACGTCCGCTGCGGTTAAACCAAAACCGGCCATACGCTCAGGATCTAACCAGATACGCAGGGCAAATTTTGTGCCGCCATAGAGGTTAACTTTTGCGACCCCATTAATACTAAATAACTGCGGTTTAATAATACGTTCAAGGTAATCTGTGATTTCACTTGAGTTCAGTTGCTCACTGGAAAACGAGATATAGATAACCGAGGTGCTTGAGCCGGTGCTCATATCAATGCTTGGATCTTCCGCTTCACTGGGTAACTGTGAGCGCACCCCATTGACCTTGGCCAGAATATCAGCCACCGCGCCACTGGGGTCAGTATTTAATTTCATAAACACTGAGATTTTTGAATTACCCATGTAACTTTGTGAGGTAATAAAATCAATATTGTCGGCTTGCGCAATCGCCTGTTCAATAGGTTGAGTAATAAACCCCTGAATCAGGTCGGCATTTGCGCCATAATAACCGGTTGAAACCGAGACAACCGTATTGGTCATGCTCGGGTATTCCCGTACCTGCATTTTACTTAAGCCCTGCAGACCCAATAAAACAAGTAGCAGGCTGATTGAAATCGCCAGTACCGGACGGCGAATAAAAATATCAGTAAATTTCATCATAGCCCCTATAGTGCCGGAATTTCAGCAGGTATCTTTAAAATGTCTGATTCTATAATGGTCACATGCGCCGCATTACTTAATCGTACCTGGCCGCTTGTGACTATTAGATCACCCTCTTTAATACCACCGAGTATACGGATGGAACCCTCTTTACTTTTACCGAGTGTGACAATGCGTTGGTCTGCCTGCAGAAAGCTTTTACCTGATTTATCCTGCTGCTCTGTTACCACATAAACGGTTTTACCATAAAGGGTATAATTAATAGCCGTTTCCGGAATAACAATCTGTTTTGGCACAGTCGGTAAAATGATACTGGCCTTGGCAAACATACCCGAGCGTAATTGTTGCGCCGTATTGGGGATATCCGCCTGTACTTGAATCAGACCGCTTTGATAGTTTACCGCAGGTTCAATAGCTGAAATGGTGCCGGTAAAAGCAATTTCCGGTTCAGCATCGACAAAAATATTCATTGCCTGACCGATATTAATTTTATTGAGATCATTTTGCGGGATGGTAAAACGCAGTCGCATTTTACTGACATCTTCCAAGCGCACTATGTCGGTACCGGCACTTAAATAATCACCAATAAATACATTTCGCAGACCGGCAATACCATCAAAGGGGGCACGAATAATACGGCGGCTAATGGTTGCCTGAGAACTTTCGATTTGTCCCTGTAATGCTAATAGTTCAGCTTCTGCATCATCAACCTGTCCCTGAGAAACAGAACCTTTGGAAAATAATGAGTTGAGCCGGGTATAGTTACGCTGAACGGCAGATAAGCGCCCTTGAGCGGCTTTTAAATTAGCGCGTTCAACTTCTGAATCAAGGTATACAAGAGGATCATTCGCTTTAAGTTTCTGACCGGACTCAAATTTTATTTCACTCACTTTACCTGTTACTTCATTGGCAATATTAACCCCTTGAATAGGCTCGATAAAACCAATTGCACGTAAATGCGGAGTCCAGTCTTCTAATGTAACTGTCGTGCTGGTGACCGGAAATTCAGGAATTGGGCGGTTAGCCATAAATTCTTGAATTTTCATGGCCTTAAACATATTAAAGCCAATCACGGAGCCGAAAACAAGCAGGGCTAAAATGATGGCTGAAGCGATCCATTTTTTCATATTGATACCTTTAAAAATAATTAAGTAGTGGGTTTTAAAATTGCCTGCCAGGAGGCGTCTATTATTTGCGTAATAAGTTGTTCGTCAGGTTGATCAATACTGTGATTAATCACTTTTTTTGCCAGATTAATAGAGGTCTCAAAGCTTAATGCAAGTAAGGCCAGCACAGGGAAGTCATGGAATATACGCTCACGAATGCCATGTTCATAAATATTAAACAGCGGAGCAAAGTGAGCATCGTTACAAGAGAGCATCTCTTCTCCTTTTACACAGGGTCTAAGCAATAACATCGACACGGCAATAATACGATTCGGGTTGGTTAGCACCGACTGGTAGGTATTACGCCAGCACAAAGCATATTTTTCTTTTTGGCTGAGTCCGTCATGCAGCCCTTTGAAGCTAACAGCCGCGATCTCTGCTTTAACATGTTGATGCAGCTGATTAATCATATCCTCTTTATTTTCAAAATAACGATAGATAGTACCCGCCGCAACGCCGGCAGAATCCGCCAGTGCCTTCATCGACAGTCCGTAAAAACCGCGTTCTGCCAGTAAAACTTCGGCAGCGGCTAGAATTTTTTTGCGTTTATCGCTCATAATACACCAATAATGAATGAACGTTCATTATCGTCATTTAAAAATATTATGCAATGCTTTAGGTTAATTTAATTACGAAAGAAATAGCTGCTAGTCACGAGTCACGAGTTACGAGCTGCGAAGTTCGCCGCTCGTAGCTAGCGACTCGAAGCTCGATACTCAAAGAAGATTGGTATTCAACTCAAACTGACGTAAAATCAGCAGCCGTTTACCCCAGTTATTTTGTAGGTAGGAAAAACCATGAAGCTTAATCCCGGACAAGATGCCGCCGTTAAAATGATCTCAGGCCCGTGCCTTGTTTTAGCGGGCGCGGGTAGCGGTAAAACGCGTGTGATCACCAATAAAATTGCTCACCTGATCCAAAATTGTGATTATCTGGCCAAAAATATTGCCGCGGTTACCTTTACCAACAAAGCCGCCCGCGAGATGAAAGAGCGCGTCAGTCAAACGCTGGGCCGTAAAGAAGCGCGCGGTTTAATCGTCTCGACCTTTCACTCATTAGGCTTAGATATTATCAAACGTGAAGTAAAAACCCTGGGCATGAAAGCCGGTTTTACCCTGTTCGATGGTCAGGATAGTCTGGCATTATTAAAAGAGCTCACTGAAAAGCAGCTCCAAGAAGATAAGGATCTGCTTAAAGCCTTAATGTCGCAAATTTCCAATTGGAAAAATGCTTTAATCTTACCCCCACAGGCGATAAAACAGGCTAAAGGTGAACGGGAGGTCATATTCGCCCATTGTTATGATCTTTATCAGCGCCAGTTAAAAGCCTATAACGCTTTGGATTTTGACGATCTGATCGTTTTACCCACGCTGTTGTTAACCCACAAAGAAGAGGTCCGTTTACGCTGGCAGAAACGAATTCGCTATCTGCTGGTGGATGAATATCAGGATACCAATACCAGCCAGTATGAATTAATTAAAGCCTTAGTGGGGGAGCGTGCCCGCTTTACCGTAGTGGGGGATGATGACCAGTCTATCTATTCATGGCGGGGTGCTCGTCCGGAAAATTTAGTGTTGTTACAACAAGATTTTCCGCAGTTAAAAGTGGTTAAACTGGAGCAGAACTATCGCTCCAGTCAGCGGGTATTAAAATCAGCCAATGTCTTAATCGCCAACAACCCGCATGAATTTGAAAAACGTTTATTCAGTGAATTAGGCTATGGTGACCCCTTAAAAGTCCTTTTTGCGAATAATGAACAACATGAGGCGGAGCGAGTGGTGATGGAGCTTTCCGGACATAAGTTTATGAATGGTACCTCCTTTAAAGATTATGCCGTGCTCTATCGGGGCAATCATCAAAGCCGTTTATTGGAAAAGGTAATGATGGCCAACCGCATTCCCTATCGTATTAGTGGAGGAACCTCTTTTTTTGCGCGCAGTGAAGTGAAAGACATTATGGCTTACCTTAAATTATTGGTGAATCACGAAGATGATAATGCTTTTTTGCGTATTGTGAATACACCGCGCCGCGGTATCGGCCCGACCTCACTTGAAAAATTGGGCAGTTACGCCAATATGCGTCACAGTCGTTTGTTTACCTGCAGTTTTGAGATGGGTTTAGAGCAAACCTTAAACGGTAAAGGGCTACAGTCACTGCAGGCTTTCACGCGCTGGTTGGTGGAGCTTAATGACCGCCTTAAACGTGATCCGGCAATTGATGTTGTTCGTGATTTAATTCGTGATATCGGCTATGAGGACTGGTTATATGAAAGCAGCCCCAGCCCAAAAGCTGCTGAGATGGGCATGAAAAATGTGTCGACCTTATTTAAATGGGTTACCGAGATGCTCAAAGGGGATGATCTTGATGACGAAATGACGCTGGAGCAGGTTGTTGCCCGTTTAACGCTGCGCGATATGCTGTCGCGTAATGAAGCCGAGGAGGAGTTGGATCAGGTGCAGTTAATGACCCTGCATGCCTCCAAAGGGCTGGAGTTTCCCTATGTTTATATGATTGGCATGGAAGAGGGAATTTTACCGCATCAAATCAGTATTGAGGAAGAAAATGTGGAAGAAGAAAGACGCCTGACTTATGTGGGGATCACTCGGGCACAAAAAGAGTTAACTTTCACTCTGGCTAAAGAGCGTACTCAATATGGGGAAACCATTAAACCCACACCAAGCCGTTTTTTATTTGAATTACCACAGGATGATTTAGATTGGGAAAGCGGGCCATCGAAAAAGACAAAAGAGCAGAAAAAACAGCTGGCGGACAAAGGTATTGCCAATTTACGGGCGTTATTTGATTAAGCTTCCTCTCCCCAATCGGAATCCCGCCTTCAGTGAGCCAAAGCAACAAGCCGAGCCTCAGTTCCAAAAGTAATATCCTAATCTTTGCTCTGTGCTCTCGGTGGTTAAACTTTATCATTATTCATTCACCACCGAGGCTTCGCACACCGAGCAAAAACAATAACTGCCGGGGCTAAAGGCCCAGTTCCGATCGTCTGTGCATTCATTGCCGGTTGGAATGCAACCTCCAGCCTTGAGGCGCAAAAACAATAAGCCGGGGTTAAAGGCGCATTTCTAATTACCCGTGCATTGCCTTTCCTGCGACAGTAAAGTGTCTTTAATAGCCTTAAGCTATCGCAATTATAATTATAAACGATTTTACCTATCTATGGTTTTTCTTCATAATCACTTCATCAAAACAGGGACTGGCAAAAACAAACTTTGCTAACTTGTTTAAAAGTTTTTCAAACTATGTAATATTAATAAACAAATATAAAAACAGGAGCTACACATGTTAGATAATATCGAAGGTCAAAAAATACCGAACGTTACTTTCCCAACACGCCAGGGCGATCAATGGGTAAATGTTTCTACCGACGAACTATTTGCAGGTAAAACAGTGGTTGTATTTGCTTTACCGGGTGCATTTACGCCAACCTGCTCTTCAACGCACCTACCGCGCTATAACGAATTAGCAAGCGTATTTAAAAAGAATGGCGTTGATGAAGTTGTATGTTTCAGTGTTAATGACACTTTTGTAATGAATGCCTGGCTTGCGGATCAGGAAGCTGAAAATATCACAGTTGTACCAGACGGTAACGGTACATTTGCTGAAGGTATGGGCATGCTGGTAGATAAAAGCGACCTTGGTTTTGGTAAACGCAGCTGGCGTTACAGTATGATCGTCAAAGACGGCGTGATTGAAAAAATGTTTATCGAACCTAATCAGCCTGGCGACCCCTTTGAAGTGTCCGATGCCGATACTATGCTTAATTACATTAACCCTAATGCAAAAGCCCCTGCTGCGGTAACCTTATTTACTAAACCGGGCTGTCCTTTCTGTGCAAAAGCGAAAGCGGCATTAAAAGACAACGATATCGCTTTTGAAGAAATCGTTTTAGGTAAAGATGCAACCAGTGTCAGCCTGAGAGCGGTAAGCGGAGAATCAACTTTCCCGCAGTTATTCGTTGATGGTAAGCACATTGGTGATAGCGAAGCAGTGATTGCTTACGTTAAAGGTTAACACCTCTTTAAAGAGCTGTACTTAAGCTCGAATAAAAAGCGCACTTTCACTGAAAGCTGCGCTTTTTTTTAACCCTGAATTTCACCAAAATGCTTAATAAACTTAAGCATGGAGTCTTTATGAAACAGTTAAAAGTAGAAGTTGCAGTGATCGGTGGCGGTACAGCGGGACTTGCGGCATACCGCGCGGCCAAAGAAAAAACCGATTCAGTCATATTAATCGAAGGCGCGCAATTTGGTACAACCTGTGCGCGTGTTGGTTGTATGCCCAGCAAATTGTTAATTGCCGCGGCAGAAGCTGCACATAATGCTGCGCATACCGCCCCCTTTGGTGTTTTTATTGACGGCAAAGTACGTGTTGACGGAAAAAAAGTAATGCAGCGCATTCGCGATGAGCGGGATCGTTTTGTGGGTTTTGTACTTGAAGCTGTTGATAGCCTGCCTGCACCGGATAAATTAATAGGTAAGGCTCAATTTATCAGCACAACAGAGTTGCAAATTGACGATCATACACTTGTAACTGCCGATAGAATGGTTATCGCAACGGGCTCCCGTCCAAGTTATCCCGGCGTCTGGAATGAACTTGGCGACAAGTTAATTATTAATGATGATCTGTTTAATTGGACTGATTTACCAAAATCAATCGCGGTTTTTGGTCCCGGCGTCATTGGTCTGGAGCTTGGCCAGTCATTGCATCGTCTCGGTGTTGAAGTCTTAATGTTTGGCATGGGCGGGCAGGTCGGTCCGTTTACTGATCCGCAAGTCATGGCTTATGCCCAAAAAACATTTTCCGATGAATTCTATTTAGATGCAGACGCCAATGTTAAAAATATGGTGCGTAAAGGTGAGAATGTTGAAATCACCTATGTAGATAAACAGGGTATTGAGCAGGTTACCGAAGTTGAATATGTATTAGCGGCAACGGGGCGTCGTGCCAATGTAGATAATCTCGGTCTTGAAAATATCGAGATTGAAAAAGATGGACGCGGAGTACCTGTTGCCGATTCCTTTACTATGCAGACTTCGGTGCCTTCTATCTTTATTGCAGGGGACGCCAGCAACCAACTCCCGCTGCTTCACGAAGCGGCAGATCAAGGGAAAATAGCGGGCAGTAACGCCGCTGTTTACCCCAATATCCGGGTGGGATTACGCCGTTCATCCATCGCCGCTGTTTTTACCGAACCTCAGCTGGCAATGGTCGGCTTAACTCATCAACAGGTGACTGAGAAATACACCGGCTGCAACTGTTTTGAAACAGGCAGTGTCTCTTTTGAAAGTCAGGGGCGTAGTCGTGTGATGCTTAAAAACCAAGGTTTATTAAATATTTATGGTGCGCATGGTACCGGGCGTTTTTTAGGTGCAGAAATGATTGGTCCGCAAGCTGAACATCTGGCCCACCTTTTAGCCTGGGCACATCAGAACAGAATGACTATTTCCCAGATGCTGGATATGCCGTTTTATCATCCGGTAATCGAAGAGGGAGTGCGTACGGCACTGCGCGATTTGAACGCTAAACTGAGACTTGGATCGGAAATGGTCAACGAATGTATGGAATGCGGACCCGGCTGTTAATTAGTGAAGCTCTTGTCACATCGTTGACTTAAATATTGTTGTTTAACTGCTTGTGTTTTACCCGTTAAATATTTTTTAAAAATTTAACGGGTTGTTATTTATGGGGATTTTATAGCGAATAACAATTCAAAAAAAGTAAAGTGATTAAAGTTAAGATCATAAAAATCAAAAAGAAGGAAAAATAGTAGTCTAGTGTTATTAGTTCCTCAAACTATAAAAGGATTTTTTATGAAATACAAACTAATCTACCGTTTATTAGCTGTTTTTTCACTGCTTTTTCTGCCTTTTAGTCAGCAAGTATTAGCTGCCGATAAAGTTGAACAAGGCGTGCAAATAACAGCCCAAGTCGTTGAAAAAATAGATATCAATCAAGCAACGGGCCAGCAACTTTCTGTTATCAAAGGCATAGGTGAAAAAAAAGCACAGGCCATTATCGACTACAGAGAAACGAACGGTGATTTTTCTGATCTAAACGAGTTAGTGGAAGTAAATGGGATTGGTGAAGCCACACTGAAAAAAATCCAACCTTTTTTCACCCTCTAATAATCAATAAAAATAGGGATCCTTTTATTTGGACTCCCTTTTATTCTTACTTATCCCACCCAGATACATCCCTCTGCTAATATTTTCGCAACTGAGTACTCGGTGATGAATGTTTTTACAAAACATTGCCCTGCCTAAGAGCGCGGTTCCAGTTTTGGTGTCTTCGGCACTGGGTGGTTAATACTCCCGGAACTGGGCCTTCAGGCTCGGCGGTTTTTACCTCTGTAAATCAGAGTATTTACAGTTAATTATTCGCGGGAAAACTACTCATGATGCACAGTCATTTACCCCATACAGACATTGTCGGATATTATCAGTTTATTACTTTTCGTACTTTCGACAGTACAGACTCTTTTCTACAAAAGTTATTTATGGAAGAAAAAGAGAATAGCAAAAAGCAGTTAACGGCTGATTTACACCTTGATGAATCACAACAGGGGGCTTATTTGCATGGTGAAGTATTAAGCTATTTGAATGATTTTATAATAAATAAAAACCAAGAGTTATATCAGCTTGTCGCATTTTGTATTATGCCAAATCATGTTCATCTATTAATAAAAACCCTTATGCCGTTAGCAACTATGATGAATATATTTAAAGGTATTAGTGCAAAAGAAATTAATAATATTATGAATAGAAAAGGAACATTTTGGGCGCAAAGTTATTATGACAAAGCGATTCGAGATCAGAAGCATTTTGATGTTGTTTATAACTATATCAAAAATAACCCCTCCAAGCTGATTGAGACGAATACAACAACCCCAAGATTCTATGGGATTTATGAAGAGTAATAGATAATAAGATGTTTTTACAAAACATTGCCCGGGTTCCAAAACTCAATATGCGCGCACACTACCGGAACTGGGCCTTCAGGCTCGGCTTGTTGCTTTGAAAGCAGCAGATTGATAATTGTTAGCAGGATGTTTTTACAAAACATTGCCCGGGTTCCAAAAGGCAAAGTGTGCACATACTTTCGGAACTGGGCCTTCAGGCTCGGCTTGTTGCTTTGAAAGCAGCATATTGGTAATTGTTATCAGGATGTTTTTACAAAACATTGCCCGGGTTCCAAAAGGCAAAGCGTGCACATACTTTCGGAACTGGGCCTTCAGGCTCGGCTTGTTGCTTTGAAAGCAGCATATTGGCAATTGTTATCAGGATGTTTTTACAAAACATTGCCCGGGTTCCAAAAGGCAAAGTATGCACGCACTCCCGGAACTGGGCCTTCAGGCTCGGCTTGTTACTTTGAAAGCAGCATATTGATAATTGTCAGCAGGATGTTTTTACAAAACATTGCCCGGGTTCCAAAAGGCAAAGTGTGCACATACTTTCGGAACTGAGCCTTCAGGCTCGGCTTGTTATTTTGAAAGCAGCCTATTGATAACTGTTAGCAGGATGTTTTTACAAAACATTGCCCGGGTTCCAAAAGGCAAAGTGTGCATATACTTTCGGAACTGGGCCTTCAGGCTCGGCTTGTTGCTTTGAAAGCAGCATATTGATAATTGTCAGCAGGATGTTTTTACAAAACATTGCCCGGGTTCCAAAACTCAATATGCGCGCACACTACCGGAACTGGGCCTTCAGGCTCGGCTTGTTGCTTTGAAAGCAGCATATTGATAATTGTCAGCAGGATGTTTTTACGAAACATTGCCCGGGTTCCAAAAGACAAGGTATGCACATACTCCCGGAACTGGGCCTTCAGGCTCGGCTTGTTGCTTTGAAAGCAGCATATTGGTAATTGTTATCAGGATGTTTTTACAAAACATTGCCCGGGTTCCAAAAGGCAAAGCGTGCACATACTTTCGGAACTGGGCCTTCAGGCTCGGCTTGTTACTTTGAAAGCAGCATATTGATAATTGTCAGCAGGATGTTTTTACAAAACATTGCCCGGGTTCCAAAAGACAAGGTATGCACATACTCCCGGAACTGGGCCTTCGGGCTTGGCTTGTTGCTTTGAAAGCAGCATATTGGTGATTGTTAGCCCGATGTTTTTACAAAACATGGCCCCGCCTAAAGGCGCGGTTCCAAAGGGCAAAGCGTGCACGCACTTCCGGAACTGGGCCTTCAGGCTCGGCTTGTTGCTTTGAAAGCAGCATATTGGTAATTGTCAGCAGGATGTTTTTACAAAACATTGCCCGGGTTCCAAAAGGCAAAGTGTGCACATACTCCCGGAACTGGGCCTTCAGGCTCGGCTTATTGCTTTCCCCGTCTAAACCCGCTATTCCGCTGTTATTGCCTTACAGATAACCCAAAAATAATCCGGAAAAAATGACAAATCCAACATAGTTATTGTCTAAAAAAGCTTTAAAACAGGCGGCTTTTTCGCGGTTTTTTATCTGCAGTTGTTGCCTTAAAAATAAACCGGCCGCCACCAGCAGAGCAATAAAGTAGCTCCAATTTAAATCTTCCAACCAACCTAACAGGATTAATAAAATCAGGCTGGTCAGTTGTAATAAAGCAATAATTACTTTGTCATTGTCTGCAAATAAAATTGCAGTGGATTTCACGCCTATTTTTAGATCATCCTCCCGGTCCACCATGGCATAAAGGGTATCGTAGGCGATGGTCCAAATAATATTAACCGCAAATATAATCCAAACCACAGCAGGCAATGCATTCGCCTGTGCCGCAAATGCCATGGGGATAGACCAGCTAAAAGCGAGACCTAATGCAAGTTGCGGTAACTGCGTAAAACGCTTCATAAAGGGATAGGAAAACGCCAACAGTAAACCCGCAAAGGATAACTGAATAGTTAAAGTGTTTTGGGTCAGCACTAATAAGAAAGAGCTAATAGCCAATAATAAAAAAAGAATAATCGCTTCGGTGCTGGTGGCTCGACCTGAGGGTAATGGGCGGTACTTGGTACGCTCGACAAAACCATCAATATTGCGATCCGCAAAATCATTAATCACACATCCCGCGCTGCGCATCAAAAACACACCGGCAGAAAATACTATTAACACACTCAGGTCAGGAAACCCCTGCGCGGCTATCCACAATGCCCAGAGGGTTGGCCAGAGTAATAAAAGAGTGCCAATGGGTTTGTTAATGCGCATCAATTCTGCGTAGGCCTGGCGTTTTTCTTTGCAAAAAAAATTCATGGTAAGTAGATGCCTGAAGCAGGTAAAAAGACTTCACTGACTAATAACGCTTTGTTATTAACATAAAAAAGAGAACGTCTTCCCCACAGGGGAAAATCAACCTCTTGGTTAAGATCAGTGCACAGTTGATGCACAGCAGAATACACCGGGAACTGTGCAACTTCAATTTTATCGCGTCTCATGCTCGGATCTTGAAACAAAAATGTGCCTAACGAATCTGTGCCAATTTCTGCCAGTTTTGCCTGCTGATTGGTTAAAGTGCTAAAGGGGATTTCAGTTTGAGCAAATACCACAGGTTTATCATCACAGACTAAAAGCACTTCACGCACTAAGACCTTATTATCTTCAGAAAAATAGGGGGAAAGTAAATCTTTACTGCGGCTTACTGTCACCTGCTGCCTGACCTGCACCTGAAAATTAGCTGATAAAGCTTGCAGCTTGCGCGTTAAAGAGTCCTGATCTAAAAGCCAATTAAGCTGCTTTTTTGAACATGCTGCTGGTGTGACATCTGCTAACCAAAGAGCTGAAGATGCCAGAGGAGTGATAGTAGTATTCATTAACGATTAAAGCCTTTCTATAACAAGATAGTTAGTGAGGTAGGATTATAACCATAAGTTGTGGCAAAGGTCACGGTTGTTCCTAAATGCCAACATAAATGACACTGATAACTTTACCCTGCGTTATTGCTCTGCAGTTGCTTATACCAAAAAATGCACCACAGAGCACAGCACACTTAATCAGATTGCGAAACGTTGTTTCTCTTCTTCTTCATCAACAGAGTTAAAGAAGGAAAATACAAAAAAACAATAATCAGCTTGGTAACCACTACTTTAGGCTTTACTCTGTGTAGCGCGCAGCGCCTCTGTGCTCTCTGTGGTAGTCCCTTTAAGCTTGTTACAAAAAATTAACATACACATTTCATCATAGAAATTAATGTTAGTATTTAAGCCTGAAAGTACTAGTATCCCCGTAAGTTAAACATGTAACCTTAGTTTACTGGTCAAAAGCGCCATTAATAAACCCGCCAGTAACCCCACGAGATGGGCATAGTTAGCAATGTTTACCGGTAAAATGTCCACAAAACCCAAGACCAGCCAAGCGAGTAAAAAGAGAAAAAGGGAATTCGGCAGCATCACTTGACTGCTTTTATTGAGCTTGCCATATAACCAGCAATAACCCACTAACCCATAGACAACACCGCTTAATCCGCCAAAATAAGGGCTGACTAAAAAATATTGCGCCAGATTAGCCGCGATTCCTGAAAACAGAAAAAGTAGCAGCAAGTGCATTTTACCCTGCTGTTTTTCAACAAGACCGGCTAATTGCCACCACCAAAGTAAATTAAAAATAATGTGCAGTGCACTGAAATGTAAAAATGCCGGCGTAATAAAACGCCAACTTTCTGAGTAATCAAAGGGCTGCTGACTAAAAAAGGACAACACAGAGGGAATTGGCTGAAACAGGTCCGCAGCTATCAGCAGATAGACCCCTAAGCAGAGTATAAAAATACTATGGGTTACTAACCCTGCATGATGAATAAAATTACCGACTAAATTCGAGTCAGCAAAAGCAAAATAGTTGTTTTCACTGCTTACTTCACCCGTTTTCCAACTAGCCGACATATATTTGGGATCATTGGGGTGCTGTAAAAACAGCTCCAGCTCAATTTCAGCTTGTTCCTGCTGCTCTTGTTGTGCAAGCAATAACTGATAACTAAAGTCGTCATGGTGGAGTTTGTTTTGAATACCAAGTGCACTTAAATAATCAGCAAAGGCTTGCGCAGCACGTCTGTTTTGAAATTGATGCAGTAAAAACATAGCTTAGCTTTCCGCTTTTTTTAGAGCTGAATTTTTGAATGAAATATTATTATCCTGATTTAAAATCTTAAGTAATAACATCGAACGTTCTAGCCCATCTTCGATATCAAAAATAGCCGTTATGCCTTTAAATGGACCGCTTAAAATTTCGACTTTGTCTCCATTTTTATATGCGTCATCACTATTAATAGCCAATTTATTATTAACATGGCATAACTGCTCAAGTTGTTTTACCTGCTGATCCGGAATAGTTGCAATGCTCATACCAAATTTAACAAAACTATTAATACCACGAGTAGATCGGATCGCGCTAAATTTTTCATCTTTTTGAGAAATATTAACAAACAGATAACTGGGAAATAAAGCTTCTTCTACAACCTTTTTTTTACCGCGTAAAATTCTTTCTTTATGTATCTTAGGAAAAAAAGAATAAACGCCCTGATTTTCTAAATTCCGTTGCGCACGTGACTCTTCCCTGCTTTTACAATATACAACAAACCATTGTGGGCTCATGAACATCTCCTTTGTTCTTATATTATTGGACGAGATACTATTATACACAAAATACAGAGATCCCAAAAAAACACAATATTTATCCGGACAAGGATATGAAGGTGACGACAAAATAACAACAACTTATCATTCCTGAAGTCAGTTGTTCGGAATCGGTTATTCTGTAGAAAAAAAGCCAAGCCTGAAGGCTCTGCTTCGAAAGCTCATTGGAATTCAACCTTTATGCGTGCGGGCTTGAATGGGCAGAAAAGGCATGCACAGCTTAAGCTGTGCATGCCTTTCAATTCACACCTTAGACTAAAAAAGATCGAAGGTGTGAATAATACGCCGGCATCACTCCCGAAACGTTTTGAGGCGAATCTAAACAACACCGCTATTCCCGAAGTATCTTAATCAGGAATCTTTTTGTAGCAACCCCTTCCTTTTTATATAAGAGATCGCATCTTTAAATCATTAATTTGCAATGACAAGTGCTTGCCAACCACTATTTTTAAATAATAAAGCCGTGTTCTGTTTTATTATTGTGCCTTGGAGCTAAAGGCCGTAATTAAAATAGGTAAATTGAAATGTTTTTCCGCAATAAGTAACTTGCCTTTAGGGGCGTTGAAACTAGGGGTGGTAGTGTACTTGAAATCGCTATCTTTAGTCACTTCTTGCATTTAATTCAGGTTTAGAAGTTTATAATATATGCTGCCACTAGAAACATTTAAAACAGTTATTGAATCTAGCCCTCTTGTGTCTATTGACCTTATTGTACTTAATAGCGAAGGCCAAATTTTGCTTGGTAAACGCACAAACCGTCCTGCAAAAGGTTACTGGTTTGTTCCTGTGCGGCGAATATTAAAAGATGAATCCTTTGAACGTGCATTTAAACGCTTAATAACAGCAGAATTAAATTTAACAGAAGTAGTGTCAAAATTTAAAGGGGCTTATCAGCATTTTTATGATGATAATTTTTCAGAAAATCAATTTACGACACACTATGTTTTTTAGCTTATGAAATTACTTTAATGGTAAGTTATCATCGTTACCCGTTGAATAGCATTCTGGTTATAAGTGGTTTTTTGAAACTGATTTATTGGTACATGAAAAGGTTCACACTCACAGCAAGTGGTATTTTCAAAAAGATAAACAAGCCGATTTGCGATTTAAATAATTAATACGTTTTTAATGTATTGAGCTTCATTATTAAACTCAATATTCAATACTCGAAACTGGAAATAATTTATGATCTCTCCTGTTATTCTGGCCGGTGGTACTGGCAGCCGATTATGGCCGCTCTCTCGTGAGCTTTACCCAAAACAGTTTTTAACCGTAACTGGTGAGCAATCAATGCTGCAGCAGACCGTCGCGCGTTTATCTGGTCTGGAGCATGCAGCCCCTGTATTAATTTGTAATGAAGAGCACCGTTTTATTGCTGCTGAGCAGATGCGTTTGGGGGGGTATGAGCATCGCGGTATTATTTTAGAGCCAGTTGGCAGAAACACAGCCCCTGCGATTGCACTTGCTGCACTGCAGGCAGTTAACAATGCGATCGATGGCGAAGAGCCGGTTTTATTAGTACTTGCTGCTGATCATATTATTGAAAATACACAAGCTTTTAAAACTTCTGTAGAAAAAGCGTTACCCTTTGCAGAAAAGGGGCTGCTGGTGACCTTCGGTATCGTACCGACTGCGCCTGAAACGGGTTATGGTTATATAAAAAGAGGGGCGAGCTGCGAGGGGCGAGATACGAATGGCAGTCCTGATGCTTTCTCTGTTAGGGAATTTGTAGAAAAACCAGATCTGGCGACTGCAGAAGAGTATTTGGCAAGCGGAAACTATTACTGGAACTCAGGTATGTTCCTTTTCAAAGCAAGTCGTTACCTTGAAGAATTAGCGAAATTCTCACCTGACATACTAGATGTGTGCAAGCGTGCTATTGCTGCACCATCACAAGACTTAGATTTTATACGTGTCGATAAGGCTATCTTTGCAACCTGCCCAGATAATTCTATCGATTATGCGGTAATGGAACCTCTTTGTGTACAGGGAAACAACCCCGTGATGGTCGTACCTATGGATGCCGGCTGGAGTGATGTAGGCTCTTTTTCTGCGTTATGGGAAGTCTCGGCTAAAGATGATAACCAAAATGCTATAAAAGGTGATGTTATTACGGTTGATTCAACCAACAATTATATCTATGCAGAAAATAAATTAGTCTCTACAGTGGGTGTTGATAACTTAGTGATTATTGAAACTAAGGATGCGATTTTAGTGGTAAGCAAAGATAAAGTAGAAGATGTTAAATTGATTGTTAATCAGCTAAAAGAAGCAGGAAGAGCTGAACATAAAATCCACCGTGAAGTGTATCGTCCTTGGGGTAAGTACGACTCTATCGACTTTGGTAAAAGAGATCATGTAAAACGAATTACCGTCAAACCGGGTGAAAAACTATCAATTCAAAAGCATCATCACCGCTCAGAGCATTGGATTGTGGTATCAGGCACCGCAAGCGTGTTAAATGGCGAGAAGACCATTCTGTTAACTGAAAATGAATCAACTTACATTCCTTTAGGTACCATTCATGCGTTGGAAAACCTCGGTAAAATACCGTTAGAAATGATTGAAGTGCAAACAGGCAGTTATCTTGGTGAAGATGACATAGTGCGCTTTGAAGATCGTTACGGTCGAATGTAAATACACCAGTCCACAAAGAGAAAAGAAAGAGACGCTTCGCTTTTAGAGGGGGAAAACTAATTTATGCTACCCTCATTGTTTTCTCATTCAATTCTCTTTGTGAAACGTTTTTAATTACTGTGTAATATTAACTATCTGGTTATCACAAAGAGAAAAGAAAGAGACGCTTCGCTTTTAGAGGGGGAAAACTAATTTATGCTACCCTCATTGTTTTCTCATTCAATTCTCTTTGTGAAACGTTTTTAATTACTGTGTAATATTAACTATCTAGTTATCACAAAGAGAAAAGAAAGAGGCGCTCCGCTTTTAGAGGGGGAAAACTAATTTATGCTGCCCTCATTGTTTTCTCATTCAATTATCTTTGTGAAACGTTTTTAATTACTGTGTAATGTTAACTATCTGGTTATCACAAAGAGAAAAGAATGAGGCGCTCCGCTTTTAGAGAAATAATTTATTGTCGTTATGTTTTTGCTTAAAGTATTTTTTTAACGTGAAATCTCTCATTGCTTCCTCTTTCACATCTCTTGGTAAAATAGTTTTATTTAATTAGAACTTTAAGGCAGGTGGAAATGGATAATGATTTATTAACGCAAAAAGTAATCGGTTGTGCCATTGAGGTTCATAAAACACTAGGCCCAGGTTTATTAGAATCTAGCTACGAAAGTTGCTTGATGTATGAATTACATCAAGCGGGAATAACTGCTAAAAGCCAAGTATTCCTGCCGATAAACTATAAGGGCATTTCGATTGATGCTGGTTATAGGCTTGATATACTATTGCCCAATAAATTAATCATAGAACTAAAATCTGCCGACAAAATGAGCCCCATATACTCAGCTCAAATATTAACGTATATGAAACTAACAAATATAAATGCGGGTTTATTAATAAACTTTAATGTTAAAAAATTAGTAGATGGTATAAAACGTTTTAACCTAGAAAGTTAATTCATTAAGAACAATTGTTTACTCATTGTTCTCTCATTCCCTCCTCTTTGTGAATAAGATTTAATAGGCAATATAATGAATAAAAAATTAATTAGCGCAACGGTCATCGCAGAAAGTGGTGTTGCATTTGGCACCAGTGGAGCACGTGGCTTAGTAACCCAATTCACAACTGATGTCTGTGCCGCCTTTGCAGTTGCATTTATTGCAGGTATGAAGCGTAATTTCAGTTTTAAAAGGGTAGCCGTAGCAATAGACAATCGTCCGAGCAGTTATGCGATGGCAAAGGCTTGTGCCGCTGCTTTACAGCAGTTAGAGATTGATGTTGTCTATTACGGCGTAGTACCCACTCCAGCTCTGGCCTACGTGGCTCAAAAAGATGTTATTCCAGCCATTATGGTCACGGGCAGCCATATTCCTTTTGATCGTAACGGGCTTAAATTTTACCGCCCTGATGGTGAAATCAGTAAAGCCGATGAGCAAGTTATTATGACTGAGCAGGTTGAGTTTGCAGCGCTTGCGGAACTACCTAAACTGGTTGTTAGTCATCGCGCGGCGGAAGAATATATTAACCGTTATACCTCTTTATTTACTACGCCTTGGCTTACTGGTAAACGCATTGGTATTTATGAGCATTCCAGTGCCGGTCGCGATCTTTACTATCGTATTTTTGAAAAACTGGGTGCGGAAGTGATTGCGCTAGAGCGTAGTGATAAGTTTGTGCCCATCGATACCGAAGCCGTTTCTGTTGAAGATACACTAAAGGCAATTAACTGGTCTAAAGAATATAATCTGGATGCTGTTTTTTCAACCGATGGTGATGGTGATCGGCCATTAATGTCAGATGAAAATGGCAATTGGCTGCGTGGCGATATTCTTGGCTTATTAAGTGCTGAAGCATTAAATATTGAGGCGTTAGCTGTACCTGTCAGTTGTAACACAGCGATTAAAAGCTGTAATAAGTTTAAACATATAAAAAGAACAAAAATTGGCTCGCCTTATGTGATTGCGGAATTTTCTAATTTAGCAACGAAATTTAATGCCGTTGCGGGGTTTGAAGCCAATGGTGGTTTTTTGCTGGGCAGTGATATGGAGTTAAATGGTAACCTTTTAAAAGCGCTACCTACTCGTGATGCGGTTCTTCCTGCAATTATGCTGTTAATGGCTGCCGGAAATGGGGTTATTTCAACATTAGTTAATGCACTGCCGCAACGTTTCACGCACAGTGATCGTATTCAAAACTTTGCCACTGAAAAAAGTAAGGTAATTCTCGCGCAAGGCAAAAATGATCCGGCAAACTTATTAACGCGACTGGGCTTTGATAATTTTGCTATTAAAAATGTGGATGTAACCGATGGTTTAAGAATAACATTAAAAGATGGACGAATTGTCCATCTGCGCCCCTCTGGTAATGCCCCGGAACTGCGTTGTTATGCAGAAGCAGATAGTTACTCAAAAGCGCATGAGTTAGTAAATAACTCTTTAATAAATATACAAAAAAATTAAACTCACAAAGAGAAATAAATGAGAGGGTAATGAGGTCTTTGCATGTTTAAAGGTGTTGTTGTGGTTTCCTCATTCATCTCTCTTTGTGAATAATGTTTTAGGCTGGTTTTTATTTTAAATTAGCTGATAGCCTTTAATCTTTAGGTCTTAGTTTTAAAAATATTTAGGAAAACGCATGACAAAAAATAAAGTTGCATTAATTACAGGTGTTACTGGTCAGGACGGCTCTTACCTTGCTGAATTATTACTAGAAAAAGGTTATGAAGTACACGGTATCAAACGTCGATCTTCATCTTTAAATACCGAACATGTTGACCACATTTATCAAGATAACCATGAGCAAAATCAAAAATTCTTTCTGCATTATGGAGATTTAACCGATTCATCTAATTTAACGCTTATGATCAATGATGTACAATCTTGGTGCGCAGTCTCACGTTGCTGTATCGTTTGAATGTCCTGAATATACGGCTGATGTTGATGCAATGGGAGCATTACGTTTATTAGAAGCTATTCGCTTTTTAGGCCTGGAAAAGAAAACAAAATTCTATCAAGCATCGGCTTCAGAATTGTTTGGTGAAGTACAAGAAATCCCGCAAAAAGAAACAACACCATTTCATCCTCGTTTGCTTTATGGCGTCGCTAAAATGTATGTCTATTGGATCGTTGTTAATTACCGTGAATCTTATGGTATGTATGCCTGTAACGGTATTTTATTTAATCATATCAGTGGGCAAAAGCAAAAAGCTGAGCCTAAAGGCCCTGTTCCAAAAAACAGAACCTGTACCGAACAAACTAATGCTGGAACCGCGGCTTCAGGCGGGGCAATATTTTGTAAAAATATCATGTTGTAAATCATCAATTTTTTGTGATGATAAAACAATGTGACTGAGCCTGAAGGCTCAGTTCCAATCGTATGTGCGCTGTTTGACGGCTGGGGTACCACCTTCTATA
>NZ_PJBP01000131.1 GCF_002836415.1 Psychromonas sp. MB-3u-54 | reverse complement strand
ATAAACACTGGCAAAGGTCATCGATTCAAATCCTGCACTTACAAAAAAATTTAATATCTTCTAAAAAATTTCATCGGGCTCAACACTTGATAAACACTAGCGAAGGTCATCGATTCAAATCCAGCTCTCACAACAAATTTTAATATCTTCTAAAAAAATTCATCGGGCTCAACACTTGATAAACACTAGCGAAGGTCATCGATTCAAATCCAGCTCTCACAACAAATTTTAATATCTTCTAAAAAAATTCATCGGGCTCAACTCTTTATAAACACTGGCAAAGGTCATCGATTCAAATCCTGCTCTCGCAACCAACTCTGATATATTCTAAAAAATCTCATCGGGCTCAACTCTTGATAAACACTGGCGAAAGACGTAGGTTTAAATCCTGCTCTCGCAACCAACTTTAAAATGTTTAAAAGAAAAAGTTCATCGGGATCAACAAACCTGCCCTCGCAAGTAATTGATTTAAAGTGAAATAAAAATCTATTTTTAAAATCACATCCCAATTCTAATCCCCTGAAAAATAAATAACAAAATCCCGAATATTATTAAATTTCCATGAAAATTTTAACTGTGCTCTTACGATCAGAAAAATTTATTTGTGCAGAAAATCGATTTTATGTCCAACTTCTTTCTTTTTTGTAAAGACTGTTCCCTCATTTTTATACAGCTAAATCCTCAGATTTTACCCAACAGATGATCAGGCTTTGCTGTCAGCAAAGACATTCGGCTGTTTGTTTATAACCGAATTTTAAAATTTGCATCGATGCTTACTATACAGATGGTACGAGCATTAACTATTACCATTTCAAAAGATGCAGCCGGGTACTGCTTGTGTGACGTTGATATTAAACCGATGCCAATATCTGCAAAACAGCAGGGTATTTTTTTAGGATTAACTGGTTTTTAGATCACCAGCTAAGGTTTTAAATCTAGCACCCCATGTCTTTGTAGCGAAATTAGCCTATTGTCACTACCCATCAAGCGACCCGTAAACTGATTAACGAAAGCAGACCCGATTTTAGCTAACGCTATTCCTGATGCCAGCTGGGGGAGTTTGATGGGTGACTGGGCTGGACGAAATGTTCTGAAATAGATCGGCACTTCCCATCGTCGAAACGCTGTAGAACCTGCCATGATAGAAATCTGACAAGAAGATTAAAGCCGTTGGACAACAGCTGTTAGCCTTCGGATCGACCGTAAAAGTCGCTTAAGCGACTTTTGATTAATGAAGGTGTGTTGACGAGGAACTTAGTGAGTGACGACTAAGCATCGCCTTCAAAATTAGCTCTCTGATTTAGTGGGAGAGGAAGTCAAATGATGATCATATCGGAACTGTTCAAACTCCACAGAAGGAAGCGGTTTGCTGAAATAGTATCCTTGCACTTCATGGCATCCATGTAGCCGCAAGAAGTCTAACTGTTCAGCTGTCTCGACACCTTCTGCAATAGTTTGTAATCCCAAGTTGCTTGCCATATCGATGATGGCACTGACAATAGCGCGGTCGTCAGGATCACTGGAAATATCACGTATAAAGGATTGATCTATTTTTAGTTTGTATATTTTGAATTTTTTCAGATAGCTTAGAGAAGAATAGCCTGTACCGAAATCATCGATTGACATGCGGATTCCCTGCTTGTGAAATGTATTCATAACATTAATCACAGCCACCGGATCATGCATAGTAACAGCTTCGGTCAGTTCCAATTCCAGATATTCGTTTGGCAATTGTACTTCTGCCAGAATGTCGGTGACTAGTGTCAGTAAATTTTTCTGCCTAAATTGCACTACAGATAAATTCACCGCGATTATCATTGGCGTAAATCCGTCGTCCATCCAGTCTTTTGTTTGCCTTATCGCGGTGCGAAGAACCCATTCCCCAATCTCAATAATTTGACCGCTACTTTCAGCTATCGGGATAAATTCAGCAGGAGAGATCATTCCGAGTTGTGGATGATGCCACCTTAATAAGGCTTCAGCTCCTATAATTTGTCCACTAGATATTGAAATTTGTGGCTGATAATATAGCTGCAGTTCATTACGTTTCAGTGCATGGCGCAGTGCATTTTCCAATTGCAGATTACGGGATGAACTTAATTGCATCTCCTGTGTGACGAAATGGAAACCGTTACGACTGTCATTCTTGACCCTGTACATAGCAGTCTCAGCATTTTTTAGCAGCGTTTTGAAATCTTTACCGTCATTCGGATAGATAGCAATACCGATTGAAGGTGTTATAGTCAGCTCATTATGCTCAACGACAGTGGCTTTTGAAATTTCTTGAATCAGTGTTGTGGCAATATGCATTGCCGCATTCGCATCTGTATCAGGGAAAAGCATAATAAATTCGTCTCCTCCCAAACGCGACACGGTATCTACTTCCCGAATCGCTTTCTTGATTCGTTTTGCCATCTTTATTAATACTTGATCGCCGATAGTATGCCCTAAAGAATCGTTGATATTTTTAAAATTATCGAGATCCAGAAACATCACCGTTAAAGGTTTGTTATTGTTTTGTGCCATATTGAGCCGGTATTTTACCTGAGCCTTCAGCATACGACGGTTTGGTAATCCAGTGAGCTGATCGAAATAAGCGAGGTTTTCAGTATAAGCTTCAGCCTTCTTTTTTTCAGTAATGTCTTCTTTAATAGCCACGTAGTTGGTTATTTTCCCATCAGCTTGTTTTACGGGTGTAATGGTAGCCGATTCGATGTAGATGCTTTTGTCTTTGCGGCGATTTATAATTTCACCATGCCATATATCACCGCATGTCAAATGGGCCCACATCTCTTCGTAGGTTGTTTGCGGTGTTTTACCTGATTTCAATATACGAGGGTTTTGACCAAGGACTTCATCCTTCCCGTATCCTGTTACCTTGGTAAACATATTATTAACATATTCAATCTTGCCATTAAGATCGGTAATAACAATCGAATTCGGGCTTTGTTCAACAGCTAATGAGAGTTTGAGTAGCGAATCAGAAGCCCGTTTTTGTTCAGTAATATCTTGAACAGTGCCAACCATTTTTACAGGTAATCCATTGTTATCTAATTCAATTTCCCCAAGACCATGGACCCAGTGTATAGCTTGGTCACTCTGACGAATAATACGATATTCTTGGTCGAAGGGTTTACCCTTGGCGAGTACTTCATTTCTTAAATAGAGATCCATCCTTATACGATCATCAGGGTGAACGATAAGAGTCCATCCTTCTGTTGAATGATTATAAGATTGATCTATTCCAAATAACTCATCCAGTATCTCAGAACTTATCCATATTCCTGTTTTTAAATCAAGAATATAACTTCCTAATCTCGCAATGTTTTGATATTTTTTGAGTTCATCTGTTTTTTTGATTAATTCTGTCCGCTGTATTTCCCCATATAGAACCAGTTTATATATACTTTTTAACAGTCCCGTTAGCACCAATATATAACTGACTTTTTTCAATAAGTGCGCAGCGTCAAATTGAATATCAAACAAGACTTCTGAAGAAGACATGAAAACAATTTGTAATATGACGCTTACGATTAATGAAAGCGTAAGCCAATATTCAAAAATATCATTTTTCCAATTTCCTTTAACAAGGTAGCCATAAAGTGCGCATGAGAAAAACAATACTGGTATTAATTCCGCTATCCTGTGAAAGATAAATTCCGGATAATATGCGCTAGGAAGCGGGACAAACGCAAAAAACAGGAATGTTGCGAGGGTACTGATGAAAGTAAAGGTATAAAGACGTCTTTCATTTATAATAGTACTGTGCGTGTATCTAAAATGGATATAACTCCAAAAGAGAAATATTGATAAGAACAGCCTAGACGCTATCCAGCTCCAGGGAATAAGGGTGGGAGGGAGACTGGGGAAAAGTTCAGCAAAAAAGAGGGAGGTGACTGTCGCGTGGTAGCCATCTAAAAAAGCTGTTCCAAAGAAACCAACCGCTATTAATAAAAATAATTGATTACTTTTGTTCGTGTTGTAGTGAATAAACGATAATATTCCAACAAACAGCGCTAATAATGTGGCAATTATTTCCATGAAAGCATGAAAATGGGTGCTTCCATGCCACTCTATCGATCTGAGTAGCGGGTAGGCTAATATCAGCAGTATGGTTACAAGAATAAAACTATATTTTCTTTTACTCTCTAGAGTCATCTCTACAGCCTTTTTGTTTTTTTTAGTTGCTACATTGATTCGAAGGCTATCGCCTCGCTTGAAAAAGAGATCTTAGCTCTATATTGATGAGTTGATTATATAACATATTTCCTGCTTAAACTGTTTTCTAAAATAGAACCTTACCTCAGCCACTCTCTTTTACTTGATAGATAGCACACTCTGCATACTTAAGCGTATCATCCTGATTTACTTCGTACTCTAAAAAAGTGCAACACTAATACTTGTTGTGTAGTTATGCTTGATACAGCTCGGGTACTGTTAAAAATAAGGGTACTTCTGATTTTTCGGAAATAACTTTTTTGTACACTATAGGAAAGTATATTTGGACGGCCTATCCCAAAATGGATTTCAGATCCTTCGGGAAGTTCACCTGCATAAATAATTCCCTGGTTGCCTTGCTAAACTCCAACCATAGACTGGGCGATATTAACATTGCCTGACTGCATAAAGAGAGGAAGTTCTATGCGGTATCTTTTTCACTATATCCTCACCTAAATATTTAGCGTCGACATCTTGAATAGTTATATTAGCAATCTCCTACACAATTTTTCCGCTGGATTGTGTCACGACCATTTTTTCCGGATAGTGCGCCAATTTAAACTCTAGGTATGGAATCAGGGGGAGAAAGAGCAACTGTAACAATGCCATGGTCAAAAATATCAGCACCATGGATAAAATAGTATGCTTAACGTAGTGATCTTTATCGGACAACCGGCCTGCGATAATGACATCCTTTAAAAAGATTTAATTAAATTCTTTAAGAATAGCCTCTCGGTTGCACTGCAAACATAATGACATATTGAGTCTCTTTAGCGATGATTGAATCGGCGATTTCTTTACTCATACTTTCGGAATCATCACCGACAAGATGAATACTTTTAAAATGAGTTTGATCGAATAGGGAAAGTGAGATGACGATACTCTCATCTAATATTTCACCGCCTGCCGTTGTGCTAATAATGACTGAGCCTGGAAGCTTTTCTAACATAGTGCTAGCGACTGAAAGTATAATGTAAGGGGCAAGTCTGCCGCTAAATATTTTTATTAATGTCGAACTGTCATCGGAGTAAGTGGATTACTCAAGTCATCTGCTAAGTTAATGATGAGTTAATTGACATATATTCAGCCTTATATCTATTCTATTTTTATTCTATCTTAAAACTATTCAGAATGTTGTCAATAAATACCTAAGAAAAATAAAAAATGCACATATTTATGCAAAAAATTGTAACTATTGTATGAGGGGAGGTGATATTCGGCAGTATAATTTTGGGGAATATGACTAAAGCTGAACAGTCACTTCCCAGGCTCCAAAACACGGTTCGAGCAGTGGGTGAAATTGGAAAGTTAATAAGTTTGTTTGCTATTAAAAAATTTTATAAGTAGGTGATTTTTGATCCTGCTTTATAAATATTTAAGTTAAACGCTTAATCCGCTAAAAATAAGCGCTTAATTACAAAGGTAAATTTGACAGAATTGCCAAGGTGACCAATTCTTAAGTCTGAATGTCAAAAGAACCTGAATATGCAGAAAGAGGGAGCACGGCTATTAGTGTGGCGTTATCGGTTTTGTAAGAGAAACCAGCTAATCTGGTGCCTTTTTTTAGTGCTTTCTTTTGCTCTAAACCGTTTTTTTAGTTATTAGGATATAGTTTAAAAGGGATTTAAATGGTGTTTAACAGTAATGGAAAAAATCTTCTTTTAATTGGATTTGATCCGATTTTATCGCAGTGTTGTCTCAAAAAACTCAGCCCATTTTGTGTTATTGATTGTTGTAATTCAATGGAATTTCTTGAAAAATTAAAGGGTAATCCAGGTGCCGTTATTTATCTAATGGATTTTACGCGTGCTGATCATCTCTATAATGTAAATTACATTCGTAATAAATACCCCAACAAGCATTTTTTTGTCCTCACTTTAACGCTGTCTATCCCTTTATTGCATCAATCTTTACATATCGGCGTTGATGATCTGTTTATTTTTCCCTTGTCAAATCAAGATCAATATCAGCTGTTTAGCACAATAAAAAATAAAACCTCGGTAGAATTTCTGACCGTGCCTATAGAAAATAATGTTGATCTTTTTTGCTCTAATATTATTAATAATGATTCATTGAACAACGTGCTGGAGATCCTTGAACGCGATTTTTGTAAGAGTCCCTCTCTGCTGGATTTGTCAAAGGAAGTTTATTTAAGCCCTAGCCGTATCAGTCATCTTTTTAAAGATTCTTGTGGTATAGCTTACAGCTACTACTTGTTATTTAGAAAGCTTGAGGAGGGGGAACGGCTATTAGTCATAGGGGACATTTCCATCACGTCTATCTCCTACCTAATAGGGTTTGCCAACCCGTCGCATTTTTGTCGAAGTTTTAGAGAGCATTTTAATATTACTCCAACCTCCTATGCAGAAGGCTCTACAGGGATAGAGCACAGTGATGTTTATCTACAATATCAAAGAATCAGATCTGAATTATTCCCAATCTCCGCGGTTAAATCCGACAATCAGAGGTTGCAAGGTAAACGCCATGTTTTATAAAATATTTTTTAAAAAGAGGAATAAGCTGATGCTTATTAGATTATTTTTTCTTGTTTTTTTATCTGCACCGCTAACACTATTTGCTCAGGAAAAATCATTTTCTAATCGATCCGCTTTCAATCAAAGCGACCAAAGTCTCATCTCTTATCGGACTATTTTACAGCAAACAGACAAAGAATTTTTATGGTTTGTATCCGATCAATTAACCCTATCGGGTATGAACTTGAACAGCTTATTCACTGATTTAGGGTGGTTTTATCTGCCTAATGTTAATAAACCGTCAAAGGCTCAGCAGCAACAGCATGATCTTATGTTAACCGCTGGATTGTTAAAATTAATGACACAAGAGAGTTCATACAGCAGTTTGGCCACTTCCAGCGCAGAGTCCCTATTAACGAATGCTGTCAATAAGGGGGAAACAGATCAGCTGTTATTGTCTTTGATTCCTAAATACCAACAGGTAGAGCAGTTAAGAAAGACAATTGTTTATTATCAGTTATTATCAGCTTATCCTTGGCCAACCCTGGATGTTAATTTCCAACCCAAACTGGGACAGAGCCATTATAAAATAAAAGCCCTCAGGAATATTCTAACCCGGCTGGGGGATTTACCACGAAAAATGCAAACTGCATATCGCCGCGATATTTTTGATTCGGTGGTGATTCAGGCATTAAAAAAATTTCAATTACGCCATGGTTTAACCGTTGATGGAAAGTTGGGGCCTAATACCTATGCCGCGTTACGGGTATCACCCGAGCAGCGCATTAAACAGTTACAGGTTAATTTATGGCGCTGGTTTACCCTGCCGAAACAACCCGATAAATATCTATTAGTGAATATACCCAATTATCAATTATCGGTAATTGAATATGGAAAGCAGGTATTAAAGATGAAAGTAATAGTCGGTGATAGAGATAATCAAACGCCGCAGATGATAACAAAAATAAATCAGATAACCCTTAATCCGACCTGGACACCCACCTATAATATTATTAAAAATGAATTAATACCTGAGTATCAAAAAAATCATTTGTCCTTAAAACGAAAAAATTTTCAGCTGGTGAAAGGCTCCCGAAGGGCGCCGCAGTACCGGGAGATTGACCGGGCAAATATGGACCTGCCTGAACTGCTGCAGTCTTATCGCCTGGTACAAGCTCCCGGGGTAAATAATGCTTTAGGTAATTACCGTTTTAATATACCCAATAATCAGTCAATATACTTGCATGATACGCCGGTTAAATCCCTGTTTAATAATCAGTTCAGGGCGCTGAGTCATGGTTGTGTGCGCTTGGAGGATGCCGGTTTATTAGCAAAATACCTGTTAACCCTTGAAGGTCAAGGCAATGAAGGTCAAAGAAGTGAAGGTCAAAGAAGTGAACAAAAAATGCTTGCAGCCCTTAACGCCGGCAACACTAAATATTTATCTTTAAATAACGACCTGCCTGCTTATATTACTTATCAAACCGCCTGGTTTAATCAGCAGGGGGTATTACATTTCTCTGCCGATATCTATGCGCTGGATAATAAGTCTGCTAATCCGGCCCAATTTCAGACAGTCAATTCAATGTAGCTCTCCCTTTTTTTTAAAAAATTTTCTTATTTTAATCGGCTTTAATATGAAGCTGTTATTCTTATTTAGATGTAAATTTAATATGCATATCAATTGGTTAGGTGTTTTCTAGCCGAAGTTTATGAACTTATGAATAATGATAAAACTATTTCTATTTTCTCCATCAATTACCTGCACGTAAATAACCCGCTCAGTTTATTCAATTTTTATTTTCTAATATCACCTCTTTGACAGTAAATAAATAGCCCGGCGCAATTTCAGACTAGAAAAGGCAATTGAGTGATAACACATTCAAATAACAGCATCTAATCTTAAATTCGTTGCTAGGGTGATTTATTAGCTTATCAACAAAGAGAACGATTACATCGAATAAACAGCAGGGGTTACTACCTTGTTTAAATTTAATCATTAGGAGTTTTTTATTATGTTAAATATTAAAAGTTTACTAACTGAATTTGTGAAAGATGAAAGCGGTTTGACGGCAGTGGAATATGCTGTCGCAGGCGGCTTGGTTGTGGGTGGTATGGTCACTGCATTTACATTATTGGGTACTAATGCAACGGCTAGAATTAATGAACTGGCTGCTGAAATAGCTCCTTAATAACTGTAAAATCAAAGGGATGAATAATGGAAGATCTCAGTTTGATTATTAAACTCTCTATTATTTTGCTGGTATTTTTAATCGCGCTTTATTTCGATTTAAGATACCAGCGCATCCCTAATTGGTTATGTGCGGCAGCCCTGATCACCGGGTTTACCGTACAGTCCTATTTTTCTGAATGGGCCGGCCTGTTAAGCGCTTTTCTTGGCGCGGGTCTTGCCCTCCTTATTCTCTTTCCTGCCTTTGCTCTAAAAATGTTGGGTGCAGGCGATGTAAAGCTGATGGTCGCCATCGGCTCCTTCTTAGACATTAAATTTTTACTCTGGTCGATTATTTACGCGCTTATTGCTGGCGCGCTGACCAGTCTCTGCCTGGCATTATACAAATTAGGCTGGCAACCCTTTAAAGAAATACTGGTCCACTATTTGCGCTGTTTATATCTGCGTCAGTTTATTCGGGCCAGTAACCAGCAGTTTTTAAAATTGAAAGTGCCCTATGCACCCGCGCTCTTGATGGGCTGGCTTTGGGCCTGCAGTCAAAATGCGGATGTTTTATGGCTTCTTTCAAATTTTTCTTATCAGTTAGGGTGAATGAGAATGTTTAACTTCCAGAAAAAAAGTAAAAATGCAGTTGCAGAGCAAAAAGAGAGCGGTACTGAATTGCTTAATAACATACCTGATGCAGGCGCCCCCTTATCTATTTCCCAACAACCTTTACCAATTTCACAAAACTTAATGACAGAATCTAGTCAACAGCCTGAAAATGTGGTTGAACTCCCCTTTGATAGTCGCTTATTACAGTTAGCGCCCCGGCCGTCAACCATTGTAGAAACAGGTTTATCGCCCAGTTTACTGCTGGATTTATTAGTTAAACATTTACACATTGGCGGCGTCTATTCTCTTCGCGAATTAAGCGATAAATTAGCGCTGTCGGGCGGTATAGTGAGTGATTTAATCGAGCAGGCAAAAGCGCTTTCTTGGATTGAAAACCGGCAAAGCGGCGAGGACGGTCAAATGCGCTTCTCCTTAAGTCATATTGGTCAATCCCAAGCAGAAAAAGCGTTTTTAAAAAACGGTTATCTGGGCCCCGCACCATTACCTTTAGCGCAATATATTAAGATTGCCAGAAGTCAATCAAGCCGCAGTGCACCGCTGACCAAAGCAGCACTGGATGAAGCTTTCTTGGGGTTAATGTTCCCAGAGCAGTTAATTGAAAAAATGGGTCCGGCGCTCAATTCAACTAAACCCATTTTAATTTATGGTAAACCGGGAACAGGTAAAAGTTATTTTTGCCGTCATCTTAATCTCCTCTTTGGTGAGCAGGTATTAATCCCCTACGCGATAGAGGTTAATAATGAAATCATGCAATTATTTGATCCTGCAGTGCATCACCCGACTTACCAATCGAATAATAAAGATTTATTGAAAATGGGCAGCAGTTTCGATCAGCGCTGGTTATTGTGCAAACGGCCATTGATCATTACCGGCGGCGAATTAACTCTGGAGATGCTCGAAGTGCGTTTTGATCCTAATTCAAAACTCTATCAGGCGCCATTACAGCTTAAGGCGAATAACGGCATTTTATTACTGGATGATTTAGGTCGCCAAAAAGTGACGCCCAAAGCGATATTCAATCGCTGGATTGTGCCTTTGGAAGAAAGACGCGATTTTTTGTCGTTACAATCCGGGCTGCATTTTGAAGTGCCCTTTGAAATGTTACTGCTATTTTCGACAAATTTAGCACCCACAGAGCTTATCGATGAGGCCTTTTTAAGACGCTTGGGTTATAAAATTCCTTTTTCAGGATTAAATAAACAGCAGTTTAAAATAATTTGGGACAAAGAATGTGCTTTAAATTCATTGTCTTGTGATCAGCCGTTGTTTGATTATTTGGTGACTGATTTATTAACCTTTTATGAAAAAGATTTTTTACCCTGTTACCCGAGAGATTTGATTGCAATTATTCGTGATCAGATTGTCTTTAAAAAATTAGGATTAGAAATAGATAAAGAATTACTCGATTTTGCGTGGCAAAGTTATTTTGTCTAGGTCAGCAATACGGCGCTGGTAATGCAAAGTTATTTTGTATAAGTGATTAACTCGGCGCTTGTAACGCAAAGTTATTTTGTATAAGTGATTAACTCGGCTCTTGTAACGCAACGTTATTTTGTCTAGGTCATCCATACGGCGCTGGTAATGCAGATTTAAAAATAAATAATAAGGAGGAAGTATGAATAAGAAAACCCTAATGTTTATTATCCTGTCCGTTGTTTTCGGACTGGGGGCCGTATTGATCGCACAAAATTGGCTGGCTGAAAATCAGCCTGAAGATTTAACCGCAGGGCAAATAAAGGTTTTTACGGTCAATACAGATCTCTCCGTGGGCACTATCTTAGATCCTAAATATATAGTTTCTACCGTCATGCCCAAAAATTTGCTGGCGGCAGGCACTATTACCGATAAAAGCCTGTTAGAGGAGGTGGTGGTTAAGCAAAAGCTTTTTCAAGGCGATATTATCACCCAGCAAAGGTTAGCTAAAAAAGGGGAGGGCAGCTCTTTAGCCAGTCTGATTGGTAAAAATATGCGCGCAGTGACTATTCGTGTTAATGATGTGGTGGGGGTGGCTGGTTTTTTACTACCGGGTAATAAAGTCGATGTTTTAAATACCTACAATGGTAAAGGTAAGAAAGTATCTACCGATGTAATTCTGTCAAATGTAAAAATCTTAGCCGTAGATCAAAAAGCATCCTACGATGAAAATAAACCGCAGATAGTCAGGGCGGTCACGCTCGAGCTTAGCCTCGAACAAGCTGAAATTTTAATGAATGCTCAGGATAAAGGCGATATTCAATTAGCCCTTAGAAATCCCAACGATCAAGCTGATACTTCGACACTCATAACTGCTTCTGTGGATAAACCTCTGAGCGTAACCGAGGTAGCTGTCGTCGATAGTTCCCTTGAAGCTAATAACCTGCAAACACTTAGAATCCGACACAAAATTGAGATTATCCGCGGCGTAATACAGGAATCGATCCAGTTAAAAACGACTAATGGAGGGCTACAAAATGAAAATTAAACAAAGGGCAGTACCTTATTTCACCCGCATAATTTTTACCCTGGTTTTCTGTTTTAGCAGTCTTAGCGTTCATGCTGGTGGACCAAGCATGAAAGAGGGCAGTGCAGAAAAGATCCCTATTTATAAGTCGCGCAACTTAAAAATTAAAGATGATATTCAGCGTATCTCAATCGGGAGTGCTGAGATAGCCGATATTCTTATTTTAAAATCCAATGAGCTCTATGTACTGGGAAAAGCCTTAGGCACAACCAACGTAATGGTTTGGGATGAAAATGACAAGATTATCGACATTATCAATATAGAAGTGACCCATGACTTAAACACCTTACGTGAACGTTTCTATCATTATTTGCCCGATGAAAAAATTGGCATTGAATCTTCCCAGAGGCAGTTAGTATTAAGTGGTCAGGCATCCTCTCTGGAAAAAATGAACTCAGCCGTTGAACTTGCCAGAGGATTTTCCGATGCCGCAAGCGTCGGTGATCGCAAAAGTGAAGTGTTAAATATGATGTCCGTCGGTGGCGGTCACCAGGTGATGCTTGAAGTGACAGTGGCAGAAGTGCAAAGTGAAGTTGCTCGCCAGTTGGATACTCGAATGATATTAGCGGGCTTTGGCAGTGAAGGGGGCGGCGGCATTGTTAGTGGCGGAGATCTTTTCGATGCGCTGGGTGATGGTGCATCACAAGGTCTTTTTGGTACCTATTTTAACAGTGATATGCTCTTTAGTTTTGCCTTAGATGTTGCCAAACAACATGGTTTGGCCAAAATATTAGCCGAGCCTAATATTACCGCGCTGAGTGGTCAGCAGGCAGAATTTTTATCGGGTGGTGAGTTTCCAATTCCAGTGCCAAATGAAGATGGAGTTACTATTGAATATAGAGACTTTGGTGTCGGCGTTAGCTTTGTGCCAACCGTCTTAGATTCAGGGAAAATAAATCTCAACCTTAAAGTGCTGGTCAGTGAATTGAGTAGCAGTAATACACTTGCAATTAATCTTTCAGGTACGGACACCTCCTTTACTGTGCCTTCCATCGTTAAACGAACCACTTCAACAACGGTTGAATTAGGTGACGGTCAAACCATTGCGATTGGCGGACTGATCAGTGATAACCTCAGAGAAACCGTTGATAAAATACCGGGTTTTGGCGATATTCCGGTGCTCGGGCAGCTCTTTCGCAGCCAGGCATATATCAAAGGTCAAACAGAGCTGGTGATCATGGTAACACCAAGGCTTGTTCGTCCATTTAATAAAGAAGGGATTGCCTTACCGACGGATAATTTTGTGTCCGCATCGGATCGGGACTTTTATTTATTAGGCACAATGACCCAGCGTAATCTGGCAAAAAAAACCAACACCTCTCCTAATATGGCCGAAAATATTAGCGCAGATATGCTACCTAATAGTGGTGGTACGCAGGAAAAATATGGTCAGGAATTATAAGTACAACTAAAACCGAGGGTTAAGCCATGAAAATATTTAAAAATTCAATCTGTCTGTCGTTTTTGATTTTTGCTCTTTCTGCCTGCAGTAACAGTAATAATCGCGAATATGGCCTATCGGGCACTTATGCCGAAATCAATAAAATGCAGATTTTAGATCCGATGGCGCCGGAAAATAATGCCGGGGTAGTTAACTCCCTAGAAGGAAATGTCGCTAACAAGGTAATTAAGGGGTATCAGGGAAGTACCTATGCACCTAAAGAAGGCAGAGCTGTTTCAATAGCAGAGTAGTATCCGGAACTAACAAGGTGATGTTTATGAATAACGTTGCAAAAAAATATTATCACGGTCAATTACTTAAAAAACAAGAGGGTAATATTCTGGTGATGTTTACTATTGGCCTGTTTGCCTTTATTGCCATGATGGCGTTAGCCTTGGATGGTGGTCATCTGTTACTTAATAAAACCCGCCTGCAAAATTTTGCTGATTCATCAGCGTTACACGCGGCTGTTGTCCTAGATTTAGGCGGCAGTCATTTTGAAGCTAGAGAAGCCGTGGTCGAGATATTAAGCAAAAATCTTGCTCATGCTGATAATTTCGAAATTCAAGACGCCCTAAATCTTTCGTCGCTAAACTATGGTGCTATTGATGTAAACGGGCAGGTGCGTGTTGATTTTTCAATGCGCGCAGATCCTTTTATAAGCTCGACGGATCAAGATGCGCATTATGTAAAAGTTAAGTTTCTGAATGTTAATTTAAATAATTTCTTTGCTGATTTGCTGAGTTTTAATAAACAGGTCTCTGCGGTCGCGCTGGCGGGACCAAGCACCGCGATAGAAGAGTGCCCCACCGATTTAGTGCCTATGCTGATTTGTAGCGATCCCAATTATACGGGAGCAGAGCCTAACGTTTTTGGTTTACCCATAGAAAAACTCTATGCAATGAAATCCGGCTCTGCTTCTGCAAGCGACCCTGCTATTGGGCCCGGTAATTTCCAGTTGCTTCGTTTGGGGACGAGTCCAGGTGGCGATGTTATCAAAAAGTTGATGGCTGGTTCTCCCTTTACCAATGCTGAAAATTGCGCAGCTACTCTGGGTGTTGGTGATCTGGTGGCGACTGAACCGGGTAATAAAGTCGGGCCTGCCTCACAGGGAATAAACACCCGCTTAGGTGATTATGCCGGTACTATGAAGCAAGACGCAGATCTCTATCCTGCTGATTGGAATACCTGTCAGGGGGAAGATAGGGTTGCGGTTTATACAAAAAAACAGGCAAAAGATGCAACTGCCGCATCAGCTGAAACAGACACACCTATAGTGTATCAGGCGGGTGATATTAACCCGGATACGATAGATAATGCTTATCGTTACAATCAATATATTAGCGACTCACTTTCTTGCAGCAATACAGTTAATGGTTCTTCTGCTACTGGTGATGTTGTGACCGTATCGGAAAATGTATCAACGAGTGGCTTTGAACGAAGAATGTTAAAACTGGTTATTGGAGACTGTAGCGGGAAAGATAATGGCGCAACGGATATACCCGTTGTGGGATTGGGCTGTTTTTTCTTAACCCAAACAATGGGTGGCGGCAGTGATGATTTTATTATCGGTGAATTTACCGGGGACTGCAGCTCTGTGGGTAACCCATCTGGGGTTGCAGACGATACGCCCGGCCCTTATACGATAGTACTTTATCATGTGCCCGGCAGCAAGGACTCCTAGGAGGGGTTATGGGTAAAAAATTAAAACAAAATCAAAAGGGCTTAGCGGCAATAGAGCTGACATTGTTATTACCTTTTTTACTGTTTTCTTTATTTGTCGTGACCGAATTTTCGCGGGTTTTATATCAATATAATGCCTTAAACAAGGTGGTCAGAAATGCTTCCCGCTATATTATTTCTAATCCTGAATTTAGCTCGGCTAATGGCAATACTGTGACCAATGCAACAAGGATTAAGGCAGAACATTTGTTGATCTACGGTGATTTGGCCAGTACGCAAGAAATATTACCTAATCTATTCGCCAGCACCTTTTCAGTTTCCGTTACAGATGAATTTATAACAGTGACTGCGAGTTATCCATGGCAGCCTATCTTCACTGACTCATTACCTAAGTTTGTCAGCAGTGGCAGTTATGATTTAAGTTTTCCTTTGGTGACCAGATATACGATGAGGGCATTGCCATGATCACTAAAATCAAACAAAAAGGGGTCTATGCGGTTGAGTTTGCCATTGTTGGATCACTGTTTTTTATGCTTTTTTTTGCGGTAATGATATTTTTCCATGTCATGTTTACCTGGGATGTGCTAACCGAAGTTTCTCGGCGCGGTGCGCGTTTGGCGACAGTCTGTCAGGTATCACAAAACGTTGGTGGCCCACTATTTGCATCTGATGCGGTATTAAATGCCGCAATAGATTATGACCCAATATCTAAAGAGTCTAGGATGCTTCGTCCATTAACAAAGGAAAATCTTCAAATCTCTTATTTAGATTATGCCGGTAATACGGCGACTACTTTTACTCAGATTAGGCTTGTGCATGCCAAAATAGTCGGTTATTCGTATCAACTATCGATCCCTTTTGTGGACATTCCCTTCCTTAACTCACCGAGTTTTTCAACGACCTTACCGCGTGAAAGCTTTGGGGTCACAAGATACGGCTACACCACATGTGATTAAAAGATTTGAACGCCACTTTAATAAGGTTTAATTATCATGGAAAGAAATACGCTAAAAATAGCCTCAATATTAAAAGAACCAGGGGGAAATTCTTCTTTAATGGTTAATGACCCGCTAAAAGTTTCACTGCCTTTTTTGGTCAATAGTCTATTGGTTTGTGCTGATTCGTCGCGCAGAGAGCAACTGCAGGGCTATTTAAAATCAGTAAAAAACTTAATGGTGAAAATGGAACCGAAAATCAGCTTTATTGAAACTGATATTAAAATGGTGCTCTTAGTTTATTGTGGTGATGAGCAGCAAATTTGCGCCGGTATGGAAAAGTCTGCAGCGCAGAACATTCCTGCTTTATTAATAGGGGATGATATTTCTCCGGCTTTGATGCGAAAAGCAATGCAGCACCAGGTTAAAGACTTTATTCCTTTAGCCCATTTTAGTGAAGAAATTGGACCTGCTTTATTATTATTAATGGAAAAAATTTCAGCCGATATAAAAATGGCGCCGGTGGTGAGTATTATTAATGGTAAAGGCGGATCCGGGGCAAGTTTTATTACCGATTGCCTGGGGCGCATTTGTGCTGAGCAAGCAAATGACAATATAGCCCTTTATGATGGGGACTTTCAACATGGGACCTTAGCTGCTATGTCCGGCGTAGATCCTGAATATTTCCTGACCGATGCGTTACAAGAGGTCCACGAATTAGATGCGCTGGCGATTAAATCAATAATGTGCTCAAGCGGGAATTTGAGTTTTCTGCCGGTCAAACCTTACTCCCACCTCTCTGATATTGGTACAATAAATGCTAATGATTTGAGCCTGTTAATAAATAAAATCCGCACCAGTTACCAGTTAGTTATTGCGGATCTTTCCCGCGGGTTAGATACCCATAGTCTTCCAATCCTTGATATTTCGGATCTGGTCTTAGTCGTTGTACAACAAAATATTGTCAGTATCCGCGAAGCCAAAGAGTTAGTGTCGCAAATGAAAATGCGTCTGGGCATAAAACCCGAGCGAATTCATCTGATAGTGAACCGCTTTTCAAGTAAACACAGCACTATTAGTGTTGAAGAAATAAAAAAAGCGGTGGGTATCGAATCGGCATTTGTTATCCATAATAATTATGAGCTAGCCAGTGCCTGCACCGATTTGGGTAAATCCATACAACAGGCTAATAATCCCAAAAAAACAAAAAAAGATTTTGAACAAATAGTCTTCAAGTTGCTCCCCCTCTCTCTTAAAAAAAGTGCAGCTTCGACAAGCTTTTGGTCTCGTTTTTCGCTTAATTCAAACAAGGAATAAATGATGGAATCCTTAAAAAATAAAGAGCAACCGTCATATGACGCAATTAGCCAACAAGATTTGCAGATCAAACAGGAAACCTTTGCAAAGCTATTAAACATGTTGGATTTATCTGTTTTAGAAACCTTAGATGATAAAAATGCGCGCGCACAAATTACTGAAATTTGCCAGCAGTTACTTAATGAAATATCCCGTCCGCTTAATTTACTTTCGCGGCAAAAAATTATCAAACTCATTATTGATGAGGTATTAGGCTTAGGTCCATTAGAAGCGTTGTTAGCGGACCCTTCTATTTCAGATATTTTAGTGAATAATTTTGACAAAATATTTATTGAACGCTTTGGGAAATTAGAGAAAGTCCCGGTCACTTTTTATGATAATCGCCATCTACTTAATATTATTGACCGCATTGTCTCTCGTGTTGGTCGCAGAATTGATGAATCATCGCCTATGGTGGACGCCCGTCTGCAGGATGGTTCGCGTATTAATGCCATTATTCCTCCTTTGGCGCTCGATGGCCCGTGTTTATCCATTCGCCGTTTTTCTGTAGAGAAATTAACCGCAGAGCAACTGATTGCCTATGGATCCATGAGTAAAGAAATGGGGCAATTTATTCAAGCCATTATTGTGGGTAAATTAAATGTCCTCATATCAGGGGGGACCGGTAGTGGTAAAACCACCTTGTTAAATATTTTATCCGGTTATATTCCTGAAAATGAACGCATTATTACCATTGAAGATTCTGCTGAATTACAACTTCAGCAACCCCATACCGTCCGTCTTGAAACCCGTATCGCTAATATCGAAGGAAAAGGTGAGATATTACAGCGCGATTTGGTGAAAAACTGCTTACGTATGCGGCCCGATAGAATTGTCATCGGTGAAGTAAGGGGGGCTGAAGCTATTGATATGTTAGCGGCAATGAATACCGGTCATGAAGGTTCTTTAACGACACTGCATGCTAATACGCCAAGAGATGCATTAGGCCGAATGGAGAATATGGTCTGCATGGCGGGTTTTGATATGCCGATGAAAAATATACGCGCGCAAATTACATCGGCTATTAATGTGGTTATTCAATTACAGCGTCATGAAGATGGCTGTCGGCGCATCACCAGTGTGCAGGAAATTAACGGCATGGAAGGGGAGATTATCACCATGTCTGAAATTTTTAAATTTGAAAGAACCGGTAAAGACGCCGATGGCAATATTCAAGGTGACTACAAAGCGACGGGGATAGTGCCTAATTTTAATAACCAGCTTAAGTTAAAAGGAATAGATTTACCCAATACCATTTATGGTGTTGATTATAATATCGCTAATTTTTAGGGGGCTGTATGACAAATGAAATGTGGTTTTTAATCTTAATATTTGCCGCGGTTATTTTTTTATTTCAATCCTTATTTGTCTCCGTTTACAGTCCGCAAAAGACTAAAACACGGTTATTAAGAAAGCATCTTAAAAAAATTTCAGCAGATGGCACAGTGCCGCAAGCCGATTTGGTGCTTAATAAAAAATTAGAAAAACTGCCCGGCTTATTTCGAACATTGGAAGAAATACAGTTCATAAAAAATTTAACCTATAAATTACAATTAGGGGGTCATAAAATGCTCGGCCACCAATATGCTTTGCTGGCTGTATTGGTCTCTTCCCTTATAGCGCCGCTAGTGTGGCATTATATACGTGACCCTTTGTTTGTCTTGGTGGGCGTTTTTGTGGTTTTATTTTTATTTCATCTGCAGTTAACGCGATCAATGAATAACCGTCTTGAAAAAATCGAAGAACAGTTTCCGGAAGCCCTTGATGTTTTGAGACGAGGGCTGCAGGCCGGTTATGCTTTCTCGGAAGCCTTAAAATTGGTTTATGAAGAAACTCAGGGTGAATTATCCAAAGAATTTTACATCCTATTTAGTCAAATTAATTTTGGAACCGATGTTAAAACATCCCTTTTAATCTTTGTGCAACGTGTCCCTATCACTTCGGCAATGGCCTTTGCCAGCGCGGTCAGTATTCAAAAGGAAACCGGGGGTAATCTAGCGGAAAAAATTGAAGGTCTTTCAAAAATCATTCGCCGACGTTTTGCTTTTAAACGTCGGGTTAGAACACTGTCGGCGGAAGGGCGCCTTTCCGGCTGGGTGTTGGTCTTGACGCCTTTTGCGCTGTTTGCCGTCTTGTATATAAGTTCCCCCGATTATGTCTCCACCTTAACTAGCACACCGGATGGGGTGGATTTATTAAAATGGGGTGGTTTAGGGATGTTACTGGGCACTTTTTGGATAAGTAAATTGATAAAAATTGATCTATAAAAAAAGAGAAACATTATGGAATATATTCTCAGTTTAATTAATAGTTATGTCAATGACCCTCAATACGCAGAATGGTTACTTTACGGGCTAGCTGCTGCTGGTGGGATCACTTTTGCTGTCGCGTTAAGTTTTTTGTTTTCGGGTATCTACTCGCCGATTAAATTACAGTTACAGAAAATGGGCAAAGGTGAGCGGGTTTATTCAGGAAACAATGCGGGGTTTAATAAATCATTAGAGCATACGCTGACCAAACTGCCTTTTATTCGACGTAAATTCGCGGGGGATAATAAAACCAAACGTTTGTTAATTCATGCCGGATTTCAATCCGAAAACGCTTTAAATGTTTATAACGGGTTGAAATTGATTTTTGTGCTAATTTCAATAGGCATTGCTATTGTTGTTAACAGATTATTTCCTGATTTTTCCCGCATGCTCAGTTTTTATCTTTTTGTTGTCATTATTTGCATTGCTTATCTGTTACCCGGATTGATTCTGACCTATCTTGCCAGTTCCCGAATAAAAAATTTGCGCCGGTTTTTCCCCGATGCACTGGACCTGTTAGTTGTCTGCTGTGAATCCGGTTTAGGTCTGTTAGAAGCTTTCCAGCGAGTGGGCAATGAACTTGAATTTGCTCACCCGGAACTTTCCAAAGAGCTAACCTTAGTCTGCAGTAAAGTGCGGGCAGGCTATTCCATGCAGGATGCATTGCATGAATTTTCTGAGCGTACCGGTCTTGAAGATATTCGCGGGTTAAACTCAGTAATAGTGCAAAGTTTAAAACTGGGTACCGGGATAGCCGCTACCTTAAGAATTTATGCGGACGAATATAGAGATAAAAGATTACAGGAAGCGGAAGAAAAAGCCGCAAAACTCGGGGTTAAAATGATCTTTCCGATGATGTGCTGCATCTGGCCTTCATTTTTTATTGTGGCTATTGGACCTGCTGTACTTAAAGTGATGGCCGTCTGGGATAAAGCTTTTTAGGGAAATTTATGAATAATGGAACAGCTAAATTAAGTTTTTATCTGAAAGCGGGCATTTTACTTTTAACACTGGGTCTTTTTGGTTGCAGCATCTCGGGTCAAAATCAGAGTGACGCGGCAACGAAAACCCCAACGTCAGAAGAGCTCTCTAAATTGGCATTGGCTGCAGAGCAAAAAGGAGATCTTGAGCAGGCATTATTTCATTATATTAAAGCGTTAGAAATGGATCCTGCAGATACTGAACTGTTAATTGGAATTGCCCGTGTTCATGAGCTGCGCAATGATAAACCCATTGCCACCCGTGCTTATTCAGAAGCGCTCAAAATTGATCCGAATTTGGTCATTGCTCACCAATATTTGGGCATTATGGAACTGCAAAATAGGAGGTATGGACGAGCTAAAATCCATTTGCAGCAAGCTTTAGTATTAGACCAGCAACGTCTTAGCAAGCTAGGCGGCATAAACAAAAGCGGCTACTACGATCTGGATAGAGAATCTCTGACAAAATCATATAATGCTTCTGGTGTGTTAGAAGATATGAATGGCAACTTTGCATTAGCCCGAACTTATTACAACTTAATATTAAGCATGGGTGAAAATTATTCTAATGTTTTATCAAATATTGGTTATTCCTATTATTTAACGGGTGAGTTGAGTCAGGCTGAACATTATTATAAAAAAGCAATTAATCTAGAACCTGGATTTAAGCGCGCCTGGACTAATTTAGGTTTGTTGTATGTCAGGAAAAATCAATACAGCCGGGCCATTCAAACTTTTAAGCAAGTGATGAGCGATTTTGAAGCTTATAATGATTTGGGGTACTTTGTTATGCTCGAGGGTAACTTAGATGAAGCTGAATATTTTTTCCAAAAAGCTGTTGATATATCACCAAGCTATTATAAAAAAGCCAATGTGAATTTAGATCTGCTGCAGTTAAAAAAAAGGGAGTTATGGTTGGCGCAACAAGAGGCTCATGGTGTGAAAATATCACAATCAGACACCAGAATGTTAATGCTAGAGTAATACATAACGGCTGGCTAAATTAAGCCTGCCTTTAAATTTGTATATTCAAGATGGCGCTCTCCGGGTTAATAACTCAAATGGCATCAATTCTAATTCCTTTCTCTTAACCCATTTTAAAGAAAAGCCACCTGCACTTAATATATATAGAAGAACGATGCGTAAATAGAGGAATAAAGAAGGGAAATATAGATTCAAAGAAACACAAAAAAGCAGATTCCTGTTTAAATAGTCTATATTTAAAACGGTTTGTTTATTAAATAATCGTTCGAACATTTTATTGAAATAATAGTCAATAAAGCCCTTGCCAAGGTTCATAAAATCCCTATAATGCGCCCCACGGAAACGGGAAAGACGCAAGTCAGTCCGGTTACTCAGAACGAAAGAAGTTAAGTTTTTAATAACGTATCACGTTGATTAAAAACATTAAAATTAACTG
>NZ_PJBP01000103.1 GCF_002836415.1 Psychromonas sp. MB-3u-54 | reverse complement strand
AGTGATGCATAAGCAGCCGATCAGATGTCTATCTAAGGCTGCAGATATCGGTGATGACCAGCGTCTGTTATTTATCCAGAAAATCCAGTGCGGAAATGGTTAATACGCTAGGTGACTTATAACCAGCTAAGTGATGTATAAGCAGCCGATCAGATGTCTATCTAAGGCTGCAGATATCGGTGATGGCCAGCGTCTGTTATTTATCCAGAAAATCCAGTGCTGAAATGGTCAATACGCTAGGTGACTTATAACCAGCTAAGTGATGTATAAGCAGCCGATCAGATGTGTCTGTTATTTATCCAGAAAATCCAGTGCAGAAATGGTTAATACGCTAGGTGACTTATAACCAGCTAAGTGATGCATAAGCAGCCGATCAGATGTCTATCTAAGCCTGCAGATATCGGTGATGGCAAGCGTCTGTTATTTATCCAGAAAATCCAGTGCTGAAATGGTCAATACGCTAGGTGACTTATAACCAGCTAAGTGATGTATAAGCAACCGATTAGATGTCGATCTAAGCCTGCAGATATCGGTGATGACAAGCGTCTGTTATTTATCCAGAAAATCCAGTGCTGAAATGGTCAATACTCAATACGCTAGGTGACTTATAACCACTCGGTTAATGAGATGCCTAGACCGACTGTATTGGTATATTGATTATACTCTATCAGGCTGTTGCCATAACCGGAGAAAATCTGAAAATAACCGCGAATTTTACCGTGGAGAGGGAAACTCCAATTGAACTCCAGGGACCCTTTGCTAAAACCACTTTCGATATTATTGCGGCTGCTAATCGAGACATTTTGCTTACCCATTTTATAAAGGGCAACAATTTTTCCATGGCCATAATAATCCAATAAATCCGGATTATTATCAGACTCCTTATCTTCTGTAAAACGAATCCAGGGATTAAGCGCAAGCATAAAATTCCCATTTTCCAAGACAAGCTTGCTTTCGATGCGGTTCCAGCTGCGGGATACCGGTTCTGTTTTTCCATTTGATTGATGGGTTAAGTTCAGGGTTGCTAATTTAAAATGCCAATTTCCCCCTAATTTTCTGTTATGTACCCACTGTAAAAACATTTCCGGCTCATAATTAGTTTCGCGAAACGGGGATGAATTGCTGCTGTTATATGCCTGCCAGAAAGAGACTTGAGTATACCCAAAATAGAGAGAAATGGGCAAGTCGGCAATATCAAGCAGAACAGGAATTTTAAAACTAAGCTGAAATTTTATCTCAACGGGTTGCAATTCGTCAGCCGACACAACATCCTTATAAGCATCGTTAGATTGAATATTATTATTAAAGGTAAAAGGCAAAAGATAATTGGGTTTATAGGGAATAATAGAAAAGCTACCCCTCTGAAGTTTTTTTTCCTGATCTATACGCTGATCAACGGGAGATTTTTCTGCCAGTGCGGTCGCGCTGAATAAAAAAACAAAAATTGAAAATAATAGATGCATAGCCATTTCCTTGGTAAATTATGTCAATAATTAGCGCAATTTGAAGCATAATAGGAATAATTTCCTATTATTATATTCTGTCGAGTTTAACTGTCTGGGGTTTAAAATGAAATTAGATAAAATGCCCTTAACGGCGCTTAAAGGGGTCGGCGTTAAAGCCTCGCAACGGCTGGCTAAGATTGGTCTGCACAGTGTTGCCGATCTGCTCTTTCATCTGCCCCTGCATTATCAGGACAGAACCCGGATTTATGCCATCGCAGATTTAAAAGATAGTATGCAGGTCAGCGTGCAGGGCAAGGTATTAAGCTGCGATCTGCAGTCCGGCAAGAGACGTATTCTAAAATGTAAAATAAGCGACGGCAGCGGCAGTGTGACCCTTAACTTCTTTCATTTTAATACAACACAGCAAAATAGCTTTGTAAAAGGGGCATTAATCAAATGTTTTGGCGAGTTTCGTCGCGGTTACCAGGGGTTTGAGGTAACTCATCCCGATTACCGCCTGCTTAATTCAATTGAGCAAAGCCATGTTGAGCAGACTTTAACGCCGATCTACCCGTCAACGGAAGGGTTAAAACAAAACAGTCTGCGCAGTTTAACCGAGCAGGCATTACTTCACCTGCAGCAAAATCAGATTGTTGAATTATTGCCCACTCACCTGCTGAATCACCCGATCAGTTTATCCGATGCACTTTTTTATATACATCGCCCGCCACCCGATGCTTGCATCGAACAATTGGAAAGCAAAACCCACCCTGCGCAGCAACGTTTAATTATTGAAGAATTATCAGCACAACAAATCAGTATGCTGTCCTTACGGGCAAACGCACAGCAACATCAAGCCATTGCGGTCAAAGAAAGTGGGTTGCTGCAGCAAAAATTATTACAAAATCTGCCTTTTTCTCTGACCAATGCACAGCATAGAGTGAATCGGGAGATTCAGCAGGATCTACAGCAAACCAGACCTATGATGCGTTTGGTACAGGGGGATGTCGGATCCGGAAAAACCTTAGTGGCGGCGATCGCAGCATTGAGTGTTATTGAGGCCGGTTATCAGGTGGCCTTAATGGCTCCCACTGAACTTTTAGCGGAGCAGCATCTGCTTAACTTTCAAAAATGGTTTGCCGCACTTGATGTGTCTGTTGGTATGCTTTCCGGAAAAATGCGCGTCAAAGAAAAGCGCAATCAATTAGAAAATATTAGCCTGGGTTTATCGAGAATGGTGGTCGGGACGCATGCGCTGTTTCAGGAAAGTGTCCAGTTTAATAATTTGGCCCTGATTATTGTGGACGAGCAGCATCGCTTTGGCGTACACCAGCGTTTAGCATTACGTGAGAAAGGGCGCTTGGGTGATTTTGCGCCGCATCAGTTAACCATGACGGCAACCCCTATACCAAGAACGCTGGCAATGACAGCTTATGCAGATCTCAATGTCTCGGTCATTGATGAACTGCCGCCCGGAAGAACGGCCATTAAAACCGTCGCGCTGGTGGATGAACGCCGTAATGAGGTCATTCAGCGGGTTTACCAGGCATGTAAAAATGAAGGGCGGCAGGCCTATTGGGTATGTACTCTGATTGAAGAATCGGAAGTATTGGAATGCCAGGCTGCAGAGAATACCGCTAATGAAATGCAGTTAGCGCTTCCGGATCTTCACATTGGTCTGGTTCACGGGCGCATGAAGGCCAACGAAAAACAGTATGTGATGGACTCTTTTAAACAGGGGCAGCTGGATTTATTAGTGGCAACAACAGTGATTGAGGTGGGGGTGGATGTGCCTAATGCCAGCCTGATGATTATTGAAAATCCGGAGCGGCTTGGACTGGCGCAACTGCATCAGTTACGCGGGCGGGTAGGACGAGGTGAAGTCGCCAGCCATTGTGTTTTACTGTATAAAAAGCCGTTGTCGAAAACTGCCCAAAGACGCCTGCAGGTGTTGCGTGAAAGTAATGATGGTTTTTATATTGCCGAACAGGATCTGGCTATCCGCGGACCTGGTGAAGTGTTAGGCACCAGACAGACCGGCATTGCTGAATTTAAAATTGCCGATTTGTTGCGCGATCAAAGTCTATTACCGCAAGCGCAGCAATTAGCCTTTCAGCTGATGGATTCCTTCCCGGAGTTAATGCCAGCACTTATCCAGCGCTGGTTAGGGGATAAAGATCAGTATGTTCATGCCTAGCGGTTGTCTCGAAAAGTCAGCGGGTAAAAAGGATCATTGGTTGCAACCGTCAGTTAGGAGAGGGAGATGAAACGTTGTTTTGTCACGGTTGCTTTTATACTGGGCTTATTGAGTTTTTCGCTGCTCCTTTTTATAAGCTTTTTTGATATCAATGCACATCGGGGATTTATCAGTCAACAGATAGAGCAGTTAAGTGGCTATCAGGTTAATGTTGAGTCAATTGATAGTCACTTATTTTTCGATTCCTCTGTTTCACTTTCCGGCCTGTCTCTGACAATCAATAACCTGCAAGTGCTTTATGTCGATAAAGTAAAGGTTAATATCACTAAGCTTGATCTCTGGCAAAGGCAGTTAAAACTTGGCTCAGTACAATTAAACGGACTGCGTATTTCAGGAGATACTGCTGCTTTTGTTAATACTACCGATCTTAACATTACCGATCTTAAAACTGTGGAGAAGAGTAACAGTGTTCAGCAAACTCTCGACGCGAAAATCCAGCAAAAACTAGCCTGGCAGCGGTTTACTATCGGCAGATTGTCGGTTAACGACTTAACCATAGATATGACTCACGCCGGGCAAAGAGTGACGCTTGATGGCGCTGATTTCAGGTCAGAAAATCTGCAGATTATAGCCGATCACCAGCTCGTAAAAACCCCTTTTTCCGGTAATTTAAAGCTGCAGGCAAGGGAGTTTACTGCACAGCCTACAAGCCGTGAAATGCTCCGAGTTAAAAACCTGCAGTTAACCGGGTCTTTTAATTTAAAAAATGTACAAGCGAACCTGTATCTTAAAGCAGGCTCACTCAATCTTACTTTAGGGAAGGAGGAGCTTGCACTGCAAAATACAGAACTTGCAGCTTCGCTTAATCAGAATAAAGTCAGCATAACCAAGTTGAGCAGCAAAATTTTCTCGGGGGAGTTGCAACTGCAGGCAGATGCCTTATTTTTAATAAAGCCGTTATCGGCACCTTTTTTATCGGTTCAACAATTAACGGTGCAACTGTTGGAAATTAAAAATATGAATGTAGTGATTCCGGCTATGTTTAATGATTCTGGTGGGCTTAAAAATAATAAACCGCGATTTCCGATTAACAATTTTGTTTTAAAGGAGCTTATTGTCGAAAATGTAAATGTCCGCAGTGATAATTCGACCATTCCTTTAATAATAAAAAATTTAAATGCGGCGCTGATCGATGTTGTTTTACTGCAGAATAAACAGTTGAAAGGTTTAGCTGAAGAAACAAAAGAGGCCGGATCCTTTGTTTTACAGTTTGATTATTTACAGTGGATGGAAAGCACTATTGAGCAGTTTGATATTTCAGGCAAGCTGTCGAAAAATGATCGCAGTGTCTTGCTGCTAAAAAAACTGTTTATAAAATAACCTGTTTTTTATTATGTAATAAATTTAAAGAATAAAAAACGGTTTATAAAATAAGTTATTGTTTATTCTGTGATAAATTTCAAGAATCTGATCATTTATCTTGCTATAGTAGCCTTTACTTTTTAAATTTAAATTTAATATTAATATTAATGGGGGGTTTCATGGTTGACAACACTTTTGCCATAGTAGGAACATTTTTAGTGTATCTGGTGGTGATGTTATTCATCGGTTATTACGCATATAAACGCACCAGCGATACTTCAGATTACTTTTTAGGCGGACGTACATTAGGTCCGTGGCCAGCGGCATTATCTGCCGGTGCTTCTGATATGAGTGGCTGGTTATTACTTGGTTTACCGGGTTACGCTTATGCCGCGGGTATGGAGTCTTTATGGCTTGCTGGTGGCTTGTTAATTGGTAGCTGGGCTAACTGGCTGATCACTGCAAAACGTCTGCGTACTTATAGTATTACAACCGACGACGCATTAACCTTGCCGGAATTTATTGCCCGTCGTTTTAATGACAAAACAAAATTACTGCAAACCCTCTCCGCATTTTTCATCCTGATGTTTTTCCTTTTTTACACCAGCTCAGGTTTAGTTGCCGGTGGTAAATTATTTGAAACTGTCTTTGGTCTGGATTATATCTATGCCGTGATTATCGGTGCTGTGTGCATTGTTTCTTATACTTTGTTTGGCGGGTTTTTGGCCGTGTCATGGACAGACTTAGTGCAGGGCTTATTAATGTCAGCAGCGCTAGTGATTGTGCCTATCGTCGCAATGCAGGGTGGATTCAGTGAGCTGGGTACTAATTTAGAAAATATTAATCCTGAACTGCTAACCCTATGGAACGGCATGGACGGTGAACCGTTATCATGGATTGCGATTATTTCATTAGTCGCCTGGGGTCTGGGGTATTTTGGTCAGCCGCATATCCTGGCGCGTTTTCTGGCAACACGCAGCAATAAAGACTTAACCAAAGCACGCCGTATTGCGGTTAGCTGGACAATGCTCTCTATCTTCGGTTCGGTGATGGTCGGTATTGTAGGTCTGGTCTTTGTGCAAAATAATATGTCCATGGAAGTGGCTGATGGCGAAAAAATCTTTATGGTTTTAGTTAATGCTGTCTTTCATCCAATCCCTGCCGGTATTTTATTAGCTGCTATTCTTGCCGCTATTATGAGCACCGCTGATTCACAGTTATTAGTGTCTTCTTCGGCATTAGCTGAAGATTTTTACAAACAGCTTTTCCGTCCTCAAGCTACGTCAAAAGAAGTGTTGATGGTTGGACGTATCGGTGTAATTCTATTAGCACTATTAGCCTTGTATTTCGCAATGGACCCTGATAGTTCGGTACTTAGTTTAGTCTCTTATGCCTGGGCTGGTTTCGGTGCGGCATTTGGTCCTCTCTTAGTATTAAGCATATACTGGAAACGGATGAACAAAAATGGCGCTCTAGCGGGTCTTCTTGTCGGTGGTATCACTATTGTTGTCTGGAAGCAGTTAACCGGTGGTATTTTTGATGTGTATGAGATTGTACCTGGAATAATCTTTGCTTCTGCTGCGATTGTTATAACCAGTTTAATCACTGCTCCGCCGGAAAAAGCGGTAACAGATAAGTTTGAAGAGTTTGAAAGAAACTTAAAAACCTTCAAATAAGAACTCGATAGCTGTCAGCTTATGGCTGACGGCTTGACGGCTTGACGGCTTGAAGGCTTGACGGCTTGAAGGCTTGAAGGCTTGAAGGCTTGAAGGCTTGAAAATAAAAAGGCTGTAACTTTGTATAAAGTTACAGCCTTTTTTTTGCTTTCAGCTTTCAGCTTTCAGCTTTCAGCTCGAAGCTCGAAGCTCGAAGCTCGAAGCTCGAAGCTCGAAGCTCGAAGCTCGAAGCTCGAAGCTCGAAGCTCGAAGCTCGAAGCTCGCAGCCGACAGCCGTCAGCCGTCAGCCGTCAGCCATCAGCCATCAGCCATCAGCCATCAGCCATCAGCCGATAGCCGATAGCCGTCAGCCGATAGCCGACAGCTTTAGGATATATCAAACTCTTTTAATTTACGGGTCAGCGTATTTCTCCCCCAACCAAGTAATGTTGCGGCTTCCTGGCGTTTACCTTGAGTGTGCTGCAATGCAGCCTGCAGCATTATTTTTTCGAATTCCGGCAGGGCATTGGCGAGTATATTCTCTTTGCCTTGTTTTAATTCAGCTAAGGTCCATTCGCGCAACTGTTTCTGCCAATGCGGATTTTCATCATCAGCAGCTTGTGTTTCCTGGGCGGTTAATTCCGGTGGTAAATCGTAAACATGGACTTCCTGCCCGCTGGTCATTACCGTCACCCAGCGGCAAACATTTTCCAGTTGACGCACGTTTCCCGGCCAGGGAAGTTGCGTTAAATACTCTTTTGTCTCCTTGGTAAATTGTTTGCTTTTGACGTTTAACTCTTTGGCAATATTATTTAAAAAATGTTGTGCTAATAAACTAATATCTTCACAACGCTCTTTTAAAGCGGGCAGTTGGATGCGAATGACATTTAAACGGTGGAAAAGATCTTCCCGGAAATCACCCGACTGCACACTTTTTTCTAAATTTTGGTGGGTAGCTGCGATAATGCGCACATCGACTTCGATGCCCTGATGGCCGCCTACCCGGTAGAATTTACCATCCGCGAGTACTCGTAATAAACGGGTTTGCACCTCTAATGGCATATCACCAATTTCATCTAAAAAAAGTGTCCCGCCATTGGCTTGCTCAAACCGACCTTGACGATTTGCGGCCGCGCCGGTAAATGCCCCTTTTTCATGACCGAAGAGTTCAGCTTCGATCAGCTCTTTGGGAATGGCTGCCATATTCAGGGCGATAAAGGTCTTATCTTTACGTGGACTGTGTTTATGTAAAGCCTTAGCAACCAACTCTTTGCCTGTACCGGATTGACCATTGATTAAGACACTCATACTGGAATGAGATAAACGACCAATAATGCGGAAGACCTCCTGCATTGCCGGGGCTTTACCGATAATTTCCGGTGTAGCAACAAGTAGTTCAGGTATCTTTTTTTTGTTTTTTAAATCAATGCTATGGTTAATCGCGCGTTGAATTAACGCCGTGGCTTCATGAATATCAAAGGGTTTTGGGAGGTAATCAAAGGCGCCACTTTGGTAAGCATTCACCGCACTGTCCAAATCACTGTGTGCGGTCATTATAATAATTGGAATTAAAGGAAAGCGTCCATGAATACGTTCCATTAAAGCGAGCCCATCGATACCGGGCATCCGTATATCGGAAATAATAACCTCGGGCTGCTCTATTTGTAACTGTTGCCATAGACATTCACCATCGGGGAAGCTGGCATAGTCAATTTTTTCAGCTTTTAGCGTGCGCTCTAAAACCCAACGAATAGCGTGATCATCATCGACGATCCATATTGTGGCTGTCATTGTTGATTCCTATTGATGCATTTTAGAAAGAGAAAAGAGAACGGTGAAATTTATATGAGGTGACTGATCTTGATTAACAATCCAGGCTGAATACATCTGTTTTTCCTTTTTCATAAGTCTTTATTTTTTATTTAATAGTTAAAGGCAGGTAGATAATAAACTCAGTATGACCTTGCATACTGTTGCATTCGATACGTCCTCTCTCTTGTACAATAAGCTCCTGAGCAATAGATAGACCCAATCCAGTACCATCACTGCGGCCCGTTACCATAGGGTAAAATAAGGTATCTTTTAAATGGTCAGGGACGCCTGAGCCATTATCAATAATTTTAATTTCAGCGACCAGGCGCTGCAGGACACCATGAATAATAACTTGGTGCGCAGTACGTGTTTTGATTGTTATTTCTAAGTTTTTCTCAGGCTGGGTGCTCAGTGATTGTACCGCATTCTGCAAAATATTTAAGAATGCTTGCTGCAACTGATCCGGCTGCATTTCAAGATCCGGAATGCTTGGATCATAATCAATTTTGATCTGGATATGCTCAGGCAGCCCCAAACAGACTAATTTCCGCACTTTCTCAAGTACTGAATGTAAATTATGATAGGAGCGCTCTCCCAAGGTTTGCGGGCCTAATAAACGATTAACTAAGGCGCTTAGACGATCTGCTTGTTCAATAATTATTTGGGTAAACTCTTTAAGTTCAGGATCTGCCAGTTCACTTTCTAATAATTGTGCCGCACCGCGTAGGCCACCGAGCGGATTTTTGATTTCATGGGCAAGGCCGCGAACCAGTTCTTTTGCGGCTTTTTGTTGATGCTCTTGATAATGAAATTGGCTTATTTTACGTTGCTGTCCAATGCAGTGCATCTCAATGATCACATAATCCTGATTTTCAAACTCTAAATAGGTGGCACTTAATGCCATTAAAAGAGGATGACCATCAACCATTAAGGTTGTTTCACCGTCAGTAAAGGCATTTTGTTTGGTAAAAACAGCTTCAATATAGGTGGGATCAAAGTGATAATGATTTGCCAGTTGCTGCAAACTTTGCAGGTAAAGACGTTGTTTACTTTGTGATAATAAAACCTCACTCGCTGGGTTTGCGTAGATCAGTTTTAATTCTGCGTTGATAATAACAAATGCCGTATTCGCTTCTTCAAGTATGGCAATGGTAAGTGAGTTTGAATGATTATTTAACATTTAGGCCTTATTATGGAGTGGATATGCTGGATACCCGTTGCAAATGCACGGTGACTACCTGTGTTCTTGCAAGAACCTTGCCACTTTCATCTAATAATTTAACTTGTATCTGATGGGTACCCCGATCAATATTTTCCACCCGTATTGTTGATGACATTTGCGGGTCTCCCAGTGTTTTACCGTCTAAAAAAAGTTGCAGTTTCTGCGTGACTTTTTTTTCAGGCGTTATTTTAACCTGAATATTAATCGAACCATCATTACTACGCAGTGGACTGTCATGTTCAGGAGAAATAATATCGGCTTGATAGATAATTGCTGGCTCTTTTTTGACTTCGGCTGTGTTTTTTGGCGTTGCTGCTGGCTGTACATTATCCGATTTTATGATGTTTTTATTAACCACATTGATTTCTGCTGTGCCAAGTTTCGCAGTATCGGAATAATGGCTTTTGCCGTTCTCATCAACCCAGTGATATATTTTTGTTGTTGCCACTGTCATTGATGAATAAATGCTACAAAGACAGATTAAATATGCCGAACTCAAGAAAGAAAAATTCATATAATATATACCGCCAATCTTTAAATGTGATCTTCATTGTGGGGTAGCGTTTTCTGTTAGGCAATAAAAAACTCTTATTACTGCAAGTTATATCACTCAAAATAACAGGGCTCACTTTTTATACATAAAAAGTGAGCCCTGTTATTGAGGTTTATTTATCAGCGTGCGCGTGACTGCTGACCCTAGCTAAAATATTATTTGATAAATAACATTTCTTGATACTTAGGTAATGGCCATAACTCATCCGCAATAAGGGTTTCAAGCGCATCTGCGTGCACTCGAGTTTGATCCATTAAGCCACGAATAACATCAGCACAGAAATGCATATGGGCCTCTTCATCGGCAAAGTCATGCGTCGCGACCGCTTGTTTAAGTTTAGTGACAGCCGTCATCATCGCATTGGTCTCAACTGCGATTGAAGACGCTAGCGATGTATCAAGCGCGATATCGAGTCCGATCATGGTCGAAGTCGTTAGACCAAGCTGAGATAAGTAACTCATCGCAGCCGGGTAGATAGTGGTCGTTGCCATATCAATCACTAATTTAGCTTCTACTTCAATCGAAAGAATGTATTGCTCAGTATAAACTTGATAGCGGCTTTCTAATTCAACGGGTGAAAATACCCCGGTGCTTTCAAAAAGTTTAACGATTGACGCTTCACGAAATGCAGGTAAGGCATCGGCTGTTGTTGGAATATTTTTCAGACCACGCTCTTCAACTGCCATTGTGTGCCATTCTTTCGAATAACCGTCACCGCCAAATACAACATTGCCATGCAGCTCCATTAGCTCTTTTAATACAGAGATAACGGCAATATTTTGATCCTCAGATTTTTCTAAAGCCACTTCTAATTTTTCAGCAATCCAGTTTAATGAATCAGCAAGCATCGTATTCATAGCAACTAGTGGGCCGGATACTGACTGTGATGAGCCAACGGCGCGGAACTCAAAACGGTTACCTGTGAAAGCAAAGGGAGAGGTTCTGTTACGGTCACCCGGATCACGTTCAAAATGAAGGATTTGCGATAGACCCGAATCCATTAAACCCGCATCAGCACAAGTTACCAGTTTGCCATTTTTAATATCGTTAAATAGCCCTTCTAACTGTTCACCTAAATAAACAGAAAGAATTGCCGGTGGTGCTTCGTTAGCACCGAGGCGGTGATCGTTAGCAGCAGATGCAATGACCGCGCGTAATAACGGGCCGTATTTATGCACACCGCGAATAACCGCACCGCAGAAAAGTAAGAAGTTCAGGTTATCATGTGGCGTGTTGCCGGGATCAAGTAAGTTACCTTGGGTGCTGTTACCGACAGACCAGTTAACATGTTTACCCGAGCCGTTAAGACCGGCAAAGGGTTTTTCATGTAATAAACACAGGAAACCGTGTTCTTTTGCTGTGCTTTTCATCACCGTCATCAAAAGTTGCTGATGATCGGCTGCCACGTTTGCAGCTTCATAATAAGGTGCAATTTCAAATTGTCCGGGCGCCACTTCGTTGTGGTGAGTTTTAGCCGGGATGCCTAACTTGTAAAGTTTGTCTTCAAAATCCTGCATGAACACTTGAACGCGTTCAGGGATTGCACCAAAGTAGTGATCATCAAATTGCTGACCTTTAGCGGGAGGAGCACCAAATAAGGTTCTGCCTGTGAGTAACAGATCCGGGCGTGCATTGGCAAAATTTTCATCTACTAAAAAGTACTCTTGCTCAGCGCCGCAGCTTGAATTAAGTGGTGCGATATCAGTCTCGCCCATTAATTTAAGTACTTTTTGCCCGGCTTCATCCATTGCTGAAATTGAGCGTAGAAGAGGAATTTTTTTATCTAATGCTTCACCCGTCCAGGACATAAAGACGCTTGGAATCATTAAGGTTGAACCGTTAGCCGTATGCATAACATAGGCAGGGCTGGTTGGATCCCAGGCTGTATAACCACGAGCAGCATTGGTCATACGCAAGCTGCCGTTAGGGAAAGAGGAACCGTCGGGTTCTCCCTTGATTAGCAGGCTGCCGGTAAATTCAGTAATTGCACCACCGTCAGAATTGGTGATGATGAAACCATCATGCTTTTCTGCGGTAATGTTAGTCATAGGGTAAAAGATATGTGAGTAGAATTTAACGCCTTTACTAAGCGCCCAATCTTTCATTGCGGCAGCAACAACATCAGCCGTTGCAGGCTCTAAAGCACTGCCCGTTTGAACCGTTTTTTTAATCGCTTTAAAGGCATTTTTTGGTAATGCTTCTTCCATTTTATGAAGATTAAAAACGTCTTCAGCCCAAATTTTACTTAATGGCTCAGGTTTATCGAGCAAATTTGGTGCACGGTTAGTGATTTGCTCAATTGCCTTAAGGCGGGTTTGGTTGCCACTCATGTGGTACTCCTTACTTATAAAATATGGGCTGGATGAGTTCAGACTGATTATTTTTAAATTTAAAAGATAATATAAGCAATAATTGTGCCATATTTTCATTGGTCGTAAAAAAGATTTTTTTTGGGGGGGAATAGCTATTTTTCTTATGACTGGGATAGCGGGTTAGTGGATTTGCAGTGTTGACTTGGAGAAAAAAAGAAGCTAAAAGGATCAAAGCAGTTGATCCTTTTAGCTAATGACAATTCCGTTAATTAAGCGGAATTAGCGTCCGGTTATAAATGTTCATAACCTAAGCAGACGGTTTGCTTATACGCTGTAGTATAAATCGAACTCTTTTGGATGTGTTGCACGAGAAACGGCTTCACATTCAGCTATTTTAAGGGCAATGTAAGCATCAATCGAGTCATTAGAGAAGACATCTCCAGCGGTTAAGAAGTCACGGTCAGCATCTAGCTCAGCAAGCGCTTCTTCAAAAGAAACAGCAACTTGTGGGATTGCATCTGCTTCTTCTTTAGGCAGGTCGTATAAATCTTTGTCAAGAGGCTCGCCCGGGTGGATCTTGTTTTTAATACCGTCAAGACCCGCCATTAACATCGCAGAAAAACCTAAGTAAGGGTTCATTGTTGGATCCGGGAAACGTAGTTCAACACGCGCTGCTTTTGGTGACGGTACGATTGGGATACGGATAGATGCGCTGCGGTTACCGGCAGAGTAAGCTAGCATCACAGGTGCTTCAAAATGCGGCACTAAACGTTTGTATGAGTTAGTTGACGCGTTAGTAAAGGCATTAAGTGCTTTAGCATGTTTGATAAGGCCGCCAATATAATAAAGCGCCAGCTGAGAAAGGCCGCCGTACTGGTCGCCGGAGAACAGGTTAACGCCATCTTTACCAAGAGACTGGTGACAGTGGTTACCTGAGCCGTTATCACCAACAAGCGGTTTAGGCATAAAGGTTGCAGTTTGACCGTAGGCATGGGCAACGTTATGTACTACATATTTGTAAATTTGCAGTTCGTCTGCTTTTTTAACCATAGTATTGAAACGACAAGCGATTTCATTTTGGCCAGCGGTTGCAACTTCATGGTGATGCGCTTCAACAACAAGGCCCATCTCTTCCATAATTAGGCACATCGCGCTGCGGATGTTTTGTGCAGAATCAACGGGTGCGACAGGGAAATAACCGCCTTTAACACCTGGACGGTGACCGGTGTTGCCTTCTTCATAGCTCGTGCCTGAGTTCCACGCCGCTTCTTTAGCATCGATTGAAAAGAATGCACCCTGCATAGTATTACCGTATTTAACATCGTCAAATAGGAAGAACTCTGGCTCTGGACCAAATAAAACAGTGTCTGCAATGCCTGTTGCACGCAGGTACGCTTCGGCGCGTTTAGCAACAGAGCGCGGGTCGCGATCGTAACCAAGCATTGTTTTAGGCTCTAACACATCACAACGCAGGTTAAGCGTTGCATCATCTGTAAAGGGGTCAAGAACAGCAGTGGATGGATCCGGCATTAATACCATGTCCGAATCTTGAATGCCTTTCCAGCCTGCAATTGAAGAGCCATCAAACATTTTACCATCTTCGAAAAAGTCTTCGTCTGCTTGGTGATGCGGAATAGACACGTGTTGCTCTTTACCATGTGTATCGGTAAAGCGTAAATCTACGAATTTCACTTCTTGCTCTTTAATAAAATCAAGAACATCTTGTACTGTTTTTGTAGACATGTTTAGAACCTCAATTGACATTTAAGTGGTGGACAACCATAACAAATTTATTTAATTACTCAAACGGCTAAAATTTTGCCAACCTGACGGCTATCCATTATATCTGAGCTTTTTTTTTTGACGAGGAAAATATCGCCCAATAAACGCTCTATTATGGTGCATCGCTGCTCCAGCTTGGTGCATTGCTGCTCTCGTCACTTGTAAATGGTAAGAAAAGCTATCATACAGGACGGTTTCATAAATTGTGACCGAGTTAAAACTTTCTATTTTTCGAATAATGGTTACAATGTGCGCTAATAATACCAATTAGATAAATACAGTGCGAAATTGCGCCGGGTTTACCTAATTGGTATTTTTTCATACATTGTTACTTTTTCATAAATTGTTACTTTTGAGGCTCGTCATGTTGTTAGAAAAATTAAGAAATATTGCCATCATTGCTCACGTTGACCATGGTAAAACCACCCTTGTTGATAAATTACTAGAGCAATCTGGAACGCTAGATTCACGCGGCGGTTCTGAAGAACGCGTTATGGACTCGAATGATTTAGAGAAAGAACGCGGTATTACTATCCTTGCAAAAAACACTGCGATTGTGTGGAATGATTACCATATCAATATCGTAGATACTCCTGGACACGCCGATTTCGGTGGTGAAGTAGAGCGTATTTTGTCTATGGTAGACAGTGTTTGTCTAATCGTAGATGCGGTTGACGGTCCAATGCCACAAACGCGTTTTGTAACTCAAAAAGCATTTGCACACGGTCTTAAACCAATTGTTGTTATTAATAAAGTAGATAAAGCAGGCGCACGTCCTGAATGGGTTATCGATCAAGTATTTGATCTTTTTGATAATCTTGGTGCTACTGACGAACAGTTAGATTTCCAGATCGTTTACGCATCAGCGATAAACGGTTGGGCAAGTAAAGATATGGAAACTGAAAGCGATACTATGGAACCTTTATTCCAAACTATTGTTGACAGTGTTGAAGCACCCGATGCAGATCGTGATGGTGACTTCCAAATGCAAATCTCTCAACTTGATCACAACTCTTATGTAGGTGTTATCGGAGTGGGTCGTATTACACGCGGTAGTGTTAAAGTTAACCAGCAAGTGACAGTTATTGGCGCTGATGGTAAAAAACGTAACGCTAAAGTGGGTCAGGTATTAGGTTATTTAGGACTTGAACGTAATGATGTGGAAGTGGCTGAAGCCGGCGATATTGTTGCTATCAGTGGTCTGGGTGAACTTAAGATTTCCGATACTATTTGTGCGCAAAACAATGTTGAAGCTCTGCCTCCGTTAACCGTTGATGAACCTACGGTAACGATGACCTTCCAGGTAAACAATTCACCTTTCTGTGGTAAAGAAGGTAAATTTGTTACTTCACGTAATATTTTAGACCGTTTACACAAAGAGCTAGTACATAACGTAGCGCTTAAAGTTGAAGAAACAGCTGATCCGGATAAATTCAAAGTATCTGGTCGTGGTGAACTGCATTTAGGTATTCTAATCGAGAATATGCGTCGTGAAGGTTACGAACTTGCTGTATCTCGTCCTGAAGTAATCGAACGTCTTGTAGACGGTCAATTACAAGAACCTTTTGAAACATTAACCGTTGACGTTGAAGAACAAAGTCAAGGTTCTGTTATGGAGCAGTTGGGCGTTCGTAAAGCTGAACTGACTAACATGATGCCAGATGGAAAAGGCCGTGTACGTTTGGATTTTGTTATTCCAAGCCGTGGTTTAATCGGTTTCCAAACTGAATTTATGACATTAACGTCGGGTTCTGGTTTACTTTACCATTCATTTGATCACTACGGTCCCCATAAAGGCGGCACTATTGGTCAACGCCAAAATGGTGTATTAATTTGTAATCAAACAGGTAAAGCGGTTACTTACTCTCTGTTCTTCTTACAGGATCGTGGTCGTCTGTTCCTTGGACATGCTACAGAAGTATACGAAGGTCAAATCATCGGTATTCATAACCGTGCTAACGATTTAACAGTTAACTGTGTACGTGGTAAATCATTAACTAACGTTCGTTCTTCTGGTACAGATGAAGCACAAACACTTTCACCTGAAATCATTTTGACACTTGAGCAGGCGCTTGAGTTTATTGATGTTGATGAATTAGTTGAAGTAACACCAAAAAGCATTCGTATCCGTAAGAAACTACTTTCAGAGAATGAACGTAAACGTGCATCGCGCCCTACTAAAGGCTAGATAGCTCAAAGCAATACAGATAAAAAGGTCTTACTTCGGTAAGACCTTTTTTTTTATTTGCGATTTAGGGTTAAATGGATAAGGCTACAGCTAACAGCTAACAGCTATCAGTTATTAGCCGTCAGTTGTCAGCAGTAGGTAGTAAGGTGTAAGGATATAAGGATAAGAGTATGAAATTTGGTCAAGAAGTTGTGCTGGATAAAATTAAAATTGTTTATCAATACTTGCTTTTTGTATGGCGGCGAAGTGAACAGGATAATATCAAAGTACCGGCGGGGCATCTGGCCTATGTGACTTTATTATCTATCGTGCCCTTACTGGCCGTTATTTTCTACATGTTATCGGCCTTTCCTGTTTTTTCTGATCTGAAGGCTATATTAGAAGATCTTATTTATAACAATCTGCTGCCTACGTCGGGTGATACTATTCAGGAGCATATCAGTGGTTTTATTGAAAATACTGAAAAAATGAGCATGATGGGGATCGGTTCATTGATAGTGATTGCCCTGTTATTGATATCGACCATAGACCAGACTATTAACCGTATCTGGCGCTGCACCAATAAACGCTCCCGAATCCAAGCCTTTACTATTTATTGGACTATTTTAAGTCTGGGCCCGATCATTATCGGCGCGAGCCTTGCACTAAGCTCTTACCTTTTTGGTGTTTTTCAAGAACATGGCTCTCTGTCATTTGGCCAGCGACTATTGAGTTTAATGCCTTTTGCTTTAACCTGGTTAACCTTTGCCGGTGTTTATACGCTGGTGCCTCATCAGCGAGTCAGTTTTCGTTATGCATTAATCGGTGGTTTTATTGCGGCTATGCTGTTTTTCTTCGGCACCGATCTTTTCCGCTTATATATTACTAATTTTCCCTCGCAGCAGATAATATACGGTACGCTGGCGGTGATCCCTATTCTCTTCGTGTGGATCTATTACAGCTGGTTAATTGTGTTAATCGGTGCTGAAGTCACGGCGACATTAGAAGAGTTTTTAGAGCTGCATACACAAAATAAAGTGGCTAAAGAATATTTGGGAGCGGATATATGATTGCGTTAATACAGCGTGTTAGCGATGCCAGAGTAACAGTTTCCGGAGAAACTATTGGTCAAATAGGGACTGGTTTACTGGTTTTATTAGGTATTGAAAAAGAAGATAATGAATCTAAATGCAAACGTCTAGCGCAGAAGGTACTTGCTTATCGGCTATTTGCCGACGGCGACGATAAAATGAACCTTAATGTGCAGCAGGCCGAAGGCAGTCTTTTAGTCATTTCACAATTTACTCTGGCGGCACAAACCAATAAGGGCAATCGTCCTAGTTTTTCAAAGGGTGCGCATCCGATAGAGGCCAAACGGCTTTATGATCTGTTTAATCAAAACTGTGCAGAAATGGGCATTAAGGTTGAAACCGGTGAGTTTGCTGCCGATATGCAGGTCAGTTCAACGAACAACGGCCCGGTAACATTTTGGCTGCAGGTCTAGTTTCTATTTGTTTTTCTGGGCATTTAGAGAACTTTCTTTTCGGTTAAACTTATTGCATAGTGGATTGTCCTATAGCAACGGCCCTGAGTTAGTCTGCGTATTTTTCGGGATTTTTTGTAATTTATCATATTGAAGAGAATAAATAATGTCATATTATAATCGCCTAACGGTGTTCGCTTTTTGCCTCGTTTTAAGTTTTTCTTCGCACCTTAATGCGGATTCACAGCAGGCTTCCTCTTCGCTTAAAATACTTGACACGGACATCATTAAAAGCCCGAACGATGCACGTGAATATCAGGTGATCCGCTTGGCGAATCAACTGGAAGTATTACTGGTGTCCGATCCGGATTTAGAAAACAGTGCCGCGTCGTTATCTGTGCCGATCGGCAGTATGCATAATCCCGATCAGCAACTGGGTCTCGCCCATTATCTGGAGCATATGTTATTTTTAGGCTCCGAGCGTTATCCGACTATTAATGAATACAGTAAATTTATGACTCAACATGGCGGTTATACTAATGCTTATACCGCTCAGGAAAGCACTGTCTACGGGTTTGAAGTCAACGATAGCCACTTTTCTGAAGCGTTAGACAGATTGGGGGACGTGATGCGCGCGCCATTGCTGGATAAGCGTTATGCGGACAAAGAAAGAAATACCGTCTACGCCGAGCATAAAACCTATTTTGATAATGATATGCGTAAGTTTTATGCGCTGCAGCATTATACTTTAAATCCTGAACACCCCGCGGCGCGTTTTAGCACGGGTAATTTAAGCACCTTAAAAGATAAACCCGGCAGTAAATTACAGGATGAATTGGTCAATTTCTTCGAGACCTATTATTCGGCTAATTTAATGAAGGTGGCATTAACCAGTCCGCGTTCAATCGCTGATTTACAGCAAATGGCGCTTTTATATCTCAGCCAGATCCCCAACAAAAACGCCGCTAAACCGGTGATTGTGAGCCCGATTTTAACTGAAAAAGAATTAGCTATCAGTGTCGTAATGAAACCCACGGCCGATATTAAATTATTACAGGTTAATTTTTTAATACCGAGCATAAAAGACGAATATATGTACCAACCCGGTGGTTATATCAGCCGTTTATTAGGCTCAGATCATCAGGGAGGCTTAGCTAATCAGCTGCAAAAAGCGGGTTTAGTAGAATCTGTGATGGCAGGTTTTCACGGCTCTTTTAGTGAACACTATTCACAATTTTCACTGCAGTTTGCAATGACTAATGCAGGTTTAAAGGAGCAGGATAAGATTCTGGCCAGTTTATTTGCTTATATCGAGTTAGTTAAAAAACAGGGTGTGAGTCAACTGCAATACCAGGAACAAAAAAGTGGCTTAGACAGGGATTTTAAGTTTTTAACTAAAAATTCTGGTTTTAGCTACGTCATGGGCTTGTCTGCTAATATGCAGAACTACCCGTACAAAGATCTGCTCTTTCATCCTTATCGTCTGGACGGTTTTAATGAAAAATTTATAACCGAATTGTTAACCTATTTAACACCGGAAAACAGCCGTATTTTTAAAATGATTCCGGATCTGCAAGGCGGTACGCAGATCCCTTATTATCAGGGGAAATATGCCCGCCATAATATCACTAAAAAAACCCAGAAAACTTGGTTGGAACAGGCACAGAAAATTAAATTAACGCTGCCCGCAGGAAATCCGTGGTTACCTGAAAATTTCAACTTAGTGGACAGGCAGTATTCGAAGAAAGCGCTGCATCTGCTTAATAAGAAAGGGCATTCTGTGTGGTTTAAACAAAGTGCTTATTTCGATGAGCCCAAAGCCAGTCTGCAGCTGCATTTGAACAGTGATCTTAGTGATCAAAATCCAGAATCTAGAATAACCATGAACCTGTTGCTGGAAATGTTCAGTAAACAGTTTGCCGCGCTGCATTTTGTTGCCGGTGAAGCTGGTTTAGGCTTTTCTTTAAGTCATTCGAACGGCTTGTTAATCAGTACCTCAGGATACAGTGATAAACAGGATAAATTATTACTGACGGTATTAAACGAGATTAAAAATGCACAATTTAGTGAGCAAACACTTCACCTTGCCAAACAGGAAGTGCAGCGGCAGTTAAATAATAAAGCGACCATGAAACCGCTGGATTTTGCATTTGACGGTTTTCGCAAGTTAGTGCGTCAACCTGCATGGTCCGATGCGGCTCTGCTTGCTGAAATTGAAGGAATAAATTTAGTAGATATTGAACAATTTATTGAAAAAATATTGTCACAATCGTCTTTACGCCTGTTAGCCTTAGGTAATCTAGAGCGTCAACAAGTTATCGATTTAGATACTGAGTTAGCAAAAATGGTGACTATTAAGCAGCAGCCTTTTTATACTATTAAACGTTTGCAGGCCGACTTGAATCAAGGGGCATTAAACTATCAAATCAGCTCAAAGATGGATGATGATGCCTTAGCGACTATTTATCTTTCTGATCTTAAAGGGGATGCGGCGTTAGCCACGGCGGAGTTATTAAATCAATTAATAAAGCCGGCATTTTATAATCAAATTCGGACCGAGGAGCAGTTAAGTTACTCTCCTTTTAGCGTAAGCTTTCCCGTTGATGATTATGCTGCCTTCGGACTTTTCACCCAAAGCCCGGCAATAAGCAACGCGCAGTTATATCAACGTTTTGCTGTTTTCCTGACAAATTTTAATAAGCAGTTAGGTAACACCAGCGAAAAAGAGTTTGCCGTTATTAAAAAAGCACAGATTGCCAATTATTTAGCGCAACCCACTTCGCTTAGCGATGAGTTCTCTTATTTGAGTCATCAATGGTTAAGTCTGAAACCTGAGATAGACACTGAGCAGGCTTATATTGACAGTTTATCGGCAGTCTCCTTGACTGATGTTAAGGATTTTTTCCAAGCTGTTTTGGTAAAGGGTCATAATTCCCAGCCGGTGGTTATCCAGGTTCAAGGGACAAAATTTTTGAAAGAAGTCGTCTTAGAGCTTAGTAATGAAGTGAAAATTTCCAATATAGACAGTTTACCCAAGTATTAATGATCTCAGCTTTGTTACTGAATCTAAATTACTTAAAGATGCAGCTTCAAGTAATGTGGGTATAACGTGACCTGTATTAACTTTACTCTTATAATAAGCCTTCATTTTCAAAGAAGGCTTATTAATTTATGCGCCCTAGTAATCGTACTCCTGAACAAAATCGCGAAATAAAAATTACCCGTCACTATACGGATTATGCTGAAGGCTCAGTACTAATTGAAATGGGTAATACTAAAGTACTTTGTAATGCTTCAGTTTCCGATTCTGTGCCGCGTTTTTTAAGAGGCAAAGGCAAAGGTTGGGTGACCGCGGAATACGCTATGTTGCCGCGTGCGACACATAGTCGCAATATGCGTGAAGCAGCAAAAGGCAAGCAGAGCGGGAGAACGTTAGAAATCCAGCGCCTGATCGCACGTTCACTGCGTGCAGCCGTTGATCTGAAGGCGATGGGTGAAAATATGATCACCGTTGATTGTGATGTTATTCAAGCCGATGGTGGCACCCGCACCGCTGCCATTACGGGTGCCTGTATTGCCTTAGCTGATGCATTTAATTGGATGGTCAAACAGGGTAAACTGAAAAAAAGCCCACTTAAACAGATGATTGCTGCAGTTTCTGTCGGACTCTACCAAGGTACACCGGTATGTGATTTAGATTATGCGGAAGATTCTAATGCCGACACCGATATGAATGTGGTGATGACAGAAAGTGGTGGTTTGATTGAAATTCAAGCAACAGCTGAAGATGGTGCCTTTAGTCATGAACAGCTGCTTAGCATGTTAAGTCTTGCCAAGGGCGGAATCGATGCCCTTGTTGTGGAACAGAAAAAAGTACTCAACGCGGAATAAAAAAATGAAAGATTATCAAAAAGAATTTATTGAATTTGCTCTTGAAAAACAGGTTTTAAAATTTGGCCAGTTTACCCTGAAATCGGGACGTACTAGCCCTTATTTTTTTAATGCCGGGTTGTTTAATAGCGGACGTGATTTAGCCCGTTTAGGGCGCTTTTATGCGGCCGCTTTAATGGACTCCGGAATTGACTATGATCTGCTCTTTGGTCCGGCCTACAAAGGCATTCCTATTGCAACAACGACGGCGGTGGCACTGTCTAATGATTACGATTTAGATGTACCTTACTGTTTTAACCGCAAAGAAGCTAAAACCCACGGAGAAGGGGGCAGTTTAGTGGGCTCCGAACTGCAGGGTAAAATAATGCTGGTTGATGATGTAATAACCGCAGGCACCGCAATTCGTGAATCAATGGATATTATTCAAGCGCACCATGCACAATTAGCGGGTGTTTTAATTGCATTAGATCGACAGGAAAAGGGCCGTGCTGAACTGTCTGCTATTCAGGAAGTCGAGCGCGACTACGGCGCTAAAGTCATTTCGATTGTGAAGCTGAGTGACTTAATCACCTATTTGGAAGCAAAACCGGAAATGCAGGAACACCTTGCCGCGGTTAAAACCTATCGCGAACAATACGGTATCTGATTTTATCTCTGCCGGAAAAACTAAAAACCGTATTCTATGGCTAGTAGACTGCGGTTTTTTTAATTGAGCTATCTTAACTGTTAATATCATCATGTCATTATATCAATCTTACTGGAGCTAAAAATGAAAATTCTTATTACGGGTGGAATGGGTTATATCGGCAGTCATACCTGTATTCAACTGCTCGCCGCGGGCATGACGCCCATTATTCTGGACAATTTATCCAACAGCAATGAAATCGTATTATCAAGAATCCATGATTTAACGGGGTCTACACCGGTTTTTTATCAGGGTGATGTGCGCGATCGTCTTATTTTAGAAAAAATATTTGCAGAGCATGAAATCGCCGCTGTGATCCACTTTGCAGGTTTAAAATCCGTTGGCGAATCCGTTGCAAAACCACTTGAATATTATGATAACAACGTGCACGGCTCGCTGCTACTCGCTGAAGTCATGAAAAATGCCGGGGTGAAAAGCCTGTTATTCAGCTCATCGGCTACGGTCTACGGTGATCCGCTGGAAATGCCTATTACTGAATCGACACCAACCGGTGCAACGACAAATCCCTACGGCCGCAGTAAATATATTGTTGAAGAGTGTTTGCGGGATTTACAAGCGGCACAGCCGGAATTAAGTATCACTTTATTACGCTATTTCAATCCCGTTGGCGCACATGTTTCCGGCACTATCGGCGAGGATCCACAGGGGATTCCAAACAATCTAATGCCTTTTATTGCCCAGGTTGCGGTGGGACGACGCGAAAAATTATCTGTCTTTGGTGATGATTATAAGACCCCCGACGGCACCGGTGTACGTGATTATATCCATGTAATGGATTTGGCCGATGGACATGTTGCGGCCCTTAAAGCTGTCGGACTCAAATCCGGTCTGCATATCTATAATCTTGGCACGGGTCAAGGCAGCAGTGTATTAGAGATGGTTGATGCCTTTGCTAAAGCGAGCGGGAAAAAGATTCCTTACACTATCTGTCCGCGCCGACCGGGTGATATTGCCGAATGCTGGGCAGATACATCCAAAGCAAACCGCGAACTCAACTGGAAAGCGAGCCGAACATTACAAGACATGTCCGAGGACAGCTGGCGCTGGCAGTCACAAAACCCTAAGGGTTATGGCAGTTAAATACGAACATTCATTTTTATGATGAAGGTGCGCAGTGATGTTTTGTAATAGACTTAAAGGGTTTACCACTGAGACCACAGAGGCGCTGCGCGCTACACAGAGTGAATATAAGTTCGCGTACACAATGTAATTATCCTAAGTGCACTTCAGCTCGTAGGGTGCGCTCCGCGCACCGATTTCCTGCCTGCGGTGCATAGAATGCACCCTACCGATAACATAACACTCATTCCATTAATTTCCCATGTTGATTCAATTTCTTGAATAGAGTGCGTGCACGCTTTGCCTTTTGGAACCC
>NZ_PJBP01000102.1 GCF_002836415.1 Psychromonas sp. MB-3u-54 | reverse complement strand
ATTCCATGCACCGCAAGCTATGATTTTTGCGCACAAGCCCTGAGGTTAATAAAGGACGGTGTCGGCTTCGTTAATCGGTGCGCGGAGCGCACCCTACGGGTAATGTCATCGGTAGGGTGCATTCCATGCACCGCAAGCTATGATTGTTGCGCACAAGCCCAGAGGTTAAATAAAGGACGGTGTCGGCCTCGGGAATCGGTGCGCGAAATAACAACCTAGGGTTATGTTACCGGTAGGGTGCATTCTATGCACCGCAAGCTATGATTGTTGCGCACAAGCCCAGGGGTTAAATAAAGGACGGTGTCGGCTTCGTTAATCGGTGCGCAGAATGCACCCTAGGGGTAATTATCGTTGGTTTAATAAATACCCTTTAGTGTTTAATGCCGGAGAAAATACTTTCGATGGTGGCAACCAACTCGGCTGATTTTTGTAAATTCAATCCGTCCGGGTGCGGAGAACAAAACCTGCGAATTCCTCGTCCAATGCCAGCCGCATTAATATTTTTGCGCCTATTTTCAAGTCACCACCCGCCACACCAAAGCCTTCTTGTACCATTTTACTGCCGAGCATTGAGGCCGGGTTTACTGCAATAATAACGGGCCCCTTATTCTTAAGTGTTTGCGCCATTATCCTTTAATCAATTTCAGTCATTAAATGGTCAATAAATATCACGGATTTACTATAAGTACTGTTAGAATAACCAGTGTATTTTTCTCTGTATTCTCTCTGTATTTAGGTTTTCTATCATAATGAAATCAATATCTTCAACTGTTTTTGGCCATTTATTCGGTCACTCCGCAACAATCTCTATCGGCCCAAACGGGCTCGTACTCTCGGTTAAAAATATCCCCACAAAAATCAGCTGGCAAGCCTTGATTTCACCGCCAGCATTCACCTTTGGATGGTTGGGTAAAACCCTCAGCTTTCGCATTGCCGAGCAAACCTATGTGCTAAATTATCTTGCTTATAACTGTGAAAAAAAGCATAAAACGGACTGTGAACGTTGGTGGGCCGAGGCAAATAAAAATCGCTTGCTGGGCTTATTAACTAAAATAAAAAAAGTCACAAGTCATCGTTATCTACGTCACTCGACGTTTAAAAATATGCAACCGGCGATTGCTAAAGAATATAACCGATGGTTTCCCTGGGCGAGTTCAAGCCAGGGGGTAGAAAGTCTTACAAAAAAAATTAAGGCGTTAGCCCAATATCAGCATTGGCAGGAACAAGATATAACCCTGTGCCGGAAAGCCTACATCAGTAAGCAGTTAAAAAAATACCAAGGCTTTTTTGACCAGGTTGAAACAAAGCCCTTAACACTAAGGCAGCGTATAGCCTGTATTATTGATAACGACAATAATTTGTTATTAGCGGGCGCGGGCACCGGTAAAACCAGTGTGATGGTTGGTCGGGCAGGTTACCTGCTTAACAGTGAGCAGGCTAAGCACACTGACATTTTGTTATTAGCTTATGGTCGAAAAGCCGCTGATGAAATGGATCAAAGAATAAAAGAGAAGCTGCAAAGCGATATCAGCGCGACAACCTTTCATCGCCTTGGGCTTGATATTATTGCGCAGGTTGAAGGCGGAAAGCCTGATTTATCGGTGTTTGCAGAAGATCAGAAAGTGAAGGCTAAATGGGTACAGGCTTGTTTCGAGACATTGATCGAAAAGCAAGGTAAATACGCTGATCTGCTGATGGCGTATTTCAGTGAATATTATTACGTCGAAAAAAACTATTTTGAATTTACCAGCCTGGGTGAATATTACCGATATCTAACCGATAACGATATTCGCAGTCTAAAGGGCGATAAGGTAAAAAGTTTTGGTGAGCTGCATATTGCAAATTGGTTATGCAACCATGGCATTGAATATCAATATGAGGCCAGTTATGCATTTGAAGTGAAAACCGTCGCGGCCAGACAATATCAGCCTGATTTCTTTCTGCCGGCATTAAATATTTATATTGAATATTATGGAATAGATGAAAATGGCGATACAGCGCCTTATATTAATAAACAGGAATACCATGCATCGATCGCATGGAAGCGTAAAACGCATCGGAAAAATAACAGCAAATGCATTGAGTTAACCTATGCGCAGCATAAACAAGGGCGGCTGCTGACTTCCCTTGAGAAAAGCCTGAAAAATGAAAATATTGTCTATCAATGGTTCCCCGATGCGCAACTCTTAGCCGGTTTAAAAGAGACCGGCCGGATGACCTTACTGGCGGAGATTTTTGCTAAATTAATCGGGCTTTATAAAGCTGCTTGTCTGGATAAACGGTCCGAAAAATGGGTGATCAACAACGCCAGTGATCCAATAAAAACAAAAAAAGCCTTTGAATTACTTAAACCTATTTTAACGGCTTATCAGGCAAGGTTATTAAAACGCAATGAAATAGACTTTGAAGACATGATTATCAAAGCACTTGCCTATGTCGAGACCGGAAAATTTATTTCTCCCTGGCGTTATATTATGGTCGACGAATTCCAGGATATCTCAGAGCCGAGAGCGCGTTTAGTGAAGGCTTTGCGTGACAGTAAGAAAGGCTGCTCTGTTTTTGCTGTTGCCGATGATTGGCAGGCCATTTACCGGTTTAGTGGTGCCGATCTAACACTGACAACCGGCTTTGAGAATTATTTTGGCCCGACAACGCAGTCGGCATTAGATCTGACCTTTCGATTTAACAATAGCATTGGGCGAGTGGCGACTGATTTTGTGGGTAAAAATCCGGCACAAATAAATAAAACCATTAAGTCGAATAAAAAGGTCGATAGACCGGCTGTTTCAATATTACGAAAGAGCGCGGGTGGTTTACCGGTGGAAGGTGAACAAATAATTGATGAAATAGCGAATGGCGCAGTTGATGACGTGTTAACGGCTATTGCTGGTCAGGTTGATAAACCCGCAACGGTCTATTTACTCGCACGTTTCTGGTTTCAATTACCCAAAAAAGCAACCCTGTGCCATTTAAATAATCAATACCCGCGGCTTAATATCGAAACGCACTCATTTCATGCGGCTAAAGGTAAGGAAGCTGATTTTGTGGTGATCATGGGGTTAAAATCCGGCAAGCATGGTTTCCCTTCCAGTAAGGTAACCCCACCCATTTTGAATGCGTTACTGGCAAAGGAAGAAAAATTTGCATATGCAGAAGAACGGCGGTTATTTTATGTCGCTTTAACACGGGCAAAACGAAGGGTCTATATTATTGCTGATATGAGTGACGCAAACTATTTCGTTAAAGAGCTTATTAACGATCATGATGTTGAACTTAATGAATTTGGAATAACCGTTAATCAAGCTTTTGTTGATCAGATTCGCTGTTTAGTCTGTGAAACGGGTACTCTAAAGACTCACTCAACTCGTTTTGGCACCTTTTCTTGTTGTTCATACTTTCCGCGCTGTGATCATAAAGAAAGAGTCTGTGAAAGTTGTCAGGGTGTGATGTCCAGAACCCGTCATAAAGGTTTTAAAGTCTGTTTAAATAAAAGCTGTAATAATATTTATCCGCTCTGCGAAAAATGTGGAGCGGAAATGGTGCTGCGAAAAAGTGCGCGGGGGGAATTTTGGGGATGTCGAAATTACAGCGGTAATGAACAAACAAGCTGCCGGAACGCGATTGCTAAAGAAAAAGTGTCATGGCCGGAAATGCACCGTTAATATCCCGTTGTGATTAACGCTCATATTTGTTTGATCTTAATCTAATAAGCTCTATAAAAAATTTGTTAAGGATGACCACAAATATGGCGTTATACGAACAGTTGAAAGAGATCATTGTGAGCAGGCAGTTAACTTCCTTATTCCAGGCAATATATGCCATAAATAGCAGTGCAGTTTATGTTTAATCGAAGGGCCTGCGGACAGTCCATTACATCATTCGGAAGCGTTATTTGATGCTGAATTGAATATAATTGACTGTCGGAATTAGCGCTTGTTTGCCACACAAATCCATTGCCTGTTTTGTAGGCTCTAGTATCGGCTTGAGTCCACCCTATTTGTAAAGGCGCTACTCACACGGATAAGGGCAAAGTTGGGTTTGATGTTTGAGGCGTTAGCGATTAAGTGCCGCGTCAAAATTGCTTAGCGTGACAACGTCACCGGCAATCATGCTCTCGATATGGATGTCGCCAATCCGAACTCTTACCAGTCTTAAAGTGGCAAAGCCCACCGCAGCCGTCATTTTTCTTATCTGGCGATTTTTCCCTTCACAGAGAGTGATCGAGATCCAGCTAGTCGGGCCATGTCTCGAATCGCGGATTTTACGGCCTCGAGTGGGAAGTTGAGGCTCACCGTCAAGCTTAAACGATTTACAAGGCAGGGTGAGGTATTTAGTGCCATTAATACCAATCTCAACCCCATTTTGTAGCAGTGACATTGCGGTCGCTGTGATAGCGCCATCAACTTGCACATAGTACTCTTTTTCTATGCCTTTGCTTCTGACTTTGTGGCTCATTAAACCATCGGTAGTAAGTAACAATAACCCTTCGGAGTCGTGATCTAATCGCCCAATCGCCATGGTTTTATCGGGGAAGTTAAATAGTTCGCCTAGCAGATGTTTCTTCTTTCGTGCTTCAGGTACAAACTGGCTTAAAAAACCATATGGCTTAAATATTTTGAAGTGCTGGTGAGTTTGGCTTGGCCCAGCAAATTCTGTTAAACAGGTTTGGCTAGTGATTGGCATTAAACATGGCCTTAATCGTAAAATCTGAGTGGTAGCGCATTATACGGTGAGTCTCTGCTGAATGCACTGAGTCTGTCAACTTGCTAAGTGCAGTGACACAGAAATTGGAAACTGACTGAGGTCGTACGCCAGTTTTTTGCTCAGGAGTACACTGCAATATTAATTAGAATCTGATATTTGTTTTAACGTAATGATTTAAAAGAACATAAGATATGGATGTCCAGCCTTTTTCGAGGCGCTTAAAACATCAAACATGGTACGCAGGCCAAAAGCAAAGCAAGACGAACGAGGCAGATTTATACCCAACAAGGCCAAACAAAAAGCAGGGCTTAACAAAGCTATTTTAAATGTTGGTTGGCATGTCATCGAGTCATATACAAAATACAAATCTTACCAAGCAGGTAAAGCTGTATTCAAGATACCAGCCCCATACACCAGTCAGGAGTGCGCCAAATGCGATTACACTCACCCGAGCAACCGAAAATCACAAGATTTATTGGTGTGCGGAAGCTGTGGCAATACTGACAACGCAGATAATAATGCGTCATTGGTCATCAAGAAACGGGCAATTAATCTTATTTTAGACACTGGAACGGTGTTATCTGAAAAGGGCGTTTTAGTCGCCAAGTCAGATAATGGATGTGGAGGCAAACGTAAGACTAGCCGAGCCAAAAGCTCAGCTAGCAGTCGCCAACGAAGCGTCAAAAAAGAAAAGTTAGTTGCTTAGGCATCTTCCTTTGAAGCTCAGTCATTTATGGCTAAGTAGTTCACTCTCAGCATACAGATTTTTTATTCGTCCTATACTCAGGGGCGACCTTTTATTCGTGACCGAGTGGAATTCACCGTCATTTCGGGACTTGCCCATATATTCGAATAAAAAATATTTGTACTGATAAATTTAGGAGATCATCATGGTGTTAATAAAATACTTTAGAACTATTTTTATGCTGTTTTTATTCTCTTTGGGTATATTTGCCACCGGGGAGTCAGTTGCCCGGCAAAAACCTTACGATAGCATAGTCGTATTTGGTACTAGCCTAAGTGATACCGGTAATGCATTTGTTATATTGTCCGATCCATCACGCTTTGGCTTCGATGAAAATTGCGGTTTAGGTACGGCGATAAATGTCCCGCCCTATGATAAGTTGGATGATTTATTCATACCCGATGGCTCCTATGCCAAAGGTGGCCATCATGTCAGCAATGGTGCAACCTGGATAGAAGAGATGGCACGCAGTAAAGGGCTGGCCGGATCCGTGCGCCCGGCATTGAGAAATGACGGATTGAAAGCCCGCAATTATGCGGTCGGAGGTGCAAGGGCAGGTTATTTAGCCTGCCGCTTCAACTTATCAGATCAGCTCGATGCGTATCTGATGGACTTTTCAACGGCCTCGGCTGATACCTTGTTTGTTGTTGAATTCGGTGCTAATGATGTGCAGGATGCACTAATGTCGCCATTTCCTTCAGTTGTAATTGGCGGTGCAATTTCTCAGATTTATAATACTATCGAGGAGCTTTCTTCTCGAGGTGCCAGTCAGTTTCTGTTGATGAATGTACCTGATATAGGCCAAACGCCTGCTGTAAAAGTTTTGGATTACAGGTTTCCGGGGCTGGCTGGGGCTGCAACCGATTTGACTAATGCATTTAATTTCGCTCTTCAGAATCTTCAGGAAAATCTGAATTTATTGCCCAATATTGATGTACGTATTTTTGATGCGTACGCTCTGCTTAATAAAATAATCACCAATCCTGATGATTACGGGATCGAAGTCACGGATGTTCCCTGCATAAAACCAAATGATCCCCCCTACAAATGCAAAAAACCTGATAGCTATTTGTTCTGGGATGGCATACATCCGACTAAGGCCGTTCATAAGATCATGGCGCATGAAGCTGCTGACGTTCTTTCCACGCCCTGAGCATAAAGGTGAATACCATAAAAAATAAAAGGTTGATCGCCGGAAGGAGGTCAACTTTTTTTGTATTGATCTTTCCTCTTTCGGCTATGTCGTACAATTCCGATCTATATTGTAGTTTTTTGAAAGGGGAGATCCCGCCAGTATTTTGGTGTCTCAAATATTAGGACTGATTTAATTTACGCTGCAATAATAATATTTTTTTTATCAATTGTGATTTTTCTAGTCCCGCTAATTCTTTTACCAGTAAGTCGCTATTGGTATGTGCTTGCATTTCATCTTCGACAGGAAGTGATGCTAAGGGGATTTGTGCTAACTGTGCGACTAGTTTTTCATTCTGAAGGGTGAGCTGAGCAATGTTATGCTTATATTTATCAGCTTGATCTTCCGATGTTAATTTTCCTGCAAAAATAAGTTTCTCTAATGTTTGATTGATAGGGTTATCTTTGGCTATTTTTTTAAGATAGCTACCCGCTTTTATTGATAGGTTAAAAGTATAAAGCTTCTTGCCATTATCACTGTCACGTGATTTTTTACTACGCCAGGCCTTGAACATTTTATTTCGTAACTCTCTGCCGTCAGCTGTTGTTTCTAATAGTTGGCAGACTTGCTGAAATTGAAACTCATTCATATTATTTATATCTACGCCTATGCCACTGGTCAGTTTTTGCAGCAGGGCTGTTTTTCGAGTTAGGTAGTGCTTAACCCAATTGCTGTTTACATCATTCCATTTAAACCCAGTTGGCGTATCAACAGTGATCATCTGAATCTCCTTTAATAATCAATCAACATAACTTAGTTAAGATAGTGAATAAATAAGCAAAATACAAAATGAATCATATCTCACTATTTCAGATAAAAATATCACAGGAGCAAACTAACCATAGCGGCAAGTAGTAGCATCACTTTCGTTATGATTAAGTGATATCGCTAAGTTTCTATATAAAATATGATGCAGTGATGCGTTATGTGGTGTCACTTGTAGTATGAAGTATTTTAGATCTTTATTTTTTAACTTATTGATTTTAATTTTAATTGGTTTTAATTTTAATTGGTTTTGGTGGCGTTGTGTTTTGCTGATGTGTAATTATATTTATACTGCTAAATTTAATTAGTGGGTATTAATCTGAGTTTTTTGAGCAGTGATAAGTTGTAACTATTCTAGCGTAGAAATACGGTGTTTTGGATGATTTAAGCATCTTTTATTTTTAGCAGATGACGATTTATTTGAATAAGATCATGCTTGATACGGGCAAATGTGGGGAGGGGATAAGTGACTCAGGGGCACAAAATGAGTTAGGTTTATACTCTTAATAGTACTGTCAATTTATCTGATTTAGATGAGTATAAATTAAATATTTTAACTTTATCCTCAATTTTGGACGTCACTCATCTGCTCCATTCAGAAAAAGAATATTGGCGGAAAGCCCTATAATGCTTTGCCTTAAGTTAAATGGTGTCCCGAAAGCTAAGTGTAAAGCCAAAGCGTGTGACGAATGATTTGTGTAGCATAACGCTAATCGGTATAAATATTTAAATTTTTCATCCGCAGATTATCGCATAATTCGAAACGGGCCCGTGAAGTTCACTGTACCAGTAGAATATGCAGTGAGTATTCATGATACCAACCGAATCAAGATGTAGCACAATCACGTGCTATGATTATTTATAGTTGTAGGGTAAAATTAGCTGAGAAAGTGATGGCCTATTAAAAAGGTCACATACAGGTGGTGCTTATGTCTGTTTTACAACATTTACGGTAGTACAGACAATGTGTGAGGAAATATTAAAGTTTAGTGCGTAACTCGCTTTTTTATTTAACCTCACTTTAGTATCTCAGACGAATTTCTACACTGTGCGTTATACGCAAGCCCTTTTTTAGGGCAACTATTTAAACAATATAAGGAACCAACAATATATGTCAGATTTAAACAACCAAGATGTTAACCCGAACAGCGAACAAAACCAACTTAAAGCCCTACTCGATCAGCCTATTGATGATTTACCACTAATATCTCTGTACCGTATCAGATACCTAGCTAATGAGCTTTCTATGACGGATGTAGTAACACACATTCAACAGTTTATTAATAAACGTCAACAAGCAAAGTAATGCAATAGCAACAAACTTCCCATGAGTAGGGAGGGGATTGTTAACTTATAGAACTGAATCGATTAAATTCAGTCAAATACATTTTAATCTAAATTTTAGACGCTACTAACCTAATTCCATTCAGAAAAGGAGCATTCACTGAAAGCTCTATAATGTTTTGCTTTAAAGAAATGGTGACCAAAAATAAATAGATTATTCACTACCCTATGACAACTTCAAAACTGTTGAGCTTGTCCCTGTGATTTGAACTTACGCATCTGCTTTTCTTGCTGTGTAGTAGTCAAATAAATTTGCAGGTTTCTAAGGCGCACATTGCGCCTTAGCTTTTTGTTCTTTAATATCAATTTGAACTGTTAATCGCTGGACAGCCATCTCATTACCTAAATATTAATCCGCTTCTATATTTTGTTCAGGCACTGTTTTGAATGATGAGGAGCTCATTATGAAGCCATTTAGTGCAACACCGATTTCCCTGCTTACTTTATCAATAACATCCCTGTTATTCACTTCTTAGAAGCCAGCTGAAGCTGTTCAAATTTATTCCCGAAAAATTTTTCATTGTATTTCCCGTTGTGTATGTCGTACTTTTTTATGCGCTAAGGATAAGTTCAACGGGCAAAGTTTTTAATATCGCAGACAATGTATGGTCGAACGCCTTCTATTTTTAATCTTCATTTTTAATCTTCATTTTTAATCTTTATTTTTAATATCGATACCTGCGCTTATGCCTAATTACTATTATCTGGTTTTGTATGTTAATGATTATAAAACAGTGAGTTATCCGATAAAGAAGTTTGTCTGCGTTGCAGCCGCCTCTATTCAATACATGGCGAGATCGGGTGTGAATTAGCGAGTGGTTTTGGTGGAAATTATCATAGTGCGGTGGGGTCGTTAGAAGAATGAGACTCTTACGCTGAACATACGGGAAAATATTGGATTACCAAGAAGAATGTATTGCATCGATCTTTACATTAATCCTCTGCTTCAACATCCTATCAAAAATTATCATAGTAAACACATTAATTAAGTGAGCAGATTTATTATTTAAAATTGATCATAAATTTAATGGCTGTCTTATTTGAACGTCAACTAGCACGCACTATGACCATAAACGCATCGCTCGTAGGGTGTCTGCTCAGATACTAAGCTGTCGCTTATTCGCTGCACCGATTGTCGCTGCCTGCGGTGCATAAAATGCAATCTATCGATAACATCATACGAAATGCATTATCAGATTTACTATTCAAAATCATCCCGGCGGCTTTTTGAGCGTAAATTTTTCCTTTGAAGTAACTGATCATAAATTTAATGCGTTTGGTATGAGTCTTTCCATTAAATGAGAGTCATTTTAATTGATGGATGTCCTCAATTGCTGCTGCGCAATTGCTTCTGACATAAGTAAAATCAGTCACCCATATTTTATTGGGCTCTTTGATGTTAAAGGCTCTATTGAGTGCCGTTAGCCGTACTGTTTGGTTGAGTAATATTGGCCAATAATCGATAGGTTTCTGATATGCAAAGGGGCACAAACCGATTTAGCGTTTTTTTCTCTGATAAATAATAACAGTCTCTATGTGCTAACAAGTCTAACCTGTTGTGCAATCCGATATTTTTTAGTTCAGCGAGTCATAAGATTTTTATAAGTGCAAGACTGCGTGAAATGTATTGTTTTTACACAACAAAATACACATGCTAGATTTTTCCAAACAGATAAAATTAGTTAACGACTATCAATAAGGTCATTCCTTATTTTTATAGGGAATTATACTATAACTATATCAACTAATTTAGTTATCACTATTACTCGGAGTATACGCACACAGATTTCATTTAATTCCGTAACGGAGGTAGTTTACTATGAACAGAACTGAGATTATTCATACACAAGAACGTATCGGTGCACTAGGTGATGGTTTTTGGGGGCCGCACAGTATTGCTGCATGCCAGCAGTATCTGAAAAATTTAATGCCGGCAACGCATCCTTTTCCTGTTGAAGGCTCTTCTGAATTCTTAGCGTTTTTTGGGGAACATGGTGAAGAGGGCGTGTATACCCCTCCAACCAGAAAAATCACTCTGCCATTCACTATTTATTATGATCAGTCCCCAATAAAAACGCTGCGAGTACATAACAAGTGTGCAGCCAGTTTACTGCGTGTATTCCAAAATTTAGCCACGATTTACCCCGATCAATTATCGCGAAAAGCAGCAGGAATACTGGTATACAATGGGTTATACAACCCAAGGTTGAAACGTGGCAGTTTAAACTCGTGGTCTATGCACGCCTGGTGTAATGCGATTGATATTAATGCAGGAAAGAATGGCAACAAAACCGCATGGCCTGCCACAGCGACAATGCCGATTGAAGTCATTGAGTGTTTTGCAAAAGAAGGATGGTTGTCTGCAGGCGTATTTTGGGGCCGTGATGCGATGCATTTTCAGGCGACTGCTCCGCTTTGAATCGTACTTTAAAATATCTGATCTATCTTACTTGTTAAAATTAATGCTAGCGTCGTTGTTTTCAATCCCAATAGCCAGCTATTGCTCAATCAAACGTCTTGCTATCATTACTTTTTCCTGCGCAATTTTAGACCATTTAGTTATGCGGATTGGTATAATACCAATCCGCATAACTATCTGATCTATCTTACTTGTTAAAATTAATGCTAGCGTCGTTGTTTTCAATCCCAATAGCCAGCTATTGCTCAATCAAACGTCTTACTATCATTGCTTTTTCCTGCGCAATTTTAGACCATTTACTTATGCGGATTGGTATAAGTACTCGCAATTGGGGGGGGGGAACAACGAAAAAAGGTTAAATAATGGAGGAACTTTCCACCTCACTATCAACTGTGCAGAGCATTATTAAAGCTGAACAGGGAAGCAGTAAACCTCTTATTTAATTCATTTGGCTACTGCGTGGCTTGCTTCGGGAAAATAGAGCGTGGTGATAGCTTAAATTTTTCACTATTCAGGCGCTTAGGGGTACATTGAGACTTAATACTTTTGCTTTGTTTAAGTCTCTTTCTACCCCATTTCAACTTGAAAATGGCAAAAGAAAAGATGCGAGCCCATGGCTTTTACCACTATTTTTAAAAAAGAGCGTTTATTTACGTTTATGACAGCGCAGATAAAAAGTAATTTCAGAAGCCTTCATCGCTTTACTGTGCAACTGCTGACCGACCGGCTCAAATTTATTAGATCTTTTATTCGGTATTGCGGGCTCACCGTCCATGCTATTCGCAAGCGAGTCAGAAACGACCGTCACACCTAATGAGCGGGACAGAACAAGCAACCCATCCTGTTGCGCACGGTTAACAAAGTCCACATGCCTCTCCTCGGTAGAATGTGGTGATATTTTAAATTTATCGATTGTTAACTGGTCAAACAGCCTGAAAAGTGGACGATCTGCACCAAATTTATCAACGGTCAGTGCGATGCCCATCTTACTGAGATTGATCAAATTTTCATAAACGGTCGGGTTATCACTTTTAAAAATCACTTCATCGATTCCAAACTCCAGCCATTCTATTGAACACTTCGTTTCCAGAAGAATAGTCTGCAGATCCCCAATAAAACTGAAGTGTGATAATTGCACATCGGTTAAATTAATGGCAATACGTCCGAAATTAATCGCCGCTTTCTGCCAGGTTACCGCCTGCAGTGCGGCTTTACGGATCATAATAAGACCGATCGGCACCGCTAAATCGTAATGTTCAGCCAGGCTGATGAAGCTGTCCGAATTTAGCGCGCCACGCTGCGGGTGATTCCAGCATAACAGCGCTTCCAGCGCGACAATTTGCCGTTTACTCAGATCGTACTGAGGCTGGTAGTACAGCTCAAACTGATCCTGCGCCAATGCTTTTTTTAACGCTTCTGTAAACTTAACCTGCTGCCGTGAATATTGGGTCAACTTTTTAGTATAAAAATAATAGGTAGTGGTGTTAGCTGACTGCTTGCCACGTTTTAATGATGGTGCTGGAGCGGTACGAGAATCACCCTCCCGCGTGACGTGAAGATGGGATTTTCCGCGCTGCATCGCTTTTTCCGCGTTGCCTAATAGCGTGTCTATATCATTGCCATCGTCAGGACAGAGGGCAATACCTACCGTCGCAGAGAGAGGGATAGATAAATGACCAATTTCAAAGTGTCGCTCAAATTGCACGGCAATACTTTGCGCGACATCAGCCACATCCTGTTCATTAAGCAACTCATCAACAATAATAACAAACTCATCACCACCAAAACGCGCAACAGTGTCTTTTTCAGAAATACAGCTTTTAAGACGTTCTGCAATCTGTTGCAGAGCCATGTCTCCCGCATTCTGCCCATACTGTTCATTAATCACCTTAAAGCCATTAATATCCACTAACAGCACCCCCATCATTCGCTGATTAAAGGTTGCCCGGGCTATTACTTCCTCCAATCGGTTAAACAGAGCAATACGGTTAAATACCCCGGTCAGCGGATCATATTTTGATAAAAACTGTATTTTGGGCTCAACTCTTTTATTTTGATTTAAATCGAGAAAGGAGCTGATACGGCGGTGTACCCCTTTTTCTTCGAGCTCAATAACATACACGTCTGTCCAGGAATAATGAATTTCGCCACTTTTTGTGCGATATGACAGACTTCCATGCCAGCTATTATTTTTTTGTGATGCAGCCTCTATACTGTCACGTTCACTGCTTGCAAATATGCTGACATGTGATTGCAGCAGCTCCTCTTTTGAATAACCGGTCGCATCACAACAGGCCTTATTAGCCTCAAGAATATAGCCATTTTCATCGCAGATAAAGATGCATTCCAGCGTATGAGTGAATATATTGGCGGCAAGTTTGATTTTTTCATCCGCGAGTTTACGGTCGGTAATGTCAATCACCGCGGCAAGACAGTCTGTTTCGGTAATGCCGAGATTGGCTTCGATACCCAGCCAACGCTTATGCTTGCCAACCTGTGCTAAGACCTCAAAGGATTGTATGCCAGCACCCGCAAATGCTTTTGTCAGAAACCGGTTGAAGTTATCACGATGTTGGGCTGTTAGGTAGTTTGAAAACTGTTTTCCTACCAGGTTAGCGCGTTCAATACCCAATAGGCTCGCTCCTCGTAAATTGACCTGATTGATGACGCCCTTAAGGTCGAAAGAAAAGTAGGCAATCGGTGCAAATTCAAATAACTCGGTGTAGCGATAATGTAATTTTTCGGTTATCCGTGCCTGCTTTAACTCCTCATTCTGCATTTCTAGTTCAATCTGATGAACTTGCAATTCGTGTAGTATCTTTTTGGCCTCATAGTCGCTAGGAATAGTTTTCCTGCTCACCGATTGTGTTTTCAGTTGTGCTTCTGCGCGCTGGCGTAACGTTTTACTGGATCGCTTGGTTGACTTTGCAGGCGTCTTCATGTGCTAGGCCTTGTCTTACGTAATTCTGACTCAAGCAGTTTGGCTTCACTAATATTGGTGAAGGTGATCACCACGCCGTCAATCACATTTTCTTGGGTACGATAAGGCATGATGCGGACTTTGAACCAGCGTTTATTGTTAGCCATTATCTCTTTTTCTACGAAGGCCAATGTCTTCAACACCTCCTTCGCATCTTTTTGTAGATTTTTATAATCCAGATCCGTGACAATGTCGGACAGTGGTCGGCCCACATCACTTGGAATCAGTTTGAACAGGTGAGTGGCATGGTCGGTAAAGCGCCGTACATGTAGTCCGTTATCCAGAAAAACCGTGGCAATTTCCGTACTATTAAGCAGGTTCTCCATGTCATTGTTGACCCATGATAAATCATCAACTTTGGATTGCAGTTCGGTGTTGACGGTTTGTAATTCTTCATTCATTGACTGCATCTCCTCTTTAGAGGTAGTCAATTCTTCATTGGTAGATTGCAACTCCTCATTCGTTGATTGCAACTCTTCATTGGCGGACTTTAGTTCCTCCTGAGAGGATTGCATTTGTTCGCGAAGGGATTGTATTTCATCATGCGCCAGTTGCAGTTCAGCCTGACTTTCTTTTTCCGCAGCCCCCGGTTTTCTGCGTCGCGGCTTGGTCGGCGTCACGACTTCAGTAAACACCACCATTATTAAGCCAAGCAACTCTTTTGGCTTCGTAATAGCTTGTACCGTCAAATTGATAGTGTGTGTATCTACTGTGATATTTTCAATAATAACTGGCTCTACCTGCATCTGTGCTTTCTTTATAGCGAGCTCAAGCTGACGTTGTAGTTCATCACGCGCCATCACGTGAATGTTCCAGTTGGCTTTGCCCGCAGCAGGCTCTAAATATTTTCCGGTACGACCATTGATGTAGATAATGTCGCCGGCCGCATTGACTAACACCGCTGCTGGTGAATAGTTTTGCAACAGAATTTGATCTGCCTGCGTTTGTAGATTGGTAATATTTTTCGTCATATTACTGGTTCTCTCATGTTCATTTTCTGCCAGGGGTACGATCGGAAATATCCGAGTGGGAAAGTCGACTTCCGTCTGCTGTCTAGGGCTGTCAATGCGCGTGTAAATCCGTGAGTTTTCCTTAATTTCTGAGAACAATAAGGTGGAATTACCAATAGTTTCAGAATTGCCCAGAATCAAAAGCCCATGAGAAGTTAATGTGTAGTGGAACAGTTGGATCAACTTTTTTTGTAATTCCGGTGCAAGATAAATCAGAAGATTACGACAGGTGAGAATATCTAATCGGGTGAAAGGGGGATCCATAATGATGTTCTGTGGTGCGAAGATCACCATGTCACGAATTTTCTTGTTTATACGGTAACCACTTCCATCTTTAATGAAATAACGATCCAATTGCTGTGAGGATACGTCAGCCTCAATGGCTGCCGAATAATAGCCTTTCCTTGCTATATTGATTGCATCCTCATCAAGATCCGTAGCAAAAATTTGTAATTTGAAACGCCCTTTGGGCTTAATTTCATCCAATACATCCATTACCGTCATTGCGAGAGAGTAAGCCTCCTCTCCGGAAGAGCAAGCGGTGACCCATGCCCGCAGTTCTTTACCTTCAGGATAATTGGCCAATAATGCTGGCAGTGAGGTTGACTTGAGCTGCGCCCAAACGTCTTTATCACGAAAGAAATTGGTTACTCCAATTAACAGTTCCTTGAATAACAGGTCTTGTTCTTGCTGATTCTCACGCAGATAGCGGACATAGAGTGCGATGGTTTTAAGCTGATGTAGACCCATACGCCGATCAATACGACGATATATGGTATTTTTCTTGTACAGTGAGAAGTCGTTTCCACTACGTTCACGCAGTATAATAATGAGCTGCTCTATTGCGCTGGCTGACTTGACTTTTAATATCGGTTCAAGCTTGTTCGGAACACCTCTGGGGCTATGTTTGAGAAACGCTATAATCCGTTCAGGTAGTGTTTCAGCAGGGCCTATGATGTCAGCTAGCCCGGCATTAATAGCACTTTGAGGCATTGAATCAAATTTGGCTGACTCAGGTGACTGTACCAGAGACAGTCCTGCATTTTCTTTGATGTCGCGTAAACCCAGTGTGCCATCGGATCCCATGCCTGACAAAATAACACCCACAGCGCGTTCATGCTGATCAGCGGCCAACGATCGAAAGAATGAATCAATGGGTAACCGGATCCCGCGATTAACCACCGGTTCTAACAGAAATAATGCCCCGTGAAGGATCGATAAATCTTTGTTAGGTGGGATCACATACACGCAGTTGGGTTTTACCTTCATATTGTTGCGAGCTTGTTTTACTGTCATCGGTGTATCGCGTTGCAGCAGCTCAGGCATCATCCCTTTGTGCGTGGGGTCAAGGTGCTGGATGACAACAAATGCGATGTTACAAGGCGTTAGCACATGAGAAAAAAATTCTTTCAATGCTTCAAAGCCGCCAGCAGAAGCCCCTATGCCGACAATGACGGGGGTATTCATAACAGCCAATCTAGAGAAACCCAATAAGAGCTAGACATTTTCTTGCTTTTTTTTTCATAGAGTATATTACTTAATAATTTATCAATTAATTGTAGGTGCGATTGTATAGTGTTGAACTGATTCCGGACAACTTTTTCTAAAATCCCTCGTTCTCATGCTGTGCTGTTAATCTGACTTTAGCCTATATTATAAAGCCTTATGCGCTATAGGAATGCTCTTGAAATCACAAAATAGTCATGCGATGACGCTGCTGGTTACTTTTTTTGATCTTTTAGCGAACAAGCGTGACGTATTGCGCTCGCTTATTACCAATTGCTCGCGTCTTCGTGCCCAAGTGAATTTGGCCACTTTGTTTTGTCAGTCGCAAAGGGGGCTAAAGCCGCTTAGAAATCTATGGCGCTTTGAGGGGGCGAGTTGGTTTTCTAAGGCTGAAGAGGCACAAAATACCTTGGTTTTTTTGTTCTCTGCACTCGATTTACTCAACCGGCATTGTCTATTTAACCTTTGATTTTTGCACGGTTTAATATTAGTAATTTTTAATTCTAGTATGATATTTCCTTTAATATAATGATTTAAAAAGTATATGTCCTGTCTTTCTTGCGAAATTAAGAACCCTATTAGTATCTTCATTGTGCTGATACCAAAAGCATTAAATTTATGAGCAGTTGCTTCAAAGGAAAAATTTACGCTCATAAAGTCACCGGGATGATTTTGAAGAGTAAATCTGATTACTTTGTTAATGCATTTGCTATGATTTTATCGGTAGGGTGCATAGAATGCACCCTACGCGCTATGCTTTTGTTGTCATGGTGACAGTATCTTCTTGTGCTGATTAAGGAGCACTGGACGGTACACTTTGCTGCAAAGCGACGGGATAACAATTTTTAATGGTCACTTTTCCCTGTAACAAGTTGCCCTTGGAATACTCGTTAAAATGGCAGGTATTGGTTTTTGGATCATAGTTTTCAATCCACAAATTATTGTCTTTCCAGGTCGCGGCAATATGTTGCTGACCATCCGGTACAGTAATTGACATCACTCCCCCATAATGTTTTACAAAAACTTGCTGAAAATGAAAATAGTAAGCCAGAGAACCCGTCAAAAACACAATGGAACACGCAATCATGGCAGCTTTCCATTTCTGTTTCTTACCGAATAGAAGGCCCAATCCCGCCATTATCCCGATAACAACAGCCCAGTAAAAATAAGTAATCATGCTCAACTCCTTGTGGTAGGTTTAAATTTTTATGCTTGTTTAAGACAGGTTAACACGTTTAAAATCTCTGGATTTTATAAAATGCTGATTTCTTTAGGCTTAGCGAAAAACAGACCACGAAATTTGGTTATTTGTGGGTTTGGGAGTTGTGATTATTTAGGAGAAGCTGGTGGCCCGCATGGTTGTAATTTTGTAAAAGGGCTGAGTAATAGGCGTTAATGTCAGTATTTCGCTCCCTCATAGAGATCAAAAAAAAGGTAAATGTAGGTAGGTATATTTTAGAGATGACGGAAAAAGAATGTTTATGCTACTTATATTCTACTCACAGCTGTATAGCAGGAAAAATAGCATAGTTAAAAGAGTGTATGATTATTCATCAGTTTTTGGGCAAGGATACCTCCTGCTTTAGCGGGAGGAGGAATTGCTTGCACTTCCTCTAGTTAGTGATAATTATATCCGTCTCGTTCATGCAGGATCTGACAGTGCTGGTGTTTGATGCCTTGAATTACAATGTTTTCTGACTTTAGATTGAAATAACCGCTGGCGCGTACTGCGATGCGACCGGTATAAGTTCCCTTGTTTTTGCCGCCAGGCACGACTGCTTTGACAATATCTCCTGTACTAAAACCGGCAACACAACTGTTTTTCTTGGCGCTTGTTCGCTGAAAACCGTATTTATCTACCCGGCACATCTGGCGGCTGCCATGGCCTGTTGCGCTAATCAGTATTGGTTTAAGTGATTTCGCAATAAAAACACGTTCCCCAGACTCGCCCACACAAGCTGCATCAATCCAGTGATCCTTTTGGTAACCTTGCTCAGTGCGATTCTTCTTGGTTCGGCCGCCACTCCAAAATGTAACCGGCAAGCCAGATGCTTTGACAATATCGCCAATTTTGTAGCGTGTCGCGTTGACCGCTGCGGCATCACGCAAAGCATTCACCTTATTAGCGATGATCCCCGGTAATCGTTTTGCCCGGGCAATATTAAGCTTGCTCTTGGATTTTTTAACCTGTTTAAGCCAATCAGGGATCAGTGTGGCATTTTTATCTCCATTACAACTATGACAAGACAGTATTAAGTTAGCTAACCTGTCAGAACCGCCTTTGGCGCGAGGATGCTTATGATCAATATTTAATATCTTGTCGCCTGAGGCCCCTCCGCAGTATTGGCAGGTATGGTTATCTCGCTGCAATAAATATTCTCTTAATTCAAATCCCAATAAGGTACCGCGTTGATATTCAAGCCCGGCAATATTAGGATTTTCCATGAGCTGCATATCAAACCGCACCGTCTCAATGGCTGATAAAGTAACCGGCGCCATTTTAATTAAGCGATAGATCCAGGTTTCACAGTTATGCACCCGGCTTAATATACTTGGCGCAAACCAGCCTTTTGGTTTTGCTCTGTTTAAAAAGCGCGGCTTGCGGTAACGTAGATTTCGGCTGCGGCGTGCCCGGCGCTGTTGTGATCTTGCTGTGATTGCTTCTGTGATCTGATGGCCTCGATGGCTTAAATTCGCCGCCCAAACCGTTTTTATCCCTTTTTTACCGTGCAGATTAAGTGCTATTCCGGTCGTTTTACTGCCGGGATCAAGTTTTACCTCAATCGGCTGTATATAGCCCGTTTCCCGATCATGCAGCACAATCGTAAACGGATAGCGTTTAAAAACAGCCGCTTTGTTTTGGCGCAACAGTTCTCTGGCCCGTGCCGGATGGCAAGGCATAAGCGGTTGTTGCGTATTGCTTAAAACAAAAACTCGTTGCACTAGGTTACCTTTTAATACGTTCTCGGCCTGAGCCGGTAAATTACGCTTCGACAATGTTATAGAAAGGTTTAATGATAACGACACCGGCTTCACCCTTACGCCTGTTTAATCGTTATCCGCAGAGCACAGGACTAGCGAAAGTCATCCTGTGGTGCCTATGCATTCTTTCCTAACGTAACAATTTAATGTTTAGTCTGGTCAACAATAAGGCTCTTACAAGCCTGGCCCTTTAGGGGGGGGTAGTTGACTTAGTAGGAACGTCATGTCGACGCTGCGCCCTTCAAAGTTAGTCGCGATGAGTTTGGTTTCACCATCGATTTCTTGCTTACGGACGTATTCCGGCTGTACCGGCATTTTACCGAGACCACCAATACCATCAACAATAAAGGTTGGAATGGCAGGCCCAGATACCCAGCCTCGAATGCCATGGTAGATCTCCAGCATACGATCATAACTGACCTGAAACTTGCTGTTACCGGGAGCGGGATCCATGGAATACACATAATAAGGACGAATACCATTGGAGATCAGCTCCATGACCAGATCACGCATCACTTCAACACTGTCGTTAACTCCCTTGATCAACACGCTTTGATTGCCCAGCATTATGCCGCTATTGCGCAGCAATGCCATATGTTCAACAAACAGTGGTGTGATCTCTTTGGGATGATTGATCTGGGTATTAAGCAGGGTGACACGGTTTTTTACCAATACCTGACACAGCTCTGGCGTAATACGAGTAGGTAACTGAGCGGGTAAGCGGCTGCCGATCCGCAGTATTTTCAGATCTGGCCTAGCCTCACGGATCATGGACAGGATCTGATCAAGCTTGTCATCAGTCAGCAACAATGGGTCACCACCAGACAGCAGTACATCCTGCACTTCCGAGTGCTGACGTAAGTATTCAACTGAGTTACGGATCCTATCCATTGAGATAATATTCAAGGGATCTGACACCATGCGCTTGCGAGTGCAGTGGCGACAATAGGCGCCACAAATATTGTGTACCAGAAAGAGCACACGATTGGGGTAGCGGTGAACGATAGAGGTCCCCTCTGGCATCATGTTATCTTCACCGAGCTGGTCCCCCATCTCTTGTGGTGCTACATCCATTTCATTTTGCTCAGGTACGTATTGAATACGGATCGGACAAGCCTGATCGTCCTTATCCATCAACTGAGCAATATATGGCGTAATACGAGTGGCAATGACCTTATAGACCTCATCATCGACTCGGTTAATATTGTTAAAAACCTTGGCGAGCTCCTTATCCGTTTTAAAAGAACGGGCTAATGTTTCGCGCCAAGGGCGACGGGCGACATCAAAGTCCATCAATGACTGATAGTCAGCAAACTTATTATCTTCTTTATTCTTGGCCAGTTTAAGGGAGATATCAGGGGTATACTGCTTAACTTTTATAGATATATGTGTCATGAAGATTTTACCTATAGCTGAATCAAAGTTAATTATCGTTATGACAATTAGAACGCTAGTGTTTATAGTGCTAATTATCATTGCGTTTATAATAAAATATTTCAATAGCGTAATTGCAAACCATTCTCATTTGATATTATAGCAGCTAACCAGTAAGCCGTTATTTTCAACTAATATCCCCTCCGCTCCGCCAATGACAATATTGGGTTCACTTAGCACATAGTCGATCTGAGCGTTCAGTCTGCGAGACTCAACTTAAGCTGACAAATCTAGGCTGGCTAATCCCAATAGCGAGCAGAAAACCGTCAGATTGCCTTAGTCTCAGCATCAAGTGATTCAGCCTCCAACCCTTCAAGCAATACTTAGCCAACAGTTAAGAAGGGCGCAATGTCAGCTTTCCGATAGTAAGCGTTATTTCTAACCTTACTGGCACTCGCTAGGTTTTTAGGGACTGGCATACTTTTTATTTATGTGGCGGGTCGTAATGTGCTGGCAGATTGTCGCCCTCAAGACGTTGCTGTTCTGCCTCTAATACGACCTCCTTAGTATCTGTATCACATAGATAAGAATGGCCATCTCATCCATGCCACCTGGTTCGTCAGCATCAACCAAGGTGAACTCAATTGTATAACCATCTTGATTCTGATGACGGCCAGTGCCAACCCCTTTCAACGTATCAAGCGGCGCATCAGGTGGAAACTGTACTATTTCCGAATCATCGGAACATTGAGTTGTTGTCAGGTGCTCTGTCATGTGGAATTTATTACCCTTCCAGTTGACCTGAAGGTTATTGGAAAGCAATAGATCGCAGTGAATAGTAAGGCTACGGATAATTCGAACGTTATCCACTCATATATTACCACCACCAGTAAACCTGCCAGTACCTTGTTGTTCATCGCATAGCGGATCATTCGGCAAAATCACAGTGCAGATTGTCAGCTCGCGCCACCATTATCCCATTCAGCCGCAGAATAGGCTGTGACAGCGACTGAATCACCTTCGACTGCACCTTTGGGAGCAGGGAACGAGCCTGAGAACGAATATTCAGGGTCGGAAAAACGACCCGAATAGACTACTACCTTGTTTAAAATAATGTCGATTTGAGTGTTGCCACTTTCTGGCTCACCCGTAGTCTTCGATGATGTTGCCGTGTAGTTGATCATACAACCGGAATTGGTCTTGCGAGTTGCTTCTGCCGTGATATCAGGATGATGCGCCATTAAACTAGTGCACCAATCCATAAATATCATCCCCGCAGCATTTGAATAAAACGATATTTTATCGTCATTATATTCATTACATCCTCTGTCAGTATCGTTGTGTAGAATATGACGGATTTAACAACCAGCTCAGCCGTCCGCGCCCTTGGATTTGGAGTTATTAATGTTAAGCGCCAAACAGTTTAACCAATGGCGTATATTCCCGCGCCTTATTGCTTTTTTTATGGCTTATATGTGGCTGCAGTTTAATCACTATTTTTTCTCAATACCGATGATTGAACAGTCTGAATGGGCCTTTATTCAGTACGGTATTATCACCGCCACCTTTGTCGGCTTCGCTAAGTTTTACATGGAAACAGGAGGCCAGAATGCCAATAACAATGATCCTTAGTTTATTAACCGGCAAGGCTAAAAAGCCACTATTTATTGTATTAGTGATTGCGCTTGCTCTGTTGGGTTTAACCTCAGGTTATTTCTACGTAAAACAGCAGGGTTATGAAAACGGTTATACCGTTGCCGAGCAGCAATTTTTAAAAGAGAAAGGCCAGGCGGTGGCCGTTGCCATTAATGCGGTAAAACAGAAAAATCAAAGTAACCAACAAATAGCAGAGGCCTACTGGAAAAACGAACTGGCCAAGCAACCCAAAATACAGACGATTGAAAAAAGGATAATCGAATATGTGCAAGCTCAAGACCCTGATGATACTGACTGCCAGCTTGATGATAATGAGCTGTTCATCCTTCAGACCTCGTTGCCATTGCCAACACAACTACTCCCCAAGCCTACCATTGACCAGGCATTAATCCAACCCTGCAGCGAACTGCCAACCCCCACCGCAAAAAACAAAAGCGCTCACTTGGTATGGAAGAAAAATATTATCTTGTTATACGGCGAATGCCGGGCAAGGCATAACGCCCTGATTGAGGTGGTCGGAGATAAAAAAGGGGCTGATTAGCCCCTTTCCCACAAGCCCCGTAAATACATCTTCAAAATAAAAAAGTCAATTTACAATCTGATGTTGAATCTATCTAACTGTTTTATAAGTTTGTTGTGATATAGTTTTTATAAAATAATTAAATTATAAATGTGTATTAGTAAGAATACAGACTAATACACTGTTATACGCAAAAACTCTCCAAGTTAGGTTTACCAAGGAAAGTAATGAAAATTGATAAAATGCCTAAAAAATTGGAAGAATTAGTAGATAAGTTTGGTTTAAATGTCCCTAATGTCTGCTATATGAATTGTTTTTGCTTGGTCATGCAGACCTTAGCGAAGAAATATGTTGATATATATTATGTACTCGCTACAGCCACTGATGCTCAAGGTAAAGATCATCCTCATGCTGTCGTTAGCTACAATAATAAATTCTATGATCCTACATTGGAACCACAAGGCTTGGTTTCGAGTACAGCGTACACTTTTATCAAGCAGTTCTCGACTGATGAAATAGCCCAGCTTATGGTCAAAAAATTCCCAAAAGAAACAATAGAGAACATGTGTAATGGTCTAGAACCTTTTTGGCCTCTTCAACAACTTGGAGAGAATAAGTTTGATTTTGTAAACGATGGTTCACCAACCCTCTGGTTAAGTGCAAACGACAAACCTACACTTGTAAGTCGTATTATGTCGATGCTTGGTTTTTATAAATAGCGTATAACAAGCCGCTCAAGAACGGACGATCAACAGTTGGCTCGCGCTCGTTCCTCGCTAATTTTAGTCAACCATTTTGCGCTGCTTAGCGGAGCGTTGGTCAATGTCTGGAGTGAAGATGAAGTCTAGAGAAGTATTTAATGATTGTGTTTCAGCTAAAGATTATTTTGTAAAAGCCGTAGAGGCTAAAGACTACCAGCAAGCTAAAATATTATGGTTTTCATGTGTGACCTTACTTAGAACAATCGGTCACGTATTACATAAAGTAGACGCTCAAAATTTTGATGTTACTTTGCAAGAAGAATTATTTGTTCAATTTAAAGTTTGGAAGTCCAGTGAACCAATTTTCAAGGAATTCATTGAAAAAGAGCGAAATAATATACTTAAAGAATACGATATTTGTGTTGAAGTTTCTGAAGTTAAAGAATCTGTTAACTTAATAACCTCTGACGGTTTTCAACTTGTTTCGAGTGATGGCTATACTCTACAAGCTACAAATACTATTGAAGATTTTGTCAAAGCTAACGGGTATTGCAAAGGGGAATCACCTATATCAATTTTGAATTCAGCTCTAAATTGGTGGGATATAAAGTTAAAGAAATTTGAATAATCTGTATATAAACACA